>NZ_JAVKSG010000003.1:106123-140830 GCF_039583785.1 Mycobacterium sp.
TGCTGACGGCGGGCAGATGCGAAACTCGTCCGGATAATTTCCGCGATTCCCGCACCTATTGGTCACCAGTCTAATATCATCGGCAAGTCGATGCGGCGGCTCACTAGGGCGTGGTGAGCTGCCGCATCACTTTTTACCGGCCGACGCGCTGTTCAGAACCGGCCGCCGCCACCCATGAAGCCGCCGTCGGAAGAGCCGGAACCGCCGAACGACGTCGGGCCCCAACCGCCGCCGAAGCCGCCGCGCATCGCGTCGCCGAGCATGTCGCCGATGATGATGCCGCCCATCATCGCACCGGTGTGGTCGCCGCTGCCGTAGCGCGAGGTGTACGCCATCTGCGCGGACTGCACATCCGATTCCGCCAGCGACTGCGCCTCCGCGGCCAGCGCCGCGGCCTTGTTGGCACGCGTGATCGCCCCGCTCAGGTCGGTCGCCTTCTGGTCCTGCGCGGCGTCGACCTGGCGACTCGCCTCGGCCAGTCGGGTCCGCGCCTCGGGTCCGACGCTGCCGCGGCGGTTGTCGATGTACTCCGACACGGCGTGCACCCGCGACTGCGCGGTGAACAACGTCTGTTCCAGTGTCCGGCGCAGGCGTTCGGCGGCCGCCTGCTCCTCGGCGACCGCGGCCAGGAGTCGATTCAGATCGGCGTCGGCTTTGGTCAGCACGGTGAACGAGGTGAGCGGATCGGCGGAACCGCTCGAGTGCGCTGCGTCGAGCGCGCGGCTCGCCGCAGCGCGGGCGCCGGCCAGATCGCGCAGGTGCGGCGCGTTGGCCTTTTGGGCGCTGCGCAGCGCGGTGTCGGCCCGCTCGATCCCGGATTGGATGTCGGCGATCAACGACGGCAGTGTCGCGACGGCGTGCCGGATGTCGCCGGCGGCGCTGTCTACCGCATCTAGTAACGAGCGGGCCTGTCCCAGTGCGGATTCCGCTGCACGCACGGCGTCGACCAGAGTGCTTTGCTCGCCACTGACCGGCTTGGCCGCCGTCGCCCGTGCCTGGCCGAGGTTCTGCTCGGCGAAGGCCAGCCGGTCCTTGGCGGTGGTGACGTTGGTGGTCACCGAGGCCAGCGCGGAGCAGTCGAACTCGTTGTGCAGCTCGGTCAGTCGCTGTTCGGCCGGTTCGATGCGGGCGGTCAGCTCGACCACCTGCTGGGTCAGGGTGTCCAGCCGCGCCGGGGCGTTGACCACCAGGTCGCGCATCTTCTCGAAATCCTCCCGTTGCGACTCCAGCTCGCGGTCGGCCCGCGCCGCGCCGACGATTACCTCGGTCAGCAGCTGACGACGCTGTGCACGAGTTTCGGGGATCGCGTCGTCGAGTTGTTGACGCACCGTAAATGCTTGGGCCAGAGCTGCTTTGGCGGTGTCGACCGCATGGGTGAAGGGCTGGGTGCGCTGCTCGCCGAACTCCTCGATCGTCAACGCGAGCTCGTTGGCGCTGGTGCGCACGGCGTTGTCGACGTCGACGACCTTGCATCGCGACAGGTCGTCCAGGGCGCCCAGCGACAGCGACGCCAACGCATCGGGGTCGGTGGCGTCGACCCGCCGGGCCGCGGCCAGTTCGGCGGCCCGCCGTCGACGACGCCGCCAACGGGTGAACACGTACAGCGCCAGCACCGCGCACAGGATGACGCCCAAGCCGATCAGCAAGGGCGCCGAGCTCGCCGACTGCGGGCCCCGAGCCAGGCCGTTGGCCGCCGCGACCGCTGCGCCGCCCCAGTCGCCGCGGCGCAGCGCCGGCTCGATCTGGTTGCGCCGCAGGTCGTCGACCTGGCTGGCGTCGATCGTCTTGACCCGGCGCGGAACCAGGAACGCATAGGAGTGGTCGACGGTCGCCACCGCCAGCACTGCGCCGAAGTCACCGAGATCGCTGGCAGTCCGGGTGCTGTCAGCCCAGTTGACGGCCGACTGTCCGGAGAAATCGTCGACGAACACCACCCACAACTGAATGTGGCGCTCAGAGTAGAGCCTGCCGGTGGCCGACTTGATCGCCGAGCGGTCGGCGGCACTGAGAACGCCGGCGTTGTCGGTGAGGTAGCTGGGCAGCCGGAATGGGGGCTGCGCGGTGGCCGACGGCGTGACCGTGAGGGCGGTGATCAGCATCGCCATGAACACGGCGACCGAGCGGCGCAGGGTGCTCATGGGAGTCAATCTATCCCCGCAACGAAGCGGGTCGGGGGAGCTATCGGCCCGACTGGCAGACTGTGGGTCGATGAGCCAGCTTGACCCCTACGACGATTTCGACCGCCAGCGGGTTGTGCCCGAGGCGCCGAAGACCGCGGGCTTGCCGGGCACCGAAGGGCAGACCCGCACCGATTTCGCCCGCGACCGCGCCAGGGTGCTGCACAGCGCCGCGCTGCGTCGGCTCGCGGACAAGACTCAGGTCGTCGGCCCGCGGGAAGGGGACACGCCGCGCACACGACTGACCCACTCGCTGGAGGTCGCCCAGATAGGTCGGGGCATGGCGACCGGACTTGGCTGCGATCCCGACCTCGTCGACATGGCCGGGCTGGCCCACGACATCGGGCACCCGCCGTACGGACACAACGGCGAGCAGGCCCTCGACGAATTCGCTGCCGCTTACGGCGGCTTCGAGGGAAACGCGCAGAACTTCCGAATACTGACCAGCATAGAGCCCAAAGTCATTGATGGACAAGGCGCTAGCGCCGGTCTCAACTTGACGAGGGCGGCGCTCGACGCGGTCACCAAATATCCGTGGCTGCGCGACCCGCATCGGCGCAAGTTCGGCTTCTACGACATCGACCGCAACAAAGCCGAGTGGATGCGCGACCGCGCCCCCGCTGATCGGCCCTGTCTGGAGGCCCAGGTGATGGACTGGGCCGACGACGTGGCCTATTCGGTACACGACGTCGAGGACGGCGTCGTCTCCAGACGGATCGACCTGCGGGTGCTCGGCGACGATCACCAAGCGGCCGCCCTGGCCAAACTCGGCGAGCGTGACTTCGCCGGAGTCCGGGCCGACGACTTGATCGCGGCAGCGGATCGGCTGACCGGGCTTCCTGCGGTCGCCGCGGTCGGCAAGTACGACGCCACGCTGTCGGCCGCGGTGTCGCTCAAGCAGATGACCAGCGAGCTGGTCGGCCGATTCGCGTCGGCGGCGATCGCGGCCACCCGTGCCGACGCCGGCCCCGGACCGCTGGCCCGCTACCGGGCCGAGCTGTCCGTGCCGGAGGTGGTGCGCGCCGAGGTTGCCCTGCTCAAAACGCTGGCGCTGCAGTTCATCATGTCCGACCCGCGACACCAGGAAATCCAAGCGCGGCAACGGGAATGCATTCATCGGGTGGCCCACGCGCTGCTGACCGGAGCGCCCCGCACCCTCGATCCGATCTACCTGCCGGCCTTCAACGCCGCGGCCGACGACGGCGCGCGGATCCGTGTGATCGTCGACCAGATCGTCTCCTACACCGAGGGGCGCCTGGAACGCATCGCCTCGACTCAGACGTGAGTCACCGGACGGCTGATAACCAGCCGGTGGCCACCGACGCATTCGCCCGCGGCGTCATCGGCCCCGGCTAACCGTCATCGCGTCCTGAGGGTCGGCTCTACACTGGGCCGATGGCCGGCCGCATCTCTGATCGCGATATCGCCGTCATCCGCGAACGGGTCCGCATCGAGGACGTCGTCGGCGACTACGTCCAACTGCGCAGGGCCGGCGCGGATTCGATGAAGGGGATCTGCCCGTTCCACGACGAGAAGTCGCCGTCGTTCCACGTGCGGCCCAACCACGGTCACTTCCACTGCTTCGGCTGCGGCGAGGGCGGCGACGTGTACGCCTTCGTGCAGAAGATCGAGCACGTCAGCTTCGTCGAGGCCGTCGAGGTGTTGGCCGACCGGATCGGGCACACCCTCACCTACACCGGGGCGGCGGCCACCAACGTACAGCGCGACCGCGGGAGTCGCAGCCGGCTGATCGCCGCCAACGCCGAGGCGCAGTCGTTCTACGCGGCGGCGCTCGAGTCGCCGGAGGCGCAGCCGGCCCGCAAGTATTTGACCGAGCGAAATTTCGACGGCGACGCGGCCCGCCGCTACGGCTGCGGCTTCGCCCCCTCGGGTTGGGACACGCTGACAAAACATCTGCTGCGCAAGGGTTTTGAATTCAAGGAGCTGGAGGCCGCCGGCCTGTCGCGGGAGGGTCGCCGCGGACCGATGGACCGGTTTCACCGCCGGCTGCTGTGGCCGATCCGATCATCGGCCGGCGAGGTGATCGGGTTCGGCGCACGACGGCTATTCGACGACGACCCGATGGAAGCCAAATACGTCAACACGCCAGAAACGTTGCTGTACAAGAAGTCGTCGGTGTTGTTCGGTATCGACCTGGCTAAGCGCGACATCGCCAAGGGGCATCAGGCCGTCGTCGTCGAGGGCTACACCGACGTGATGGCGATGCACCTGGCCGGGGTGAACACCGCGGTGGCATCCTGCGGCACCGCCTTCGGCGACGAGCACATGTCGATGCTGCGCCGACTCATGATGGACGACAACTTCTTTCTCGGCGAGCTCATCTACGTGTTCGACGGCGACGAAGCGGGCCGGGCGGCCGCGCTCAAGGCGTTCTCCGGTGAGCAGCAACTGGCCGGCCAGTCGTTCGTGGCTGTTGCGGCCGACGGGATGGATCCGTGTGATCTACGGCTGGCGTCCGGTGACGGCGCGCTGCGCGATCTGGTAGCACGACGAACTCCGCTGTTCGAGTTCGCAATTCGCACCACGCTCAATGACATCGACCTGGACAACGCGGAGGGCCGGGTGTCCGCGCTGCGGCGCTGCGTGCCGATCGTCGCGCAGATCAAGGACCCGACGCTGCGCGACGAGTACGCGCGACAGCTGGCGGGCTGGGTCGGCTGGGCCGATGTCGCGCAGGTCATCAGCCGAGTCCGCGAGGAGGCGAAAAGGCCGACGGCGCAAGGGCGCAACAAAACCCGTCGCCCTGTCGGCAGGCAGGCCGACGCCGGCGTGCAACCGGCTGTTTCGCGGCCCAACCCGAAAGATCCCACGCTGTGGCCGCAACGTGAGGCGCTCAAATCCGCGCTGCAGTACCCCGCGCTGGCCGGGCCGGTATTCGACCAACTCACCGTCGAGAGTTTCACCCACCCCGGGTACGCCGCGGTGTGCACCGCCATCGAAGCGGCCGGTGGCACCGCGACCGGCGTCGGCGGTGCCGAATGGCTGGACGCGGTGCGCCAGCAGGCGCTGTCACCCGCCGCTGCCGGGCTGGTCAACGAGCTGGGCGTCGAGGCCATCCGGAACGAGGACGACGAGAAGCTGCCGCGCTACATCGCCGGCGTACTGGCTCGCCTCCAAGAGGTCTGGATCGGCCGGCAGATCGCCGATGTCAAGTCCAAGCTGCAGCGGATGTCACCGGTGGAGCAGGGCGATGAGTACCACGCGTTGTTCGGCGACCTGGTCGCGATGGAGGCCTACCGGCGCAGCCTGCTCGAGCAGGCCAGCGGTGACGGCCTCAGCGCCTAGCTGGGTCGTTCGCGCTCGACCACGCTGGTTGCGTCGTCGATCTCGGTGAGCGTCACCATCCGCCCGTCCGGCGAGACCTGATTCGCCACCTTGCGCCGGCCCGCGTCGATCATCGACTTGACGGCGGGGCTGCTCGTCAGTGCGCGGTAGGTGCCGACGATCTGCTCGTAACGACGGCGACCGGCCTTTGTGCCCAACACATAGCCCAGTCCCAGCACGACGACGTAGCGGATCAAAACGGTCCTTTCCAAGGTGCGGCGCGGATGCATCCATCCTGCCCCATCCGGACGAGCACGCACCCACCGGCGGGCGAATGGTCTGGTTGGGCGTGCGCGCGCCGGTACGCTACAGTCATCAAGCGTTCCGCGCCATGGTGTCCGCGGATACCGAGCAGTCCCCTGTAGCTCAATTGGCAGAGCATTCGGCTGTTAACCGGAGGGTTGGTGGTTCGAGTCCACCCGGGGGAGCAGGTTTTTCAGCGTCCGCCGAGGCCAGGAAACGGCGATGAATTGCCGGTCTTTGCGCTCGATTTCGTCAAGTATTCCGGGCAGTAGTTGCTAGACGCCAGCGCCGCGAATTTCATCGCACCTGCGGTGCTCAAGCCGGGATTGAGCATGCTCAATTTGTTGACGACGTCCTGTTCAGACGTCCCGGAGTTCATCATGTCGCAGGCCAGTCTCCCAGCCGCGACGGCGTCCGACCCGTTACGGAAAGTCATGCCCGCTTTGTTGAGCGAGGCGATGAAGTTCGCGTCGGCAGCCGGGTCCGGCGGAAGCGGGCCGTCGGCCGGATCGGCCAGCGCGGGAATGGCCACGCCCACTGCCACAGCGATGCCGACAATACCGAGAAGAAGTCGCATCATTCCATCATGGTCCAGATCACCGCGATTGTCCTGTTGACCCTGGACAGGGATCTGGCCGATCCTATTCGGGGATGCTCAGCCGAAATGAGGCCCCGATGGAGTCCGTGACGCCAACCGGTGAGAGCTCGATCACCTGGGCCGACGGCGCGTTACTGGTCATCGACCAGCGCCTGTTGCCGCACGATCTGCGCTGGCTGCGGATCACCACCGTGGACGAGGTCATCGACGCCATCAAAACGCTGGCCATCCGTGGCGCCCCGGCCCTGGGAGTGGCCGGCGCATTCGGGGTGGCACTGGCGGCGTACGCGCACGTCGGCGATCGCGACCAGGCGGTCTCGGAGGCGCGGCGGATCGCGTCGGCCCGGCCCACCGCGGTGAACCTGGCCTGGGGGGTGCGACGAGCGCTGGCCGGGCTGCCGAGCGGTCCGGACGCGGTGCTGGACGAGGCCCGGCGGATGCTGGCCGAGGACGCCGAGGCCAACCGGCACTGTTCGACCCACGCGGCCGACCTGGTGACGCGGTTGTGTCCCGATCGGCCGTTGCGCATTCTCACGCACTGCAACACCGGTCGGCTGGCCACCACCGCCGTCGGCACCGCGCTGGGTGCGGTGCTGGTGCTGCATGGCCGCGGCAGGATCGCCGAGGTGCTGGTCGACGAAACCCGGCCCCTGCTGCAGGGCGCCCGGCTGACGGCCTGGGAGCTGGCCGAGGCCGGTGTCCCGCACCGGCTGACCATCGACTCCGCGGCCGCGTGGGCGATGGCCACCGGACAGGTCGACTGCGTCCTGGTCGGCGCCGACCGCATAACTGCCGACGGCTCGGTGGCGAACAAGATCGGCACCTACGCGCTGGCGGTCGCCGCGCACCGGCACGGCATTCCCTTCATCGTCGTCGCGCCCGAGTCGACCCGCGATCTGGCGACCGCGACGGGCCGCGAGATCGTCGTCGAGCAGCGGGCCGCGGACGAGATCACCCATGTCGGCGGTGTGGCCACCGCCCCGAACCGGACCGACGCGTACAACCCTGCCTTCGATGTCACCCCGCCTGAGCTGATCACCGCGGTCGTCACCGAGAACGGCGTGATCGGCGAGGCGAATACCGCGGTGGGGCAACCGATCGCCGACATGGCCCGCGGACTGTATGCGCGCGGCTGGATGCCGGGCACCGCAGGCAACATCTCGGTGCGAACCGGGCCGACGGCGGTGATCACCGGCAGCGGGCTGTCCAAGGGTGAACTGACCGCCGACGACATGGTGACGGTGCACGTTGCCGACTCCAACCCGGTAGCGGGCAGCCGCCGCCCGTCGGCCGAGGCCGTCATCCACACCGCGATCTACCGGGCCACCGACGCCAATGCGGTGGTCCACGTTCACGCACCGCATGCGACCGCCCAGACCGTGGACGCGTCGACGGCTTTGACGTACCGCGGCTACGAGCTGATCAAGGGCCTCGGCACGGCGGAGGCCGTTACCATCCCGGTCTTCGCGAATCACTCCGACGTGGCACGCATCGCCGACGACATCGAGCGACACCTGACCGAGCACCCCGACAGCCCGCCGGTGCTGTTCATCGCGGGCCACGGGATCACCGGGTGGGGTCGCGATCTCGAGCAGGCCCGCGACCGAATCGAACGTCTGGAAGCCATCTGTGAACTGGTGACGCTGACCGGACACCGCGAGATAGGGATCGAATGACACTGCTACAGGTGATGGCCGACAACGACGCCGAACAGGTGCGGCTGCGCACTGCCGACGCAAGCCGGATTCGTGACGAACTTGCGACGCGGGGAATCGCTTTCGAGCGCAGCCCGGTCGCATCCGGCCTCGACGTTCGGGAACCCGCCGAACGGATCCTGGCCTACTACGCCGATCAGGTGGCCGCGATCAACGCCGACGGCCGCTACCGGCACATCGATGTGGCCGCTGTGCAACCCAACCACAACGACCCGGACTGGCGCGCCAACGCGGCCACCGCGCGCTCGAAATTTCTCGCCGAGCACCGCCACGCCGAAGACGAAGTGCGCTTCTTCGTGTCGGGGCGAGCCTGCTTCTATCTGCATCTCGAGCCCGAAGTCTTTGCAGTGGTGTGCGAAAGCGGTGACCTGCTGACGGTGCCGGCGGGCACCCGGCATTGGTTCGACATGGGTGCGGACCCCGACTTCGCCGCGATCCGGTTTTTCGAGCGCGAGGACGGCTGGATCGGGGACTTCACCGGCGACACCATCGGACAACGCTTTCCGACGCTCGACCGACTCGCCGCGACGTGATCACCGCGATCGTCGTCGACATCGAGGGCACCACCAGTCCGACCGACTCGGTCCGCGAGAAGCTCTACGACTACACCCGCCGGCACCTCGAGCAGTGGTTGACCGACAACCAGGGTGGCGCCGCCGACCCGGTGATCGCTGAAACCCGCGAACTGTCCGGCCGCTCAGCTGCCGGTCCCGTGGGTGTGGCGGAAATCCTCTGCGGCTGGCTGGATTCCGACGTCAAGGCCGCGCCGTTGAAAGCCGCGCAAGGCCTGGTGTGCGCCGAGGGTTTTCGCGGCGGGGACCTGGTCGGGGAATTCTTCGACGACGTACCGGGGGCGCTGAGATCCTGGCATGACGACGGCATCCAGCTGCACGTCTACTCGTCGGGTTCGGTTCGCAACCAACAGGATTGGTTCGCCTACGCCCACGGCGGGGAGCTGTCGTCGTTGATCACCGGCTGGTTCGATCTCGCCAACGCCGGCGCCAAACGGGAAAGCTCGTCCTACGACGCCATCGCCACGGCAGTCGGCACGGCGCCCGACCAGATCCTGTTTCTGTCCGACCACCCCGATGAGCTCGACGCCGCGTCCGCCGCCGGATGGTCGGTGCTCGGGGTCGTCCGGCCCGGCGAACCGAATTCGCCGCGTCCGCCGCATCGTTGGGTCAGCTCTTTCGCCGACGTCACCCCGTGACGAGGTGCGTCGTGAGCGCACGGCGATTTCACCAGGTGCCGGCCAGCACCTGCGCAGGCAAACGTGTGCCAGACACGCGCCGGGACGGGGAGTCGATGATTGTCACGCAGCGGATTCAGAGAGCAACAGTCGGGCGCAGCCTAGATCGAGAAGTCCTCGCCGTGCCACACGCCGGCTTCCGGCAGGCGGATGACGCCCTCGGTCTGCGGCGTATGGGCCTGATCCTCGAGCCTGGCGACCCGGGTGAGCAACGACTGCAGGCTGACCCCCACCAGGTCGGGCATCAGCGAGTCGTCGCCGGTACCCGGCTTGGCGCTGCTGATGGCCTGTCCGGGCACACCGACAACCACTGAGCTGGACGGAACCTCTTTGACCACAACGGCGTTCGCGCCGATCCGGCTGTCGTCCCCGATCTTGATCGCGCCGAGGATTTTGGCTCCGGCGCCGATGGTCACGCGGTCGCCGATGGTGGGATGCCGTTTTCCGGTGTCCTTGCCGCTGCCGCCGAGGGTGACGCCGTGGTAGATCGTGACGTCGTCGCCGACTTCGGCAGTTTCACCGATCACCACACCGGTGGCGTGGTCGATGAACAGGCCGGTGCCCAGCGTGGCCCCCGGATGGATATCGACCCCGGTGAGGATCCGGTTGACTTCACCGAGCGTGCGGGCCGCGACCTTGGCCCCGCGTCGCCACAGCCAGTGGCTGACCCGGTGGCCCCAAATTGCGTGCACACCCGGGTACGCGAAGACGACCTGCAGCGTGCTCGGGACGGCGGGGTCGCGCTCCTTGGCCGCCCGTATGTCGTCCCGGAATGCGTCGAGCATTGTCAATCCGCCAGATCGGCGAACAGCGCAGTGCTCAAATACCGTTCGCCGTTGGACGGCAGGATGACGACGACGAGCTTGCCCTTGTTTTCCGGCCTGCGGGCGACTTCCAACGCTGCGACCACCGCGGCGCCTGACGAGATCCCGACCAACAGGCCCTCTTCGGATGCCAGGCGGCGAGCCAGGTCGAAAGCCTCCTCGTTGCCCACCTGGATGACCTCGTCGACAAGGTCTTCGTCGTAGACCGGCGGGACGAAGCCGGCGCCGATGCCCTGGATCGGGTGCGGCCCCTTTTGCCCGCCGGACAGCACCGGCGAGGCGGACGGCTCGACGGCGATGAACTTGGCTTGGGGCTTGCGTTCCTTGATCGCTTGGGCGACACCGGTAATCGTGCCGCCCGAGCCGACGCCAGACACGAAGACGTCGACCTTGCCCTCGGTTTGGCTCCACACCTCTTCGGCGGTGGTGGCCCGGTGGGTCGCCGGGTTGGCCGGATTCTCGAACTGCTGCGGCATGAAATACCGCTGGTCGCTTTTGGCCAGCTCCTCAGCCTTGGCGATAGCGCCCTGCATGCCCTCTTTGCCCGGCGTCAGAACGATCTCGGCGCCGTACGCGCGCAACAGAACTCGTCGCTCGTTGCTCATGGTGTCGGGCATGGTCAGCACAAGCTTGTAACCGCGTGCCGCCGCGACCATCGCCAGCGCGATGCCGGTGTTGCCGCTCGTCGGTTCGAGGATGATGGTGTCAGGTTTGATCAGCCCTGCTTGTTCGGCCGTGTCGAGCATCGCGACCCCGATGCGGTCTTTCACGCTGCCCCCGGGGTTGAGGTACTCCAACTTGGCCACCACATCGGCCACGGCGCCTTCGGTGACTCGGCGCAGCCGGACCATCGGCGTGTGTCCGACCAGTTGTGTGACGTCTTCGGCAATGCTCATTTAGATTCGCTCCCACGGTCGCGGATCAAAGGTCGTCGCCCTCCCAGCTTATGTCGAACTCTGTGGCTGTCCTGGTGGGAATGGCCAGCGCGACGGGGGTCAAGCGCTGGGCCGCGGGATCTGCGGTCAACACGCGTCCGTGCCGATCGGGTGGAGTTTTTGCCGACTGCGCTGCGGCGGTGGGGGAACGGGTTTGTCATTGTTGCCTGAGCTTCCTGAATGACTCTGGAGCGGTGCGCAATTCGATTCCTCCGGCCGAAGTGGAGGAAATCGCCCTGAGGGAGGCGCGGGGATTTCTACAGCATCGCCAACGGCGTCAGGAAATCAACGACAACAACAGCAACAGTGCACGACGCGGCAGCGCGATGGGATGGAGCGCAGCTGTGCGGGGTGTTGCATAACTGAAGTATAGGTGATGCGCCGATCGGGCGTTGTTTCGCCGGGTATCCGCGACGGTTTGACACCCCGCCCGCAGTCGGCGCCGGTAGCGCCGACCGGCAACTCGTCACCCGTGCTGCAGGGCCGAATCGGTGTCGATGGCGTCCGGCTGCGGAAGATTCTCCGGGTGCAGCATCTCGGCATAGCGCAGCGATTCGGGAATGCCGAAGCCGTCAACAAGAGCCTGTGCGTGCGGCCGCAGCAGACGGCACCGGTCGTTGATACCGCGGGTGACCGCCTTGGCCCGCTCGTTGGACAGGAACCGGTGCTCGACGTACCACGCCTTGTCGTCCTCGATGACGTTCAACGCGTAGAGATCGCAGACGAGCCCGAGCACCTCACGGGCGTCGCTGTTGTCGCAGGACTCGATTCCGGCGACGAACGCCTCCAGCACCACCCGGTCGATGTGTGCCTTCGCGGCGTGCAACACATGATCCTGCACCCAGTTGAATGCGTCGAAGGCCGACATCTCCTTCGACTTGGCCTGCAGCCGGCGAGCCACCGAGGCGATCAGGTATTCCTCGCGGTCCTCGAACATCTTGACCTGAGTGCCGCGGTTGAACAGGCTGCCGTCCTCTTCGTTGTCCTGCCGGGCGTCGACGATGGTTTGCATAATCGTCTCGGCCGCAGTGCGTTTCAGCACCCGCTCGCCGGCAAAGTTGGCCGCGAAGCGGACCCACTCGACCGGACTCATGCTCTTGATGTCGTCGGCGTAAGCGGTCAGCAGCTCCTTGGCCACCAACTGGGTCAGCACGTGGTTGTCACCCTCGAAGGTGGTGAACACATCGGTGTCGGCGCGCAACGCGATCAACCGGTTGTCGGCCATATAGCCTGCCCCACCGCAGGCTTCGCGCGCCTCCTGGATAGCCGTCGAGGCATGCCAGGTGTTCGCGGCCTTCAGGCCGGCGGCCCGCGACTCCAGCTCCCGCTGCTCCTCGGCGTCGGGAGAGTCGGCCGTCTGCAGATCGTGGCACCTGGACACCAACTCGTTCTGCGCGAACTGCAACGCGTACGACTTCGCGATCAGCGGGAACAGCCGGCGCTGATGCACCAGATAGTCCATGATCAACACTTCGCCGTCGTCGTCGGGCGCAGTGAACTGTCTGCGTTGCAACGCATATCGGGTCGCGATATCCAGGGCCACCCGCGCCGCGTTGCCTGCGCTCCCGCCGACGGTCACTCGCCCGCGGATCAGCGTGCCGATCATGGTGAAGAACCGGCGGTTGGGATTCTCGATCGGTGAAGTGTAGGTGCCGTCGGCCTCCACGTCGCCGTACTTGTTCAGCAGGTTGACCCGTGGAACCCGGACGTTGTCGAACACGATGCGCCCGTTGTCGACCCCGGGCAGCCCGCCCTTGTATTGACAGTCCGATGTCGTCACGCCGGGCAGGTCGTTGCCCTCGTCGTCGCGGATCGGCACCAGGATGCAGTGCACGCCGTGGTTGACCTGCTCGCCGTTCTCGCCTGTGATGAGCTGCGCGAAAACTGCGGCGATGGTGGCGGTTTCGGCCGCGCCACCGATGTAGTCCTTGCGCGCGTTCGGCGTTGTGGAGTGGATGACGAATTCTTCGGTTTCGGCGTCGTAGGTAGCCGTCGTCTCCAGTGCCTGGACGTCGCTGCCGTGACCGGTCTCGGTCATTGCGAAACAGCCCCGCAACTCGAGATTGATGATCTTCTTGACGTAGCGCTCGTGGTGTCGTTCGGTGCCCAGGTTCTCCACCGCGCCGCCGAATAGGCCCCACTGCACGCCGGCCTTGACCATCAGCGACAGGTCCGACATGGCGAGCATCTCGATCATGCTGACAGCGGCGCCGACGTTGCCGGTTCCGCCGTGCTCCTTGCGAAAGCCGTCGTCGGCCGAGCCCGCGTCGGCCATGATGCTCATCTGCTCGGCCACCTTGGCGCGAGCGATCACCGTGTTCGGTGTGTAATGCGGACGGAAGGTGTCGTCGGCCAGTCGCTCACGCATCTGGTTCTTCACGTCGCGCCAACGTCCGTCGAGTGAATTGCGCAAATGTTCCGCAATGTTGGTCATACCCGACGGTAACCGATCAGAATTGAGTCGCCGAGATTCTGCACCGAACTGGACGCTGCGTTAACCATCGGTGCTTATAGTTCGTCGCGCGGCCGCGGCCACGCGGTCGAGGAAAGGTGCGCCATGGGCGGGGTGTCCCGCGCGTTCAGCATGCAGGGCGCGGTCGACATGGACTCCGTTGCGGCGGCCTTGCGACCCCGCTTCACGGTGGCCGCCGGCGTGGCGACCGCGGTTTCGCGCACCTGGCTGGACACCTTTGATTGGCGGCTGCACTCGGCCGGGATCTCGCTGCACTACGCCGACGGCGGGCCGCTGATCATGCAGTTTCCCGACAGCACCCGGCTGCAGGCCCCGATGGGCGCGCTGAAGTGGCCCGCGCAGGCGCGCGATTTACCGGCCGGGCCGATCCGCGATGCCCTGACACCGCTGATCGTGCCGCGGGCGCTGATGCCGGTCGTCACCGTGCACTCCGCGCTACAGGAAGCCCGGGTGCTGAATGCCGAGGCGAAGACCGTTGCCCGGCTGCTGACCGAGAGCGTTGACGACGGCACCAGCCAACTGCGAATCCAGCCGCTGCGCGGCTACGACTCCGCCGGTGATCGGATCGCGCGCCTGCTGTGCCGGATCGACGGGTTCAGCGCGGTCTCGACCACGCCGTACGATCTCGCGTTGACCCACGCCGAGCGCCACCCCGCCAACGGCCGCGGCTCGGCCCAGCTGCGGCCGGAAACCTCTGCTGCCGTGGCTATTTCGCAGACGCTGGTGGCGCTCGCGGCGGCCATCGAGGAGAACGTGCCGGGCACGATCGGGTCGATCGACACTGAATTCCTGCACGATCTGCGGGTCGCGGTGCGCCGCACCCGGTCGATTCTCAAGCTCGTCGGCGACGTGCTGCCCGACAACCTGGCCGAACGCTTCGCCCCGGAATTCAAGTGGCTGGGCGATCTGACCACCCCGGTCCGCGACCTGGACGTCTACCTGCTCGACCTGGACACCATGGCAGCCCGCCTGATGTCGGCCGCTCCCGGCGACCTGGACCCGTTCCGGTCGTTTCTGGTCAAGCATCGCAGCGCCGAGCGGCGGCGCCTGGTACGTGGGCTGCGATCGCGGCGGTTCGAGGAGCTGATGAGCGACTGGCGGACGGCGCTGGCCCAGGTGGCGACCGACGCCGTGGGCGGGCCGACGGTGGCGATGCTGGCGCGCCGGCGCCTACGGCAGGCGTACCGGAATGCGGCGCGGCGCGGTGGACGCATCCACCCGGATTCGCCGAGCGACGACGTGCACGGGTTGCGCAAGCGGTGCAAGGAACTGCGCTACCTGCTCGAGCTGTTCAAGCCGGTGTGCGACAACGAGGCACACCGTGCGCTGCTCAAGGAGCTCAAGTCGCTGCAGGACACGCTCGGCGACTTTCAGGACGGCGAGGTGCAGCGCGAAGCGGTCCGCGAATTCGCCGCGACGATGATGGAGCAGGGAGCGGCGCCGCCCGAGACGGTGCTGGCGATGGGTGAGATGGCCGCGCAACTCGACGCGCATCAACTCCGTGCACGCGCGGCGCTGGTGGGCCGGTTGCGGCCGTTCCTGGCCGATGAGAATCGCGCCCGAGTCAAAGCGCTGGTGCGCAGATGAAGGTCTACGCGACCTACAACATCAAGGGCGGCGTCGGTAAGACGTCGACCGCGGTGAACTTGGCGCATCTGGCGGCGCTCGACGGCCACAAGGTGTTGCTGTGGGATCTCGACCCACAGGGCGCGGCGACCTACATGTTCCGGGTGCGGGCGAAGGTCAAGGGCGGCGGCCGGGCTCTGCTGCAGGGGTCGCGACCGTTCGACGATGCGATCAAGGCCACCGATTTCGACGGGCTCGATGTGCTGCCGGCGGATTTCCGGTACCGCAACCTGGACGTGCAACTCGACGACATGAAGCGGCCGACCCGCCGGATCCGCGAACTGCTGCGATCGCAGAAAAGTCAGTACGACATGGTCTTTCTCGACTGCCCGCCGGGTATTTCGCTGCTGTCGGAAAATGTGTTGCACGCCGTCGACACCGTGTTGGTGCCGATGATCCCGGCGACCTTGTCGGTTCGCACCTTCGACCAATTGACCGGTTTTGTCAGCGATTTCCAGGGTCGCCGGCCGCGCGTGCGTGCCTTCTTCTCGATGGTGGACCGGCGCAAGCGGTTGCACTGCGACCTGGTGCGAAGCCTCGCCTCGGAGCGGCCCGGGATTCTGACCACATCCATTCCGGCGCTGTCGATCATCGAGCAGATGGCCGAACATCGCGCGCCGGTGACCGCAGCCGCGCCGCACAGTCCCGCAGCGCACTGCTACAAGGCGCTGTGGTCAGAGATCACCCGCGACGAACTCGGCTGACCGGTTTTCAGGTTGTGCCGGCGCGACGGCCGTCGTAGTCGCCAGCGCAGCGCCGCGGCCGCGACAACGCCGTAGCCGATCAGCAGACCCATGTCGAGTAGCCACTGGCCGGGTGTGTGTTTCCACGAATCATCAGCTTCGGCAAGGGGATTGACCGCGTGCACGTCGACGGTCGACGCCGCGGCGGCGAATCCCCATCGGGACGGCACCAGCGCGGCGATCTGCTCCAGCGGGAACCGGCCGGAAATGGGGAACAATGCCCCGGCGAACACCGTGGAGACCAAGACGACCAGTACGGCGGTCAACCAGACCTGCTCGTAAAGTGTGGCCGGCGAGGAGAACGCCAACGCGACCAACGCGGTGACAGTGGCGATGACCGCCAGCGCGATGAACAACTCGACGCTGGCCGCGAGCTTGGTGTGGCCCAACAGGACGGCGCCGTGGGCGGGTGCCTGGTGGCCGACGGTCGCCACGGTCGTGATGACCGCGGTCTGGACAATCGCGGTCAGGGTGTAGACGATCACCTTGGCGGCCAGAAACGCCGACGCCGACAAGCCGTGCGCTTGTTCGCGCCGGAAGATGCTCTGCTCGGTGAACAGGTCGCGGACGCCCAGCGCCGTGCCCATCACGATGGCGCCGAGGGTGAGCACGGTGAGAATCGCGAGGGCTTGGTCGGGATTGTGGCCGTACCGGCTGGCCGGGCCCAGACCGGCGTCCCCGGGTATCAGCAACGAGATCGCGCCGAACAGCACCGGAAGAATCGCCAGGAAGGTGAAGTAGCGCTGATCGCCGATCATCAGCCAGGCTTGACGACGAGTCGAAACCGCGATCTGGCGCAACATGTTTCGTTGCGGCGCAGGGGCGCACGGCGGCTCGGATGGTCCCGGCGGCGGTTCCGGCGATGGCGGCTCAGCTCGGCGCGCGAGGTAATCCTCGTGCGCGCCGTACGGGTCGGTACGGGCTCGCTCGACGATCTCGGCCCAGTCGGTCGTGCCCAGCTGCGGCCCGATCTGCGCCGGCGGACCGGCGAACACCGGAATGCCGGTCGGGGTGAGCAGCAGCACCTGGTCGCAGACATCGAGTTCGGTGGGTGCCGTCGTCGCCTCTAGGACAACGCGCCCCTCGTCGGCGAGTTGCCGAAGCTTCGCCGTGATCCGTTGCGCAGCTTGCCGATTGAGGCCGACGGTCGGTTCGTCGAAGACGATCAGCGCGGGATCGGTCAGCAGTTCCGCCGCCAGCGATGCACGCTTGCGCTGCTCGCGGGTCAGCGTTCCCGCTTTGGCGGTGCGCAGCGCGGTCAGCTCCAGCTTCTCCAGCACCGAGCGCACAGCCTCGCCTCGCTGTTCGGCGGAAGTGCTTGACGGGAAACGCAATTCGGCGGCGTACCGCAACGCTTGCCCGACGGTCAGGTGCGGCCGCAGCAGATCGTGACGCGGTACCACTCCGACCTGCGGACGCACATCGTCGGCGGCAACGTCGTGGCCGTCGAAGTCGACCTCACCCATGCTCGGCCGCACCGTGCCGGCGAGCACGTCGACCAGAGCGGACGTGCTGGCTTCCGACAGCCCGATCACCGAGGTGATCGTGCCGGGCGACGCGGTGAAGGAGAGGTCCGTCAGTGCCTGCTTGCCGTCGACACAGAGGCGCACGCGGCGCGCCTCCAGCGGACCGGCGATGCTGCTCGGTGTGGGCTTCGGGGTGCTCGTGGGCTCTTCGTTCGGCTGCTGCGGCCGCACGGCCGGCGCGGGCTGCTGAGCCGGCCGCTTTGAAAGACGCGGCTTGCGCTTCGGCAGTTTCTGCGTGCCGACGTCGAGCCGGGCGGCCACAGTCGGCGGTGGCGGAGTCGGTGGCTGAAAGTGCGGCATCGGCCGTGGGGGCGGAGCCGGTGGCTGAAAGTGCGGCATCGGCCGTGGAGGCGGAGGCGGGGGTGCTTGAGGACGCATCGGCGGGGGCGCCGTGATGCGCGGCGGCGGCGGCGGTGGCGGAGCGGAGAGCTGGAACACCAGCCGTGGGCCGTGTTGTGGGTCGCCGAAGGTGATCGCGCGGCCTTCGTGGATGAAGATCGTCGACATTCGCACCCCGTCGACGTACATGCCGGCTTCGCTGCGGTCGACGGCGATCCACTCGATGCCGTTGAAGTGCAGCAACACCTGGGGCTCAGACAGCCCGCCGAGGTCGTAGAGCCGGATGTCCGCGCCGCCGTTGGAGCCGATGGTGACGTCGCGATCAGGCGGGAAGTCGTACCGCTGGGTGCCGAGCCAGACGATCAAGGGAGAGCCGAACGTAGCCGGCGACACATCCACCCCCTTCCTCGCCCACCTGCTGGCCTCAAGAGTCCATTATCCCGCCGCTACCATGCAGCGAGACGCGACCGTAGGTCGTTGGCGCTGGCCAGACAGCGTTGGGGCATAGGGTTAGCGAGATCTGCCGGTGCGCGGGACGGCCCGGGCGTCTTCGAGTAGGCGGCGCAATACGGTGACGGCATCCACCAGAGTCTGCCGATCGGTGGCGTCCAACTCGGCCAGTTGCGGCTCGATCGCGCTGGCGCGGTCGGCTCGCACCCGATTCAGCGTCTTCATCCCCTCGGCGGTGATCTTGATGCGCACGGCGCGGGCGTCGCAGGGGTCGATGGCGCGGGTGACCAGGCCGGCCTCTTCGAGGCGTCTCACCTGCGTGGTCATGGTCGGCTGCGAGCAGTGGTCCATCGCTGCCAGGTCACAGATTCGTGCCTCGCCGTGGGCGTCGATGGTCGACAGCAGACGGGCCTGCGCGGCCGGCAATTGCATCTGGATGCGTTGGGTGGCGTAGCGGTTGAGTCGGGCGACGACGGCGAGCAGATCCGCACCCAGGCCGGGGACAGCCTCCTCGGCAGCGCCGCGCTCAGCGGTTGCGGGTGACGTCATGCATATATAGTTGCATAGCCAGGCTATCTAGACCATGAACCGGGCAATTTCAGTCTGGTTAACTCGATCGACCGCCCATCGTCTGCTCGCGGGAGCACCCCGCGACAGCTGGCAGAATTGATGCAATGAACGCGACTCGCCCAGCGAGCCGGACACCTACGTCCCGCTCGCTGCGTCCCGGCGAACTCGCGCAGGCGTCGGTGATGGCTGCGCTGTGCGCGGCGACTGCGATCATCTCCATCGTCGTTCCGTTCGCCGGTGCGTTGGCGTTGCTGGGGACCGTGCCGATGGGGTTGCTGGCCTACCGTTACCGCTTCCGGGTGCTGATCGCCGGGACGGTGGCCGCCGGCTTGATCGCCTTCCTGATCGCCGGTCTGGGCGGCCTGATGACGGTGGGCCATAGCGCCTACGTGGGCGGGCTGACCGGGGTCGTCAAACGCCGGGGCCGCGGCACCGGGACGGTTGTCGTGGTGTCGCTGCTCGCCGGAGCGGCGTTCAACGTCGTCACGGTCGCGGCGCTGGCGTTGCTCTCGCGGCTGCGGCACCTGATCTTCGATGCGATCACCGCGAACATCAACGGTGTCGCGGCCGTCTTGCGGTCGATCGGGCGCTTCACGACCGAGCACCACTTCCCGATGGGCCCCCGCATCGGGACCACTCTGGAATGGTCGGCGGGAAAACTCCAATGGGTCCTCGCCGAAGCGCTGAACTACTGGCCCTGGCTGATCTTCGCCAACGGTACCGTCTCGATCGTCGTCGTCTCGCTGATCGGTTGGTGGGCACTGTCGCGGGTGCTGGACCGGATGCGCGGCATACCCGACGTGCACAAGCTCGACGCGCCCGTCGACAGCGCGCCGGTCGGCCCAGTTCCAGTGCGGCTCAACCAAGTCCGTTTCCGCTATCCCAACACCGACCACGACGCGCTGCGGCCGGTCGACCTAGAGGTCAAGCCCGACGAACATCTGGCGATCACCGGGGCCAACGGCTCCGGCAAAACCACCCTGATGCTGGTACTGGCCGGGCGGGAACCGACGTCGGGCACCATTGAACGTCCAGGATCGGTGGGCCTGGGCCGGATGGGCGGGACCGCTATCGTCATGCAGCACCCGGAATCTCAGGTGCTGGGCACCCGGGTCGCCGACGACGTGGTCTGGGGTCTGCCGCCGGGGACGACGACCGACGTGGCCGCACTGCTGCGCGAAGTCGGACTGGAATCGCACGCCGAACGCGACACCGGAAGTCTCTCCGGCGGCGAACTGCAGCGACTGGCGGTAGCGGCTGCGCTGGCGCGCGAGCCGGCGATGCTCATCGCCGACGAGGTAACCAGCATGGTCGACCAAGAGGGTCGTGACGCGCTGCTCGGCGTGCTGTCCGGCCTGAAACAGCGCCACCGCACGGCGGTCGTGCACATCACCCATTACCACAGCGAGGCCGAATCCGCCGACAGCACAATCAGTCTCAGTGAGTCCGGCGACAACACCAGCATGGTCGGCACGATCGCCGCGCCCGCGGCGACCCCGGTGCCCGGCCACGAGTTTGGCCCCGCGATCCTCCAGGTCAACGACGTCAGCCACGAATACAACAGCGGGACCCCCTGGGCCAAGGCCGCGTTGCGCAACGTCAGCTTTTCGGTACACCAGGGTGAAGGCCTGCTGATCCACGGCGGCAACGGCTCGGGCAAGTCGACGCTGGCATGGATCCTGGCCGGGCTGACGGTCCCGACCACCGGCACCTGCCTGCTCGACGGCCGACCCTCCCACGAACAAGTCGGGGCGGTTGCGCTGTCGTTCCAGGCGGCGCGATTGCAGTTGATGCGCAGCCGGGTCGACTTGGAAGTCGCCTCTGCCGCTGGCTTTTCACCCAAGGACCACGATCGCGTCATTGCCGCGCTCGGTGTCGTCGGGCTGGACAGCGGCCTGGCCAACCGGCGCATCGATCAGCTCAGCGGCGGTCAGATGCGCCGAGTGGTGCTGGCCGGGCTGCTGGCCCGCTCGCCGCGGGCGCTGATTCTCGACGAGCCACTGGCCGGCGTGGACGCCGTCACGCAGCGCGGGTTGGTGCGCCTGATCGAGGAGTTGCGCCGCGAGCAGGGTCTGACCGTCGTGGTGATTTCGCACGACTTCGCGGGCTTGGAAGACCTCTGCCCGCACACGTTGGATCTTCGTGACGGGGTGCTGCACGCGGTCTCGACGGCGGCCGGGGGACTGTCATGACGACGGCGTCATCGGGGGAACGGTCAAAACGTCGGCCACCTCGCTCGGTGGTGCTGTTGCGTCCGGTGCCCGGCAGCTCCGTGGTCCACGACCTGTGGGCCGGCACCAAACTATTGGCGGTCTTTTCCGTCTCGGTCCTGTTGACGTTCTATCCGGGCTGGATCGCCATCGGGCTGGTGGCCGCGCTGGTGGTCACTGCGGCCCGGCTCGCGCACATCCCGCGCGGCGCCCTGCCCGATGTGCCGCACTGGCTGTGGATCCTGTTGGTGTTCGGCGGGGTCTCCGCAGCGTTCGCGGGTGGCAGCCCGATCATGCATCTGGCCGGAGTTCCGATCGGGCTCGGCGGGTTGCTGAATTTCCTGCGGATCACCACGTTGTCGTTCGTGCTATTGAGCCTGGGAGCGATGGTGTCGTGGACCACCAATGTCGCCGAAATAGCGCCTGCGGTAGCCACTTTGGGCCGACCGCTGCGATGGTTGCGGATACCCGTCGACGAGTGGGCCGTCACGATTGCGCTGGCGCTGCGCGCATTCCCGATGCTGATCGACGAATTCCGGTTGCTGTATGCCGCGCGCCGATTGCGGCCCAGACGGGTCGCGGACACCCGCCGGGCGCGTCGGCGGCGCGCGGCCCGGGAAGCGGTCGACCTGATCGCCGCGGCCCTCACGGTGACCCTGCGCCGAGCCGACGAGATGGGTGACGCCATCACCGCGCGTGGTGGCATCGGCCAGATTTCGGCGGTTCCGTCGCGACCGAAACGGGCTGACTGGATCGCGATCGCCATTACGATCGTGACGTGCGCCGCGGCTGTTGCACTCGAGATCCACACCGGCGTCAGCGGCGTGCGGCCGCGTTAGCCGCGTCCTGAGCCAGGCGCAGGGTCGTCGCGATATCGCTACGGCCAAGGAACATCTCGTCGAAATAGGGCTTGATCGCCTGATTGCCGGCGGCGAAGCCGGCGCCGCCGGGAGCAGCGATGTGCGGGCCGTTGAGAACGTCGAAGAAGGGCTTCACATTGACACCTTTGCGCAGCCAGTAATCGAAGAAGGTGTTCTGCGCTGCGGTGACTGCGGGAATGGCGCTGCCCTGGGCGCCCACGTACTGGTTGCCCCCGGTGCTGCCCATCCAGGCCAGCACCTGGCGTACCGCGTCGGGATGTGGGGAGGCCGAATTGCCGGCCGCAGCAATACCGTTGGTGACGCTGACCCGGCCCTTCGGACCGGCGGGCAGCATCGCCACGCCCCAGCGGAAGGTGGCTTTCCCGGCGATCGTGGCCAAGTTGTAGGTGCCGGACTGAAACAGCGCCATCCTGCCGGCCAGGAACTGGTTGCGGGAGAAATCGCCGTTCTCGTTGGTGTCCGACGCCGGCGGCGCGACGTGGTCATGGTTGATCAGCGTGACCAGATAGGTGAAAGCCTCGACGGCGCCGGCATTGTCGAACGCGAAGCGATCACCGTCCTGAAACACTCCGCCCGCCGACCCGATGTAGTCGAGATAGATGCCCTGTGGGTCGTTGGCTGCGTTATAGGCCCACCGCGGGATGCGGTTGGGGTCGAAACCCGGCGTGCTCGCCGAACGTCCGTCGACGTCGACGGTGAGCCGGGCCAGCAGTGGGCGCAGGGTGTCGTCGCCGCCCAGGCTCCACCGCAGTGTGTCCAACGTGGCAGGGTCGACTCCGGCGGCGGCGAGCAGGTCCGCGTTGTAGTAGACCGCGATACCGCCGTCGGTTAGTTGAGGGACCGCCCACAGCGTCCCGTTTCGGGTGAACTGCCCGACCACCGACGACTCCCACGTCGTCGCGACATCGGACCCCAAGGTCGCGCCGATATCCAGCAGTCGACCGTTGTCCGCGTATCCGGCCAGGTAGGCGTTGGACAGCCAGAAAATGTCGTCGGCGGTGCCGCCGGCGACGTCGGTGCGTAGCGTGTCGAAGTAGGTGGAATAGGAGACGACGTCGGTCTGCACGTCGATGTCGGGATGCGTCTTCATGAACGCCGCAAATGACGATCGGTACGCCTCGGCTACCTGCTGGTCCCATAGCCGAACGGTGACAACGGTTTTGCCGCCGGGTGGTCGTGCCGTCACGTCCAGCAGCACCGCCGCGGCGACCAGTGACGCGGCGACCAGCAGCCAGGCCAGCGTGACTCGCGTGGAGAACCGTAGCCTGCTCATTGCGTTGCCTGTCCGCCGCGAAACTGCAGTGAGGGTTGTATTTTCGAGAAATTCACGGCCATCACGTCTGTCTCGCGGATCGGCTGGGTCATTTGAGCCCCGAGACGACGATCGAGCGGACGATGTGCCGCTGGAAAATCAGGAACAACACCAGCAGCGGCACGACGGCCACCCACACCGCGGCCATCACCAGCGTCCACTGCGCGTTGTAGCGGGACTGCAGTGCGGCCGTCGCCACCGTGAGTACCTGCCATCTGCTGCCGCTGGTGATGATCAGCGGCCACAGGAAGTGGTGCCACTCCGACACCACGGTGATCAGCGCCAGCGTGACGATGACGACTCGGCTGGACGGCACGACGACGTGCACGATCACGTCCAAGGTAGTGCCGCCGTCGAGGTAGGCCGCGTTGATCAGATCGTCGGGGATTGCGCGGAAGTGCTGACGCAGCAAAAAGATTGCGTAGGGGGAGCCGAAGACGAATGGTAACACCAACGCCCAGAACGTGTTCCGCAGTCCCAGCTGCGACATCATCAGGTACAGCGGTACGACTGTCACGCTGCCCGGCACCATCAGCGTCGCGAGGTAGACCCAGAACAGTGCGTCGCGGCCGGGAAAGCGCAGCCGAGCGAAGGCGTACGCAGCGAATATCGACGAGGTCAGCTGCCCCAACAGGCTGGTCGCCGTCATCAGCGCTGTGACCGCGAGGGCGCGACTGAACCCGTGACCGGCCAAGCCGGAATAATTGGACAGCGTCGGCGGCCGCGGCCAGGTCAACGGCGTGCCCGTGGCGAACTGGTGCGCCGACGTGAACGAGGTCAACAGACCGAACCCGAACGGCGCCAGCGTTACGGCCGCGCCCACCGCCAGGCCGGCGTACACCAAGACCGACGAGGGCGTTTTAGGTGAGGTCATAGCTGATCCGCCGTCGGAAGTACAGGTGCTGTGCGAGGGTGACGCTCACCAGGATGACGAACAGCACGACCGCCATCACCGAAGCCCGACCAACGGCCGCGGCACCGAACGCTTCGGCGTAGATCCGGTGCGCGACCAGATCGGTGCGGTTCTGGGGTCCACCACCGGTCAACGCGTAAACCGTGTCGAAAACCTGTGCGGCACTGACGACTCCGGTGACCAGCACGAAGAACATGGTCGGCCGCAGCATCGGCAGCGTGATGCGCCAGAACCGCTGCCAGGACGTCGCGCCGTCGGTGCGCGCCGCCGAGTGGATCTCGTCGGGAATCGCCAGGATGCCGGCCAGGAAGAACAGTGCGACGTAGCCGACGTTGCTCCAGATGACCACCGCCGACACCACCGGTAGGGCCAGCCCGGGATCGGTGAGCCATTCGATGCGATGCCCCAGCACCGTGCTGACGGCGCCGTCGGTGGGTGCCAGAATCCAGCGCCACAGCACCGCAATCGCGAGCGGGACACTGATCCACGGCAGGACGTAGATCGTGCGGAACACGCCACTACCGGGCAGTTCGCGCGCCAGCAGCGCCCCGACGGCCAATCCGAGCACGGTCTGCACCGGGACCACGATCGCCACGAATGCACATGTCACCAGCAGTGAGTTGCCGAAGGTGTTGTCCCGCAGTACCGAGCGCCAGTTCTGGCCTCCGACATACTCGATCGGCCCGAGCAGGTCCCAGCGGTGCAAACTCAGCCACACCACCACCAGGATCGGCAGGAGCAGAAACGTCACGACCCCGAAGAGGCTCGGTGCGATCAAGGCATATCCCAGCGCGGTCGAACGGCGTCTGGAGGTCACCCCCATAAGGCTAGTAAAGCGGTCGATACGGTGGTTGTCGTGACACCGAACCGGGGGATCGACGCCGACTTCCTCAGCCTGCCGCGCCACGAGTTGGCTGACGCCGCGCTGGCCGCCGCCACCGCCGCCGGGGCCGGGCACGCCGACCTGCGAATTCACCGACTGGTCAACGAGGTCATCCAGTTGCGCGACGGCGAGCTCGAGGCTGCGGTGCTCAACTGCGACATCGGCCTGGCCGTGCGGGTGGTGGTCGACGGCACCTGGGGCTTCGCGTCGCACGCCGAACTGTCACCGGACGTTGCCGCGGACACCGCCCGCCGCGCGGTGGCGGTGGCCCGCACGCTGGCGGAGCTCAACACCGACCGCGTCGAGCTGGCGGCCGAGCCGGTGTATACCGACGCCACCTGGGTGTCGAGCTATCGCACCGACCCGTTCACGGTGCCGTTGGCCGACAAGATCACCGTGCTCGACGAATATTCCGGCCGGCTGCTGGCCGCCGATGGCATCAACCACGTGTCGGCCAGCCTGATGTCGGTCAAGGAGCAGACCTTCTACGCCGACACCGCGGGCTCGTCGATCACCCAGCAGCGGGTGCGGGTGCAGCCCCGATTCGAAGCGGTGACCGTGGACCCCGGCGGCGGTTTCGACTCGATGCGCACGCTGGCGCCGCCGATGGGCCGCGGCTGGGAGGTGCTGGCCGGCGATGACGTGTGGAACTGGACCGACGAGCTGGCGGAGCTGCCGGCGCTGCTGGCCGAGAAGATCAAGGCGCCCAGCGTCACGCCCGGGCGTAAGGACTTGGTGATCGACCCCACCAACCTGTGGCTGACCATTCACGAATCCATCGGCCACGCAACCGAATACGACCGCGCCATCGGCTATGAAGCGGCCTACGCGGGCACCTCGTTCGCCACCCCCGACAAGCTCGGCGCACTGCGGTACGGGTCGCCGATCATGAACGTGACCGCCGACCGCACCGTCGAATTCGGTTTGGCCAGCGTCGGTTACGACGACGAGGGGGTGGCCGCACAGAGCTGGGATCTGGTGCGCGACGGGATCTTCGTGGGCTATCAGCTGGACCGGGCGTTCGCGCCGCGGCTGGGCCAGGCCCGGTCCAACGGCTGCTCGTACGCCGATTCACCGCATCACGTGCCGATCCAGCGGATGGCCAACGTGTCGCTGCAACCCGGACCGCAAGACCTCAGCACCGACGAGTTGATCGCCCGGGTCGAGGATGGTATCTACATCGTCGGCGACCGGTCGTGGTCAATCGATATGCAGCGCTACAACTTCCAGTTCACCGGCCAGCGGTTCTTCCGCATCCGGGACGGACGCCGCGACGGCCAACTGCGCGATGTGGCCTATCAGGCCACCACGACCGACTTCTGGAATTCGATGGATGCCGTTGGTGGCGCGTCGACCTGGCGACTGGGCGGGGCGTTCAACTGCGGCAAGGCCCAGCCGGGTCAGGTGGCCGCTGTCAGCCACGGCTGCCCGTCGGCGCTGTTCCGCGGCGTCAACGTGCTCAACACGCGTACGGAGGGCGGCCTGTGATCGGCCCGCAGCAGGTCATCGACATCGCGTTGGAGACCGCGGCCACGCTGGGCCGCGCCGCCGAGACCATCGTGTTGGTCAGCGACCGCTCCAGTACATCGCTGCGGTGGGCCAACAACTCGATGACCACCAACGGGGTGTCGACGGTACGGCAGACCACGGTGATTTCGATTGCGCGCGAACGTGATACCGCACGGGTGGGTTCGCTGACCACGGCCGAGGTGGAGCCGGCGGCCATCGCGGAGTTGGTCGCCGCGTCGCAAGCTGCTGCTATCGCCGCACCCGAAGCCCGTGATGGCGCGCCGCTGCTGAGCGGCAACACCGCACCGGACGACTGGGATGCTCCGATTCCGTCGACCGGCCCCGAGGTGTTCGCAGCCATCGCCGAACCGCTGGCCCGTGGATTCCGCGGCAGCGACCAGCTGTACGGCTTCGCGCAGCACACCGTGGAGACAACGTTCCTGGCGACGTCGACCGGACTGCGGCGTCGCCACACCCAGCCCGCTGGCTCGGTGGAGATCAACGCCAAGCGTGCCGGTGCCAGCGCCTGGGCGGGTGTCGGCACCCCGGATTTCGTTGGTGTGTCGACGGATTCGCTACTGGACGAGCTGTCGATGCGGCTGGGCTGGGCTGCCAGTCGGGTCGAGTTGCCGGCGGGCCGTTACGAGACCATCCTGCCGCCGTCCGCCGTCGCGGACATGATGATCTACCTGGGCTGGTCGATGACCGGCCGCGGTGCGCAGGAGGGCCGCACCGCGCTCAGCGCGCCGGCTGGCGGGACCCGGGTGGGGGAGAAGCTGACCGACCTGCCGCTGACGCTGTACTCCGATCCGGCGGCGCCCGGATTGGGCTGCGCGCCGTTCGTGACGGCGACGAGTTCGTCGGAGACGCTGTCGATCTTCGAC
This sequence comes from Mycobacterium sp., assembly GCF_039583785.1. Taxonomy (GTDB): domain Bacteria; phylum Actinomycetota; class Actinomycetes; order Mycobacteriales; family Mycobacteriaceae; genus Mycobacterium. The sequence goes on from NZ_JAVKSG010000003.1 coordinate 133,529, forward strand.
AACGGCATGAATATCGGCCGGGTCGACTGGATCCGAGACGGCGTGATCAACGCGCTGGCCTACCCGCGGGCCGCGGCCGTCGAGTTCGGCGCCCCGGTCGCCGTCGCCGCCGAGAACATCCTGATGACCGGCGGCAGCACCGAACTCGCCGACCTGATCGCGGCAACCGAGCGCGGGCTGCTGTTGACCACGCTGTGGTACATGCGCGAGGTCGACCCCACCACGCTGCTGCTGACCGGGCTGACCCGCGACGGCGTCTACCTCGTCGAAGACGGCGAGGTGAGCGCGGCGGTCAACAACTTCCGCTTCAACGAGAGCCCGCTGGATCTGCTGCGGCGGGCCAGCCAGGCCGGCGTCAGCGAGCAGACGCTGCCGCGCGAATGGGGCGACTGGGTCACCCGCGCGGCGATGCCGTCGCTGCGGATTCCGGACTTTCACATGTCATCGGTGAGCCAAGCGACATAATCGCACTGTGGTGGCGCACGACGACCTGACCCGACTGGTGGCGTTGTCTCCCGGCGACGGGCGATTGACCGCGCTGGTTCGCGGGGTGTGCGCGACGACTCTCGGCTTGCCGGCGCTTCCCGCGCCGGTGGATCCGGCTTCAGCGGACGTCGTCGCCGAGTTCGCCGAGCAGTTCAGCGTCGACGTCTCGGCGACAACCGGCGGGCAGCGCTCGAAGCTGTGGAAAGCGCTGGGCGACGATACGTTCGGCACCGTGGTGCAGATGTACATCGCCGACTTCGTGCCGCGGGTGCGTGCCGGGCTGGAAGCGCTCGGGGTCGGTGACGCCTACCTCGGCTGGGTGCCCGGACCCCTGGCGTGGGATCACCACACCGATCCGTCCGACCTGGTGTTCAACACCTTTCTGCCGACCGTGGCCCGGTTGCGTGAGCTCGACGCGCTGACGGCCGAAGTGGTCCGGTTGCGCGGCGCGACCCAGCACAACTGCCGGCTGTGCACGTCACTGCGGGAGACGACGGCGCTGGACGCCGGTGGGACGGAGACGCTGTATGAGGACATCGCAAGATTCGAGGAGTCGACGCAGTTGACCGACCGTCACAAGGCCGCACTGCGCTACGCGGATGCGCTGATCTGGTCGCCGGGTTCGATCGGCGCCGACGTCGCCGCGGGCGTGCACAAGCACTTCTGCGCCGCCGAAGCCGTCGAGCTGACACTGGACGTGATGCGTAATGCCAGCAACAAGATCGCGGTGGCGCTGGCCGGCGATGCGCCGCGGGTCGAGCAGGGCACCGAGCGGTATCTGCTCGACGTCGACGGGCAGACGGTGTTCAGCTGACGGCGCGCCCCACCAGAACTTCTGTCCAGAGCGGACCGGGCGGGCGTTAAAAGACGAATACGCCGTTGTTTTTCGGAGGATGCCGTGGGGCCTATCGAAGCCTTCCATGCGACGTGGTCGCAGGCACGCTCCACGATGGGCGAGGGCACGCCGCAGGACGGCAGCGGGCTGGACACCAGCGCGCAGCTGCGCGAACTGCAGTCCCGGGTGCAGGCGGCCGCACCGGGCGAACGGTGGACGGGCCACGCGGCCGACACCTACGCCGACGCCAACAGCCGCCAGGCGCGGCGGCTGGCCCGGATGGCGGAGCTTGACCAGCAGCTGGGCGCCGAGGTCACCCGCTCGGCGCAGGCGGTGACCGCCGGCCGGCAAAACCTCGACAGCGTCCGGCAGTGGGTGAATGACGCTGCCGCGACGCTGCCGGACTCCGGCGATCTAGAACAGCAGCTGCCGATCGCCCGCCAGGGGGTCAGCGACATCGCCGACGTCGTGCGCCAGACCCACGGAGACCTCAACGCCATCGGGGCGCGGATTCAAACCATCGGCCAGCAATACTCCGAGCTTGGCGACGGCCGCCCGCACGACGAATTCGACACAGAACCTCCCCGTTGCGATCCTCAAGAGCAAGCGAAGCTGATCAAAAAATTCGCTGACTGGTGCGCCGAAAGGGACAGGCTCACAAAGGAAATCAGTGAATACGATGCTAAGTATCCGCCCGGTCACTTGTTCAACAAGAACAATCCGTACGAGCTCTCCGAGTATGAGCGCGGTCAAGAACTCCAGCGAGAACGAGGCAAGCTTGTGCGCGATTATGGTGAGCTCCTCAAAGACGCAACTACCTGCGGCGCCAAACAGGACCCTGAGACCGGTGATATCGTCTGGCCCGACGGAACCCGAACGACCATACGCCCACCGAAGTGAGCATGCGGAGCACACAACTGCCGACGATTCGCGACCTGGCTGCATCCGGCCTGGCCCACACGTGCCGTTGCAAGACAAGGCAATCCAGTTCACACAGCTTCGAAAAGACAAATCATGATCCAGGTACGAGCAATTGTCCCTGCGATAACTGCGGCGGTAGCCATCACCGCCAGCGGGACTCTCATCGCCGGGTGCGGGCCGAAAAACAGCGGTCCTACCGCGACGCCGTCGGCGAGTACGCACGCCGCGACGGCAACACCTCCCGGGCTGTTTCCGCCTACTGTCAACGAGGGAGTCCCGGTGTCCGGACCGGTGTCGGGTCTACGCCCGGCAACGCCAATCATGGTGGGCGACAACGCTACCGCTAAAGTGTGCTTGACGGGTTTCTACATCGACTATCCCGACACCACCCGCAACGGCGAACACTTCCCCGCCTTTATCACTGCTGCGCAGTGCGCCCAGGGCAACGACCACGCTCCGGTGGCGGTGATGAAAGCCAGCGGCCGGGGCCAGAGCCCGACGCGCACAAAGATCGGTGTGATCACTTATGTGAGCCCCGGCGAGGAAACGCCGGCCGACGGTGACGCGCCGTGGACCATTCCCACGTCTCTCCTGGCGGTCTTGACTGCAGGGCAGCCTAATTGGGCGCTGCCGGTTGAAGTCACCGTCAACGGCAAGCCGCCGGCCAGCACGTTGGTGCAGTCGGTCCAGCCAGTCGAACAGGGTAAGGCGCCGGTCACGTGGACCAATAGCTTCGGTGAGGTTGTCACCGGGCATGTCCTTGACCCCGCGGCCACGCCCGAGATCCGTGATATTCCCAGCAACATCGAGCGGGTTGTTGTGGCCGCCGACGACCCGTCCAAGCCGATCGCCGCCGAGGTTCTTGGCTCCCCGGTCACGGTCGACCTCAACGGCATTACTTCTAATCTCGGCGTCGTCGTTGGTATCGACAAAGACCGGCATTGGGTCGTCGTCGATTTGGTCGATTCCTTCCTGACGACGCATGGCGCGCACCTCATCGTGACACGCTGACTGGATGCTCCGTCGTGGTCAGCGGCCAGATGCGCGACCTGCCATTGACCCGGCTTCCGCAAATAGTGGGCACCCGGATCGCCGGCAATGGGCGTTGGTCAGCCGCATGGCGAATTCGACCTGGACGCGCAGTTCACTCGCCCGCAGGGCCTACCGCCAGGGGCTCCGGTTCCCGAGGAGACTACAGAAATCACTATTGAGGTTTTCTCACTTGGGGCCTGTGATCCTGGTGTGATTGGTGATGATGCGATCGGCGTGTCGTGAGCACGGACGTGGGGTCCGTTCCCGAAGATTCGGTTTCGACAAAGACACCGAACAGGGAAGGACCCCACGTGGCTCGCCCCGAGGGCATACCGACGCTGACCGACGCTGACCGACAAGGGCTACCAGGGTGCTGGCATCGGGGTGCAGCACCCGGTCAAAGGCCGCGATCTGGACGCCGACACCACCTGCTATAACACCCTGCTGACCGGCCTACGGGCGCTCGGGGAGCGCGCCAACGCCGAACTCAAAGAACGGTGGCGATGCCTACGCCGCATCCGGCAACACCCCAACAGAATCGGAGCAATCGTCGCCGCCGCAATCGTCCTCTCAACCCTCCAACGAGGAAACTATTAGTTAGAAAACCTCAATGCCTCGTATAGCCCGCGGTCATCGCCTTACATCACCCAACCGAAAGTTTCAGTTATCTGGGCGGGCCGCCCGCCCCGCTCATCTGCGGCCTCATCCCGCTCAGATACGGAACGTCTACAGGTACGATTACGTGTAGACGTTCCGTATCATTTCTCGGGAGAGGCGGTGGTGTCGATGGAAGCCCTGACGCCGAGCACGGCAGCGCAGGGTGGCCTGTCGCGCAGCGCGCTCTACCGTGACGCGCGTGCGGGCCGGCTGGACCGCATCGCCCGCGGCATCTACCTGCCCGCGGAGGCCTCGGCTGCCGACTGGGATCAGATCGAGGCGGCGACAAGGCGCCCCGATGCGACGATCTGCCTGACCTCCGCGCTCGCCTATCACGACCTGACCGACGCGATCCCCGCCGCGCTGGACGTTGCGATCCCCCGGGGGTCGAGAACACCGGCGAGCACGGGTGCGATCGCGTGGCACCAATTCGACCGCACCACATTCGAGATCGGACGCGAGCAGATCACGATCCCGGGATCGAATCAGACGATCGGAATCTACTCGCCGGAGCGGTCGATTGCCGACGCGTTCCGGCTCCGCGGTGAGGTCGGATACGAACTGGCGCGCGACGCGCTGCGCGAATGGCTGCGCCGAGGCGGCAAACCGGCCCGGCTGATCGACGTTGCGTCTCGCCTACCGCGGGCGAAGTCCCCGGTCCTGCAGGCGTTGGAGATGCTGGGGTGAGCTCCACCATCGCCGAGAAGGGCGTCACCATCCTCGAACGCGGCATCACCAGCACCCGCTGGCGTGACTACGTCGACATCGTCGCACTCGCCCGCCACGGCATCGACCCTGATGAACTGCTCCGCTCGGCACGGGCTGTCGCGCGCCACCGTGGCGTCACCCTCGAACCCGTCGCATCGCACCTGACCGGTTACGGCGCAGTCGCACAACCGAAATGGGCCGCATGGCGCCGCAAGGAACACCTCGAATCCGTCTGCGAGGAGAACCTCGACGACCAGATCACCCTGGTCGCCTCCTACCTCGATTCCGTCTTCGCCCACGGCCCCGAATAGACAGAGGCAACATCAGTCCGACCACGGAGTAGGCGTGCGCGCCGCTTCGATGATGCGCACCAGTGATGGCGCTCACTGAAACTGCTCAGTTCTGCTCATAGAAAGTGCTCACCGCGTGGCTCCGCCATTGAGGGCGGGCCTCCTTCGATGCTGCTGGTGTCTGACGCCAACAGCTCCAGTCGAAGGAGGTCCGCTTTCTTATGCTCACACGAGAGGAAGACGTGGAGATACACGCATTGCATCAGCGTGGGCAGTCGGTCTAGCCCGCGTCCAGGGCCTGCTCGGCCCATTCCGTGGTGCGGACGATGATCATCGGGCGCTGCAGACGGCATGGCACACCAGGGTGGTCTGCCACGAGTCATCCGGGAAGGGGTCAACTCGTGTTGGCTGCAGGGCGTGAAACTGCCACGGCGCCAGCCGATCACCCCGCCATGGTCTTCGGGCACCGCGATGATCACCGAAATAATCCCCCGATCGCGATGGCCTCGACGACACTGCGACATCATCACCATGCCGCCGCACGGATTCGACCGAAGCATCCTCGCGCTCAACGCCGCTACCCCCACCTCAACGTGGTCACCCTGAATGCCCGGCAACAACAACAGCATCGCCCTTGGATGTCGGATTGAGCGCAACCAAGGCACGGATCGACGACTTGGTCGCCAAGTTCACCCAGCAGCCCGTTGCAGAGCTTCTGACCTCACCTGCGCGCCGGTCACGGAGGATGAGCGCGAGCCGACGGAGGCGTAGGGCCAAGCCCGCGGCCGGGTCATCGACACCCGGAGGTGCCTATGACTTGTAAGAGCCGAGAGTTCCCACCGCACCAGGTCGGCCCGATCCCGTTGTACCTGTCCACGATCCGTCGGTACTCGCGGCGGTTGCGGATCAGCGGCGTGTCAGTAGCTGCGGCTGGCGCCCCACACCGGCCAGGATTCCGTCGACCTTGGCAAGTCCGTCGATCGCATCGGGTAACCAGCTCGCGGATGGGTGTCGAACTGCGGGACGAGCACACCTGTCGTCCAGCAAACAGTCTCGTGCTCAGCCGGGTAAGTAGGGATACTTGCTCGGTGCATCCGCGTCGCGGACGTCTAACCCATCGGCGAATGCCGTCAACTCCAGCGTCTCTTCAGCTATGCGCGGTAAAACCATAAGGTTTTTCTGCGCCGTGGTTTGATCCAACCTGGCGCTGCATCGCTTCCAAAGCCTGATCCATCGTCGCGACCACCCAGCATCAGGCCGGAATCGGGATGAATCCCGCGCCAGGGCCACCAGCGCTATTGACATCATCAAGGACGGCGCTGAACAGCATCATCTCTGTGAATTGATGCGGCGGCGATCCCTGCAGGTCGGGCGGGACGAACTGGCCGCCGGTGATCAGGCCGAGAAGCAGGCCATCGGACGTGGCCGGGCCGCCGTTATCGCCGGGCTGGTAGGCGCCCCCGCCCATGGATATTCGCCGGCCCCCAAAGGGAAGGGAGCCGATGCGGCCGCAGGAGTCACCGGTGGCCGCCCCGAGTCGGCACAGTGGCTGGTGCCACTCGAAGGGGCGGGTGTCGATGCCGTTGATGACGAAACCGGCGAAGTTAGGGATCGGGGTGATTTTAGCGGAGTCGAATTTGATCACCGCGTACCTCAGACCAGGGTCGTTGGGGATGGCCACCACGGTACCCACGGGGCCGAGGCTTTCAGAGCCTTCGGCGACGACCGGAGAATCGGGTCCGCCGCAGCTCGCGGCGGTGAAACCCACCAGCCCCCCCGTCTTGTCGTGACCGATCGTGGTCAAGGTGCAATACGTGCCGCCGACAACGATGCCAGCCCCGCCGCCCAGCGGGAGCGCCGCGGAGGCGGCGGGAGCACACACGACGGCCAGCAACAGCACGAACACGCACACTCCGACCCACCAGCGATATCCCGCCCGCATCATGGACTGCCTCCGGGACTCCAGTTCGCCGTCAGGTTCTGGCTCATACCCGGCGCCGCTGCCGTCGTTGGAATTGATTTATCCAGGGGCGCCGGGCGTGCCAGGGGTGCCGTCGCTGCCGCCGTCGCCGCCGTCGCCGCCGGGTCCACTGATGGCGCTGTTGCCACCATTGCCGCCGTCCCCGCCGCGACCGTTGCCGTCCGGACCGACCTGCCCGCCGTTACCGCCGTTCCCGCCGGTGCTTTGCGCACTATTGCTGCCACCGTTGCCACCGTTACCGCCGTCCCCACCAGTCCCGCCGTGGGCAGCGCCACCGATCCCTCCCGTCCCCGCAGCGCCAGGCGACGAACCTGATGCACCGTCACCGCCGTTGCCGCCGTTACCTCCGGGCCCGCCGTCACCGGCACCGCCACCGCCACCACCGCCGCCGC
>NZ_JAVKSG010000004.1:0-104177 GCF_039583785.1 Mycobacterium sp.
GCCAACCGCTCAGGTGTGGTGAGCACATCGAACGTCAGGTCCACGGCGCGTTTGTAATCGGCCTCGAGCGCGTCGAGCACCTCGACGACCTCCTCACGACTACTAGAACACATGTTCGAATAATAACGACGGCGTGTGACAAGTTTTCCGACCGCGAAACCCAAGTGGCGCAAGTGGTTTAAGTGGCTAAACTGCTGTGGTTAAGTGGTGGCCGTGAAGAAACTGGTAGCTGTGCTGGCTTCGCTGGCCGGCGTCGCGGTTACGGCCAATGGCTATCGACCGCTGAGCAAGCGTGGATATCTGTCGATGTATGCCTTCAGCTTCGGGGTGTTCGCATCGGAATTGCCGCTGCACGTGATGGCCGCTCACTTCGCGATGCTGGCCGAGGTGACCCGCAAAATCTCGCCGCAGCTGTGCAGATTCAGCTGGCTGGTGTCGGCGCTGTCCTGGTTGGGTCTGCTAGGTCTCAATCGCATCGGCCACCAGTCCGGGCAGCCGCTGACTGCGGCGCTCGATACTGGGCTGGGTCCCGACCGCCGCACCGACTCCGCAGGCTTGTGGAAGCGCCCGGCGGGCCCGGGCACGGCGAAGTCGCCGGGCGTGGTCCGAATGGCGCGCATCTACGGCGACTATGCGCACGACACCGATATCGCCTACGGGGAACACGGCACGCGGAATCATCTCGACATCTGGCGCCGACCCGACCTCGACCGTGGCGGTAAGGCGCCGGTGCTGCTTCAGGTGCCTGGCGGTGCCTGGATGGTGGGAAGCAAACGGCAGCAGGCGTATCCGTTAATGAGTCACCTAGCCGAGTTGGGCTGGGTGTGCATCGCGATCAACTATCGGCTCAGCCCGCGTTCGACGTGGCCGGACCAGATCGTCGACGTCAAGCGCGCGCTGGCGTGGACCAAGGAACACATCGCCGAGTTCGGCGGTGACCCGGAATGGGTGGCGATCACCGGCGGCTCAGCCGGCGGTCACTTGAGCTCGCTGGCCGCGCTGACGCCGAATGATCCGCAATTTCAGCCCGGGTTCGAGGATGTCGACACCAGCGTGCGGGCCGCGGTTCCGTTCTACGGCCTCTACGATTTCACCCGCGACGATGCGATCCATCCGCTGCTGGCGCCAACGTTGGCCAAGTATGTGTTCAAGTTGAGGCGAGCCGAGCTCCACGAAGCCTTCCGCGCCGCGTCGCCGATCACGTACGTAACCCCGGACGCACCGCCATTTTTCGTCTTGCACGGAACCAACGATTCACTGATACCGGTAGAGCAGGGCCGGGCGTTCAGCACGCGCCTCGGCGAGGTCAGCCGGCAGCCGGTGGTCTACGCCGAGCTACCGTTGGCGCAGCACGCCTTTGACATCTTCGGGTCGGCGCGGGCCACCCATGCCGCGGTGGCCGTCGAGCAGTTCCTCGCCGAGATCTACTCGAAAACCAAGGTTTCGGTCTAGCGGGCGCGGGCTTTGCTTGTCGAGCAGGGCGATCGCTTGCGCGGCCATTTCATCGGTGGCGATCCCAGCGCGCCGCTCTTTCAACTACGGTCACGGCGGGCGCAATTATTGCGCGATTTCGTGCCGGCTCAACAGGTCCGCTCGACGGCCCGGAGGCCCAGCGAAAGGAGGAGCCGGACGTCGGGGTCGGCCAGCGACGTCGTGAGCATCGTCTCTATCCGGCGAACACGGTAGCGCACGGTGTTGGGGTGTACGTGCAGCTCTCGCGCCGCCGCCGAGACGTCGCCGAACTCATCGAGGTAGACCCGTAGGGTCTGAACCAGTGCTGAGTCGCGGGCCTGTAGCTCGCGGACCCGCGGGTCCACCAGTCGCTCGTCGGCGCCGATGATCGTGACGATCTCGTCGAGGAGCACGGTGGTCCGGGCTTCGGCCAGCGACGTCACGGTCGGGAACGAATCCGGATGGCGTTCAACACTATCCAACACGCGATCGACTTCCGTCCGCACGGTGGGCAGGCCGGCCAATCCAGCCAGCGGTGCGGCGACTACCGCCCGCAGCTGCAGCCCCAGCTCGGTGTGCAGCCCGCCGATAGTGCCGCGAATCCAGGACTGCAGCGGCGACCGCTTAGTGCTCTGAGGGAACAGCACGTACACCCGTGACCCGCGCGATCCTACCTGGGCATCGGCACGAAAAGCGCTGGCGCTCATAGCTAGAACCTTGGCAAGTCGGTCGTGTCGGCTTGGGTTATGGCTGTCTGAGCTGTCAAAGGCGACCAACGCGGCCTCGCCGTCGGCGGCCACACCCAGCTCGCGCACGATCGCGGCCACATCGACGGGCCCGCCGTCGGTGAGACCGAGCAGTTGCTGTGCCCGCAAGGCGTGCGTCGACGGCTTGGCGGCCAGCCGGGAGATGATGCGCGCCGCCAGCACCGCGGCGCCGCGCAGCATCTCCTCGGCGTCGTCGGCCAGCGGCCGGAATCCCTGCTGTATCCAGATGGCGCCGGCGAAACTCGGTGCCCGACGGGCCGGTTGGTGAATGCCGATCGCAAGCCGCGGTCGCAGCCCGAGCTCCGGCCGCTCGGCGACGCGGACCACCTCATCGCCGGCCCGCAGCATGTCGAAGATGCCCCATTGGGCGATCCACCTGAGATGTTCGGGCGGGCCGGCACGACCCAGGATCGACAACCGTCGCAATTCGTCGGCTTCGTCGTTGGATGCCGAATAGGCCAGCACGTGGGATTGCTCGTCTTCGATGCTCACCATACCGTGGATCCGTTCGGCCAGCGATTGCGCCAACCCGAACAAGTCTGTGCCGGAATCATTCTCGGCATCGCCGTGATGCTCCAGGACGTGATCGACCCGCCGATACAGCCGCTCCCAACGGGCCCGCGGATCGACGGCCACCACCGCTGTCCCGGTCGCGACGGCCCTGGCCACCAGCGCAGCGGACGGCTCCTTGGCGAAGACGGCCACCGGGGCTGGGCCGGTGGCAGATGTTTCCACCCAGTGCTGTGCCTCAGTGTCGGGGACGCCGAGCAGAAAGAAGATGTCGGCGGAGTCCGCGCCCCGGCCCATTCCGAGGCGTACGTCGTCCGCATCGATCAGCGCCACCGAGGCGACGCTTAGGTCGAGGCCCCGGGGCGCATCGACCAGCCTGGCCACCGTCGTGTCCAGGGCCAACAGCAGCTCGCCGAGCCCCACGCCCATGTTGTCCGATTCTACCAACTGATTGGTCTAAGCTTGTCGGATCGGCTAAGACGATAAGGCGTCCGCGCTGAGATCCTTCGGACATGGACGCGATTACCGATGTTCCGCAGCCCGCCAACGAACCCATCTATGACTACGCGCCGCATTCGCCCGAGCGGGCCCGGTTGCAGACCGCACTCGCCGAAATCGCCGGCCATCCCATCGACCTGCCACATGTCATCGGCGGCAGCCACCGGATGGGTGATGGCGAGCGGATCGACGTCGTGCAGCCACACCGGCACTCGGCCACACTGGGCACGCTGACCAACGCCCAACACCGCGACGCCGCGGCCGCCGTCCAGGCGGCGTCAATGGCCCGAACCGAATGGGCGGCAACCCCGTTCGACGATCGTGCGTCGATCTTCCTACGCGCCGCCGACCTGCTGGCCGGCCCGTGGCGGGAGAAGATCGCCGCGGCGACCATGCTGGGGCAGTCCAAGACCGCCTATCAGGCCGAGATCGACGCATCGTGCGAGACGGCGGATTTCTGGCGATTCAACGTCGACTTCGCTCGCCAGATCCTCGCGCAGCAGCCGCTGAGTACCCGCGGTGAATGGAACCGCACCGACTATCGCCCGTTGGATGGATTCGTCTACGCGATAACACCCTTCAACTTCACGTCGATTGCGGCCAACCTGCCCACCGCGCCGGCGCTGATGGGAAATACCGTGGTATGGAAGCCGTCGGTGACCCAGACGCTGTCGGCGTACCTGACCATGCAACTGCTGGAGGCAGCCGGACTGCCACCCGGTGTGGTCAACATGGTCACCGGCGACGGCTACGCGGTATCCGAAGTGGCACTATCGGATCCGCGGCTGGCCGGCATCCACTTCACCGGATCGACGACGACCTTCCAGTCGCTGTGGCAGCAGGTAGGCACGAATATCGCTCGCTACCAAAGCTATCCGCGACTGGTGGGGGAAACCGGCGGCAAAGACTTTGTGCTCGCGCACCGCTCGGCGCAACCGGACGTCCTGCGCACGGCGCTGATTCGCGGAGCGTTCGACTACCAGGGGCAGAAGTGCTCGGCCGCGTCGCGGGCGTTCATCGCACGCTCGGTCTGGCAGCAGATGGGTGACGACTTCCTCGCGGCGACAGCTGAATTGCCGTTTGGCGACATCGTCGACCTGACCAACTTCGGCGGCGCGCTGATCGACCGACGGGCGTTCGCCAAGAACGTCGCTGCTGTCGAGCGGGCGAAATGCGCGTCCGGGGTCACGATTGCGGTCGGGGGCGAATACGACTCCAGCGAAGGCTATTTCGTGCGCCCGACGGTGCTGTTGTCCGACGATCCCACCGACGAATCCTTCTGCACCGAGTACTTCGGCCCGCTGCTGTCGGTCTACGTATACCCCGACAACGAGTTCGACCGGATGCTCCACGTCATCGACACTGGTTCGCGGTATGCGTTGACCGGAGCGGTGATCGCCGACGACCGCGACGCGGTGCTCACCGCTGCGAACCGGCTTCGGTTCGCGGCGGGCAACTTCTACGTCAACGACAAGCCGACCGGGGCGGTGGTGGGCCGCCAGCCGTTCGGCGGCTCCCGCGGTTCGGGTACCAACGACAAGGCCGGCTCGGCGCAAAATCTGTTGCGCTGGACGTCCGCCCGCTCGATCAAGGAGACGTTCGTCCCGGCGACCGATCACCGGTACCCGCACATGGCGGTGGAATGATGGCGGGGCGATCGCAAGCGCGGCGGAGTCGGGCGCAGCGGGTGGTCCCGTTTGGACGGGACGTGTTCACCAAGACGCTGCGACCGGCAATCCTGGCTGCCGGTCGATCACGCGGGCTGCAGCACACCGCCGAACGGCTACCCGTCACCCGAAGCGTGGTGCAGCGGTTTGTGCCAGGTGCGACCCTGGACACGGTGCTCGACAGCACTGCGATCCTGCGCGATTCGGGCCGACTGGTCAGCATCGACTACCTGGGTGAGCAGGTCACCGACGCGGACGGCGCCAACGCTACGCTGACTGCCTATCTCCATCTGCTCGACGCACTGGGCCGGCGGCCGGACGCCATCCACGACGGCGTGCGACCGCTCGAGGTGTCGCTGAAGCTGTCCGCGTTGGGGCAGGCGCTGAGCTGTGACGGCGAGAGGATCGCGCTCGCATACGCCCATCGCATCTGCGAAAGGGCCGAACAGGTCGGCGCCTGGGTGACGCTTGACGCCGAGGACCACACCACCACCGACTCCACCCTGTGGATCGCCGCCGAGTTGCGCACCGACTATCCGAGGCTGGGAGTAGTGCTACAGGCCCACTTGCGGCGAACGCTCGGTGACTGCGAACAGTTTGCCGCGTCCGCGGCCCGGGTTCGACTGTGCAAGGGTGCCTATGACGAACCGGCGTCGGTGGCCCACCGGGATGCCGCGGCGGTGACCGCCTCGTATGTACGCTGTCTGCGCGTCTTGATGGCCGGGCCGGGGTATCCGATGATAGCCTCGCATGACCCGGTGATCATCGACGCTGTGCCCGCACTGGCCCGCGAAACCGGCAGGAGTGCAAACGATTTCGAATATCAGATGTTATACGGCGTTCGCGACCCGGAGCAACGCAGGCTTGCGGGCGCCGGCAACCGGGTTCGGGTCTACGTGCCGTTCGGCACCCAGTGGTACGGCTACTTCATGCGGCGGCTGGCCGAGCGACCGGCCAACCTGAGGTTCTTCATGCGGGCACTCGCGGAGCGGGGTCACTGAGGGTCGATAGTCTCTGGCTGCTGGTTCCATCGGCTCTGATGAGGTCCGCCTGGCCGCTGTCACGACGGCGACCTTCGAAGCCAGCAGCGCCGTGACCGGGTCGCGCCGCCCGACCTTGAATGCCTCCCGCGCCCAGCGATCGGTACTCAGCACTCGACTCCGATCGAGTAGCAACCGAAGCTGGCCGCGGTTGAGCACCCAGCGCCACGGCTGGCTGTTGTGCAACGACGGGGCGCGGCACGCTGCCGTCACAGCATTTTCGATGACTTCGGCTTCCACGATGGTGGCAGGCGTTGTCGACCTCCAGTTTCGGCTGCCTTCAGGGTCGTGGAGGACCAGCCCCGTCGCCAGGGCCATTGGTCCTTTAGCCGAGCGTCCTGAGACCCACTGGGCTGTACCGGCAATCGGCAGACGGTACGACATGAAGGACAAAGCTGTCACGTGGCACGGCAAACGCGATGTTCGCGCCGATGGGCATCGTTCGCGAGGTCGGCAATTCGCTGGGCGACCTGCGGTAACGGTGACCGGGTGGTGATCCCGTTCCAGATGTCCTGCGGACAGTGTTGGACGTGCAACGAGCAGCTCTGCACCCGGTGCGAAACCACCCAGGTGTCGACACCTCGGCCAGTCACGTTCCGCCCCCGACGAGCCTGAGGCGTGCGGCCCTAGCCGCGGCGGGGGCGCGACCGGTCGTTGGCGAAGCCCTGGACGACGTGTGCGCGCACGAAATCGGCGACCACCTCCGGGTCGTTCATATCCAGTGTCGACGATGGTGTGCTGAACAGCGAGAACAGGATTCGGGCGAACCATTCGCCGCTGGCCTGGATGTCGAGATCCTTGCGCACCTCACCGGTGAGCTTGGCCGCTGCCAGGTGCGGCGCGAGAAAATCGACGCATTCGCGCAGCAGCACGGTGGCATCCTTGGTCAGCAGCAGGCTGACCGCCTCTTCGTCGAAGTATTTCTCGGAGGCGATGGCCCGTCGCGCCTGCGTCACGAAAATCGCTGCGCGGGAAAGCTTCTCCTCCAGCGAACCACCCCTGTCCATGGCGGAAGACATCTGCCGATAGAACTGTACGGAGGTGTGCTCGGCGCAGGCTTCGACGATCGCGGCCTTGTCGCGGAAGTACTCGTAGATCGTGCTGCGGGAAACGTTTGCCACCCTGGCGATGTCGACGATCGTCACCTTCTGCAGTCCCTGTTTGCGAAAGCAATTGAACGCGGACTCGATGATGAGTTCGCGGGTGTCGGCTGCGGTGGCTTGCGTCATGGGCTATCCGGTCGACGTCAGGATCAGCCCACTGGTCGGCACCCCGGTGCCCGACGTGACGAGCACGTGCTCGACGTTGTCCACCTGGTTGTGCGACGTACCGCGAATCTGTCGCACCCCTTCGGTGATGCCGTTCATGCCGTGGATGTAGGCCTCGCCGAGCAGCCCGCCGTTGGTGTTGATCGGTAGCTCGCCACCCAGCGACAGCCGCTCGACGGTGGCGAAGTCTTTTGCCTCGCCGCGTCCGCAGAATCCGAGTTCCTCGAACTGGGTGAACACGAATGGCGTGAAATGGTGGTAGATGAACGCGGTTTGGATGGCGCTCGGCTTGAGTCCGGAATCGCGCCACAGCGTGTCGGCGACCACGCCCAGCTCGGGCAGACCGGTGATGTCCTCGCGGTAGTAGCTGGTCATCATCTCGCCGTTGAACGCCGCGCCTTGCGCGGCCGCGGAGATGACGGCCGGCGCAGATCGCTGGCTCGCTCGGTGCTGGTGCGACCGCTGCCGCCGAACCGCATCCCGGAACGCTCGTTGAAGGCGCGGTAGTTGACCACGACGTCGGCGACCCCCGCCGTCGTGCGGCACGCGGGAGAAGAAGGTCAGATCGCCGATGCCGACATTGCGGGCCACCTCGATCTCGTCGCTGGAATCCATCGTGAACGTGACCATGCCGTCGACGTCGCTGGGCGAGAGACCGGCGTCGTCGAGCGCGGCGCTGACCGCCTCACACGCCAATTGCAGCTCGCTGCAGCGGGATTCCTTGGAGAACTCGGTCTGGCCGATGCCCGTGATGGCGGTGTTACCGGCCAACAGCGACGTGCTCATGCCCCCGTCCCGTCGAGCAGGCTCACGACCGCGGTGCCAAAGACGTGATTGCCGAGGCTGTTGGTCGCCTGGAAGGTGACCTCGACGAAATTTTCGCCGTCGACTCCTTCGTTCTTGCCGGTGACGTTGCCGGTGAAACGCAGTGGATCGTCCGGAAAGCATGGCACGCCAAGGCGAACCGCCAACTTGGCGACCATCGCCTCGGGGCCGGCCCAGTCGGTGAGGAAGCGCACGCAGTATCCGTTCGAGGTCAAGATGTTCATGAACAGGTTGGGCGAGCCCTGCTTGTTGGCGTAGGCCGCGTCGTGGTGTACCGGCATGAAGTCACGCGATGCGATGGCGCCGGCGACGATCATCGTGGTGGTCACCGGGATCAGCATCTGCGTCACCTCGTCGCCGACGTTGATGTCAACCCACTTGCGCGTGGAGGTACGGGAGATCGTCATAGCCGTCCTTTGAGGGTATGTGCTGCCGATGCCGCCGTGCACGTGCTGCGTGATGGCAGCGATCCGGGCGCCGGCCTCGGCGGCCCAGAACTTCGCGATTCGACCAGTCGGTCGCCGTCAAGCTTGTCGGTGAGGGTTGCGCCGTCGAGGAATACGTCGGCGTGCGGCTCGCGGTTGGTGTTGGCCACCGGCCGGACTTCGACGCCCGGCGCGTCGGTCGGCAGCAGCGTCGCGTAGGCCGGCACCGGAGCGACCGTCGACCCGACTTCGGCCAGCACAATAGCGAGCTCGACGAAGCCGTCGCCGCAAACGCAGGAGCCGCCCGACGACTCCGGTAGCGCGGTGCCGAGCAGGTCGACGCCGGCCAGCTCCTTCCACAGGGCGGCGTCATATCGGAGTGCACCCGCTAGCTTGCTGAGAGCCTCCTGCTCTGCGGTGAAGGTGAAGTCCATATCACTCCGCCGGCCGAAATTGGTGCAGCACAACGTCTCCATCGAACTTTTGGAAATACACCTCCACCGACATGCCGCCCTGCACATCGGCCGGGTCGATGCCGGTTAGGTTCGACACGATCCGGACGCCCTCGTCGAGTTCGATCAGCGCGACGATGTAGGGATAGTCGAAGAACGGGAATTGCGGCTGGTGCGGCATCACATAGCTGTAGAGGGTGCCACCACCCGAGGACTCGATCGGCTCCCAGTCCAGCGATCGGCATCGGGGGCACATCGGCTGCGGTGGGTTGCGGACGGTCTGGCAACCGCTGCAGTGCTGGATCAGCAGCTTGTGTTCGCGCGAGCCGTTCCAGAAGAACTCGGCTTCCGGGCTGATCGCCGGTGCCGGTCGGGTCGCCATCAGTTCGCCGGCTTGAATCGCAGGACCCGAAACCGTTGCTGCCCGAGCACTTCACCGTACTGATCGGTGTAGGTGAGCACCCAGGTGAGGAAGAACCCGGTGCCCAGTGCCGTCGCTTTCTCGTCGGAGACCTCCTCGTACACCGACGTCGCGCTGATCTCGTCACCCAGCTTGGGGTAGCGGTTGATCTCGAATTCCGAGTTGGTCGCCACGATGCCGGTGTAGCCGGCCTCGTCGAGAAAAGCGGTGGGGTTGCTGCTGATTTCGACGGGAGAGCCGCCGCGCTCGCCGATCCCTTCGAGCTTCGGAGCGGGCATCGTCCAGGTTTGCAACATCACCGGCGGTGACACGATGCCGCCGAATCGAGACTTCGCCGCGAACTCCGGGTCGAGGTACACCGGGTTCATGTCGTCCAGCGCATGCGCCCAATGCCGGATCATCGGCTGGTTGACCGGATCCGGCGCCAGTGAAGGCTTTCCGGAGCCGCCGGTGGGCTTGCCGACGAGAGCCTTCAGTTGGGCGTGCAGGTCGATGTCGGTCACGCAGTTGTTCCTCCTGATTTCTCGGTTGCGCGAAGGTCACGTGGCGCGCGCGGCATGCCCAGTCCGGCCATCGCGATGACGTCTCGTTGGATTCGATGCGCACCGCCACCGAAGGTGCTGATCACTGCGACCCGGTAGGCTGATTCCAGCGTGCCGCGTAGCGGGGGCATCGGTACCGCAGCGTAACCCGTTGTGGTCCAGCACTTCCAGCAGCTGACGGGCCACGGGTCGGTGCGGGCGGCCAGCCAGATGTAGTCGGCGGAGCCGGCACCGCTGATGCACATCTTCTGGCCGTTGATCAGATTCTTTCGGCCATTCGACGCCGAGTAGGCCGGCCGCGGCCAGGGCCTGTACGCATTCGCGGACGGCGGCCTGGCGCGCCGGCGTCATCACCGTCTGCATGGTGGCGCGGACCTCGTCGCGCAGTTGCTCTTGTTCGGGGGTGTAGTCGAGGCGCATCTGCTCAGAAGCCCAGCCTGACCGGCATCCGCTTGACCCCGGGAACCATGGTGGCCCGCATCCGGTCGACCTCGCCGACCAGCTCGAGTCGGGGGAAGCGGCGCAGCAGCTCCGCTCAGCTCGATCAGGTTGCGCGTCGTCTCGTTGCCGGCCACCAGCAACAGGAAGGCAAAGCGGGACCGTCGAGCTGGACGTGACGTGCACCCAGGCCTCCTCGACGCTGATCGGACAGATGCTGATGATCTGTCCGGTTCAATTTGTCTACTCTGGGGCCACCGGGGATGTCAATATGCCTGCTGTGGAACTGAAATACCGGTGTGCACAGCGCGACCATTGACGACAACGGGCGGACGGGTGTAGACCAAACGGTGAGCCGCCGGACCGTCCACCGGCCCCGGATCTGCTAAGGAATGAAGATGGCTGACCCACGCTCACTGATCGACACCTACGCGGTCTACATCGACGGCCAGTGGGTCGAGCCGGACAGAACTGCTGGGGCCGGGGGTCGCTACGACGACATCAATCCGGCCACCGAGGCGGTGATCGCCTCGGCGCCCGACCCCAGTCATGCCCAGGTCGCCGGGGCGATCGCCGCGGCCAGGGCGGCGTTCGATTCCGGTCCGTGGGCCGATTCCGGACCCGAGCGGCGCGCGGCGTATCTCAACCAGCTGGGCGAGGCGTTGCTGGCGCATGCCGACGCGTTCTACGAACTCGCGCAGCAGGAATGGGGGTGCACGTCCAACGAGCGGGTGATCCATGTCGAGGGGCCGGCGTTCGCGGCGCTCAACGCGGCCGAACTGGCCACCCATCCGGTCGAAGAGCCGATCGACGCCTACGGCGCGGCGGGCAAGACGCTGCTGCGCTACGAGGCGCTGGGCGTGGTGTCGATTCTGACGCCGTGGAACTTCCCGCACACCCTCAACGTGATGAAAGTCTGCGCCGCGCTGGCCGCGGGCAACACCGTCGTGCTGAAGCCCTCGCCGCTGGCACCGCTGGCCGGTCTTGCGCTGGCCCGAATCATCCACGAGCACACTGACATTCCGCCGGGTGTGGTGAACGTGGTGACGCCGGCCGACATCGAAGCCAGCAAGCTGCTGACCGTCGACCCCCGCATCGACATGGTCAGCTTCACCGGGAGTTCGGTGGTCGGTCGCGAGGTGATGACCGCGGCCGGCGCGACCATGAAGCGGCTGCTGCTGGAATTGGGCGGCAAGTCCGCCAGCATCGTGCTCGACGATGCCATCATCGACGACGAGCGATTGCAGCGAATGCTGTTCGAGTCGTGCTCATTTCACGCCGGTCAGGCCTGCATCCTGCACAGCAGGCTACTGCTACCCGACGCCATCCACGACGAGGTGGTCGACAGGCTGGTCGCGCTGGCGCAGTCGGTGAAGGTCGGTGACCCTACCGATCCGGACGTCCAGATGGGTCCGTTGATCAGCGACGCGCAATGCAAACGCGTTCAGGCACATGTGAAGCGGGGGCTCGACGACGGCGCCAAGCTGGCCACCGGGGGCGGCCGGCCACCCGGGTTGGATCGCGGCTTCTACTTCGAGCCGACGATCCTCACCGACGTCACGCCGGACTCGACGATCGCCCAGGAAGAGGTGTTCGGGCCGGTGCTGTCGGTGCTGCGCTACCGCAGCGACGACGAGGCGGTGCAGATCGCGAACAACTCGCAATACGGGCTGTCCGGCGCGGTGTGGGGTACCGATGTCGACCGTGCGGTGGCCGTGGCCCGCCGGGTGCGCACCGGCCAGATCGCGGTCAACGGGTTCGGCCCGGGCGGCGCGCCGTTCGGCGGATTCAAGCAGAGCGGGATCGGCCGAGAAAGCGGCGGCATCATCGGAATTCGTCAGTACATGGAGCCGAAGGCCATGGGACTGCCGGCGTGACGCGCGCCGGCGACGATGCAGAGCGAAGCGATACTGAGGAGTGGCGCCAAGGTGCTCGACGCGCTGCCGTCGATGCTGCCGTATCCGATGCTGATGTGCGAACGCATGCGCGCCACGGGGTGGCCGCTGCGCATCACGCCGGGGCCGGCGCGTCAGCACCGCTTCACAGCGCCCACCCTCGGCCAGCACAACGACGAGATCCTCGGTGGCCTTGGACCGTCCGGTGCTGACCTGGACGTCCTGCGCCGTGACCTGGTGATCGGTGAACGGCCGATGGGCTAGCCTGCTGAGGTGCTGCTGACCTCGCTCGACCCGTCCGTTGTCGCAGGTGGCCGCGATCTCGAGGATGCCGTCCGGTTCGGTGACCTCACGCTGCGCCGCAGTGACGTGGTCGGGGCCGCCAACTCGGTCGCCGAACGAATCCGCGGCGCGGGCCGGATCGCGGTGCTGGCCACCCCCACCGTGCCGACCGCGCTGGCCATTGCCGGCTGCCTGATCGCCGGCGTTCCGGTGGTCCCGGTGCCCGCCGACGTCGGGCAGGCCGAACGCCGTCACATCCTGAGCGATTCGGGCGCGCAGGCCTGGTTGGGCCCGGTGCCGGACCAACCGGAAGGATTGCCGCACATCCCGGTTCGCACGGGTGCGCGGTCCTGGCACCAGCAGCCCGAGCCGTCGCCGCGCGATACCGCGCTGATCATCTACACCTCGGGCACCACGGGTCCGCCCAAGGGCGTGCAGTTGAGCGCTCAGGCGCTTGCCGCGGACCTGGATGCGCTCGCCGAGGCCTGGCAGTGGACCGCCGACGACACGCTGGTGCACGGTCTGCCGCTGTTTCACGTGCACGGTCTGGTGCTGGGGCTGCTCGGATCGCTTCGGGTCGGAAACCGCTTCGTGCACACCGGGAAACCGACACCGGAGGCCTATGCGGCGGCGAACGGGACACTGTATTTCGGGGTGCCGACGGTGTGGTCGCGGGTGGTCGCCGACTCGGCGGCCGCCGAGGCGCTGCGCTCGGCGCGGCTGCTGGTGTCCGGCAGCGCGGGGCTGCCGGTGCCGGTGTTCGACCAGTTGGTCCGGCTCACCGGGCATGCACCCGTCGAACGCTACGGCGCCACCGAGTCGCTGATCACGTTGTCCACCCGGGTCGACGGTGAACGTCGCCCCGGCTGGGTCGGCCTGCCGCTGGCCGGCATCGAGTCCCGCCTGGTCGGCGACGACGGAACCCCGGTACCGCACGACGGGGAAACCATTGGGCGGCTGCAGGTTCGGGGCCCGACGCTGTTCAACGGCTACCTGAACCGGCCGGACGCCACCGCGGAGGCCTTCGACGACGACGGTTGGTACCGCACCGGCGACGCCGCGGTCATCGACGGTGACGGGATGCACCGCATCGTCGGACGCGAGTCGGTCGACCTGATCAAGTCCGGTGGATACCGGGTCGGCGCCGGCGAGATCGAGACCGTCCTGCTCGGTCATCCGGGCGTGGCCGAGGCGGCGGTGGTCGGCTTGCCCGACGAGGACCTGGGCCAGCGCATCGTCGCGTTCATCGTCGGTGACGCCCAACCCCAGGAGCTGATCGACTACGTGGCCCAACAGCTTTCGGTGCACAAGCGACCGCGTGAGGTCAGGGTCGTGGACGAGTTGCCGCGCAACGCGATGGGTAAGGTGCTCAAGAAGCAGCTTCTGGGCTGACGGCGCGGCGAGTGTGACAGCAGCGTTGGTTTCTCCTACCGTCGTACCCGTGCACCGAAGCAGTGCAGCGCCGATGCGACGAGTCGCGGCCGCGTGTCTGGTTGGCTCGGCAATCGAGTTCTACGACTTCCTGATCTACGGGACCGCGGCTGCACTGGTTTTTCCCACCGTCTTTTTTCCTGACCTCGGTTCCACGCTGGGCACGATCGCGTCGATGGGTACCTTCGCCAGCGCGTTCGTGTCCCGGCCGATCGGAGCCGTTGCTTTCGGCCACTTCGGAGATCGGTTGGGCCGCAAGAGGACGTTGATCATCACGATGCTGCTGATGGCCGTTGCCACCGTGTCCGTGGGCGTCGTTCCCGGCACGGCGGCCATCGGAACGGCAGCCCCGTTGATCCTGATTGCGCTACGGCTCGTGCAAGGGTTCGCTGTCGGCGGCGAATGGGCCGGTTCGGCATTGCTGAGCGCCGAACACGCGCCAGCCGGCGAGCGCGGCCGGTACGGCATGTACACCCTGCTCGGCGGCGGAACTGCCGCGGCGCTTTCCAGCCTGACGTTTCTCGGCGTCAACGTCACCATCGGGGAGAACAGTCCCGCTTTTATGCAGTGGGGTTGGCGCATACCGTTTCTGATCAGCGCCGCCCTGATCGCCGTCGCTTTGTACGTGCGATCGCGTATCGATGAGACACCGGTGTTCACGGCAGAACGGGCGCGCACCTCGGCGGCCGCCGCACCGCTGACCGAATTGCTGCGCGTGCAGCGTCCGAGGATTCTGCTGGCCGCGGGAAGCATTCTCGGCGGATTCGGCTTCGCCTACCTGGGCAACACCTACTTCATCGGGTACGCCCACTCTCACCTCGGATACAGTCGCAGCTTCATCTGGGCGGTCGGCGCGCTGGCCGGGTTGGCGAGCATTGTGTGTGTCGCATTTTCCGCGACTCTGTCCGACCGAGTCGGTCGTCGCCGGATGATGCTGCTCGGCTGGGCCGGGTGCGTGCTGTGGTCGGCGGCGGTCATTCCGTTGATGGACAGCGGCACGCCGGCGTTCTACGGAATTGCGATCGTCGGGATGTCCGCGGTGGCCGGGATCGGTTCCGGCCCGACGGGCGCGCTCATTCCCGAATTGTTCGCCACCCGCCACCGTTACAGCGGTACCGCGCTGGCGGTAAACCTTGCCGGTGTGGTCGGCGGCGCCGCGCCGCCACTGGTCGCCGGGACTCTGCAGGCAAGCTATGGCAGCTGGGCCGTGGCACCCTTGTTGGCCCTGCTGCCCACGGCGAGTTTCGCCTGTACCTACCAGCTTCCCGAGACCAAAGGGACCGCCCTGCACCGTGCGCTGGGCGCAGAAGCCGCACAGGTGTCAAGCCACTGAAAGCTCCGCACGGATGTTCGCCGGGCCAGCGTTCGCCGGGCCTGCGACCGACGGTCACCACGCAGCCGTCGTTCCGCGCTGCGGCGTCAAGCCGAGCGCGATGCCCCGACAGGCGTTCGTGTGATCAGTTGGCGTGCAGATCCTCGTTCAGCGTGATCCCGCGGCCGTCGCGGGACACCACCTCGACCGCGCCGGTCACCGAGTTGCGGCGGAACAGCAGGTTGTTGCTACCGGCGAGTTCCCGTGCTTTGACCGAATTGCCATCAGGCAGGGCGACTTTCGTTCCGGCGGTGACATACAGGCCGGCCTCGACGACGCAGTCGTCGCCCAGCGGGAT
This sequence comes from Mycobacterium sp., assembly GCF_039583785.1. Classification (GTDB taxonomy): domain Bacteria; phylum Actinomycetota; class Actinomycetes; order Mycobacteriales; family Mycobacteriaceae; genus Mycobacterium. The sequence continues at coordinate 15,584 of NZ_JAVKSG010000004.1, forward strand.
GCCCAGCCCGGAGTTCGCGCCCAGCAGGCAGTGCTTGCCCAGCGAAATGACTTCGGTGCCACCGCCGGACAGCGTGCCCATGATCGAGGCGCCGCCGCCGATGTCGGAGCCGTCGCCGACCACCACGCCCGCCGAGATGCGGCCTTCCACCATCGAGGCGCCCAGGGTGCCGGCGTTGAAGTTGACGAAGCCTTCATGCATCACCGTGGTGCCAGACGCCAGATGCGCGCCGAGGCGCACCCGGTCGGCGTCGGCGACGCGGACACCGCTCGGCACCACGTAATCGAGCATCCGCGGGAACTTGTCGATGCCGTAGACGGCGACCGGCCCGCGGCGGCGCAGCCGCGCCCGTACCGTCTCGAAACCCTCGACGGCGCAAGGCCCGTGGCTGGTCCACACCACGTTGGTCAGCACCCCGAACAGCCCGTCGGCGTTGAGCCCGTGTGGCGCGACCAGGCGGTGCGAGAGCAGGTGCAGCCGAAGGTAACCGTCGTAGGCGTCGGCGGCCTTCTCATCGAGTGAGCCGATCACGGTGCGGACCACCACGGTTTCGACGTCACGCTCCTCGTCGCGGCCGGCCAACGCGCCAAGCTCGTCGGGCACCTCGACCACCGACAACCGCGTCGTGCCGGACTCGCCCGAGGAGATGAGTTCCGGTGCGGGAAACCAGGTGTCGAGAACCGATCCGTTGGCGGCGATGGTCGCCAGCCCAATACCCGAAGCTGCAGTCACGGGCCCCACGCTACCCACCCACTACGCTGGGGCTGTGCTGGACCTACGCGGTGACCCGATCGAGTTGACGGCGGCTCTGGTCGACATTCCCAGCGAGTCGCGGCACGAAGAACGCATCGCCGACGAGGTCGAGGCCGCGCTGCGGGCGCAGACGAGCGGCTTCGAGATCATCCGCAACGGTAACGCGGTGCTGGCCCGCACCTCGCTGGGCCGTTCGACCCGGGTGCTGTTGGCCGGCCATCTCGACACCGTGCCGGTGGCGGGCAATCTGCCGAGCCGCCGCGACGCCGAGTCCCTGCACGGTTGCGGCACCACCGACATGAAGTCCGGCGACGCGGTCTTCCTGCACCTGGCCGCTACTGTCACCGCGCCGGCGCACGACCTGACGCTGGTGTTCTACGACTGCGAGGAAATCGAATCCTCGGCCAACGGTTTGGGCCGTATCGAACGCGAGTTGCCGGACTGGTTGAGCGCGGACGTGGCGATCCTGGGCGAGCCGACCGGCGGTTACATCGAAGCGGGGTGTCAGGGCACCCTGCGAGTTGTCCTGAACGCCAGCGGCACTCGTGCGCACTCAGCGCGATCGTGGCTGGGCGACAACGCGATTCACAAACTGGCTGCGGTGCTCGAGCGCCTCACCGGCTATCAACCGCGCAGCGTCGACATCGACGGATGCGTCTACCGCGAGGGGCTGTCGGCGGTACGCGTCGACGGCGGGGTCGCCGGCAACGTGATACCCGACGCGGCGTCGGTGACGGTGAACTTCCGCTTCGCGCCGGATCGGTCGGCGGACGCCGCGCTGCGCCACGTCCACGAGGTGTTCGACGGCCTCGACGTGCACATCGAGCAGACCGACTCCGCCGCCGGCGCGCTGCCCGGCCTGTCCAATCCGGCCGCCAAGGACCTGGTCAACGCTGCCGGTGGGCAGGTGCGGGCGAAATACGGCTGGACCGACGTGTCGCGGTTCGCCGCCCGCGGTGTCGCCGCGGTCAACTACGGGCCGGGCGACCCCAACCTCGCGCACACCCGCGACGAGTCGGTGCCCATCCAGCAGATCACCGACACCGTGACCATGCTGCGCGCTTACCTGAGTAGTTAGGCCGCCCACGCCCGTCTTGGTGCACCGGGTCATGTCGACCGTGTGGCAGCATCAGAGCTGGTCGATGGGAGCAAGGGCGGATGGCGGTTTCGATATCGGCGGTGCGGGCGTCTCAGCCGAACACGCTGCTCGACGCTGCCGACGATGCCGCACACAAGCATGACGAGCTGCAGACGATCATCGCCGACGAGCGCGAAATGCTGTCGTCCCTGCAAGACCATTGGACCGGCTCGGCGGCTACGGCAGCAATAGGGCAGGTCCTACGGCAGATCGGTGTCCAAGAGCGCGTCGAGATCCGATTGCAGCAGCTGCAGTCCGCATTGCGGAACGCCGGTGACCAGCTGCGTGGTCTCCGGAGCACGATCCTCGAATACGTCTCCGCGCTGAGCCGATTGGGTTTTTCGGTGGCCGACGACGGGACCGTGACGCCGCATCAGTGGCTGATCGGCGACCTGCTCGAGGGCATCGCCAACAAGGCTTCGGCGGTGCTCAAGAAGCTGTTGCAGCTGTTCGACGACGTCGACCGCCAAACCGCCGCGGCGATCGCCGAGGCGGCCGGACCGTCGATACCGAACACACCGGTCGAGGTCAACGGCCAGGAGATCGAGATTCCTTCCCCGGACACCGCACCCGAAGATGTGCAGAGCTGGTGGAATTCACGCAGCGATGAACAGCGCAAACAGCTGATTGCCCAACATCCGTCGCTGCTGGGCAATCTCGGCGGCATTCCGGCCGATGTGCGTGACCAGGTCAACGTGAAGGTGATGGACGACGACCTCGACCGCGTCGAGAACACCGTGCGCCAGCACGGCGTGTCAGCCGCTGACGTGGTCAAAGACCCTGGCCGTTACGGTCTTTCGGCGGACGACATCACTCGCTACCAGAACGCACAGAAGACCCAAGATGGTTTGCTACATGACCTGGGTGTCGACACCAGTCAAGACCATCGTCGATACCGCGACATCAGTCCGGAAGAAAGACTGCAGCGCAACCTCAGGCCGACGATGTTGTGGGCCTACGACCCGACGGCGTTCAACGGCCGCGGCAAAGCGGCCATCGCGATCGGCAACCCGGACACATCACCGAACACCGCCGTGATCGTGCCCGGCACCGGCAGCAGCGTGAAAGATGGCTGGCTGTCCGACGGGCACAACGATGCGAGAAACCTCTACGACCAATCGCAACGGGCCGACCCGAGCCACCCAACCGCCGTGATCGCCTGGATGGGCTACGACACTCCGGAAAGCTTCACCGACCCCAACATTGCCAACCCGGGACTGGCGCGCGCCGGGGGTGACCTGCTGGCCTGGGATGTCAACAGTCTCGGCGTCACGCACGCGGCCGGCGTTCCCCAGCATGTGACGGTGATCGGCCATTCCTACGGATCGACGACGGTCGCGGACGCGTTCGCGAACAGCGGCATGCACGCCAACGACGCGATCCTGCTGGGCTGCCCGGGAACCGACGTCGCGAAATCGGCCGCCGATTTCCATCTTCCGCCCGGGCATGTCTTCGTCGGTGACGCCTCGACGGACCCGGTCGGGTGGCTGGGTGAGGCGGGGCCGGGACTGCCTAATGTCTTCAACCATTCGCTCGGCGATCTGATCGGATCATCAGCGGGTCTGGGTTCCGACCCGGCCCACGAAGGTTTCGGCGCGGTGCGTTTTCGGGCGGAAGTCCCAGACGCGGAGAGCGTCAAACCGACCGATCATTCGCACTATTACCACAGGGGCAGCGAATCATTGTTCAGCATGGGCAATATCGTGTCCGGCCATGCGTCGGAGCTGGCCGGCGACGGGATGCTCGCCGGCGCGAGAACGGACCAAACGGTGCTCAAACCACCCGTGGTGAACATCCCGGGGATCGGAGACGTCACGTTGCCAATCGGTGACACAACCGTTCCGGTTATTCATGACCCCGAATGGGACCGTCCCGGAAGCTCAGTGCACGATGACCATGGCTTCTAATATGCACCGGATTCGCAGGGGCGTAGCACTCAGCGCCGTAATCGTCTCTGTCGCAACGATTCCAGGAGGATGCTCGGTCATGTCTCCCTCCCAGCGCAACGCACACGCCGGCCCCTCGGTGCAACCGCTCTCCGACGAACAGGCGCGCGCGCAGGTCGTCGGTCCGGCCCGGGAGGTTGTCAAAGCCGCCAACTTGGACATCACGTACGCGACGTTCGAGTGGAGTTCGTGCAACGATCAAGGCGATCCGCCGTATCAAGGTGAGGTCAATGTGGCGTTCGTGGTTCCGCCGGGCGCCGACGCGCAGACGTTGAGCAGACAAGCAGCTGCGGCCGTCGCCAAACAGCCGGGCTGGGCTGCCGGCGCGCCGGCGGGCATGCACCTATTCGGCGAACTCGCCCACAAGGGCAACGTCGTGGCGATCGTCGGCTCCGGGAACTATCCCGAACGTGGCTCTGTCCAGGTACTCGGCGAGTGCCGGAACATGAGCGACCATCACGGCCACACCGGACCCTTCGAGATCACCGATCAGCTGCGTGGGTAGCGGCCCGCGATCAGAAGCCCACGGCGGCAAACATATTCAAGCGCTACCTGCCGAACGCGTCGCCGGCGTGTGTGACGTTCTGCCCGGTGCTCGCATCCGTGGACTCATAGCTGTCTGCGGCCTTGCGAAGGCCCTGTGCCACCGAGTTCAGGTTCCACCCGAGTTGCTTGAACTGCGCGTCGAATGCGGTTGCGGCGCGGGCACACGCGGCGCCGGTTTGCAGCCCTGCCATACCGTGCGCCGCACTGTCCAGCGATCGGGTGGGGCTTTCGGCTGCGAGTTCGTCGGCCACCTGGCCAAGATGGCCGCCGGTTGAGCGTACGACGCCTGGATCGACCCTCAGCTTTGTCATGCCTTCGATGCTAGGTCCGCGGTGCACACCGCGCGTGCACCAATTTCGGCATCGCCGACGAGCGATTCGAGTGCCTAGGCGCGCTGTGCTTGGGCTGCGGCATCGGCGGCCGCGGGATGTAGGCCCCGGTCGGCCAGGTCGGCCGCGACGCCGGTCAGCGCCGCGGCGTCGCCGTCGGCCAGCGCCCGGGCATGCGCCAGCGTCAACCGCCCCAGCACGCAGTCCACTTCGCCGGCCAGGCGGCCGGCCCGCTGTACGGCGCGCACGTCGCCCAGGCGCGTCGCGTCCTGCAATGCGCGCAGGGCGATCGCCGACTGCCCGCCGCGCTCGGCGGTCTGGATCGCCTCGCGCGCGGCTTCGATCGCGCCGGTGCTGTCGCCGTGGGCTGCCTTCGACCACGCCTTGGCCAACGCCAATTCCGGAGCGAACAGCGACGACTTGAGACCATGCAGCGCCTCGGCCCGGCTGAAAACCTTCGCGGCTTGCAGCTGTTCGCCTTGTTGGCCGAGCGCCTGGGCCAGCAGCATCAGCGCCAGCGGTCCCCAGGAATAGCCGGTGCGGGCCAGCGGGTCGGCGGCCCGGCCGAGCAGTGTCACGGCGGCGTCGAAGTCGCCCTGCGCGATCGCCACATAGCCCACCAGCGTCTCGGCGATCGCCCGGCCCGGTTGCTGTAACTCGGCGAAGTCGGTGTAGCGCTGGGCCAGCGTGCGGGCCTCGGCCAATCGGCCCGCCATGATCAGCGCGGTGATCCGGCCGAAGCCGCTGGTGAACCGCAGCAGGCCGGGATGGTCGGCGGCGGTCGCCCGGCGGGCCAGCGCCTCGACCTCGTCGAATTGTCCGGTGCGGGCCGCGCTCAGCGCTGCCGCCGAGGCGGCCCATCCCACGGCCACCGCGTCGGCGTGCGGCGAGGCCAGCACCTCGTCGGCAATGCGCAGGGTGCGTAGCGGCGTGCCGGAGTTCATCGCGAACGTCGCCGTCAGCGCGTCGAGGGTGGCCTGCGCGCCCGGCGAGTCGACCCGGTTGCGGATGGTTCGCAGAAACGCGGTGGCCTGCGCCGGTTCGCTGAGCATCCAGAACTGGTTGGCCGCCCGCGGCAGGGCCCACGCCATCAGCTCGGGCGGCGACAACCGGTCCGGATCCACCGCGCTCAGCGTGGCATCGGCTTCTAGCCCGCGGCCCTGCCAGGCGAGTGCGTAGCCGAGCGCCAGCCGCGCGGCCAGTCCCTCCGCGCGGTCCAGTGCCGCACGGGCCAGTCGCTCGGCCAGCGTGAGCTCGCCGAAGCGCAGCGCCCGCTGAGCCGCGGTCACGGTGTCGACGGGAGCGTCGGTGTCGACGGCGAGTGCCGCGAGCCGCAGCGGATCGCCGACATGGTCGGACGGGCCGGCCGCGAGCCGCTCGACCAGCGACATGCGCAACGCCCGCGCGGTGTCGGGTGCCAACGCCTTGACGGCGCGCTCTGCGTAGAGCGGATGAGCCGGGTAGACGTGTCCGTGGTCGCCGACCGTGACCGTGCCGGCCTTTTCGGCTTGCTCGACGGCGTCGTCGCCGGCCAGCGCGGTCAGGTCGTCACGCCGCAGCGGCGCGGCCAGTGCCAGATAGTCCAGCGCCGTACGCACCGGCGACGGCAGGCCGGACAGGTAGTGGTCGATCTTGGCCGGCAACGTGGCCGCTGCGCCGTCGTCCTGCGGGGCGACCTCGATCCGGTTCAACAAGCCGTCGGTCCACAACGCTTCGACCGCGTCGGGCACCTCGGAGTCGGATCGGACCGTGACGATCAGCCGTGCCGACCCGCTCAGCGCCAGCTGGTAGACGAGCGTGGCGGACAACCGGTCGAGGTAGTGGGCGTTGTCGACGACGAAAAGTTGCTCGTCGACCAGCTTTTCCTGGGCAGCCCGGAGCAGCTCGGCCGGCCGGGCGGTGTCATCGGTGTCGGTGCCGGCCAGCAGTGCGCGGAAGGCGCCGAACGGGATGGCCTGCTCGGGGGCGGTGCCGATCACCCAGTGGGCGGCAGGCGAGGCGGCGGCGCGGGCGAGCACCGTCTTGCCGACACCGTCGACCCCGCGGATCACCACGCCGGCATGCTGCGGATCGTCCAAGGCGGCCGCGACGTCGCGCAGCACGGCCTCTGGCGGCTCGACAACCCAAGCACTCGGCACCGCCGGATTTTATGGTGCGGGCGCCGCAGCGCATGCGGTTAGGCCCAAATGCGCTCCGCGGCAACGGTGGTCTACGTTTCGTGGGTGCCCCCCACACGCGATGCGCCCCAGCCATGGGCGGTCTGCGTGTACTGCGCTTCGGGACCCACCCATCCGGAGTTGCTGGCACTGGCCGCCGAACTCGGCGAGGCGATCGCCGACCGCGGCTGGACCCTGGTCTGGGGCGGCGGCAATGTCTCGGCAATGGGAGCGCTGGCCACCGCCGCCCGCGCCCGCGGCGGCTGGACCGTCGGCGTCATTCCGACGATGCTGGTGCGGCGCGAGGTCGCCGACCACGACGCCGACGAGCTGATCGTCACCGACACCATGCGCGAGCGCAAACAGATCATGGCGGACCGCGCCGACGCGTTCATCACGTTGCCGGGTGGCATCGGCACGCTCGAGGAGTTCTTCGAGGTCTGGACCGGCGGGTATCTTGGCATGCACGACAAGCCGGTGGTGATGCTGGACCCCGGCGGGCACTACGACGGTCTGCTCGCCTGGTTGTCCGGGCTGGCCGGCGGCGGATACGTCTCGCAGACCGCGATGGACCGGCTGCTGGTCGTCGACGAGATCGACGCGGCCCTGGCGGCCTGCACACCCCGCTGAGGCCGTTTGATCCGCCTCCTCTGCAGACCGCTCCGCGTTCTGCATCGTCGGCTGGCTAAGCTCACCGCCATGTCCGAACACAACTCCGGTGCCCAGACGTCGGTCGGGCTGCTCGACATCGCCAGCCAGTTGCCCGGCTTACTGGCCGACACCCCGGTGATCGTCCGCGGTGTGGTCACCGGTCTGCTGGCGCGCCCGACGTCGAAAACGTCGATCGGCAAGGTCTTCCAGGACCGGGCCGCCAAGCTGGGCGACAAGGTCTTCCTCCGGTTCGGCGATCAGCAGCTGACCTACCGCGAGACCAACGACACCGCCAACCGGTATGCGGCGGTGCTGGCGGCGCGCGGTGTCGGCCGCGGCGACGTCGTTGGGGTCATGCTGCGAAATTCACCCAACGCGGTGCTGATGATGCTCGCCGTGGTCAAGTGCGGTGCGATCGCCGGGATGCTCAACTACCACCAGCGCGGTGAGGTGCTGGCCCACAGCCTGGGTCTGCTGAACGCCAAAGTGCTTGTCGCCGAAGCTGATCTGGTCGAAGCGGTGGAAGAGTGCGATGGACAGGCCATCGCGCCGACCACGATCGAGGAGATTGAGCGGCTGGCGGCCACCGCGCCGACCACCAACCCGCCGTCGGCCTCGGCCGTGCTGGCCAAGGACACCGCGTTCTACATCTTCACGTCCGGCACCACCGGTCACCCCAAGGCCAGCGTGATGACGCACAAGCGGTGGCTGGCCGCGCTGGCCGCATTCGGCGGACTTGGCTTGCGACTCAAGGGTTCCGACATACTGTACAGCTGCCTGCCGCTCTATCACAACAACGCGCTGACCGTTGCGGTCGGCTCGGTGATCAACTCGGGCGGCACCCTGGCGCTGGGCACGTCGTTCTCGGCATCGCGATTCTGGGACGAGGTGATCGCCAGCAACGCAACGGCATTCATCTACATCGGCGAGATCTGCCGGTATCTGCTGAACCAGCCGGAGAAGCCGACCGACCGGGCGCACAAGGTACGGCTGATCGCCGGCAACGGGCTGCGCCCGGAGATCTGGGACGAGTTCACCACCCGGTTCAACATCGCCCGGGTGTGCGAATTCTACGCCGCCAGTGAGGGAAACACCGCGTTCATCAACATGTTCAACGTGCCGAAGTCGGCCGGCTGCACGCCGATGCCGGCGGCCTACGTGCAGTACGACACCGACACCGGCGCGCCGCTGCGCGGTGCCGACGGCCGGGTGCAGCGGGTACCGACCGGCGAGCCCGGTCTGCTACTCAGCCCGGTGACCAGGCTGCAACCGTTCGACGGCTACACCGATCCGAGCGCAAGTGAGAAGAAGTTGGTGCGCAACGCTTTTCGCGATGGCGACTGCTGGTTCAACACCGGCGACGTGATGAGCCCGCAGGGCATGGGGCATGCCGCGTTCGTCGACCGGCTCGGCGACACGTTCCGCTGGAAGGGTGAAAACGTCGCCACCACCCAGGTGGAGCGGGCGCTGGCGTCCAATAGGGGCGTCGAGGAATGCACCGTCTTCGGTGTGGAGATTCCGCGTACCGGCGGTCGCGCCGGAATGGCTGCGGTCAAGCTGCGCGAGGGCAGCGAATTCGACGGTAAGGCCCTGGGCGGGACGGTCTACCAGGAATTGCCGGCCTACGCGATGCCGCTGTTCGTGCGCATCGTCGACTCGATGGAACACACCACCACGTTCAAGAGCCGCAAGGTCGACCTGCGCGAGCAGGCCTACGGCCACGACGTCGAAGATCCGCTGTACGTGTTGGCCGGCCGCGACGAGGGCTACGTGCCGTTCTACGACGGCTACGCCGACGACGTCGCGGGGGGCAAGCGGCCGCAGGGGTAAGGGCCTGGCCGGCGTCGAGTGTGCACTGAGGGTGGCGACACGCCGCTACGCCGAGGTTACACACCTGCGCCCTGAGCGGTGCACCGACAGCGACGACGGGCACCATGGACATGTGCAGTCCACCCTGTGTGGTCGCCCCGTGAGCGATCAACGCGCGCTGATCATGGCGATCGTCAACCGCACCCCGGACTCGTTCTACGACCGCGGCGCGAATTTCGGCGACGACGCCGCCCGGGCCGCCGTGCACCGCCTGATCGCCGAGGGGGCCGACGTGATCGACGTGGGCGGCGTCAAGGCCGGTCCGGGGGAGCGCATCGACACGCAGGCCGAGATCGCCCGGGTGGTGCCGTTCATCGAGTGGCTGCGCGGCGCCTACCCCGGCCAACTGATCAGCATCGACACCTGGCGTTCGGAGGTGGCCCGGTTCGCCTGCCGGGCGGGCGCGGACCTGATCAACGACAGCTGGGGCGGCTATGATCCCGCGATGCCTGAGGTCGCGGCCGAATTCGGCGCCGGACTGGTGTGTTCGCACACCGGCGGCGCGCGACCACGGACGCGTCCGTTCCGGGTCAATTACGGGACCAGCACCCGCGGGGTGGTCGACGACGTGATCGGCGAAGTCAGCGCGGCAGCGTGGCGGGCTGTCGCCGCCGGGGTGGCTCGCGATCGTGTTTTGATCGACCCGACGCACGACTTCGGCAAGAACACCTTCCACGGGCTGGCGCTGTTGCGCCACCTGGAAGATCTTGTTAACACCGGATGGCCAGTGTTGATGGCGTTGAGCAACAAAGATTTTGTCGGGGAGACTCTTGGGGTGGAGCTGACCGAACGGCTGGAGGGGACCCTGGCCGCGACCGCGCTGGCAGCTGCGGCGGGGGCCCGGATGTTCCGGGTTCACCAAGTCGGGCCCACCCGACGGGTGTTGGAGATGGTGGCGTCGATCCACGGGCAACGCCCGCCGGCGCGGACGGTGAGAGGACTGGCATGACGGCATCTGAGCTGGTCGATCTCACCGCCGGGGGCGCGTTGGCCGCGGCGCCCGGCGACATCTGGCTGGCCGACCGCAGCTGGACCCGGCCGCAGTGGACGGTCGAGGAGTTGGAAGCGGCAAAAACACAAGGGGCCGGCAAGACCGTTTCGGTGGTGCTGCCCGCCCTCAACGAGGAAGACACCGTCGAATCGGTGATCGAGAGCATCGCACCGCTGGTCGGCGGGCTGGTCGACGAGCTGATCGTGCTCGACTCGGGATCCACTGACGACACCGAGATCCGGGCGATCGCGGCCGGGGCGAAAGTCGTCACCCGCGAACAGGCGCTGCCCGAGATCACGCCGCGGCCCGGCAAGGGCGAGGTGCTCTGGCGTTCGCTGGCGGCCACCAGCGGCGACATCGTGGTGTTCGTCGACTCGGATCTGATCGAGCCGCACCCGATGTTCGTGCCGCGGCTGCTCGGGCCGTTGCTCACCGAGGACGGCATTCACCTCGTCAAGAGCTTCTATCGCCGTCCGCTGAACGCCCATGACGCGAGCGGCCGCGAAGGCGCCACCGGCGGCGGGCGGGTCACCGAGTTGGTGGCGCGGCCCCTGCTGGCCGCCCTGCGGCCCGAGCTGGGCTGCGTGCTGCAGCCGCTGGGCGGCGAATATGCGGCCACCCGGGAGCTGCTGACGTCGGTGCCGTTCGCCCCCGGCTACGGCGTCGAGATCGGCCTGCTGGTCGACACCTACGACCGGCTGGGCCTGGCCGCCATCGCCCAGGTCAACCTCGGCGTGCGGGCGCACCGCAACCGGCCGCTGGCCGAGCTGGGCCCGATGAGTCGTCAGGTCGTCGCGACGCTGCTGTCGCGCTGCGGGGTCCCCGACTCCGGGGTCGGGCTGACCCAGTTCTTCGTCGACGGGGACGGGTATGTGCCGCGCACCTCGACCGTGTCGCTGGCCGACCGGCCGCCGATGAACGCCATCCGGCCGCCGCAACCGCGCTAACAACCCTGCACACCCCCGTCGGACTGATAGGGCAATATCGGTGCCGTGGCATTGGTGTTGCTGTACGTGGTGGTCTTGGTCCTGATGGCGATCGTGTTGTTCGGGGTGGCCAGTCTGCTGTTCGGCCGGGGGGAGTCGCTGCCACCGCTGCCCCGCGGAACGACGCCGACGGTGCTGCCGGCTTCCGGCGTCACCCACTCCGACGTCGACGCGGTCAAGTTCACCCAGACGCTGCGCGGATACAAGACCAGCGAGGTGGACTGGGTGCTGGACCGGCTCGGGCGAGAGCTCGACCTGCTGCGCGGCCAGCTGTCGTCGGTGCACGCCGCGGCCGCTGCCGGCTCCGACGACGATGAGGACGACGCCGGGGCTGAGCCCAGTGACCCCTGACGACGGCTTGGTCCGCTGCGACTGGGCGGTCGGCAAACCCGGCAGCGCGGATTTCCAGCTCTACCGCGACTACCACGACAAGGAGTGGGGCCAGCCGTTGCGCGGCCGGGCGGCGCTGTTCGAGCGGATGAGCCTGGAGGCCTTTCAGAGCGGCCTGTCCTGGCTGATCATCCTGCGGAAACGGGAGAACTTTCGCGACGCCTTTGCCGGTTTCACACCCGAGAAGGTCGCCCGATTCACCGACGCCGACGTGACCCGGCTGATGGCCGACGAAGGCATCGTCCGCAACCGGGCGAAAATCGACGCGACCATCGCCAACGCACGGGCCGTCGCCGATCTAGACGACCTCTCGGAGCTGCTGTGGTCGTTCGCTCCGGCCAGGCGGGCGCGTCCGGAGACCTCAGCTGACGTCCCGGCCAGCACACCGGAATCCACCGCAATGGCACGCGAATTGAAGCGCCGGGGATTCCGCTTCGTCGGCCCCACGACGGCCTACGCACTGATGCAGGCGACCGGGATGGTCGACGATCACCTGCGGGCGTGCTGGGTGCCTTCGCACGCCGACAATGCGGCTCGCCGCGCGGGCCGCTGAGGAGGCGGGCAATCGAGCCCGAGCCGCCGCCTGAAACGCCGAGCCGGAGGTCATGTGCACCCATTCACGCGGATAGGGAACAATGGTGTGGTGCATGTGCAGTTGACGGGCCAGCTCGAATCTGGAGGGAGCGCTCGATGGCGGCGATGAAGCCCCGGACCGGTGACGGTCCACTGGAAGCGACGAAGGAGGGGCGCGGCATCGTGATGCGAGTACCGCTGGAAGGCGGTGGCCGACTCGTCGTCGAGCTGACACCCGACGAAGCCGCTGCACTGGGCGACGAGCTCAAAGGCGTCACCAGCTAGAACCGCCGTTACGCGCAGACTTTCCGATAGATCTCCAGCGTCTGCCGCGCAATCTGCGCCCAGGAGAACTCCGCGATGCAGCGCTGGCGTCCCGCCCGGCCGTAGCGCTCCGCCCGCTCCGGATCGGCGACCACGGCGTTGACCGCCTGCGCGATCCGGGCCTGGTAGCCGGCCGCATCGCCCGCGTCGTAGTGCACCAGCGACCCCGTCACCCCGTCCGCGACCACCTCGGGTATGCCGCCGACGTCGGAGGCGACCACCGCCGTACCGCACGCCATCGCTTCGAGGTTCACGATCCCCAGCGGCTCGTATACCGATGGGCACACGAAAACCGCTGCAGCCGAGAGTATTTCGCGAACCTTGCCGATCGGCAGCATTTCCCGGACCCAGAACACCCCGGCGCGCGAAGCCGCCAGAGCGGCGACTCCCTCGCTCACTTCGGCGGCGATCTCCGGTGTGTCGGGCGCCCCGGCACACAGCACCAACTGCACGTCGGGATCGAATTGGTGCGCGGCGGCCAGCAGATGCGAGACGCCCTTCTGCCGGGTGATCCGTCCGACGAACGCGACCACCGGCCGGCTGCGATCGACCCCGAGGTCGGCCAGCACCGACGCACCCGGCGCCGGCTCGCCCTTCAACGGCTGGGTCGGATACCACACGTCGGTGTCGATTCCGTTGCGCACGACGTGGACTCGGGCTGGATCGATCGTCGGGTACACCCGCAACACGTCGTCCCGCATGCCCGAACTGACCGCGATCACCGCGTCGGCGGCGTTGACTGCGGTGTGCTCCACCCACGACGAGATCCGGTAGCCGCCGCCGAGTTGCTCGGCCTTCCACGGCCGCAACGGTTCCAGCGAATGCGCCGTCAGCACATGCGGCACGCCGTGCAGCAGCGATGCCAGGTGCCCGGCCATTCCGGTGTACCAGGTGTGGGAGTGCACGACGTCGGCCCCGGCGGCGGCACCGGCCATCACCAGATCCGTCGACAGCGTGGACAGCGCGGGGTTCGCTCCGCGCAGTTGGGGGTCGGGCTGGTACGCGAACGCTCCTGCCCGCGGTGCGCCCTGGCAGTGCACGTCGACCTGGCACAGGTTGCGCAGTTGCGCGACGAGTTGGGTCACGTGCACTCCGGCGCCGCCGTAGACCTCCGGCGGGTACTCCCGAGTCATCATCGCCACGCGCATACCCCGCACCGTAGTGGTCGCTGCCCGAGCCCGCCGGGGCCGACCCCTCGACCACATATGACCGTCGTCTCGTCGCAACGATTCAAATTTGTTGATGGACAGTTCCTCCGCGTGGGTAGTCGCTAGTTTGACTGGGCAAGGTTTGATCTGGCAGGGGTTCGCGACGGCCGTTAGGTTTGAGGCATGAGGGAAGCACCGCACGTGCTGGGCATCGTCTTGGCCGGGGGTGAGGGCAAACGGCTGTATCCGCTGACCGCCGACCGCGCCAAGCCGGCGGTGCCCTTCGGCGGCGCGTATCGCCTGATCGATTTCGTGTTGTCCAATCTCGTCAACGCCCGGTATTTGCGAATCTGTGTTCTCACGCAGTACAAGTCGCATTCCCTGGACCGTCATATTTCGCAGAACTGGCGGCTGTCCGGTTTGGCCGGCGAGTACATCACCCCGGTCCCGGCTCAGCAGCGACTCGGCCCCCGCTGGTACACCGGCTCCGCAGACGCGATCTATCAGTCGCTGAACCTGGTGTACGACGAGGATCCGGACTACATCGTGGTTTTCGGCGCCGACCACGTCTACCGGATGGACCCCGAGCAGATGCTTCACTTCCACGTGGAGAGCGGGGCCGGGGCCACGGTGGCCGGGATCCGGGTGCCCCGCGCGGAGGCGAGCGCGTTCGGCTGCATAGACGCCGACGAATCCGGGCGCATCCGCGGCTTCGTCGAGAAGCCGATTGACCCGCCCGGCACGCCCGACGACCCGGAGGCCACGTTCGTCTCGATGGGGAACTACATCTTCACCACCAAGGTGCTGATCGACGCGATCCGCGCCGACGCCGACGCCGATCATTCCGATCACGACATGGGCGGCGACATCATTCCGCGCCTGGTGGCCGACGGCATGGCCGCGGTCTACGACTTCGACGACAACGACGTGCCCGGCGCCACCGACCGCGACCGCGGTTACTGGCGTGACGTCGGGACGCTGGACGCGTTCTACGACGCTCACATGGATCTGGTGTCGGTGCATCCGGTGTTCAACCTCTACAACAGGCGCTGGCCGATCCTCGGCGCCTCGGAGAATCTGGCACCGGCCAAGTTCGTCAACGGGGGATCGGCCCAGGAGTCGGTCGTGGGGGCGGGCAGCATCATCTCGGCCGCCTCGGTGCGTAACTCGGTGCTGTCGTCCAACGTCGTGGTCGACGACGGCGCGATCGTCGAAGGCAGCGTGATCATGCCGGGCGCGCGGGTCGGCCGCGGCGCGGTGGTCCGCCACGCGATTCTGGACAAGAATGTCGTCATCGGCCCGGGCGAGATGGTCGGGGTCGACATGGAGAGGGACCGCGAACGCTTCGCGATCAGCGCCGGCGGCGTGGTCGCGGTGGGCAAGGGCGTCTGGATCTAGCTTCTTGGTTTCACCCGTCGCGAAACAGAAGCCAGGGTCGCCGATCGGCCAATTCCGCAGCCGCTGCTCGGCTCGTCGAGCAGCAGCAGCCGGGCCCGCGACGAGAACGCGGAGATCAGCGAGACCTTCTGGCGATTGCCCTTGGAGTAGGTGCGAGTCTTCTTGTGCGGGTCGGGTTCGAAGCGCTCGATCAGCTCGGTCAGATTCGGCCACAGCGTGACATCGCCTGGTGCATAGGTTATCTGGCGGTGCGGGTCTACCGCGTCGGCTCAGGGATCGCCGCCGAGCAGACGCACGGTCCCGCTGTCGGCTTTCACCACGCCCAGCAGAATCCGGCTCGTGGTCGACTTCCCGGCCCCGTTCGGTCCGAGGAAGCCGTGCACCTCGCCCTCGCGCACGGTCAGCTCCAGGCCGTCGAGCGCCCGGGCCTTGCCGAAAGCCTTTGTCAGGTTGTGAATCTCAATCGGATGCATCGGTTTCTCCTTCTGCCCGGGCCAGAAATGCGTCGTACATGTGACTGTCGGTCATCAGGCCATCGGTGTACAGCTCGAGCGCGGGCTGCACCATGTCGTTGGCGTAGTCGCGTAGCACGGCCCGCAAATCGGTTGGGGTCTGGTGCATTTGGATGTAGAGCAGGAATCCGCCGCCACCGGTGATCGCGAGATACTTGGCCCGGGCGGCCGGGGCCCGGCTGGGCTTCAGGACGCCGCTGGCGACCCCCTCGTCCAGGTAGCTCTCGGCGTTGTCGATCATCGTGCGCCAGAACGTCTTGGCCAGCTCGCCGCCGGCCTGCATGCTGCGCAACAGGTAGGCCATCAGCGGCGCGTATTCCTCGATTTCGGTCATCGCGGCGAACCAGGTTGCCGGGTCGCTGGAGTTCATCGCCGCGGACTTGCCGCTGCGGATCTCCTCGGCGACGTGGTCGTCGCAGGCCTTACGCAGACCGTCTTTGGAGCCGAAGTGGTGGATGACGAGCGCCGCGCTCACCCCGGCCGCCTCGGCGATCGAGCGCAGCCCGACGCCGAAGCCCTGCTCGCCGAACCGCTCGATCGCCGCGTCGCGGATCCGGGCCGCGGCGGTCAGATCGTCGACTGAACGCATGTTCAGAATACTAAACAGTCGTTCGGTCGAACGTCAAGTAGGCGTCCCGGTTTCCACGCCGAGCAGACGCAAAATCGCATCAGAAGGCCGCCAACCGTGCGATTTTGCGTCTGCTCGCCGGCGTCTGGTTGCCGGGGTCTGGGGGCGTGAGGGATTGAGCTCAGTCGCGAACGGCGGCCAACAGGCCGCCGCCCAGCGGCACCAATGCCGGCGTGAGCTGCTCGTTCTCGGCAATCAGCCGCGTCGCCTCACGCACCGCGGCCACCTCGTCGTCGTGGGCCGCCGGATCGCCGGCCCGTCCGCCCGCCGCCGCGCCGTGCACGACGATCACGCCGCCGGAGCGCAGCAGTCGCACCCCCTCGACCACGTAGTCGGGCTGGTCAAGCGGGTCGGCATCGATGAAGACCAGGTCGTAGGAGTCGTCGGCCAGGCGGGTCAGTACTTCCTGGGCGCGGCCACTGATCAGCCGCGTGCGCGACGGGCCGATGCCGCCGTCGGAGAACGCCTCCTTGGCGATCCGCTGGTGCTCGGGCTCGATGTCGATCGTGGTCAGCACGCCGTCGTCGCGCATCCCGGACAGCAACCACAGACTGCTGACGCCGGCACCGGTGCCCACCTCGACGACGGCTTTCCCGCCGCTGAGTTTGGTCAGCAGGCTGAGCAGCGCTCCGACGGCCGGTGTGACGGCTCCGGCGCCGATGTCGGCGGCGCGCTCGCGGGCGGCCAGCAGAACGGTGTCTTCGGAAATCGATCCTTCGGCGTGCGCCGAGAGGGACTCGGCTTGACTCTTCGCCGGCTGGCCGGGCGTGCGGTCGGTCGTGGCCATGGCGTGAGCGTATGTCCAACCTCTGCCGGGTGCGCTCAGGCGGGCCCGCGACACGCTCAACGAATCGGCGTGATCAAAATGTGATGTGATCGATTTTGCCAGCGCAGCGGGGGTTTTTGCGTCGTTCTCAGTCAAAGTTCAGTGCGGCCATATACCGCACATACGCCGATGGACGACGGTGTTTCTCATGGAGCGTGGAGGCCGCTGGTCCGGGAATACATCTCGATATTTTCGCGTTGTCCGCGGTGATGAATTGCCCAGCCTTCACGGCAGTCTGAACCCGGAGGATTTCACCATCACGACTTTGATGAGCCCGTCCAGCATGTCGCACCCGGAGCGGTACCGCGACGCCGGCTGGGTCGAGCCTTCCGACCAGCCGCACGGCACGGCGGTCTTCGACGCGACCGGCGACAAGACGGCGATGCCGTCGTGGGACGAACTGGTTCGCCTACACGCCGACCGCGTCTACCGGCTCGCCTATCGCCTGTCCGGCAACCTGCACGACGCCGAGGACCTGACCCAGGAAACATTCATTCGGGTTTTCCGGTCGGTGCAGAACTACCAACCGGGCACCTTCGAAGGCTGGCTGCACCGCATCACCACGAACCTGTTCCTGGACATGGTGCGTCGCCGCAGCCGGGTGCGGATGGAAGCGCTGCCCGACGACTACGACCGGGTGCCGGCCGACGAGCCGAATCCGGAACAGATCTATCACGACGCGCATCTGGGTCCTGACCTGCAGGCGGCGCTGGATGCGCTGCCGCCGGAATTCCGCGCGGCGGTGGTCCTTTGCGACATCGAAGGACTGTCCTACGAGGAAATCGGCGCAACGCTGGGCGTCAAGCTCGGCACCGTGCGCAGCCGCATCCACCGCGGACGGCAAGCGCTGCGCGATTACCTGGCAGTGCGCTCGGACGGTGCCATTGCGGCCGACGGCCGCCGAATCTGAGACATTCGCAGCCTGATCGGCTGCGACACACGCGGCCTGATCGGCTGCTTACTGATGTTCGGTATCTGTCGGCGCGCTACATTCGTGGTAGTGCCGCATTTGAGGCCGTGCCGCAAGGGCCTGACGCGATGCCGAGAGGAGTTGGTGATGGTCGAGCCGGGACATGTGTTCCGCCGAGCCTTCTCCTGGTTGCCCACCCAGTTCGCCTCGCAAAGCAATGCGCCGGTCGGAGCTCCACGGCAATTCGGTTCCACCGAGCACCTGTCGATCGAGGCCATCTCGGCGTTCGTCGACGGCGAGTTGCGGATGAACGCCCACCTGCGCGCTGCGCATCACATCTCACTGTGTCCGGAGTGCGCAGCCGAAGTGGACGGCCATCGCCGGGCCCGTGCCGCGCTGCGCGACTCACATCCGATCAGGGTCCCCAGCGCGCTGCTGGGATTGCTGTCGCAGATCCCGCACTGCCCGCTCGAGGACGAGGTGGAAACCGAGCGGAACTACCAACCGCGCGATCCCCGCGCGCGGGGCAGCAGCGGCCCGCCGCCGGACCGTGGTCGGCCGACGACCATGCGCGATCGGTTCTCCGACGGCAACAGGCGCGATCGCCCCGAGCCTCGGTAGGGTGGTGAGCAGTTTGGCCGAGCCGGTGCGCGGCGCCGTGCTCGAATCCACAAGCGTTCGTGTGCCTAGCGCCGGAAGAGGATGACGTGAGCTCCGATCAAGACAACAACGGCGCCCCCCGCCTGGCGCCGCGTCCCGTGTCCCGGCCGCCGGTCGACGCCGCGACGGGTCAGGCCTTCAGTCGTCCCGACGGGGTGCAGGGTTCCTTCGTCGCCGAGCGGGTCCGGCCGTCGAAGTACCGCGACCCCGGCGAGTTCAGACCGCACACCGAACCTGCCGACCCGGTTCTCACCGAGGCGTTCGGCCGTCCCTTCCCGGGAGCCGGCTCCCTGCAGCGCCACCCCGCCGATGCGGACGCACTCGACGACGGCAGAGTCAACGGCGAACTCGAGGATCCCGAAGACCCGTGGCGTGATCCAGGCGCCGCGGCCGCGTTAGGTGACCCGGCGGTCACGCGTTCCGCCCAGGGCGCCGAGGTCGTCCGTGACGTGCTCGGTGTGCGCGACGTGCTGTTCGGCGGCCGGGTGTCGTACCTGGCGCTGTCGGTGCTGGCCGTACTCGCGTTGCTGATCGGTGTGGTCGGCGGCGTGGTGGGGCGCAAGACAGCCGAGGTCGTCGAGGCGTTCACCACCTCCAAGGTGACCCTGTCGACCAACAACAACAACGAGTCTCCCGCTGGCCGGTTCGCCAAAGTGGCTGCAGCAGTGGCGGATTCGGTAGTAACGATCCAGTCGGTCAGTGACCAGGAGGGCATGCAGGGATCGGGCTTCGTGGTCGACGGCCGCGGCTACATCGTCACCAACAACCACGTGATCTCCGAAGCGGCCAACAGCCCGAGTCAGTTCAAGACCACCGTGGTGTTCAACGACGGCAAGGAAGTTCCCGCGCACCTGGTCGGCCGCGACCCCAAGACCGACCTGGCCGTGCTCAAGGTCGACAACGTCAATAATCTCTCAGTTGCCAAACTCGGTGACTCCGACAAGGTTCGCGTCGGCGATGAAGTCCTCGCCGCAGGTGCGCCGCTGGGTCTGCGCAGCACCGTCACGCACGGTATCGTCAGCGCGTTGCACCGTCCGATTCCGTTGTCGGGGGAGGGTTCTGACACCGACACCGTGATCGACGCCATCCAGACCGACGCCTCGATCAACCACGGAAACTCCGGTGGCCCGCTGATCGACATGGACTCTCAGGTCATCGGGATCAACACCGCCGGCAAGTCGCTGTCCGACAGCGCCAGCGGGCTCGGTTTCGCGATTCCGGTCAACGAGGCGAAAGTCGTTGTGCAGACGTTGATCAAGGACGGCAAGATCGTCCACCCGACGCTGGGCCTGAGCGTCCGATCGGTGAGCAACGCGATCGCCCAGGGCGCCCAGGTCGCCAACGTCAAGGCCGGCGGTCCCGCCGAAAAAGCTGGGATCAAAGAGAACGACGTGGTGGTCAAGGTCGGCACCCGCGGGGTTGCCGACGCCGACGAGTTCGTGGTTGCGGTGCGGCAGTTGACCGTTGGGCAGCCCACTCCGATCGAGGTGGTCCGCGACGGTCGCCACGTCACGCTCACCGTGACCCCGGGGCCGGACGGCGGCTAGTGTTCGCCAACGTCGGCTGGGGCGAGATCCTGGTCCTCATCGTGGTCGGCTTGGTCGTCTTAGGACCCGAGCGTCTGCCCGGCGCGATCCGGTGGACGTCCACCGCCCTGCGGCAGGCCCGCGACTACCTCAGCGGAATGACGACCCAGCTGCGCGAGGACATCGGGCCCGAGTTCGACGACCTGCGCGAGCCGCTGTCCGAGTTGCAGAAGCTACGTGGCATGACGCCGCGGGCGGCGCTGGCCAAGCACCTGTTCGACGGTGACGACTCGCTGCTCCGCAGCTTCGACCAGCCGATCGGCAGCCCTGCGGAAAACATTGCGCGCCAACCGGTGACACCGCCGCCGCCGCAACCCGTCAGTGGGCCGGCGCCGTTCGACCCGGACGCCACCTGAGCTCAGTGTCGGCTGGTGTCCAATCCCAGTGACATGCCGGCCAATCCGCGGCGGCGGGCCGACAAACTGTCGGCGACCCTCTGCAACTCCTTGCCGACCGGTGAGTCGGGAGCGCTGAGCACGACCGGCACCCCGGCGTCGCCCGCGGCGACCAGCGCCGGATCCAGCGGAATCTGGCCCAGCAGTGGCACGTCGGCGCCCATGGTCCGGGTCAGTCGTTCGGCGACCTGGGCGCCGCCGCCTGCACCGAAGATCTGCATCGTCGAGCCGTCCGGCAGCAACAGCCCGGACATGTTCTCCACCACGCCGACCACCCGCTGCTTGGTCTGCAGGGCGATGCTGCCGGCCCGCTCGGCCACCTCGGCGGCGGCCACTTGCGGTGTTGTGACAACGATGATTTCGGCGTTCGGGATCAGCTGAGCGACCGAGATCGCGATGTCGCCGGTGCCCGGCGGCAGGTCGAGCAGCAGCACGTCCAGGTCGCCCCAGTACACGTCGGCCAGGAACTGCTGCAGCGCCCGGTGCAGCATCGGCCCGCGCCACACCACCGGGGTGTTTTCCTGGGTGAATTGGGCGATCGAGATGACTTTGACCTCGTGCGCGATCGGCGGCAGGATCATCGACTCCACCTGGGTGGGCCGGTCGGTGGTCCCCATCATTCGCGGGATCGAGTGGCCGTGGATATCGGCGTCGAGCAACCCGACCGAGATCCCGCGCGCGGCCAGCGCCGCGGCCAGGTTGACCGTCACCGTCGATTTGCCGACGCCGCCCTTGCCGGAGGCGATGGCGTACACCCGGGTCAGTGACCCCGGCTGGGCGAACGGGATGACCGGCTCGCGGGAATCGCCGCGCAGCTGCTTACGCAGTTCGGTGCGCTGCTCGTCGTTCATCACGTCGAGGCTCACCTGGACGGCGCCGGTGCCGGGCACGTCGGCCACGGCCTGGCTCACCCGCTCGCTGATTTCGGTCTTCTTCGGGCATGCGGCGGTGGTCAGGTAGATCTCGACGTGCACATCGCCGCCGGGGCCCACCTCGATACCTTTGACCATCCCGAGTTCGGTGATGGGGCGCCGCAGTTCAGGATCGATCACCTTCGCCAGCGCGGCGCGTACGTCTGCAGTCGGATCGGACATCACGCCGAGTCTAATGCGGAGCGGGTGACGTGCCGAAACGGCCGGTCAGCCCGGCGGCGCCGGCACGTTGAGTGGTGGGACGTTGGGCGGTGGGGTGTTTGGCGGTGGGGTGCTGGGCGGCGGGGTGTTGAAGCTCTGCAGCGGTCCGGGACCTTGGTCGCCGATGCAGATCACCGTGCACGACGGGTTGTAGCCGGCCGGGCCCTGCGCAGACCACGGATCGCCGTTACCGGGGGTGCCGCTGAGGTCGATCAATGGCATCCGGGCCAGCGGGTCGGTGGACGGCAGGCCGTGCATGTTCAGCGGCAGGTTCGGCCCGAGGCCTTCGGGATGCTCGAGATGGGCGTCGCCCAGCGGCGGCGGGGGCCCGGTCAACGGCGGCAGGTCGACCGGGACCACACCGGTGGCGTAGGCGGCGGCCCAGCCCAGCACGTTCTGGGCGTACGGCATCGAGTTGTTGTAACGCAGGATCGAGGCCAGCACCTGGGACTGGTCGCGCAGGTTGAGATTGCCGCTGCACAGGTAGCGGGCGGCGGCCAGCGTGGCGTCGTAGAGGTTCTGCGGATCGGCTACCCCATCGCCGTCACCGTCGGAGGCGTAGCGCGCCCAGGTGCCCGGCAGGAACTGCATCGGTCCCACCGCGCGGGCGTAGCTGACGCGTCCGGGGCCGCTGCTCTGCACGACCACCTCGTTGCCGGGCAGCGTGCCGTCCAGGGTCGGTCCGTAGATCGGCCGGACCGCGGTACCGCGGGCGTCGGTGGCGCCGCCGCCCGCGTGGCCCGACTCGATGCGACCGATGCCGGCGAGCAGATTCCAGCTGATGCCACAGGCCGGGTCCGAGACAGCCATCATGCGTTCGGCGTTGCGGTACGCGGTCAGCGCGACCGCGGGAATGCCGAGCGCGCCCAGGCTGCTCACCACGAGGGTCGGCGGGGGAGCGGATGCGGCGGCTTCGGCGATGTGGAAGCCGACCTTCGGGTGCGGAGCGGCGACCACCAGTGGGCCGGTCGGGTCGGTGGACGCCGGCGCGACGGCGGCAACCGCGGTGATGGCGGCGTCGTGCACCGTCGATTTGGCCAGCGGGAACGGTGGGGCGATGGCGCCGTCGACGCTCGGGTAGATCAGGCAGGCGATTATCGCCACACCGAACGCCGGCGACTTACCGGTGCGCGTCAGAGTTTGCTGGACGGTGGTGCTGACGGTTTCCGCGGCGTCCGCGAGGATGTCATAGCCATCCAGGATTCTGCTGGCGTCCGCTGCGCGATACACCGCGTCGCCGATCGCTGACGCCGTATTGCCAACGGCTGCGGTAAGTTTCAGGGTTTTTGGAATGCGCAGAACCCGCTGCCGCATCGTTGCAAGGGCCGGGCGTAAGCCCATGCGTCCCCCTACCCGCACTCGACCTGCCTAGTACTCGAGAGCCTCGTGATCTAGGTCACCATACCTAACACCGGTGACTGCAGTGACAACAATGGCGGACTGGCTGCCTGTGAAAACGCCGTGTTCAGACGACCGTGTCAAGTAGACGACCCGGCGTGCTGGTCCACCTCGTCGTCGCTGTCTTGCGGCGCACCGGGCAGCCGTTCCTGCAGAAGACCGTGCAGGTCCTCGAGTTCGCGGCGCAGATGTTCACGGGTCTTGGACACGTCACCGATGGCCAGCCGCAGCGCCGCCAGTTCGCGGGCCAGATACTCGGTGTCGGCCTTGGTTTCCGCGGCGCGTCGGCGGTCCTGCTCGAGCGCGACGCGGTCGCGGTTTTCCTGGCGATTCTGGGCCAACAGGATCAGCGGCGCCGCGTAGGCGGCCTGGGTGGAAAACGCCAGGTTGAGCAGGATGAACGGGTACGGGTCCCAGCGCAGGCTGACCGCGAAGATGTTCAGCATGATCCAGACCACCACCGCGATGGTCTGGATCAGCAGGTAGCTGCCGGTGCCGAAAAACCGGGCGATGGACTCGGTGAATTTGCCGACGGCCTCGGCGTCCACCCGCGGTGCCGACAGCCGCGAGATGCGCGGGGTGTACAGCCGCGCCCGCGGCGGTGCGGACTTGCTCATGACCGGCCTCCCGCGCTGTCCAGCGCCGGTTCCTCGGTGCTGTCCCGCCAGTCGTGCGGCAGCAGATGATCGAGCACGTCGTCCACGGTCACGGCGCCGAGTAGATGATGCTGCCCGTCGACCACCGGACCACAGACCAGGTTGTACGCGGCGAAATAGCGGGTCAGCACGGCCAGTGAGGTATCGGGCTCCAGCCAGGGCAGGTCGGCGTCGACGATCCCGCCGACCAGCATCGACGGGGGTTCGCGCAGCAGCCGCTGCAGGGTGACGCAGCCCAGATACTGGCCGGTCGGGGTGGCCGTCGGCGGCCGGACCACCAGCACCAGCGACGACAACGCCGGCGTCAGGTCGGGATCGCGGACCCGGGCCAGCGCCTCGGCGACCGAGGTGTCCGGGGTCAACACCACCGGCTCGGAGGTCATCAGGCCACCGGCGGTGTCGGGGGAGTGCTTCAACAGCCGTCGCACCGGGTCGGACTCCTCGGGATCCATCTGCCGCAGCAGCCGCTCGGCCAGCGTCGGAGTCATGGTGCCGAGCAGGTCGGCGGCGTCGTCGGGATCCATCTCCTCGAGCACGTCGGCCGCGCGCTCGTCGCCCAACTGCATCAGCAACTCGGCCTGTTCCTCCTCCGGTAGCTCCTGCAGGATGTCGGCCAGCCGGTCGTTGTCGAGGGCCGCGATCACCTCGTGGCGTCGCTTGGCCGGCAGCTCGCGCACCGCGTCGGCCACCTCGATCGGGCGCCATTTCTCGAATTGGTGCAGCAGCTGCGCGACCGCCTGGCCGGGCATGGCCAGCGCCGACGGGGTCAGTCCCTGCACGTTGCGCCAGCCGACGATGTGGGTGGTGCTACGCCGGCCCAGGCGTCGTGGCACCCGCACCGACACCCGCGTGACCATCCAGTCCCGGGTCCGGGTCTGCTCCAAGCCCAGATCGGTGACGACGACGTCGGTGTCGGCGAGCTCCGGCAGTTCGGGGTCGTTGACCCGCACCTTGGTGTCGACGATCTGACCCAGCACGAGAACTTCGCCGGGCCGCTGTTGGAACCGCAGCATCGAGACGTTGTTGGTGGTGAGCGTCACCGCCTGCGGCTCGATCGCGGAGACGCGCAGGATCGGCACGAAAATCCTTCGCCGCGAAGCCATTTCGACGACGAGGCCGAGGACTCGGGGTTGCTGGCGAACGATGCTGATGCTGACCACCACGTCGCGCACTCGGCCGAGGGCCTCGCCCATCGGGCCCAGGACCTGCATTCGCGCCAGTCGCGCGGCGTACACCCTGTTGATCGAGGCCATAGCTCAATAGGGTATTCAAGAGGGGTGAGTGGGGTGTGAGCAACGTGTACCGGCCCCGTCGCACGTGCCTGTCCGTGCCGGGCAGTAGCCAGAAGATGATCGACAAATCCAAAGGCCTGCCGGCCGACGAGGTCTTCCTCGATCTGGAGGACGCCGTCGCCCCGGACGCCAAGGCCGACGCCCGCGGCCGGGTGGCCGCCGCGCTGGCCGCGCCGGGGTGGGCGGGCCAGTTGCGCGGGGTGCGGGTCAACGACTGGACCACGCCATGGACGCACGCCGACCTCATCGAGGTGGTCTCCGCCGTCGGGGCGGCGCCCGAGGCCAAGCTCGATGTGGTGGTGCTGCCGAAAGTCTCTGACGTAGCGCATGTTCAGGCGCTCGATCTGCTGCTGACCCAATTGGAGACGGTGCACGGACTGCCGGTCGGCGAGATCGGGATCGACGCGCAGATCGAAGACGCCCGCGGGCTGACGAACATCGACGCGATCGCCGCGGTGCCGCGGGTGCAGGCTCTGGTGCTCGGGCCCGCGGACCTGATGGCGAACCTCAACACCCGCACGTTGGTCGTCGGTGAACAGCCCGAGGGCTACGACGTCGGCGACGCCTACCACCACGTGCTGATGACGATCCTGGTGGCCGCCCGCGCCCACGGAAAAGCGGCCGTCGACGGCCCGTACCTCAAAGTGCGTGACACCGAAGCGTTCCGCCGGGTGGCGGGCCGGTCGGCGGCGTTGGGCTACGACGGCAAATGGGTGCTGCATCCCGACCAGATCGCCGCCGGCAACGCGATCTTCAGCCCCCGCCAAGCCGATTACGATCACGCGGAGCTGATCCTGGAGGCCTACCAGTGGCACACCTCGGCTGCCGGCGGCGCCCGGGGCGCGGTGATGCTGGGCGACGAGATGCTCGACGAAGCCAGCCGCAAGATGGCTCTGGTGATCGCCGCTAAAGGACGCGCCGCGGGCATGGAACGCCAAGGCGACCCGTTCGAGCCGCCGAGGCGCTAGCGGATGAACGTCGGCGAATGCAACGCCGCGGCGGTGACGATCACCATGATCAGCACGAGTAGCGCCGCGGTCGCGCTACCGATCGCGACCCCGGCGATCGCCATCCCGCGGCCCTGCTGCCCGCTCCGCTTGATCTGACCGAGCGCGATGCCGCCCAGCACCGCGCCGACGACGGGGATCACCCACCCGATGTAGCAGAAGATGGCCAGCGGGATGCCGAGCACGACGCCGGCGATCGAGGTGACCAGCGACGCGCCGGCCAGGCCGTTGGTCTGAGAGGGATAGGGCTGGTAGGGGTCGTAGGGACCGGGGTACATCGGCGGGCCATACCCAACGGGTCCGCCGTAGGGCGGCGGCGGGACATAGCCGTAAGGCGGTGGCTGCTGCGGGCCGGGAGGCGGCCCGGGATAGGGATAGTCCGGGTAGTTCAACGGCTCACGCGGATCGACCGGTGGGTGCTGGTGCTGCGGCCACGGGCCTGGCTGAGCGCGATACTGCTCGCCGTAGTCACCGCCCGGACCTGTCATGCTGTTCAACCTAGCGGCGAGCGACGTTGACTCTGCGCAGAGGGCGTCAGCTACTCGCACTTCTGCGCCACAGACGCAGAGTCAATGGACCCATCGCGGAACGTGGCAGCCGCGGTTCGGAGGTCGCAGCGAATCGGCGGCCCTCGAGAGCGCACAATGAACCCATGGGCAGCCCCTTTCAGCCAAGACAGGTTCCCGGTGCCGCGCCCGGCACCCCGTCCGGGAGCCGGCGGGCCCCCGGACTGCCGACACCGCCGAAAGGCTGGCCGGTGGGGTCTTACCCCACCTACGCCGAAGCCCAGCGAGCCGTCGACTACCTGTCCGATCAGCAGTTCCCGGTGCAGCAGGTCACCATCGTGGGCGTCGACCTGATGCAGGTCGAACGGGTGACCGGGCGGCTGACGTGGCCGAAAGTGTTGGGCGGCGGGATAATCAGCGGGGCCTGGCTGGGGCTGTTCATCGGCCTGATGCTGAGCTTGCTGTTCTCCAGCCCGCATCCGGTGGAGGCGTTGACCACCGGGTTGGTCGCCGGTGTGTTCTTCGGTCTCATCACCTCCGCGATTCCCTATACGATGGCGCGCGGTACCCGGGACTTCAGTTCGACGCTGCAATTGGTGGCCGGCCGATACGACGTTCTCTGCGACCCGCGGAACGCCGAGCAGGCCCGGGATCTGCTGGCCCGCTTGGCCATCTGACTCGTGCGTCGCCGGTTGGGCGCGGTCGCGCTGGCGGTGTTGTCTGCCGCGTCGGTGCTGTCCGGCTGCGGCGCCCGCGACGACGGTCGGGTGATCAGCCTCTACACCCCGGCCGGCGACGAAGTCACGTTCACCGCGCTGGCGCAGCAATGCTCCGACGAGTTCGGCGGCCGGTTCACCATCCGGCAGTTCAGCCTGCCGCGGGCAGTCGACGACCAGCGCATCCAGCTTGCGCGTCGGCTCAGCGCCAACGACCACACCGTCGACGTCATCGCGATGGACGTGATCTGGACGGCCGAGTTCGCCGAGGCGGGTTGGGTGCTGCCGCTGTCTGACGATCCGGCGCACCGGGCGGAGGCCGACGCCATCGCCGACACGCTGGCCGGTCCGCTGTCGACTGCGACCTGGCGTCACCGGCTCTATGCTGCGCCCGTCGCCAGCAACACCCAATTGCTCTGGTATCGGCCGGATTTGATGGACAGTCCGCCGGCAACGTGGGATGCCGTGGTCGACGAGGCGACCCGGTTGCACGCCGCCGGCGAACCCAGCTGGATCGGCGTGCAGGCCAACCAGAACGAGGGCGTGGTGGTGTGGTTCAACACGCTGCTGGAAAGCGCTGGCGGCCAGGTGCTTTCCGACGATGGCCACACCGTCGCACTCACCGATACTGCCCAGCACCGGGCCGCCACCGTCAAGGCGCTGCAGATCATGAAGTCGGTGGCCACCGCGCCGGGCGCCGACCCGTCGGTCACCCGCGGCGACGCCGGCACCGCGCGGTTGGCGTTCGAGCAGGGCAGATCCGCACTCGAGGTGAACTGGCCCTACGCGCTGGCGTCCATGCTGGAGAACGCGGTGAAGGGCGGCGTGCCGTTTCTGCCGCTGAACCGTCGCCCGGACCTGACCGGCAGCATCGACGAGGTCGGCTCGTTCGCGCCCACCGAGCAGCAGTTCCGCGAGGCATACCAGGACAGCAGAAAGGTTTTCGGTTTCGCGCCGTACCCGAGCGTGCAACCGGGACAGCCGGCCAAGGTGACCATCGGTGGGCTCAACCTCGCGGTGTCGGCGACCAGCCACCACAAGGCCGAGGCGTACCAGGCGATCCGGTGCCTGCGCAGTCCGGGCAGCGAGAAGTATCTCGCGCTGAAAGGCGGCCTGCCGGCCGTGCGTACCTCGCTGTACGCCGACCCGCAATTCCAGGCGAGGTACCCGATGTACGACATCATCCGCCGGCAACTCGCCGACCCCGCGGTGCGGCTTGTCACGCCGGCCTACCAGTCGGTGTCGACCCGGATGGCGGCCACGCTGGCCCCGATCACCCGGATCGATCCGGAGCGCACGGCCGACGAGCTGGCAGTGCAGGTGCGAAAAGCGATCCAAGGCAAGGGTTTACTGCCATGAAAACCGAACGGAGACTCGCTTTTGCCCTGATCGCGCCCTCGGCGTTGCTGATGCTGGCGGTCACGGCGTACCCGATCGGCTACGCGGTCTGGCTGAGCCTGCAGCGCAACAACCTGACCGCGCCGAACGACACCCGGTTCATCGGTTTCGGCAACTATCAGACGATCCTCGCCGATCGGTACTGGTGGACGGCGCTCGCGGTGACGCTGGCGATCACGGTCACGTCGGTCTCCATCGAGTTCGTGCTCGGCCTGGCGTTGGCGCTGGCAATGCACCGCACGCTGATCGGCAAAGGCCTGGTGCGGACCGCGGCGCTGATCCCGTACGGCATCGTGACGGTGGCTGCGTCCTACAGCTGGTACTACGCGTGGACGCCGGGCACCGGCTACCTGGCCAACCTGCTGCCGCACGGCAGCGCGCCTCTTGCACACCAGTTTTCGGCGTTGGGGGTGGTGGTGCTCGCCGAGGTGTGGAAGACCACGCCGTTCATGTCGCTGCTGCTGCTGGCCGGCTTGGCGCTGGTGCCGGCCGATCTGCTGAAGGCCGCCGAGGTGGACGGTGCCGGCGCGTGGCGGCGGCTGGTCTCGATCACCCTGCCGTTGATCAAGCCGGCGATCCTGGTGGCGCTGTTGTTCCGCACACTGGACGCGTTCCGGATCTTCGACAACATCTACGTGCTCACCGGTGGCGCCGGCAACACCGGATCGGTGTCGATCCTCGGCTACGACAACCTGTTCAAAGGCTTCAATGTCGGCCTCGGATCGGCGATTTCGGTGCTGATCTTCTGCTGCGCGACACTGATCGCATGGGTGTTCGTCACGGTATTCGGCGCGGCGGCACCGGGCGGTGGCGATGGGCGCTAGGCGGGCGGCCGGGTGGGTGATCGTCGACGCGCTGATCCTGACGTACGCGCTGACCCCGGTGCTGTGGATTCTCAGCCTCTCGCTCAAGCCGACGTCAACGGTCAAGGACGGCAGGCTGATACCGTCGTCGCCGACGTTTGACAACTATCGCGGCATCTTTCGCGGTAATTACTTCAGCTCGGCGCTGGTCAACTCGGTCGGCATCGGGTTGATCACCACGGTGATCGCGGTGGTGATCGGCGCGATGGCGGCGTATGCGGTGGCGCGGCTGGAGTTTCCCGGCAAGCGGACGTTGATCGGCGCGGTGCTGTTGATTTCGATGTTCCCGGCCATCTCGCTGGTCACCCCGCTTTTCGACATCGAACGCACGCTCGGGCTGTTCGACACCTGGCCCGGTCTGATCATCCCGTACGTCACGTTCGCATTGCCGCTGTCGATCTACACGCTGTCGGCGTTTTTCCGGGAGATTCCGTGGGATCTGGAGAAGGCGGCCAAGATGGACGGGGCCACAGCCGCGCAAGCCTTTCGCAAGGTGATCGTGCCGCTGGCGGCGCCGGGCATCGTGACCACCGCGATCCTGGTCTTCATCTTCGCGTGGAACGACCTGCTGCTGGCGTTGTCGTTGACCGCCACCAAGGCGGCGATCACCGCGCCGGTGGCGATCGCGAACTTCACCGGCAGTTCGCAATTCGAGGAGCCCACCGGGTCGATCGCGGCCGGCGCGATGGTGATCACGGTGCCGATTATCGTTTTTGTTCTAGTCTTCCAACGACGGATTGTGGCGGGTTTGACGTCCGGTGCGGTGAAGGGATAGCGCGATGGCCGAGATTGTGTTGGACCGGGTGAGCAAGAGTTACCCCGACGGTGCGCAGGCCGTGCACGAACTGAGCCTCACCATCGCCGAGGGCGAGTTCATCATCCTGGTCGGCCCGTCCGGCTGCGGTAAATCAACAACGTTGAATATGATTGCGGGCCTTGAAGATATCTCGTCGGGGGAGCTGCGTATCGGCGGCGAGCGGGCGAACGAGAAGCAGCCCAAAGACCGCGACATCGCGATGGTGTTCCAGTCCTACGCGCTCTACCCGCACATGACCGTCCGGCAGAACATCGCCTTCCCGCTCACGCTGGCGAAGATGAAGAAGGCCGCGATCACCGAGAAAGTCGAAGCGACCGCGAAGATCCTGGACCTGACCGAGGTGCTCGATCGCAAGCCCGCGCAACTGTCCGGCGGACAACGGCAACGGGTGGCCATGGGCCGGGCAATAGTGCGTCAGCCCAAAGCATTCTTGATGGACGAGCCGCTGTCCAACCTGGACGCAAAGCTGCGCGTGCAGATGCGGGGCGAGATCGCCCGTCTGCAGCGGCGGCTGGGCACCACCACCGTCTACGTCACCCACGACCAGACCGAGGCGATGACGCTGGGCGATCGGGTGGTGGTGATGCGCGGCGGCGTGGTGCAACAGATCGGCACGCCCGACGAGTTGTACGAGCGGCCGGCAAACCTGTTCGTGGCGGGTTTCATCGGATCACCGGCGATGAACTTCTTCCCCGCGCGGCTCACCTCGACCGGGCTGGCCCTGGCCTTCGGCGAGGTGACGCTCACCCGACCCGTCCTCGACCACCTGGCCACCCATCCGGCGCCGGAGAACGTCGTCGTCGGCGTCCGTCCGGAGCATCTGAAGGACGCCGCCCTGATCGACGCCGACCAGCGGATCAGCCCGCTGAACTTCGAGGTGCAGGTCGACTTGGTCGAGTCGCTGGGCGCCGACAAGTACGTCTACTTCAGCACCGAAGGAGCGGCGGTGCACTCCGACCAGCTGTCCGACCTGGACGGCGAATCCGGTGTGGGCGAGCACGAATTCGTCGCCAGGGTGCCGGCCGCGTCGAAAGCGGCGACGGGAGCGACGCTCGAATTGGCCCTCGACATCGCCGAACTCGCGGTGTTCGACCCCGAAACCGGGGTGAACCTGACCGTCACCCCGCCGCCCAAAAAGTGACCACGCCGTTGCAGCGGGTCCGCGCACACCTCGATGCCCACTTCGGTAACGCCGAGCCCGACGTCGCCGGCGTGACCTTCCTGGGCGCCGAAGCCATCGACGTGCTCCGCTACCGACCCGAACCGGACGGTGTGGTGGCCTATGTGTCACTGGGCTGCTCGCGGTATCCGATGGTCGACCCGACCGGCATCATTGCCGATCCCGAGCTCGGCCCGCGCGCCGAAGTCGTTTTGCGCCTGCGTAATACGCCGGCTATCACCGGCCTGGCCCGCAGCCTGGCGATCGTCGCGGCAGCACCGGTGGTCGAGGGAGTGGTGCTGACCAGCGATGCCCTGGTCGACCTCGGCGGGCCGCTGTGGGTTCGTCCGTCCGCAAAAGTGCCGTTCACCGCGGTGCTGTTGGGCGACAGCGAGATTGCCGAGTTGCCATTGGACCCGCCCCGTGATCCGGTGCGCTTTCTGTCCGCGACCCCGATCACCGCGACCGAGGCCGCCTGGGTCCGGCTCAAGGGTGCCGCGGCGATGCGCGAAGCCTGGCGCAGCGACGGTGTCGATGTGCTGGACCCCAATCGCCCTGCCGCGCAACCTCGTTGATCGTTGAGTCTGCGCTCACGGCGACAAAGTGCGACCCGCCGTCAACGCAGAGTCAACGTCGACTGGCCCCGGAGTTACAACCAGCCGTGCTACAGCCAACCGTTACGGCGGAAGTTCCGGTACAGGAACAGGCAGATCGCCACCGTCCCGAAGATCGTCGCCGGGTAACCCCAATGCCATTTCAGGCCGGGCATGTACTCGAAGTTCATCCCGTAGATACCGGCGACCATCGTGGGGACCGCCAACAGTGCCGCCCACGCCGACATCTTGCGCATGTCGGTGTTCTGCTGCATCTCGACCCGGGCCAGCGCGGCCTGCACCAGCGAGCTGAGGTTCTCGTCGTAGCTGGCGATCTGGTCGGCGGCATGGGTGTGGTGGTCACCGACGTCGCGCAGGTAGCGCCGGACCTCCTTGGAGATCAGGTCCTTGTGCTCGGTCTGCAGCCGGGCGAACGGCACCGACAGCGGGTTGACCGACCGGCGCAGCTCCACCACCTCGCGCTTCATCTGATAGATCGGCTCGATCGCCGTGCGGTGGTCTGGCGCGAAGGCCTCTTCCTCGATGGCGTCGATGTCGCCTTCCATCAATTGGGTGACCTCGAGATAGTGGTCGACGACGGCGTCGGCGATCGCGTGCATCACCGCGAACGGACCCAGCCGCACGTGCTCGGGGTCGGAATCCATCCGCTTGCGCACGTCCGAGAGCCGGCCGTGGTCACCGTGCCGGACCGTCACCACGAAGTCGCGGTTGACGAAGACCATGATCTCGCCGGTCTCGACGATCTCGCGGGCCAGCAGCGCCGACTCGTGCGGCACGTAGTTCAGCGTCTTGAGCACCAGGAACAGCGACTCGTCGTAGCGCTCCAGCTTGGGCCGCTGGTGAGCACAGACCGCGTCCTCGATGGCCAGCTCGTGCATGCCGAACGCGTCACCCACCTCCTGCATCTGATGCTCGGTGGGGGCGTGCAGGCCGATCCAGGCGAAGGCTTCCTGGCCGCCCAATTGCAGATCGCTCACCCGAGCCCGGGCTTCGGCGTAACCGAACGTTCCGGGCAGTCGTTCGCCGTCGACGTAGATACCGCAGTCGACGACCGCCTGATCGGCGGGCGGTTCGGCAGGCATCGGACTGGGAGGCTCGTCCCGCTCAGGCCGTGCCAGAGGACGCAGCGTTTCCGGTATGTCGCGAAACGAAGGCATCCTGCACCTCCCGTCGCAGCTCGGATCGGATCAAGACCCGGTCATGCTACGCGCCGTGAATGGCAATCGGCTGCCAGCAGATGACGCGCAGGGGTGACCTACCGGACCCGCGCTGGGCTGGGGCGAGGAGGGGTCGCGGTGCTACCCCCCGGCGTCGACCAGGGGGTTGAGCATCAGGTCTGGGTGGTTGCGCTGGTGCATTTCCATCCGCCATGTGTCGCTGAACAGCGCGAGCAGCGCTCCGTCGGTGCGGATGAGCACCTCGACGTCGGACTGGGCGTTGAGAAAGTCGGCGTCTTGTGCACGGGTCCGGCGCACGACGCTGTAGTTGAGGCGTTCCAGCGTGATGGGCGTTTTCAATTCATTGGCCATGCGGTGGCTGGTGACTTCGAACTGCATCGGGCCGACCGCGGCCAGCACCGGGGCCTGGTCACCGCGCAGGTCGGAGCGCAACACCTGGATCACGCCTTCCTGTTCGAGTTGGATGATGCCGCGGCGGAAGGCCTTGTGCTTGCTGGGGTCAGCGGCGCGGGCGACGACGAAGTGTTCGGGGGTGAACTGCGGTACCGGGGGATATTGGACATGGTCGCCGCGATAGAGGGTGTCGCCGACACGCAGTGCGGTGGCGTTGACCAGACCGATGACGTCGCCGGGCCACGCGGTGTCGAGGGTGGCGCGATGTTGGCCGAAGACCGATTGCGCGTACTTGGTGGCGAAAGGTCGTTGGGTCGCGGCTTGGGTGACGATGTCGCCGCGCTGAAACACACCCGAGCAGACCCGGGCGTAGGCGAGCCGGTCCCGATGAGAACTGTCCATACCGGCTTGCACCTTGAACACGAACGCACTGAACTCGTCATCGACCGCACGCGGATCCCCGGTGATGTCAACTTTGGCGGCCGGTGCCGGTGCGTGCTGCACGAGGGTGTCGAGCAGCTGGTTGACACCGAAATTGAGCACCGCCGAAGTGAACAGCACCGGGGTGCTGACACCGGTCAGAAATGTGTCCGGGTTGAAGTCGGCGCCGTCGGCGGCCAGTAGCTCGCATTCCTCGACCGCCTGCTCCCAGTCCGATCCGGCCACCCGCTGCGCCTGCGGGGGGTCGAGGTGTTCTTCGGGGGCGATGGTCGACCCACCGGCGGTGCGGGTGAAGCGGATGAAGCGACCGCTGCGGCGGTCGAGCACGCCATGGAAGTCCCCGGCGATCCCGACCGGCCAGGTCAGCGGGGTGGGCCGTAACCCGATCCGGGCTTCGATCTCATCGAGCAGTCCCAGCGCGTCGCGCCCGGGCCGGTCCCACTTGTTGATGACGGTGATGATCGGTATCCGGCGCTGCCGGCACACCTGAAAGAGCTTGAGGGTCTGCGGCTCTAGGCCTTTGGCGGCGTCGATGAGCATCACCGCGCAGTCGACGGCGGTGAGCACCCGGTAGGTGTCTTCGGAGAAGTCGGCGTGACCCGGTGTGTCGAGAAGGTTGATCACATAATCGGTGCCGTCGGCTGAGTGGTAGCCGAACTGCAGCGCAGTCGACGTGATGGAAATGCCACGCGCCTTCTCCATATCCATCCAGTCCGAGACGGTGGAACGCCGCCCGGCTTTGCCGTGGATCGCTCCGGCCTCGGCGATCACCCGCGCGTGCAGGGCCAGCGCCTCGGTCAGGGTGGACTTACCGGCATCGGGATGGCTGATGACGGCGAAGGTCCGTCGTCGCCGCGACTCGGCAATCACCAGCGACGCCGAAACTTGCTCGGGCACGGGTAGTTCAGAGCTCATGAATTGTGCGATCGCCAATCCTCGACAGGGCGGTCACCTCCCTGAGCAGAACATACTATAACGTGATAGGAGTTTACCGTGCCGCCGTGCGAGTTGTCTCGGTGCGGCCGGGTTGGCCAATCACAAGGTCAACATCTCCTACGCCGGTGCGATGACGTCGGTGTCGATCTCCGGCACAGCGACGTACACGTCGAATCCCACGTCAGTCTCTGCTCAATGGCATCACGGGCTCAATCCATGGTTCCCACGCGGCGCGGTGGATGCGGCCCTGATCGAGGTGACTATCGACGAGGCGCGGTTTTGGACTGCCCTCGCGCACGCTGATTGCCGCCGGCCGCAGGAGCAGCTTTCCGGTATGGCCGGATAGCCCGTGGAGATGCGCGTGTCAGCGTCGTCGGACCGTGCCGACGTCGGTTTTGGCGCGGTCGGCCAGCAGGTCCGCGAGCTCCTCGGCGTAGGACAGCTGTTGGCGCAACCGGTCAGCGCTGTCATCGGTTTTGATGCGGTACTCGCCTAAGCATTGGACCGCCGACTTGCGTTCGGCCGTCGAGGCTTTCGGGTCGTCCAACAGAGTTAGTGCGGCGAGAAGGTCTTTCATCTCTGCGAGAGTAAAACCCAGCGGCTTCATCCGCCGTATCACCAGCAGCCGGTGGACGTCGGCATCAGTGTAGAGCCGAAAACCACCTGCACTTCGCGCCGACGGCGTCACCAACCCGACATCGTCATAGTGACGGACCGTGCGGATCGACAGTTGGGTTTGCGCCGCAACCTGCCCGATCTGCATATGGACATCCTGCACGTCATGCACCGTGACTTACCTCCCGTCCACTGGCCGTCCAGTCGAGCAGCCAAGGCAAGCAGCTATCCGCTTCGCAACAGTGACTCTACCGTGACGTATGGGTAGCTTACTCCGTCAGGCACGAATTTCACCTTGTCATCCGATTACTCGTGGTCATACGGTCAGATCGATTGCGTCCTCGGCGGTGTCATCTTCGGCTTGCCGCTTTGCACGTGCACCGCGTGGGTGCCCGGCTTTTGCCGCAGCTCGGCCAGCAAGCTGTCCAGGTTTTCCGCGTCGGTGTGCCAGTGCTGCACACTTTCGGGCCTATCCGTCATTGCGGCCGCAAGAGTTTGCAGGTTCTGCGGCGCGTCGCCCGCCTTGACGTCCTTGCGATCTTTGCCGACCGCGCTGCGGCCTCTGACTCCGGTGCCCGTGGCGCGGGGAACCGCGCCACCAACGGCGCTTCCGGCCATAGCTGCCGCGGCCACTCCCGCGAAAAGGCTTTCCTGGCTCATGGTGACAGCTGGTACGACACCGTCCGCCGCGCCCGATAACACCGCTGTGATCGTCCTGAACGCCGGGGTGGCCGCGGTCCAGCCCTGCGGAACCGCCAACCCGCCGAGACGTTCGGCCAGGCCGACCTGCGCCGACACCACTGGCCCCGCTGCGGCCATACCCGCAGATCCCGACACTGCCCCGCCGAAACCGAGTCCCGCGGCCCCGCCGGCGGCTTCGGCGAAGTCGCGAGCCCGCGTCCCGATCGCGATGCCCATAATGGTGTTAATCAGGGTCGAGTTGGCGGGCAAAATAGCTTGCGGCACAATTTCGAGGTTCGCGGCGATCGTCTCCAACGGGGAGCCACTCAACCCGCTCAGGAAAGTCGTGAGTCCTGTCAGCGGGTCGGTGGCGGTGGGGGCTGCGAGGCTTTGTAGCGCGTTCGGTGTGGCCGATGTCAGCTGTGTCAGGATCGACTGGGCGTTTGACCCGGCCGAGGTGCCGGTTGCTTGGGTGGCTGCGGCGCTTTGGGCGGCGGTGGCGGCCGGGTTGGTGGTGTGTGGCGGCGGGTTGAAGGGCGTCACCTGGGTGGCTGCGGCGGATTGGCCGGCGTAGCGGTACATGGTGATGGAGTCTTGGGCCCACATGTTGGCGTAGTGGGTTTCGTTGGCGGCGATCGCGGCGGTGTTTTGACCGACGATGTTGGTCGACACCAGCGACGCGAGTTCGGCGCGGTTCGCTGCGATCACCGGTGGGGGCACGGTTGCCGCGAACGCGGTTTCGTAGGCGCTTGCCGCTGTCCTGGCTTGGTTGGCGGTGTGCTCGGCTTGGGCTGCGGTGGTGGTCAGCCAGGTCGTGTAGGGCGCGGCTGCGGCGGCCATATTGGCTGATGACGGGCCGCGCCAGGCCGTGGTCAATCCGGAGATCACCGACGCTTGAGAGGTCGCGGTGGAGCGTAGTTCAGCGGCCAGGTTGTCCCAGGCTGCGGCGGCGGCCAGCATGGTTTCCGATCCGGCGCCGGTGTACATGCGGGCGGAGTTGATTTCGGGTGGGAGGGCTCCGTAATCCATTACCGGACTCCTTTGGTGGTCGTTACCGCTGCGACGGATTCAGTGATCGACGCCGGCCTCGCGCCGACAGCGATGGTCATTCGTGGGCCCTGGCGGTGACAAAATAGATGTTGGCGGTGACCGCGGACGCTCCGGCGACAGCGGCGTCCCCGACGCCCGCAGACCGCGCTGCGACACCGCCGGACCCGGCAACGACCCGCCCGGCCAGACTGGACAGCGCAATAGTGCCGAACAGAGTGTCTGGGCCCTCCGCTGGCAACGCCGCCGGGACAGCACCGTCTGCCGGGCCGCCCTGGGGCAGCGCCGCGGCGGCCGTCCTGATCACCGGTGCGGCGCTGGCGGGCGGACCGCTGTCCGGCAGCATCGCAGCGGCCGTCTTGATCGCCGGGGCAGCCGAGGACCAGCTCTGCGGCACCGACATTCCCCCGATCAGGCCGCTGCCGCCCATCCTCGTCGTTACGCCGTCCAAGCCGGCTGGGCCCGGCTCGCCCGATTCTTCGGGGATAGTTCCGCCTTCTAACACGAGGCCCAGAGTGTCCACCCCGACGAACTGAGGGGTTGACGGAATGATGAACAGGTTCCCAGGCGACAACGGCGACGCGATGAAGCGGTCGATAGCCAACAACGCGCTAAGCGGTGAGGACGGATCGGCGGTGGCGGTGGGGGCTGCGAGGCTTTGTAGCGCGTTCGGTGTGGCCGATGTCAGCTGTGTCAGGATCGACTGGGCGTTTGACCCGGCCGAGGTGCCGGTTGCTTGGGTGGCTGCGGCGCTTTGGGCGGCGGTGGCGGCCGGGTTGGTGGTGTGTGGCGGCGGGTTGAAGGGCGTCACCTGGGTGGCTGCGGCGGATTGGCCGGCGTAGCGGTACATGGTGATGGAGTCTTGGGCCCACATGTTGGCGTAGTGGGTTTCGTTGGCGGCGATCGCGGCGGTGTTTTGACCGACGATGTTGGTCGACACCAGCGACGCGAGTTCGGCGCGGTTCGCTGCGATCACCGGTGGGGGCACGGTTGCCGCGAACGCGGTTTCGTAGGCGCTTGCCGCTGTCCTGGCTTGGTTGGCGGTGTGCTCGGCTTGGGCTGCGGTGGTGGTCAGCCAGGTCGTGTAGGGCGCGGCTGCGGCGGCCATATTGGCTGATGACGGGCCGCGCCAGGCCGTGGTCAATCCGGAGATCACCGACGCTTGAGAGGTCGCGGTGGAGCGTAGTTCAGCGGCCAGGTTGTCCCAGGCTGCGGCGGCGGCCAGCATGGTTTCCGATCCGGCGCCGGTGTACATGCGGGCGGAGTTGATTTCGGGTGGGAGGGCTCCGTAATCCATTACCGGACTCCTTTGGTGGTCGTTACCGCTGCGACGGATTCAGTGATCGACGCCGGCCTCGCGCCGACAGCGATGGTCATTCGTCGACCTCGGATATCACGAAGATGTTGGAGACGTTGGTTGCGTCGGCGCGATCTGCGACAGCCAAAGCGCCTCTGGTGCTGGCTGCAGACCGGCCCCCGGCCACACTTCGCTGCCCGCCCCCACCCAGCGGCGGCGGCATACTGTTGACGGCGCTCTGCTGGCCGTCAGCCGCGAGTTCCATGGGGACAGCATCGCCGGCCGGGCCGGACGGCGGCACTGTCGTAGCGGCCGTCTTGATCGCCGGGGCGGCTGACGTCCAGGATTGGGGCACCGACACTTTCCCGATCAGGTCCGCGCGACCCATACCGGCCGATACGCCGTCCAAGCCTGCTGAACTGACCAGACGGGTGCCCGAGTCAAGTCCGCCCTGCACTGACCCGCCGCCGACTGTCACGATTTCAGGAACTGCCGCTGCAGGATCACCGAGGAGGTTCGACAACGCTTGAGGTAGCAAATAACCCTGTGCGCCGAGAAGTTCAGGGATCGCGACCACCTCGTTTAGCAATATCGGCGATAACGGTGAGGTGATGTACTTGTCGAGTGCCGCGAGTACAGACGTTGGATCGGTCGTTGCCGCGGCGGCCGGGACCGCTGAGGTATGAGGTGAGGCGAGGCCGTGCAACGACTGCGGCGATGCCGACAGCAACTGCGGCAACGTCTGCGCGTGCGTACTGGCCACCGTCTCGGCGGCGTGGGCCACCGCCGCGGTTTGGCCGGTAGCCCCGGCCGGGTTCGTGGTTCGTGGCGGCGGGTGGAACGGCACCACCTGGGCAGCGGTCGCGGATTGGCCGGCGTAGCCGTACATTGCGGTGGCGTCCTGGGCCCACATCTCGGCGTAGTGCACCTCGGTCGCCATGATCGCGGGGGCGTTTTGACCGAAGAAGTTGGTGGCGATCAGTGACATCAGCAGCGCACGGTTGGCCGCGATCACCGGCGGGGGCACCGTCGCCGCGAACGCGGTCTCGTAAGCGGCCACCGCGACTCGGACCCGCATCGCAGTGTCCTCGGCCTGGGCGGCCGCGCCGCTGAACCACGATGTGAGGGGTGTGGTTGCGGCTGCCATCGCGGCCGAGGACGGACCGTGCCAGTCGGCCGATAGATCAGAGATGACCGATGCGTGTGTTGCCGCCGTCACATACAACTGGTCGGCCAACCCGTCCCACGCCGCCGCGGCGGCGAGCAGCGGGCCTGGCCCGGCGCCGGTATACATGCGGCCGGAGTTGATTTCCGGCGGCAGTAAACCAAAGTCCATGTGCTCTCGCCTTCTGATGTCCTGGTTTGCTGCGGTGCATCGCTGGCCTCTGTGGCCGCGCACGGATCGGCAGCGAGCGACGTCGAGGCCGCTACTTTCTGCTGAGCCGGTATTGACTACCGGCTAGTGACAACGCTCAAGCTGAGCCGGTAGCGTTGCGGATGCGACCCGCGAGCGCGGATCGACGCAGCCGCCGACCATTCGCATGTGCTCCTTTGCGGTGAAGACTTCCTGACCGGGAAAGGCAGTCGCGGTCATTTACGCATTCTGCGGACGTGGCCAGTGACGTTCATGTCGTACGCTACCCTACGGTGAGGGTAGATATCCACTCGGCCCCAGTGAAAGCCATCGGTAGCGGCGACGTCACGCGCCGACAGCAAATCGGTGTTCGCTGGTTCACGTCGCGACCCACAGTCAGTCGCCGAAATGTGCGCTGTAAATCGCGGGGGCTGTGCGACGTAGTCAATCCAGACGGTCGTCAGGATCGGGTCGCGAGGTAGACGGTGGCGGATGACCGACCTCGGATGAGGGGGTTGTCGAACCAGATCTGCTGGGCCTCGACGTCGGTGAAGACGGTCTCGAGGACGGATCTGAAATCGTCATCCGGTGCATCGTCGGACCACATCGCAAATGCACCACCGGGGACGAGCCGAGCGGACGCGGCGCGTAGGCCGTCGCAGGTGTAGAAGTCTGCATGAGGGTCGTGCAAAACGTGGCGGGGCGAATGGTCGATGTCCAGGAGGATCGCATCGTAGGTTCGGCCTGGCTGCTGCGGGTCGAAACCCACCGAATCCGTCGCGGTCGCGAAGAAGTCCGCGCAGACCAGCGAAACCCGGCTGTCGGCGGCTAGGCCGGCCGTATCTGGTAGCAAGTCGCGCTTGTGCCAGTCGATGACCGCATCGGAGTATTCGATGACAGTGAGCGTCCGGATCCGGTTGCATCTCAAAGCTTCTCGCGCAGTGTAGCCAAGGCCGAGTCCACCGATGATCACGTCCAGACCCGCTCCCGGCGTCCGTGCCAGGCCCAGCCGCGCCAACTCCTTTTCGGCAGCGGTGAACAGGCTGGACATGAGGTACTCGTCATCGAGCTTGACCTCATACACATCGGCACGCACCGTCAGATCGAATCGGCGCCGCAAGCTGATCACACCCATCGGCGTCTGCTGCCACCCCAACTCCTCCAAGCGTGCGCTCATCGAAGCGACGATAGTCCAGTCTGAAACGGTCACGGCAGACACGAGATTCCGGGACATTCGTCTCGGGGGAAGGTCACACCTGACCACCACCGACCCCGCCGGCCACCTCACCGACACGCTCCACGGAACACCGGAAAACCTGCGGGTGTCGAGCATCGACCCTGTCGAAGCGACCCGCGCCTACCGCGATCATGTGCTGGCCACCAAGGGCGCCGTGCTCGACGAGCAGGGCCGCTCGATGCTCGCCGAAGAGCTTCGCTCGCCCTGCACCGAGGAAGTCGCGGTGTTCTAGCTGTAGTTCTAGGCGTTCTCCCGCGTCATCGGCGAATCGCGACACACATTCGTCGTCGTCGACACCGCAGCGACCGGGCACACACTGCTGCTCCTCGACGCCTCCGGTTCCTACCATCGCGAGGTCGCCCGGCAACTGGGCAACCGCCACTTCACGACGCCGCTGATGCGCTTGTAGGACCCACAGCACACCAAAGTAATCGTCGCGACTTTGGCCGAAACCACCCCGGTCATCGAGGCCGCCGGATTGCAGGACGAACTCGAACGCGCCGGAATCCACGACCGCCGTGGCATGAACGTCCACCACCGCCCGCATAGCGACGCCGTCGCCGCGCTCTGCGCGGTGTTGGACCCCAATTGCTGCCGTTAGCCCGTCCCACACAGCGAGATTTAAAAGGGGTTCAACGCTGGCTTCGGGACCAGGTGAATACCGTCGCGGCGAGCATGGCGCCCACGATGGACGCAATGAAAATCCCAATCTTCGCGTGCTCGGTGAGCGCGGGGTCGGTATAGGCGATTTCAGTGATAAATAGCGCAACAGTGAATCCGAGCGCGCCGAGCAGGCCTAATCCGAGCGCGTCGGACCTGGTCACGCCCTTGGGGAGCTCGCCGAGACCGCTGCGTTCGGCAAGGATGATGGTGCCGGTGATGCCCACAACCTTGCCGACGAGCAGTCCCGCCAATACCGCCCAGGTCACTGCCGTTCCGAAAGCCGCGGCGGTTGCGCGCACCGAGAGTTCGACGCCTACGTTGACGATCGCGAAGACGGGCACCACCACAAATGCGCTGAACGGCGACAGCAGCCGCAACAGTCGCGCAAGCACGGCGCGGCCGCCGACGGTCTTCGCCGGGGTAAGCAGCGCCAGGACGACACCAGCAATGGTGGCGTGCACCCCGGATTGCATGGTGGCAAACCAAATTGCCAGTGCGACAGGGACATACGGCCAGATTTGAGCCACCCCCGCCGCTCGCAGCAGGACGACCAGCAGGCACCCGGTCACGGCGGCGGCCAGCCACTTGACGTTAATGCTGCTGGAGTAACCGAGCGCGATCACCGTGACCGCCAGCGCGTCGTCGACGGTCGCGATGGCCAGCAACAATGCCCGCACCCCCGTGGCCGCTCGACGAGCGACCAAGGCGAGTACGCCGACCGCGAAAGCCGGATCGGTCGCCATGGGTATGCCCCACCCGGCTGTCGCCGGCCCGTGCCGCGTGATCGCGAGGAACACCAGGGCAGGTAGCACTGCGCCACTGGCGGCGGCCAGTGCGGGCACGATGGCGGTGCGCAGACGGGCGAGTTCGCCGGTAGTCAGTTCTTGTTTGAGCTCTAGGCCGATGACGAAGAAGAACACCACCATCAGCCCGTCGTTGACCCAGTGCCGCAGCTCCAGGCGTAACCCCACCGATGCCCACCCCACCGGGGTTTCCCAGATGGTGTGGTAGGCGTGTCCGAGCGGGCTGTTGGCCCAGACCAGCGCCGCGGCCGTCGCGATCAGCAGCGCCAATCCCGATGCGGTGTCGGCGCGCCACCACTGGCGAAAGCCTCGCGATGGCCGATCGAGAGCGTCCAATGCAGTGCTCACCCCTTGTTGTTGACTCAGCCGACTCCAGGCCTCAGTGGGCTCCTGCCAGCAGCTCGCTAAGTTGTGCGTGCCGCTCCGCGCTGTTGTCGTTCATGCCGACGATTTTTACGGCTTTGCCCTTGGATTCGTACTTACGAACGATGGCGTCCAGTGTCGCCACACTCGACGCGTCCCAGATGTGCGCGTCGCTCATGTCGATGACAACGTTGACGGGGTCGCTGGCGTAGTCGAATTGGTAAACGAGGTCATTGCTGGAAGCGAAAAAGAGCGCGCCTTTTACTGCGTAGATGCGGGTGTCGTCGTCGGGGTGGGCGATGTCAACCACGTCGGTCACATGCGCGACCCGGCGCGCGAACAACACCATGGCGGTCAAAGTCCCGACCGCGACGCCAAAGGCCAGGTTGT
Source organism: Mycobacterium sp. (assembly GCF_039583785.1). Classification (GTDB taxonomy): domain Bacteria; phylum Actinomycetota; class Actinomycetes; order Mycobacteriales; family Mycobacteriaceae; genus Mycobacterium. The sequence continues at coordinate 59,256 of NZ_JAVKSG010000004.1, forward strand.
CGGTGACGACCGTGACCGCGACTGTGCAGAACATCACGAAGGTCTCGCTTTTTGGCATGCGCCGCAATGTCTTTGGACTGACACTGTGCCAATCCATCGTGGCGACCGACACCATGGTCATCACCGCGACCAGAGCGGCCATCGGAATCTTGGCAACCAGATCACCCAAGCCGACCACGAGAGCCAACAGCAATGATCCGGCCAAGAACGTCGAAATCCGGGTGCGGGCACCGCTGATCTTCACGTTGATCATGGTTTGGCCGACCATCGCGCAGCCGCCCATGCCACCGAAGAAGCCTGTCACGATGTTGGCCACGCCCTGGCCGACTGCCTCGCGCGACTTGTCGGAGTGGGTGTCGGTGATGTCGTCGACCAGCTTGGCGGTCATCAGCGACTCCAACAGTCCGACCAGCGCCATCGCCAGCGCGTAGGGGGCGATCAATCCGAAGGTGTGTGCGGTCAACGGAACATCAGGCATCAGTAGATGCGGAAGGCTCTCGGGCAGCCGCCCTTGGTCACCGACATTCGGCACCGACCATCCAAGTCCGACAGTGGCGACAGTCAGGACCACGATGGCCACCAACGGCGCCGGCACGACCGTGCTCACCTTCGGCAGCAGCACCATCACCGCGACGCCGAATCCCACCATCGGATACACCAACCACGGCACCGAAAGTAGGTGCGGCACCTGCGACATCAAAATCAGAATCGCCAGCGCGTTGACGAAGCCCACCATCACGCTGCGCGGGACGAACCGCATCAGCTTCGCCACCCCGAGCCCGCCCAGGGCAAGTTGGAAAATTCCGGCCAGAATCACCGCTGCCAGGAGGTAGTCCACGCCGTACTGCCGAGCCAACGGCGCCACGACCAGCGCCACTGCTCCGGTGGCCGCTGAAATCATCGCGGGACGTCCACCTACGATCGCGATCGTGACCGCCATGGTGAAAGCCGCGAACAACCCGATCCGCGGGTCGACTCCAGCGATGATCGAGAACGCGATGGCCTCCGGGATCAACGCCAACGCGACCACCAAGCCGGCCAGCGCCTCCCGGCGCAGCCGGCGCGGTGAGCGCAGCGTTTTCAGCACCGACTGTTCATCGGCAGGCGTGACCCCGGTGGGCACGATCGTCATCACGACTCCGTTTCTACGGACGCGCGTCACCGCGCGAGGTTCGAGTCAGTTGTCGGCGGAATCGCCGTACTGCGAGGGAAGTGTTGCCGCCGAACGTCTTTGCATCAGCGGCGGTTCGAGGACGCCTACCCGATCCGTGCGGACCCGGGTGCGACTCGACTGGAATCACCCTACCTACGCGGGAGGGTTGAGCCGCAAACCCAAGTGCCACAATGTGCTCAAGCGCACAGCCGGTGTCAATCGCCTGCCTGCAGAGGGCGCAGCTCACACCGCGGAGGGGTAGGCATTCTCCGAGTGCGGCGGTGCGCTAGTTTCGACCCGACGCGATTGCGCATCAGGCCGATATCCACACTCCGATCTGCACGCAAGGAGCCAATGACCGTGAGCACTACCCCCCTGAAGGTTGCCGTCACCGGTGCCGCCGGCCAGATCGGCTACAGCCTGTTGTTTCGCCTGGCCAGCGGCTCGCTGCTGGGCCCCGACCGCCCGATCGAGCTGCGACTGCTGGAGATCGAGCCCGCGCTGAAGGCCCTCGAGGGTGTGGTGATGGAACTCGACGACGGCGCGTTCCCGCTGCTGTCCGGCGTGCAGATCGGCGCCGACCCGAACAAAATTTTCGACGGCGTGAACCTGGCGTTGCTCGTCGGCGCCCGTCCGCGCGGTCCGGGCATGGAGCGCGGCGACCTGCTGGAGGCCAATGGCGCGATCTTCACCGCCCAGGGCAAGGCGCTGAACTCTGTCGCCGCCGACGACGTCCGCATTGGTGTCACCGGCAACCCGGCCAACACCAACGCCCTGATCGCGCTGAACAACGCGCCCGACATCCCCAAGGAGCGGTTCTCCGCGCTGACCCGGCTGGACCACAACCGGGCCATCTCGCAGCTGGCCCGCAAGACCGGTGCCAAGGTCACCGACATCAAGAAGGTCACCATCTGGGGCAACCACTCGGCCACCCAGTACCCGGACATCTTCCACGCCGAGATCAACGGCCGCAACGCCGCCGAGGTGGTGGGCGACGAGAAGTGGATCGCCGACGACTTCATCCCGACCGTCGCCAAGCGCGGCGCGGCGATCATCGACGCGCGCGGCAGCTCGTCGGCCGCCTCGGCCGCCTCGGCCACCGTCGACGCGGCCCGGGACTGGCTGCTGGGTACGCCGAAGGACGATTGGGTCTCGATGGCCGTCGTCTCCGACGGCTCCTACGGCGTGCCCGAGGGTCTGGTCTCGTCGTTCCCGGTGACCACCAAGGGTGGCGACTGGAGCATCGTGGCCGGCCTGGACATCAACGACTTCTCCCGCGGCCGGATCGACACGTCGACCGCCGAGCTCGCCGACGAGCGCACCGCGGTCACCGACCTGGGCCTGATCTGAACGGGTCCGATCTGGGGCGGGCGCCGCTGTCGATTAGGGCTCCTTATGGGTAGTCAGTACGCTGGTTTGTGTGTCTGAGTTGATTGAATCGATACAGACCCACTCCGACGAAGGCGCCATCACCGACGCGGAGATCTTCGAAGCGCACGCGGGGGGCAAGCTGTCCGTCGGTTTGACGACCGCGCTGGACTCCCAGCGTTCGCTGTCGATCGCCTACACCCCGGGTGTGGCACAGGTCAGTCGCGCGATCGCCGGCGACCACACGCTGGCCGCCCGCTACACCTGGTCGGGACGGCTGGTCGCGGTCGTGAGCGACGGCAGCGCGGTGCTCGGTCTCGGTGACATCGGCCCCGCCGCGTCGCTGCCGGTGATGGAAGGCAAGTGTGCGCTGTTCAAGGAGTTTGCCGGGCTGGACGCCATCCCGATCGTGCTGGACACCAAGGACCCCGACGAGATCGTCGAGACACTGGTGCGGCTGCGTCCGACATTCGGTGCGGTGAACCTCGAGGACATCGCCGCGCCGCGCTGCTTCGAGATCGAGCGCCGCGTCATCGAGGCGCTGGACTGCCCGGTCATGCACGACGACCAGCACGGCACCGCGATCGTGGTGCTGGCCGCGCTGATGGGTGCCGCGACCGTGCTCAACCGGGACATGGCCGCGCTGCGGGTCGTCATCTCCGGCGCCGGGGCGGCCGGTGTCGCCTGCGCCAATCTGCTTGCGGCCAAGGGTATTTTGGATATCACCGTGCTCGACTCGCAGGGCATCCTGCACCGCGACCGGTCCGGCATGAACGCCGTCAAGGCCGAACTCGCGGCGCGCACCAACCCGCTCGACCGCACCGGCGGCATGGTCGAGGCGCTCGAAGGCGCGGACGTATTCGTCGGGGTGTCCGGCGGCGTGGTGCCCGAAGAACTGATCGCGACCATGGCGCCGGACAGCATCGTGTTCGCGCTGTCGAATCCCGACCCGGAAGTCCACCCGGACGCGGCGGCCAAGCACGCGGCGATCGTCGCCACCGGGCGCAGCGATTTCCCGAATCAGATCAACAATGTGCTGGCCTTCCCCGGCGTGTTCCGCGGAGCGCTGGACGCCGGTGCCCGCCGAATCACCGAAGAGATGAAAATGGCTGCGGCCGAAGCGATTTACTCTATCGCCGGCCACGACTTGGCGAAGGACCGGATCGTCCCGAGCCCGCTGGATCCGCGGGTCGAGCCAGCGGTCGCCGCTGCCGTTGCGGCCGCTACTGCGGAGTGACGGCCAGCCGGTTCGCTGCGCTGGCGCTGGCCGCGGCGCTGGCGACCGCGGGATGCGGACCCAGCGCGCATCACCCGGCCGAGTTGGTGGTCGGATCCCGGGCCGGCATCGAGCCGACGCTGCTGGCTGACATCTACACCGGCGCACTGCGTTCCTATGGTTTTCCGGCTCGCACCGAGCAGGCGCCAGACCCGTTGTCCAAGTTGGACTCCGGAGCGTTCGTCGTCGTCCCCGGCCTCACCGGCCAGGTGTTGCAGGTCTTCCAGCCGGGAGCCGGTGTGCGGTCCGACGCGCAGGTCTACCAGGCGATGATCGGCGCACTGCCGGAGGGCATCGCGGCTGGTGACTACGCCACCGCCGCCGAGGACAAACCCGCGCTGACGGTCGCCGGGTCGACGTCGAAGGACTGGGGCGGCAGCGATCTCGGCGTGCTGGTTCGGCACTGCGACGGCCTGACCGTCGGATCGGTCGTCGGTGCGCTCACGCCGACGGCGGTCGGTAGCTGCCGGTTACCCGGCAGCCGCGAATTCTCAGATGACGCGGCGCTTTTCGCGGCGGTGCAGTCGGGGGAGGTGACAGCGGCCTGGACCACCACGGCCGACCCGAAGGTGCCCGCCGATCTGGTGGTGCTCATCGACGTCAAGCCGGCGCTGGTGCAGGCCGAGAACGTGGTGCCGCTCTACCGCCGCAACGAGTTGTCGACTCGACAGCTGCTGGCGGTCAACGAGGTGGCCGGCGTGCTGGACACCGCCGCGCTGGTCGACATGCGTCGCCAGGTGACTGCGGGTGGCGATCCGCAGGCGGTGGCCGACGCCTGGCTGAACGAACACCCGCTCGGCCGCTGACGACGATGCAGACCGGAACGGTCTGAGGAGGAGCAGCGCAGACGACCGCTGACGACGATGCAGACCGGAACGGTCTGAGGAGGAGGAGCGCAGACGACCGCGCTAGCGCTAGCGCGACGGCGGCTTCAGCCGGCCGACGACGGGGGAGAGCAACCGCTGATAGCCGGCACCGGTGATGCGCACCAGCGCGTCCAGCACCACGGCGTCGTGGCCGACCAGCACCCGCGGCTTGTTCTTGCGGACGCCGTCCAAGATGATCTCGGCCGCCCGCCGTGGGCTGGTGCTGGCCAGTCGTTTGTCGAACAGCGACGACACCTTTTCGGCGTTGACGCCGTCGGCAGTCAGGCTGTTGCGGGCGATCGCGGTCTTGATGCCGCCGGGGTGCACCGACGTCACCTTCACCGGGTGGCCGTTGAAGAACATCTCCTGATTAAGGGCTTCGGTGAAGCCGCGCACCGCGAACTTCGCGGCGTTGTAGGCGGCCTGGCCGGGCATCGCCATCAGCCCGAACAGGCTGGAGACGTTGATCACGTGGCCGTCACCGGAGGCAATCAGGTGCGGCAGAAAAGCCTTGGTGCCGTTGACCACACCCCAGAAGTCGACATCCATCACCTTTTCCATCTCTTTGAACTCGGTGATCTCGATGTCGCCGGTGAACGCGATGCCGGCGTTGTTGTAGATCTGGTTGACCTTGCCGTAGTGCTCGTTGATGTGCTCGGCGTAGCTGCCGAAGGCCTCACGCTCGGTGACGTCGAGCCGATCGGATCGCACCGACGCGCCGATCGCCTTGAGCTGTTCTTCGGTGTGCGCGAGCCCTTCGAGGTCGACGTCGCTGATCGCCAGCGCAGCACCCGAGCGGCCGAGTTCGAGGGCCAGCGCCTGGCCGATCCCCGATCCGGCGCCGGTCACGACGGCAACTTTGCCGGCAAAGCCTTCCATGGACGCTCCTTGTCACGAGGTTGCCATCTAGGCTAGCCGGTACCACTGGTACCGCCGAGGGCGGGATCGGCCTGGTGCTCGGCGGCGCGACTCCCGCCAGCCTCACCCGTTACATCTGCCTCTGAGAGTGGCGACATCCTTTTTTCAGTCTGTGACCACAGCCGATATCACGGCCGGTTGATATCGCATGTGGTCACGATTTCAAAAAAGAGTGTGAACCAACTGTCGGTGCTGCTGTGACTCGTGGTGACTGCAACGAAAAACGCCGACAGGCCCGCGGGGTGCGGGCGCTGTCGGCGCCACGAATAGCATTCAACGCCAACGGAGTTGGCGTGGTGTGGGGGGGGTGTCAGGCCCAGCTGGAGCCGACGGCGGAGTCGGTCGACGACATGTTGTTGCCGGCAGACTGCACCTTCTGACCGTGGCTGTTGGCCTGCTCGTAGATGACCTGGAAGTTGCGGCCCAACTGGGTGATGAACTCCTGGCAGGCCACCGAACCCGAGCCACCCCAGAAGTCACCGGCAGCCAGCACATCGCGCACGATGGCCTGGTGTTCGGCCTCCAATGAAGCAGCTTGGGCGCGAATCAGCGCGCCGTGGGAATCGACATCACCGAACTGGTAGCTGATCGACATGAGTGTTCTCCTTGATAAGGCTAGCTGGACAGGATCTGCTGGGAGGCCTGCTCTTGCGCCTCGTAGTTGTTGGCGTCACGGATCAACCCGTCACGCACCCCGTGCAGCATGTTCACGATGTTGCGGAACGCGGTGTTCATCTGCCCCATGGTGTCGTGGGAGGTCATCTGAGCGGTACCGCTCCAGCCCGCACCGGCAATGTTCTGGCTCGATGCCCACATCTTGCGGGCCTCGTCCTCGACGGTCTGGGCGTGGGTGTCGAACCGGCCGGCCATCGAACGCATCTCATGCGGGTCAGTCATAAAACGGGTAGGCATGTTCTTCTCCTTGTTGTGGGCGTGTCGAAAGTTGTCGGGTTGTCTGTCAAGGAACGTTATCCGCCGGCGGGCGAGCGTGGCATCACCTTGGCGGCGACACGCGAGCCCATGGCGCTCATACCGCGGCCGGCCAGTGCGCCCATCAGTCCCTGCGAGAACGGGCTACTGGGCAGACCGGTCGACATGCTCGGTGCAGCGACGCTGTTGGCGGGCAGCAGCGGGGCGGCGCGATCCAGTCCCGCACCCGGTACACCGGTGTGCCAGGCGTGCGGCACCGACAGCCCACCCGCTTGCAGCGCATTGGACATCTGAGCCTGGATGCCGGCACCAAACTTGCCCAGTTGACCGCTCACGCCGCTCAGCACGGCGGCACCCTTGGTGTCGACCAGCTTGCCGACGTTGTCCAGCAGCGAGTCCTTCATGCTGGCCAGCGTGTCGACCGAGGGGCCGGCGCCGGCCCCGCCGCCGCTGCCCATGAACATACGAGCCGGAATGCTGGCCAGCATTCCCCCGTAGTACCCGCCCTGCAGTGGCAGCAGTGCACCCTCCGGGTTGGCGGCGAGCGCGGTGGCGACTGTCCCGAGGTAGGTCGGCAAATCAGCGAAGGATGCCGGCGTCGTCGCGCCCGAGTCGCCGAAAAGAAGCGCGACGTCGTTGATCAGTTGAAGGAAAACCGAGCTGGCGCCGGCACTGCTGGCCGCGGACGTCGCGGCGGCCGGCTGCGCGCCACTGGTCACCAACGGTGCCGCCGTCTGTGCCGGCAACGCGGCGGACGCGCCGGTCGAGGCATGCTGGTAGGTGTCCATGCCCAGCGCGTCCTGGATCCACATCTCCAGGTAGTCGGCTTCGTTCTGGGCGATCGCCCCGGTGTTCTGACCGAGGAAGTTGTTGGACACCAGCGTGGTCAGCGCGGCCCGGTTGGCTGCGATCACCGGCGGCGGGACCATCGACGAGTACGCGGTTTGGTAGGCGGCGGCAGCGGCCTTGGCCTGGGTCCCGGTCTGGGCGGCTTCGGTCGCGGTGCTCTGCAGCCAGGCGATGTACGGCTCGGCGGCCGAGGCCATGTGAGCCGATGACGGACCGAGCCAGGTGCCGGTGGTCAGGTTGGTGACCGCGGTCTGGTACTGGGTGGCGGTGGCCTCCAGGTCGGCGGCCAGTTCATCCCACGCCGTTGCGGCCTCCAGCAGCGGCGCAGACCCCGCGCCGGAGTACATCAGCGCGGAGTTGATCTCCGGGGGTATCAGCGAGAAGCTCATCGGCCTACGACCCCGCCTAGCCGGCCGTCGCGGCGTTGGCCGCTTCGGTGAGCGCGTAGGCGCCGGCGCCGGAGCGCAGCGCGGCCACCAATTGCTCGTGCACCTCTGCGGCCTGCGCGGCGATCTGCTGGTAGAGCGCGCCGTGCTGACCGAACTGGGCTGCCGTCATCGCCGAGACGAGGTCCGAAGCCGCCGGGGCCAGGCCCGTCGTCGGCGCGGCGGCGGCCGAGTTGCGGGCGACCATCGCGTCACCGATTCCGGACAATGTGCCTGCAGCCCCCTGCAACACGTCTGGCTGTGTAGTTACGAACATCTTGTCAAACCTTTCCCGCGACCCGGCCGGCACTGAGAGCTAACAGTACGTGAACCCTGTCGTGTGGATGGACCTCCCCTGGAACGATAGCCACTCATGGCGGCAAGTAAATCGTAAGACTTTTTTGCCTTTGGCGATAGACGAATCGGTGAACCCGTGTCGCCCAAAAAAGGCTCAGTGATTCCTTGGTATTTTCACAGGATCTTCAATTGGTTAACTGATCGACGTCGACCCGAAGCGGTTGGGGCCGGCGCCACCGCGTCGCCGTCAGGCCGGCACGTGGCGGACTGTATCGTTGCCGCGTGACCGGGCAGCCACCAAAGCTTTTCATCTTTCCGCACGCCGGGGGATCGGCCGAGTTTTACGTTCCCTTCGCCAAAGCCTTTGCCAGCGATATCAAACGCGTCGGCATCCGGTACCCGGGGCGCGGTGGTAATCACGACCTCGGGTCATTCACCACCATCGGTGCTCTCGCCGACAAGGTTTGCCAGATGATCAAGCCGCCGGCAGACCGGGAGGAAAAAGTCACCTTTTTCGGCCACAGCATGGGCGGACTGCTGGCGTTCGAGGTCGCGCGTCGGTTCGAGCAGGCGGGCAGTCCGATTGCGGCGCTGTTCGTCTCGGCCGTCGCCGCGCCGGGCCACGTCGGCTACCAGCACATCGCCGAGTCGGACCGTGGGCTGCTGGACGCGGTGAGCGAGATGACGGGGATCAATCCCGAGTTCCTGGAAAACGAAGAATTCGCGACCAGCATCTTGCCGACGCTTCGCGGGCTCAAGGCGATCTCGAAATACGACTGCCCACCCGAGGCGAAGTTGTCCTGTCCGATCTCGGCGTTCCTGGGCGACGATGACGAAGTCGCGACCCCGGAGAAGGTTCGACCGTGGTCGGAACGCACCACATCTGAGTTCACTATGAAAGTTTTTCCCGGCCACCATTTTTATCTGACTGACCACATCGCCGAGCTGGTGAGTGAGATCGAGACAAAGATCTTGTCCTCGTGAAATAAGACGATTGTTGTCACCAAACGCCGATCCAATCACGAACGGGAAACAGTGCCGTTTATTAGTCGCCGAACGCCTTATGTAGCCGAATGATTGGACGCCAATACCAAAAACCTGGATGGTTCGGCTGGCCTCTACCGGTTCGGGGTATCCGCGCCACATGCCGCCCCACGTCCAACCGGGGGCATCTGACCGAGAGTGAAAAATCCCACACCACTGCCTCGGCATGGCAAAATCCAGCAAACCCCCCCTTCGGCGGAGGTTTCACAGGTGGCGCAGCTGTCACGGCGGCGAGGGCGTCGCGTGCGTGGCGGTCGGCGCTGTCTCCACCACGCAAAAGTGACCGCGAACCGTTTAATAATCGGAATTATGTCAAGGATCTGACCGTCCGGTAAGGTGATCGCGACGCGACCGGGGAGTGGACGCCTCCGGAAGCGGTCGACTTAGCAAACCGATGGTCCCAGCAATGACGCTGGCTGGAGCGGGTCTTATGTTTGGTGCATGTATTACGTTCTCGGGTTTTTGGTCCGAGAAGCATGAGGCCCCTGTTAATCTCCGCATCACATGCGCCCGCTTGTTTGTCGTCCGGGGCGCTAGATCTCCAAGAGGGGGTGTCCCGATGGCAGTAACCGAAGCATCTATTGCCGCAATACTGCGGGAATGGGCCCGGCGGCAGCCGGATGCACCGGCGTACACGTATATCGACTACGACGTCGATCCGGCCGGCTACCGGCAGATGCTGACGTGGGGCGAGTTGTACGGCCGCGTGCAGGCGCTGGCCGCGGAGATCTCGACGGTCGGCGCGCCGGGGGATCGCGCCGCCATCCTCGCGCCGCAGGGCCTGGAGTACGTCGTCGCCTTTTACGCCGCGCTGGAAGCCGGACTGGTTGCTGTCCCGCTGCCGGTGCCGCAGTTCGGGCACCACGACGAGCGGGCTTCGGCCGCGCTGCAGGACTGCGCTCCCGCTGTCCTGCTGACGACCTCGACCGTTGTTGACGACGTGGCCGATAGCGCGCGCTCGCTGCCCGGCAAGGCGCCCGCGTTAATCGAGGTCGACAGCTTGGACCTGGACGTGGTGCCCGACTTCTCGCTGCCGGCTGCGCCGCGAACGAAGAACGCTTTGCTTCAGTACACCTCGGGATCGACGCGATCCCCGGCGGCCGTGGTGGTCACCCACAAGAACATCTTGGCCAACGCGCAGCAGGTGCGCGAGGACTACTTCGAGGCCGAAGGCGCTGTTCCGCCGGCCGACACCACCTTGGTGTCGTGGCTGCCGGTGTTCCACGATATGGGATTGTTGGTGGGTATCACCGGAGCCTTGATCATGGGCCTGCACTCGATATTGATGAGTCCGATGGCTTTCCTGCAGCGGCCGGCCCGGTGGGTTCAGGAAATGGCGAGAAACACCAGGGTGTTCACGGCAGTCCCGAATTTCGCATTCGAATTGGCGGCGCGCCGGACCACCGACGAGGACATGGCCGGCCTGAGTCTGTCCGGTGTGCACACGATCCTGTCCGGTGCCGAGCGCGTGCACGCGGCAACGATCCGGCGCTTCAACGATAGGTTCGGCCCGTTCGGGTTCCCGGCCAGCTCGCTGAAGCCGTCCTATGGTCTGGCCGAGGCGATGGTCTACGTGAACTCCTCCGGCCCCGGGCGACCGCCCACCGTCGCCACTTTCGACTACGAGAAGCTGTCCGCTGGCCACGCCGAGGCTTGCGACACGGGCAACGGAGTCGAACTGGTCAGTGTGGGCATCCCGCGCGCGTCGACGATCCGCATCGTCGACCCGGAGACCCGGGTGGAGAACCCGGCCGGCATGGTCGGCGAAGTCTGGCTGCACGGCGACAACATCGCCGCCGGTTACTGGCGCAAGCCGCAGCAGACCCAGAAGACCTTCGGGGGTCAGCTGGTCGGCCCGTCCAGTGGCACGCCGCTGGGCCCGTGGCTGCGCACCGGTGACCTGGGCACCATCTACGACGGAGAGCTGTACATCATCGGCCGGATCAAGGACCTGCTGATCGTCGACGGGCGCAATCACTACCCCGACGACATCGAGGCCACCACGCAGGAGATCAGCGGCGGACGTGTCGCGGCGATCTCCATCGAGGATGGTCGCACCGAGCGCCTGATCGTGATCGCCGAGATGAAAGACAAGGGCAAAACCCAGGAGATGGCCGACCGTCTCCGCGACGTGAGAGCGCAAGTCACCTCCGCCATTTCCAAGGCCCACGGGCTGCGGGTGGCCGACCTGGTGCTGGTTCCGCCCGGCTCGATTCCGATCACGACCAGCGGGAAGATCCGCCGTTCATCGTGCGTTGAGGTCTACCGACAGGACGACTTCAGCCGTTTGGATTCCACCGCTTAGTGAGGTCCAGACGGCTTTGCACCGCAGCGGAAGTAAAGCCAGTGTCTGCTCACACATTTTCAATGCCCGCTGTGCCGGGGGGGTGCGTTCGACAGCGGCCGAGTAGCGGTAACATCAGACTCCTCGGCTGGGTGGAACGTTGTGGGCGCGACGAGGCGAACCGACTGAACACGCCCGGATGACATCGGTCTGCGTCGCCGCGTTTTTCGTCGCACACGGTGTAATACAACAACAACTTTCCGACAGACCGGGGGGAGCGCGATGACTGCTGCACCGTCGGACCGTCGGGCCATCATCACCGAGGCGCTGCGCAAAATCGACGACCTGACGGCGCGGCTGGAGATTGCCGAAAAGGGTGACACCGAGCCGATCGCCGTGGTGGGAATCGGCTGCCGGCTTCCGGGCGGAGCGGACAGTCCCGCTGAGTTCTGGCGGATGCTGCAGGACGGCGGCAGCGGCATCGTCGCAGTTCCGGCCGAGCGCTGGGACGCCGACGCTTTCTTCGCCGAGGATCATTCCGTGCCGGGCACGATCGTCAGCAAGAAGGGCGGCTTCCTCACCTCCTGGCGCCCTGACGAGTTCGACGCCGAGTTCTTCGGGATCTCGCCGCGCGAGGCCGCGGCGATGGATCCGCAGCAGCGGCTGTTGCTCGAAGTCACCTGGGAAGCACTGGAAAACGCGGGCATCACCGCGGCTATGGTCCGCGGCAGCCAGACGTCGGTCTTCGTCGGCTTGACCACAAGCGACTACTACGTGAACGCGGTCGGAAAATCGCGGCCAGAAGATATCGACCCCCACGTCCCGTTCGGAAATGCGTCGAATTTCGCCGCTGGGCGGCTGGCGTATTTTCTGGGCGTTCACGGCCCAGCGGTCGTCCTCGATACTGCGTGCTCGTCGTCACTGGTCGCCATCCATTTGGCGTGTCAGAGCCTGCGCCGCCGGGAAAGCGATCAGGCGTTGGCCGCCGGCGCCAACCTGATGCTGACTCCGGAAAACAGCATCGCCACCTCGCGGTGGGGAATGCTGGCCCCCGATGGCCGCTGCAAAACCTTCGACGCCGCTGCCGATGGGTATGTCCGCAGCGAAGGTTGCGGGGTGGTGGTGCTCAAACGGCTCAGCGATGCGCTGCGCGACGGAGATTCGGTGCTGGCGGTGGTGCGCGGGTCGGCGGTCAACCAGGACGGCCCGAGCAGTGGTCAGACGGTACCCAACGGGCCGGCTCAACAGGCATTGCTGCGCACGGCGCTGGCCGCGGCGCGGCTGGCGCCCGCCGACATCGACTACATCGAGGCCCACGGCACCGGCACTGCGCTGGGCGATCCGATCGAACTGGGCGCGCTGTACCAGGTTTTCGGCGAGCGCAACGGCTCCGCGCCGTTGGTGCTGGGCTCGGTGAAGACCAACCTCGGCCACCTGGAGTCGGCCGCCGGTATCGCCGGCTTCATCAAGACCGTGCTCTGCGTGCAGCACGGCCACATTCCGGCGCATCTGCATTTCACCGCGTTGACGCCGAACGCCGTCGAGGGCGCGTCGACGTTCACCATCGCCGCCGACGGCATGGATTGGCCGGCGGTCGGGCGGGCCCGTCGGGCCGGGGTGTCGTCCTTCGGGGTCAGCGGCACCAACGCCCACGTGGTCCTCGAGCAGGCGCCAGCCACTGAACATGTTGCGCCGCAACCAGAATCGGTGATCACCACGCTGGTGGTCTCGGGTAAGACCCCGGCGCGCATCGCATCGACGGCCGCGATGCTGGCCGACTGGATGATCGGTGACGGCGCCGCGGTGCCGCTGGTCGATGTCGCCCACACGCTCAACCACCACCGCACTGCGCACAAGGCGTTCGCGACGCTGGCCGTCCGCGACCGCGCCCACGCCGTCGCCGGCCTGCAGGCGCTGGCGGCCGGCCAGTCGGCGGTCGGACTCGTCGAGCCGCACGAGGGATTGTGTAAGCCCGGAACGGTTTTCGTGTATTCGGGGCAGGGCTCGCAGTGGGCCGGCATGGGCCGGCGGTTGCTTCTCGACGAGCCGGTGTTCGCCGCGGCGATCGAGGAGTTGGAGCCGCTGTTCCGCGAGCACATGCGCTTCTCGCTGCACCAGGTTCTGACCGAGGGCCAGCCGGTGGCCGGCGACGCGCGGGTGCAGCCGGTACTGATGGGTCTGCAGTTGGCGTTGACCGCGTTGTGGCGCTCCTACGGCGTGGAACCCGATGCGGTGATCGGACATTCGATGGGCGAGGTGACCGCGGCGGTGGTGGCCGGGGCGCTCACTGCGGACGACGGCATGCGGGTCATCGGGATCCGGTCGCGGCTGATGTCGCGGCTGGCCGGCCAGGGCGCGGTGGGTCTGCTGGAGATGGACGCCGAGACGGCCTCGACGTTCCTCGCCGACTACCCCGAGGTGAGCGTCGCGGGGTTGCTGTCGCCGCGCCAGACCGTGGTCGCCGGCTCGGTGCCGCAGGTCGACGCCGTGATCGTGGCCGCCGGCGCCCAGCAGCGTTTCGCGCGGCGGGTGAACATGGAAGTCGCCTCGCACACCGCGCTGATGGACCCAATCCTGCCCGAAATGCGTTCCGCGCTGGCCGGTCTCAAGCCCACGACGCCAACGATTCCGTTCATCTCCACGGTCGCCGACCCGACCAGCGCGCCGGCGCTGGACGCCGACTACTGGGTCGCGAATGTGCGCGAGCCGGTGCGGCTGCACCAGGCCATCACCACCGCCGCGCAGCACGCCACGTTCGTCGAGATCAGCCCGCACCCGACCCTGACGCACGCCGTCACCGAGACGCTGGAATCGGGGCATCACCACAGCGTCGGGTCACTGTCGCGCGACGGCGATGACACGGTCAGCTTCCACACCAACCTCAACCGCACGCACGTGTTGCGTCCCCCGACTCTGCCGCACCCGCCCGGGCCGCATCCGGTGGTGCCGAGTGCGCCGTGGCATCACACCCGACACTGGATCAGCGCCGAGGAATTCGCGACGACCGCCGAGTCGGCGCCGCGACGCGGCACCCTGCTCGGTCAGCACATCCCGGTCGCCGGGAACCCGCCGACGCATCTGTGGCAGGCGCGCCTGACGTCGGCCACCAAGCCCTACCCGGGATCGCACCACAACAACGGCATCGAGATCATCCCGATTTCTGTTCTGCTGCAGACGCTTTCGGCAGCCGCCGGGGAATGCGACGCAGCGGCGCTGTCCGACATCCGCTTCGAGTACCCGATCGTCGTCGGTGAGCCGCGGGTCGTCCAGGTCGTCGCCGACGGCGCATCGGTCACCGTATCGTCGAGCGCGGGCGGCACCGGCTGGATCCGGCATGCCGATGCCCGCATCTCGTCCGTCGACTCGTCGGCTCGCCCATCGGAGGCGATCGCCGCGCCGGGCGCCACCGACGCCGACTTCGACGACGAGTCGGTGACCTCGTTGTGGCAGACCTGGGGCAGTGAAGGCCGGCCGTTCGGCTGGTACATCGGCTCCTGCCAGTCGAATGCAGGCGAGCTGAGCGCCGACGTCGAGCTGATCCCATCCCCGGCAGTCGGGGCGTCGGTCGTTGCCTTACTGGACGCGGCAATTCACATCGCCCGCCTGCTGGAGCGCGACAACCCGCGGTTGATGGTTCCGGCCGCGGTCACCAGCGTCCGACTCGCCGGCGAACTCGCCGAGCCGGGTGGCCGCGTCGTGGTGCGCCGTCGCGGCGGTAGCGAGGAAGAACTCGTCGTCGACATCACCGCGACCGGCCGGGACGGCAACACCTGCATCGAGGTGCGCGGACTGCGTTTCGCCGCGGTGGACTCCAGCGTCGCGGCCGGGCGCACCGACGATCCCGCCACGATGGTGCACGCCATCGACTGGCAGCCGTTCACTTCCGACGCGAGCGACAACAGCGGCTCGGGCGCTGTTGCAGTATTGGGCGACAACGAGATTCGTGACGCCCTAACTCAGTTCGGGTACACCGCCGCCGCCGTCGCCGACGCGCGACACGTCCTCTACGTCGCCGAGTCACGGTCCGGTGAAAGCGATGTCGACGCCGCCGTGCGGATGTCGATGGACCTCGTCGACCTGGTCCGCGGCCTGGCCGAGCGCGACGAGAGTCACCCGGCGACGCTGTGGATCATCACCCGCGGTGTGCGCGAAGGCAGCTCGGATGCCGCGGTCGCACAGAGCCCGCTGTGGGGGACGGCCGGTGTCATCCGCGCCGAGCAGCCGCAGCTGTGGGGCGGCCTGGTCGACGTGGCCGAGGACGCGGCCATCGGTGCGCTGATGCCGGCGCTGGCCCCGATGCTGCGCACGCCCGCGAAGTCGATCCTGGCGCTGCGCGGCGGGGAGTTCTTCGCGCCCGTCCTCAAGCCGGTGTCCGGCGAGCCGGTTCGTCAGCCGCTGCGCTGCCGCCCCGACGCGGCCTACCTGATCACCGGTGGCCTGGGCGCGCTGGGTCTGCTGACGGCCGGCTGGCTGGCCGACCGCGGTGCCCGCCGGGTGATCCTGGCCGGCCGCACCGCGCTGCCGCCGCGGCGCGACTGGGACAGCGACACCGGCGACGCCGCATCGGGCGAGAAGATCGCCGCCGTCCGCGCGCTGGAAGCCCGCGGGGTCGCGGTCGAAGCAGTCGCACTCGACATCGGCTCTGCCGAGGCGATGGCCGCGCTGCTGGCCAAACGCGACGCCGAGGGTGCGGTGCCGATCCGCGGTGTCGTCCACGGCGCCGGCATCACCGACGCCGAGCTGTTTACCGAGCTGGAGGAAAGCCGGCTGCGGCGCACGGTGTGGCCGAAGATCGCCGGCGCGCAGGTGCTGCACCGGACTTTCCCGCCGGGCAGCCTCGACTTCATGTTCCTGACCGCCGCGGCCGGCGCCGTGTTCGGTGTGCCGGGCCAGGGCGCCTACGCCGCCGCCAACGCCTACCTCGACGGCCTGGCCCAGGCGCGTCACCGGCAGGGCTGCCACACCGTGAGCCAGGACTGGGTGGCCTGGCGCGGGCTCGGCTTCGGCGCGGAGGCGCAGATCGCGTTGGCCGAACTCGAGCGGCTCGGTTCACGGGCGATCAGCGCCGACGAGGCCTTTGCCGCCTGGGACCACCTGGCGCGCTACGACGTCGCGCAGGCCGTGATGGCGCCGATGGCTTCGATTTCGACGACCGCCGGGTCCGGTGCCGCCGGGTTGCGCGCGGCCACTCCGGCCTGGTCGGAGATGCCCGCCGCGGACGTCCGCGCCGAACTGCAGACCGGGTTGCGGGCCATCC
Organism: Mycobacterium sp.; assembly: GCF_039583785.1. Taxonomy (GTDB): domain Bacteria; phylum Actinomycetota; class Actinomycetes; order Mycobacteriales; family Mycobacteriaceae; genus Mycobacterium. Next base: position 75,923 of record NZ_JAVKSG010000004.1, read on the forward strand.
TGGCCCGCGAGTTGCAGCTGGCCGAGGACGACCTCGACTCCGAGCGGCCGTTCGCCGAATACGGGCTGAACTCGGTGATGGCGATGTCGGTCCGGCGCGACACGGAATTGTTCGTCGGGATCGAGTTATCGGCGACCATGCTGTTCAACTACCCAACTATCGTGGCGCTCGCCGAACACCTGGCGAAAAAGGTGTCGCCGCAGCCGGAATCGGACAGTGACGTCGACGTTCCGGGCGATCCGGACGGCAGCGTGCTGAATGATCTGTTCGCTGACGTGGAGTCGGCGCCGGCTGGCCGGGAAAGGGGATCTGATGACCTCCTCGTATGACGAGGAAGCGCTACGACACTGGCTGGCCGATTACCTGGTGACCAACGTCGGTTGCAGTCCCTACGACATCGACTTCGACGCCCCGATGAGCGACCTGGGCCTGGGTTCGCGTCACGCCGTGGTGCTCTCCGGCGAGCTGTCCGAGCTGCTCGGCCGCAAAGTCTCGCCGGTGGAGTTCTGGCAGCACCCGACGATCGCCGATTTGGCCCGGTTCCTGACCGGCGCCGAGGCGTTGGCCGCCGAGCCCGAGGTCGAGGCCAGCCGTGGTCATCTGGACGAGCCGATCGCGGTGATCGGGCTGGGCTGCCGATTTCCCGGCGGCATCTTTGGCCCCGACGAGTACTGGCAGTTCATCTGCGAGGGCCGCAACGCGGTTACCGAGGTACCGGGCGAGCGCTGGGCGCCGTTCGACGACGGCACCCCCGAGGTTGCCGCGGCGTTGTCGCACACCACCCGCTACGGCGGCTACCTGGATGACCTCGACGCCTTCGATGCCGAGTTCTTCGACATCTCCAGCCGCGAGGCCATCAAGATGGACCCGCAGCAGCGCATGCTGCTCGAAGTCGCGTGGGAGGCGCTGGAACACGCGGGCATCCCGCCGAGTTCGCTGCGCCGCTCGCAGACCGGTGTGTTCGCCGGCGCCTGCTACACCGACTACGGCTATGTCGCCGGCATGGACCTGACAAATGTCGACGCGTGGACCAATTCCGGTGGGGCACTGAGCATCATCGCCAACCGGCTGTCGTACTTCCTGGACTTCCGCGGACCGTCGGTCACCGTCGACACCGCGTGCTCGTCGTCCATCGTGGCGCTGCACCTGGCCTGCCAGAGCCTGCGCATCGGCGAATCCGACGTGGCGCTGGCGGCCGGTGTCAACCTGATGCTGGCACCCTCGGTGGTCCGCGCCTTCGACCAGACCGGCGCGCTGTCGCCCACCGGCGCGTGCCGCGCGTTCGACGCCGACGCCGACGGGTTCATCCGCGGTGAAGGCTGCGGTGTCGTGGTGCTCAAGCGCCTCGGCGAGGCGGTCCGCGACGGCGACCGGGTGCTGGCCGTAGTGCGGGGTTCGGCGGTCAACCAGGACGGCCGGTCCAACGGCCTGTTGGCGCCCAACCCCGCCGCGCAGATGGCGGTGCTGCGATCGGCCTACGCCAACGCCGGTCTAGAGCCGCGGGAAGTCGACTACGTCGAGGCGCACGGTACCGGAACGCCACTCGGCGACCCGATCGAGGCGCGCGCGCTCGGCACGGTGCTGGGCCGCGGTCGCGCCGAAGACGCGCCGCTGCTGATCGGTACCGTCAAGACCAACCTCGGCCACCTCGAGGCCGCCGCCGGCATCGCAGGCCTGATCAAGACCGTGCTCGCGGTGCATTCCGGCAGCATCCCGCCCAACCTGCACTTCCACACCCCCAGCCCGCACATTCCGTTCGACCAGTTGCGGCTGAAAGTCGTTGCCGATCAAACGGAATGGCCGCAGACCGGCCGGCCGCGCCGAGCCGGTGTCTCGTCGTTCGGGTTCGGTGGCACCAACGCGCACGCGGTGCTCGAGCAGGCGCCCCCCGCGATGCCGGTGATCCGCGAGGCCGACCCGGCGGTCAGCACGCTGGTGGTGTCGGGCAAGACGGCGGAGCGCATCTCGTCGCAGGCCGCTTCGCTGGCGGACTGGCTGCAGGGCGCCGGTGCGCAGGTGCGGCTGCCCGACGTGGCCCACAGCCTGAGCTACCACCGTGAACGGCACGCCCAGTTCGCCACCGTCTGCGTCCGTGACCGCGCCCAGGCGGTGGCGCACCTGCAGGCGCTGGGCGACGGCCGGGCGGCTGAAGGTCTGGTCGGTCCGCACGACGGACCGTGCAGTCCGGGAACGGTGTTCGTGTTCTCCGGCCAGGGTTCGCACTGGGCCGGCATGGGTCGGCAGTTGCTGGCCGACGAGCCGGTGTTCGCCGAGGCGATCGCCGAGCTCGACCCGATTTTCATTGAGCAGGTTGGCTTTTCGCTGCAGCAGATCATCGCCGACGGCGCGGCGATCAGCGGCGACGCGCAGGTCCAGCCGGTGCTGATGGGCCTGCAGTTGGCGCTGACCGAGCTGTGGCGCTGCTACGGCGTGCACCCGGACGCGGTGATCGGCCACTCGATGGGCGAGGTCACCGCCGCGGTGGTGGCCGGGGCGCTGAGCGTCGTCGACGGCCTGCGGGTCATCGCGATCCGCTCGAAGCTGATGTCGAAGCTGGCCGGTCAGGGCGCGGTGGCGCTGCTCAAGCTGGACCCCGACGCCACCGCGGCATTGCTCGCCGGCTACCCGGAAGTCAGTGTGGCGGGCTATATTTCGCCGCGCGAGACGGTGGTCGCCGGCCCGGTCGGTCCGGTCGACGCGGTGATCGCCACGGTGAGCGCGCAGAACAAGTTCGCCCGCCGGGTGAACATGGAGGTCGCGTCGCACACCGCGTTCATGGACCCGATCCTCGACGAATTGCGCTCCGCGCTGGCGGATCTGACCCCTGAGATCCCGACCATCCCGTTCTATTCGACGGTGATGGCGGGCTTCGTGTCGCCGATGCTGGACGCCGACTACTGGGTGGCGAACGTTCGTCAGCCCGCGCTGCTCAGCCAGGCCGTCGCAGCCGCTGCCGAAGAGCACGGAACGTTCATCGAGATCAGCGCGCACCCGATCCTGATGAACGCCGTCGGCGACACGCTGGATCCCGCCAGCCACCACCACAGCGTCGGCACGCTGTGGCGTGACGGCGACGATACCCTCCGATTCCACACCAACCTGAACACCGTCCACACCAGCCACCCGCCGCAGACCCCGCACCCGGTCGAGCCGCACCCGGTGCTGCCGACCACGCCGTGGCACCACGGTCGGTTCTGGGTGACCTCGCGTCCGATCACTCCGGTCAGAAGCGCCGCCGTCGCAAGCGATTCGGGTGCTGCACCGGTCGAAGGACCGATCCCGTCGCAGTGGTACCTGAACCTGGCCTGGCCGGCTCGCGAGCTGTCCGGAGCGAAAGGCGACCCGGACGCCTCGTGGCTCGTCATCACCGACTCCGGGTTGGGTGAGGAGATCGGCCGGGTGCTCGGCGACGAACATGCCGCGACTCCTGCGCCGACGTCACTGCTGGCCGACGGCGTCGACCCGTCGGCGATCACCGACGCGCTCGCCGGTGTGACCCACGTGCTCTACGCGCCAGCGGTGACCGGCGGGCAGTTCGACGCCGAAGCCGGCTACCAGCTATTCAACGCCGCACGACGGCTGACTGTGGCGATCGCCGAAATGGGCGTGGCGCCACAGCTTTATCTGCTCACCCGCAACGCCCAACCGGTCAGCGATGGTGACCGGGCCAACGCCTCGCAGGCGGTGCTGTGGGGCTTAGGGCGCACGCTGGCGCTGGAGCACCCCGAGTTCTGGGGCCGCGTCATCGACATCGACGAGTCGGTACCGGATGGTCTTGCCGCCGTCTACCTGGTGGACGAGGCGCAGGCCGACGACCACGAAGACCAGGTCGTCTATCGGGCCGGTCTGCGCCGGGTTCCGCGGCTGCAGCACGGCCCTGCCCCGTCGACCGCTCCCGCCGAATTATCCTCCGACAGCAGCTATCTGGTGATCGGCGCGACCGGAAACATCGGTCCTCACCTGATCCGGCAACTCGCCGACTCGGGTGCGGGCACGGTGGTCGCCGTCTCGCGTAACCCCGGTGCCAAGCTGGACGACCTGGCCGCTCGCCTGGCGCCGTCCGGCACCGCGCTGGTGACGGTCGCCGCCGACGCGGCAGACGAATCCGCGATGAGCGCGGTGTTCGACCGCTTCGGCGACGACCTGCCGCCGCTGGCCGGCATCTATGTGGCGGCGTTCGGCGGTGGGCCGATCACCCTGCTGGAGATGACCGAAGACGACGTCACCGCGATGTTCCGACCCAAGCTGGACGTGGTGTCGGTACTGCACCGGCTGTCGTTGCGGCACAAGATCGATCAGTTCGTACTGTTCTCGTCGATCTCCGGTCTGACCGGGTCGCGTTGGCTAGCGCACTACACCGCGACCACCACATTCCTGGACACCTTCGCGCTGGCCCGCCGGGCCGCCGGCCTGCCGGCCACCGCGATCAACTGGGGACTGTGGAAGTCGTTGTCCGACGGGCAATCCGAAGAGGAGCGTCAGGTCACCCTGGCCTCGGGTCTGGAACCGATGGCCGACGACGTCGCGATCAAGGCGCTGCCGTTGCTCAGCGGCGCGGGCGCCGCATCGCGGCGCAGCGTCGTCGCCGCCGACTGGCCGTTGCTGGCCGCGGCATACCGGACCCGGGCGGCGCTGCGCATCGTGGACGACCTACTCTCGACCGAGGCCGCCGGCGCGGACGGCCCGGCCGCACGCAGCACCGAATTCCGGGATGCGTTGCGCGAGGCCGACCCAACGCGACGACGCGGCATGCTGGTCGATCACGTCACCGCGCAGGTGGTCGGCGCGATGGGCCTGGCGTCGGCGCAACTTCTCGACCCGACTGCGGGCTTCTTCCAGGCCGGCATGGACTCGCTGATGAGCGTCACGCTGCAGCGCGCCCTGTCGGACAGCCTGGGCGAGACGCTGCCCGCGTCGGTGGTGTTCGACTATCCGACCGTCGAGGCGTTGTCGGACTACCTGGCCACCCTTATTCCGGAGGTGGCCGAGGCCGCCGAAGCCGACAACACCGACGACTACGACGACTTCAGCGACGACGAACTTCTCAAACAGCTGTCAGAAAGGCTGGGTTGAGCTCCGATGACTGCAACGCCAGATCGTCGGGCGATCATCACCGAGGCTCTTCGCAAGATCGATGACCTGACGGCCCGGCTGGAGATCGCCGAAAAGGCCGACGTCGAACCGATTGCCGTGGTGGGTATGGCCTGTCGGCTGCCGGGTGGGGTCAACAACACGGGCGACTATTGGCAGCTGCTGCGCGACGGCGTCAGCGGCGTCATCCGGGTGCCTGCGGACCGCTGGGACGCCGACGCCTACTTCTCCTCCGACCACACCCGTCCGGGGACCATTTGCAGCCGGGAGGGCGGCTTCCTCACCTCGTGGCGGCCCGACCAGTTCGACGCTGAGTTCTTCGGGATCTCGCCGCGTGAAGCGGTTGCGATGGACCCCCAGCAGCGGCTGCTGCTCGAAGTCGCCTGGGAGGCATTGGAAAACGCCGGCATCACGCCAAAGGCGGCGCGTAACAGCCAGACCGGGATCTACGTCGGCCTGACCACCTATGACTACTCGTTGATCGCGGCCAAGAGGCCGCCGGAAGAAGTCGACCCGTATATTCCGTTCGGTAATGCGTCGAACTTCGCCGCGGGCCGGCTGTCGTATTTCCTTGGTACACATGGCCCGGCAGTGGTGCTCGACACCGCGTGCTCGTCGTCGCTGGTCGCCATCCACCTGGCCGTCCAGAGCCTGCGCCGTCGGGAAACGGACTCTGCGCTGGCGGCCGGCACCAACCTGATCTTGAGTCCAGAGAACAGCATCGCCTGTTCGCGGTGGGGCATGCTGGCTCCGGACGGTCGGTGCAAGACCTTCGACGCCACCGCCAACGGTTATGTGCGCAGCGAAGGCTGCGGGGTGGTGGTGCTCAAGCGGCTCGCTGACGCGCAGCGCGACGGGGACAACGTGCTGGCGCTGGTGCGCGGTTCGGCGGTCAACCAGGACGGGCCGAGCAGCGGCCAAACGGTGCCTAGCGGTCCCGCGCAGCAGGCGGTGCTGCGGGCGGCGCTGGCGTCGGCGCGGCTCGAACCGTCGGAGATCGACTACATCGAAGCGCATGGCACCGGCACCGCACTCGGTGACCCGATCGAACTCGACGCGCTCAGTGCGGTTTTCGGCCAGCGCGACGGCTCGGCGCCGCTGGTGCTCGGCTCGGTGAAGACCAACCTGGGCCATCTGGAGAACTCCGCAGGTATCGCCGGCTTCATCAAGACCGTGCTCAGCATGAACCACGGCTACATCCCGCCGCACCTGCATTTCACCGGGCTGACCCCGAACGCCGGGGCCGGCGCGTCGAAGTTCACCATTGCCGCCGACGGCATGCCGTGGCCGCAGGTGAGCCGGCCGCGCCGCGCCGGTGTGTCGTCGTTCGGGGTCAGCGGCACCAACGCCCACGTGCTGATCGAGCAGGCACCCGCCGCCGAACCTGTTGCCGCCCAACCGGAACCGGCGGTCAGTACGCTGGTGATCTCCGGAAAGACCCCGGCGCGCATCGCGCCGATCGCCGGGATGCTGGCCGACTGGATGTCCGGTGCCGGCGCCGACGTGCCACTGGCCGACGTCGCGCACACCGTCAACAACTACCGCGGCCGGTACCGCAGCTTCGCCGCCGTCGCCGCGCGCGACCACGAGCAGGCCGTCGCGGGACTGCGCGCACTCGCCGCGGGCGAACCCGCGACCGGTGTCGTCGAACCGACCGAGAAGCCGCACCGCTCGGGCACGGTGTTCCTCTACTCGGGTCAGGGTTCGCAGTGGGCCGGGATGGGTCGGCAGTTGTTGGCCGACGAGCCGGCGTTCGCTGTCGCGGTGGCCGAGTTGGAGCCTGATTTCGTTGCGCAGGTTGGTTTTTCGCTGCGTGACGTGCTCAGTGCCGGGGAGCCGGTGGTCGGCATCGAGCGCATCCAGCCGGTGCTGGTCGGGATGCAGTTGGCGTTGACCGCGTTGTGGCGGTCCTTTGGCGTCGAACCCGACGCGGTGATCGGTCATTCGATGGGGGAGGTGAGCGCGGCGGTGGTCGCCGGCGCGCTGAGTCCGGCTGATGGCCTGAAAGTCATTGCGACGCGGTCGGCCTTGATGTCGCGGTTGTCCGGGCAGGGCGCGATGGCGCTGGTCGAGTTGGATGCTGCCGAGGCCGAGAAGCTGGTCGGGCAGTACCCGGACATGACGGTGGCGGTGTATGCCGCGCCGGCGCAGACGGTGATCGCCGGCCCGCCCGAGCAGGTCGACGCCGCGATCGCGGTCGTCGACGGGCAGGGCAAGCTGGCGCGTCGGGTCGAGGTGGACGTGGCCTCGCATCACCCGACCGTCGACCCGATCCTGGCCGAGTTGCGCACGGCGCTGGTAGATCTGAAGCCGCAGATGCCGCGAATTCCGTTGATCAGCACGGTCGGTGCGGACGGCGCCGCCCCGGCATTCGACGCCGACTACTGGGTGGTCAACCTGCGCAACCCGGTGCGGTTCAGCCAGGCCGTCGCGAAAGCCGCTGAAAACCATTCGGTGTTCGTCGAAATCAGCCCGCACCCGCTGCTCACCCACGGCATCGGCGAGACGCTGGCCGCGGTGGCCTCCCGCGACCAGTTCGCCGTCACCGCGGCGATGAAGCGCGGCGACGATGAAACCCGCTCTGTCCATGAGCAACTCGCCACCATCGGCGTGACCGGCGATACCGGCGGCCGTCGCCGCGTCGCGATGCCGGCTTCGCCGTGGCTGCACGCCAGCTACTGGGTCGACGAGAAGCCTGCCGGCCAGCGGCTGGCAGGCGTCCACCCGCTGCTGGGTGCACATATCGAACTGCCGTCCGGCCACGAGCACGTGTGGCAGACCGACATCGGTGTCGAGACGCTGCCGTGGCTGGCCGACCACACCATTCACGGGCAGGCAGCGCTCTCGACGGCGGGCTTCGCCGAAATGGCGTTGGCCGCCGCCACCCAAGCGCTGGGCGAGGATGTACAGATCGACGCGCTCGCCGTCGAGCGGCCGCTGATGCTGGCCGCCCAGACCCGCGTCACCACCCAGTTGTCACTGGGCCCCGAGGTGAATCGGGTTGAGATTGTGGCCCGCTCGGCCGGTGGCAGCTGGACCCGGTACGCGGTCGCTGACGTGACCCAGCCGGGCGCACCGGCCGGCCAGGCCGCCGGGCAGCCCACCGAGATCGCGTTGCCCGACGCGGTCGCCGATCACCCCGCGTACCGCATCCACCCGGTGCTGCTGGACACGGCCTTGCGGCAGCTGGCCGCCGGCATCAGCACGGAAGACGCTTCCTACGAGCCGGTTTCGGTCGAAACCATCAAGGTGTTCGGCCCGATCCGCGCCCGCGCCCGCGCGCACGTCGAATCGGCCGAAGAGCGTGGCCGCATCGTTCTCACCGACGACGCCGGCGCCGTGCTCGCGGAGCTGACCGGTGTCGAGTTCAAGGCCGTCGACCTGGCCGGCGTGCCGATGTCGTTGGAGCAGAAGATCTTCGACGCCGCGTGGGTGCAGACTCCGGCTGCAGACGGCGACGCCGTGGCCGCGGGCACCTGGGTGGTGCTGACCGAAAACGACCCAGAAGCAACCGAATTCGCGGCCGACGTGACGGCGGCCTTGACCTCGCCGACCCGGCGGGTGGTCAGCGCTACGCTGGCCGACGAGTCCGCGGTGGCCGAGGCCGTGGCCGGCACCGCGGCCGAACAGCCGGTCGGCATCGTGGTGCTGCTGGCCAACCCGCCGTTTAACGGCGATGACATTGAAGCCACCGACGCCGCCCTGAAGCGGGCCCACGACCTGGTGGTGGACATCTCGGCCGCCGCCCATGCGGCCGTCGACGGCCGGCAGGGCGCCCCGCCGCGGCTGTGGCTGGTCACCCGTGGCGGTCTGTCGGTGCACGACGACGAACCCGGCGATCCGGCGATCGGCGCGCTGAAGGGACTGATCCGCAACTGGCGGTTCCCCGGCGAAGCGGCCCGCGTGCTGGCCGGCGAGCCGGATCTCGGCGCCACCCTCCTCGACGTGGGCAGCTGCGACGTCATCGACAAGCTGACCGACGAACTCGGCGCCGCCACCGGCGACGATGTCGTCGCGCTGCGCGCCGACGGTCGCTACGCCGAGCGGATGGTGCGCGCCACGCTGGAGACTGGGCACGACGCCGTGGTCCGCGCCGACGGCTCCTACCTCATCACCGGTGGTCTGGGCGGTCTGGGCACCGTCGTCACGCGCTGGCTGGCGGAGCGCGGCGCGGGCCGCATCGTGCTCAACGGCCGCCGTGAGCCGTCCGAGGCGCAGCGCGAATACCTCGACAGCCTGGGCCCCGAGGTCGTCTTCGTGGCCGGCGACATCGCAGCCGCAGGCGTGGCAGAGCGACTGGTGGCCGCGGCCGAGGAGACCGGCCGGCCGTTGCGCGGGCTCGTGCACGGCGCCGGCGTCACCGGTGACGGTCTGGTCAGCGCCCTGACCCGCGAGGGTCTGGAACGGGTCTGGGCGCCCAAGGTGGCCGGTGCGCTGCGACTCAACGCGGCGACGGCCACCAAGGAGATGGACTGGTGGGTGGGCTTCTCGTCGATGGCCACCCTGCTGGGGCTGCCGGGTCAGCTGGCCTACGCGACCGGCAACGCGTGGCTGGACGCGCTGATGACGTGGCGACGCGCATCCGGGCGACCCGCCACGGCGATCAACTGGGGACAGTGGTCCGCGGTCGGCATGAGCAGCAAGCTGACCTACAGCGTGCTCGACCCGATCACACCGGACGAAGGCATCGAGGCGTTGCAGGCCCTGGTCGGCGGTCCGCTCAACCGGGTGGGCGTCGGACGACTGCGACTGGACCGCGTGCTGGCGGCCACCCCGGAATTCCGCGACCTCGACTACTTCGAGAGGATCGCCGCGGAATTCGGCGCCGCGGCGCAGGTGTCGAGCGCGGAGCATCGGTCGACAGGGGACGGTCAGGATCGTTCGGTACTGTCGGCTCCGGATTGGTCACAGTTGCCGGCCGAGAAGAGGCTGGGTGAACTCGAGATCAGGCTGCGGACCATTTTGGCCCGCGAATTGCGGATGTCAGCGTCGGCGATCAACGTGGATCAGCCATTCCCCGAGTTGGGACTCGACTCTATGATGGCGATGTCCGTGCTGCGGGAGACGCAACGGCTAGTGGATCTGGACTTGTCGGCGAACATGTTGTTCAACAACCCGACCATCTCGTCGCTGGCGGCGTATTTGGCACAGCGGCTGGCGCCCAAGCAGGTGCCGCAGGATGACGCCGCCAACGGGGTGCACGACGCGGCCGGTGGTGTGTTGGACGAGTTGTTCGAGCAGGTGGAGTCCGCTTCGGCGGGCAGTGAGAGCGGTGTGTTGTGATAGGAAATGTCCGCTAGATGACAACGATCTTCAACAGGGTGTCGGCGATGACCGCCGACAAACGAACTGCGCTGACCGAGCAGTTCGACAAGGCTTCCCGGATAGCGTCGGCCGAACCGATCGCGGTGGTGGGAATGGGTTGCCGTTTCCCCGGCGGCGTGTCCGGGCCGGACGGCTACTGGAACTTTTTGGCGCGGGCCGGCGATGGCATCAGCGAAATCCCGCCGGATCGCTGGGACGCCGACGAGTTCTACGATCCGGATCAGTTCGCGCCTGGCCGGATGTCGTCGAAGTGGGGCGGTTTCTTGCCCGATGTAGCCGGCTTTGACGCCGACTACTTCGGGATCTCCCCGCGTGAGGCGCAAGCCATGGACCCCCAGCAGCGACTGATGCTGGAAGTGGCCTTCGAGGCGCTCGAGCATGCCGGGATCGCGCCGGATACGCTGTCCGGGGTTCGCGGCGCAGTCATGATGGGCGTGTATTACACCGAGTACCAGAGCATTTCGGCGGCCAACCCCGACACCATCGACGCCTACTCGGCGACCGGCAACGCCCACGCGGTCGCGGTGGGGCGGATCGCGTATCTGTTGGGGTTGCGTGGTCCGGCGGTGGCGATGGATTCGGCGTGCTCGTCGTCGTTGGTGACGATTCATCTGGCCTGCCAGAGCCTGCGGTTGCGGGAGAGCGACCTCGCCCTGGCCGGCGGGGTCAGCCTGATCTTGCGGCCGGAAACTCAGCTGGCGATGTCGAAGTGGGGAATGTTGTCTCCGCGCGGCCGTTGCTACAGCTTCGACGCGCACGCCGACGGGTTCGTCCGCGGCGAGGGCGGCGGTGTCGTCGTGCTCAAGCGACTCACCGATGCGGTCCGCGACGGCGACCGGGTGTTGGCGGTGGTGCGGGGTTCGGCGATCAATCAGGATGGCCGCTCCAACGGTCTGACCGCCCCCAACACCATCGCGCAGTCCGACGTCATCACCCGGGCCTTGCGCAGTGCCGACGTCGGGGCGGGCTCGGTGAACTTCATCGAGTCGCACGGCACCGGAACCGCGCTGGGCGATCCGATCGAGTTCGAAGCGCTGGCCGATGTCTACGGGCGCGGGGACGGTCCGTGCGCGCTGGGTGCGGTGAAAACGAACATCGGCCACCTGGAGGCGGCCGCCGGTATTGCCGGGTTCATCAAGGCCGCGCTGTCGGTGCAGCGGGGCCAGATTCCGCCGAACCTCAACTTCTCGCAATGGAATCCAGCGATCGACCCGAAACCGACGCGGCTGTTCGTTCCCACCGAGCTCAGCTCCTGGCCGGCCGGCGACGGCCCGCGGCGGGCCGCGGTGTCCTCGTTCGGCCTGGGTGGGACAAACGCGCACGTGGTGATCGAGCAGGGGCCCGATCCGGCGCCGGCGTCCGACGCCGATTCGCCGGTGACGACGTTGGTGGTCGCCGGCAAGACTGACCAACGGATCGCGTCGTGGGCCACGGCGTTGGCTGACTGGATCGACCACGACGGCACCGTCGTGCCGATGCGCGACATCGCACACACCCTGAACCACCGCCGCAGCCGCCAGCACCGATTCGCCACGGTGTCCGCGCGCGACCGCGCCGAGGCGGTGGCCGGGTTACGCGCGCTGGCCGCCGGGCAGCCGACGCCGGGCGTGGTCGGCCCGCGCGACGCGCCCCGCGGTTCGGGCACGGTGTTTTTGTACTCGGGTCAGGGTTCGCAGTGGGCCGGCATGGGCCGGCAGCTGCTGGTCGACGAGCCGGCGTTCGCCGCGGCGGTCGACGAGTTGGAGCCGGATTTTGTTGCCCAGGTGGGTTTTTCGTTGCGTGATGTGCTTCTCGCCGGGGAGCCGGTGACGGGAATCGAGCGCATCCAGCCGGTGCTGGTCGGGATGCAGTTGGCGTTGACCGCGTTGTGGCGTTCCTACGGGGTGCGCCCGGACGCGGTGATCGGGCATTCGATGGGGGAGGTGACCGCGGCGGTGGTGGCCGGGGCGCTGAGCCCGGCCGACGGGCTGAAGGTTATCGCCACCCGGTCGCGGTTGATGTCGAAGTTGTCCGGGCAGGGCGCGATGGCGTTGCTCGAGCTTGAGGCTGCCGCCGTGGAGAAACTGATCGCCCAGTATCCGGACCTCACCGTGGCGGTGTACGCCGCCCCTACCCAGACGGTGATCGCCGGGCCGCCCGACCAGGTCGACGCGGTGGTCGCAGTCGTGGACAAGCAAGGCCGGTTGGCGCGGCGCATCGAAGTGGACGTCGCGTCGCATCACCCCACGGTCGATCCGATTCTGCCGGAGTTGCGCAGCGCGCTGACGGATCTGGCGCCCAGGACGCCGACCATCCCGCTGATCAGCACGGTCGGCCAGACCGACGGCGCCGGCTTGCCGAGTTTTGCTGCCGACTACTGGGTGGCCAATCTGCGCAATCCGGTGCGGTTCAGCCAGGCGGTGGCGGCTGCTGCCCAACAGCACGTCACCTTCGTCGAAGTCAGCCCGCACCCGCTGCTCGGCCACGCTATCGCCGGAAGCCTAGAGTCTGCCCAGTCCCGCGATGACGCCGTGGTGGCGGCGACGTTGACCCGGGACAACCCCGAAACGCTGACGTTTCACACCCAGCTGGCAACGGTCCGACCCCCCATCGCGACCGACACCACGAACGGCGCACAGGGACTCGCACAGGGACTCGCACAGCGCCTGGTTGATCTCCCTCCGACGCCGTGGCTGCACACCCGGTACTGGGCCGCCGCCTCGTCGGCGAATCAGCACGCCGCCACCGCCCATCCGTTGCTGGGGACGCACGTCGAACTGCCGTCGGGCCGCGACCACGTCTGGCGGGCGGACGTCGGCACCGAACTCAACCCCTGGCTGGCCGATCACAAGGTGCACGGCCAGCCGGTCATGCCGGCAACCGGTTTCGCCGAGATAGCGCTCGCCGCCGCTTGCGAGGCGCTCGACGTGCCCGCGCAGTCCGTCGCCGTGCATCGGCTCGAGGTGGAACAGATGCTCCCGCTGGGTGAAAACACCCAGTTGACGACCCAGCTGACGCAAAGCCCCGACGGTGATGACATCCGGGTCGAGATCCATTCGCGCTCGGCCACCGGCAATTGGTCTCGGCACGCGGTTGCGCGGGTCGAGGTGGTAGCGGCCACGACGCCGACCGGGCAGTCCGCCCGGCCCGAGACCGGCACGGTCGTGTCAACGGCGGACTTCTACTCCGCGCTGCGCGACACCGGATTGCATCATGGGCAGGCGTTTGCCGCACTCACCCGGATCGTGCGCACGACCAATGGTTGCTCGGAAACCGACATCGTCCTGCCCGACGAGGCCACCGCGCATCGCAGTTACCGCCTGCACCCGGTGCTGCTCGATGCCGCGCTGCAGGGACTGGCTGCCGCGTTGTCCGCGGAGTCGCTGGCCGATTCCAGCGAGGCCACCTTCTTGCCGGTGTCGTTCGAGACGATCCGGGTATTCGGTGACGTCGGGCGGCGGGCCCGTTGCCGCGCCGAGTTGGTCGATCCGGGAACCGACGGCGCCGGCATCGTGGGCCGCGTCGTGCTGATGGACGACGCCGGCACCCCGACCGCCGAGATCGCCGGCATCTACCTGCAACGCGTGCAGCGTCGTACCGTGCCAATGCCGTTGACGCAGAAGATCTTCGACACCACCTGGGTCCAGACCCCGGCTGCCGCGGCGTCGACGGCGCCCGACGGCAGCTGGCTGGTGCTGACCGACGGCGCCGAGGCCGAGCCGATCGCCGAGGAATTCCTGCGCCAATTAAGCTCGCCGACCCGACGGGTATTGCGCGCCGATCTCGCCCAGGAATCCGCGGTGCGCGAGGCGTTCGCGAAGACCGCGGCCGACCCCGAGTTGCCGCCGGTGGGAGTGATCATCGTCGCCGGACAGCACTCATTCCACGGCACCGACCTCGACGACGCGCGCAAAGGCCGGGATCTGACCTGGGGCGTCGCGTCGACGGTGCGCGCGGTGATGGGCGGTTGGCATGGAAAAGCGCCGCGGCTGTGGCTGGTGTCCCGTAACGGCCTTGCCGTCACGCCCGGTGAGCCCGGCGACCCGTCCATCGGTGCGCTGCGGGGACTGATCCGGGTTCTTGCCTACGAGCACCCCGATCTGCGCGCCACGTTGGTGGACTTGCCCGACGACAACCCGACACCGCTGATCGCCGAGCTGGGGCTGCCCGGCAGCGATGACCTGGTCGCCTGGCGCGACGAGCACCGCTATGTCGAACGTCTGTCCCGGGCGAAGATCGGCGCAGCCAAGCTGGACCCGGTCGTCCGGCACGACGGCGCCTACATTCTCACCGGGGGTCTGGGCGGCATCGGTCTGGCGGTGACCCGTTGGCTCGTCGACAACGGCGCCGCACGCGTCGTCCTCAACGGCCGCTCCGAGCCGTCCGAGGAGGCGCGCACGGTGCTCGAGGAACTCCAAGCGCGCGCGCAAATCGTGGTGGCGCCTGGCGACATCTGCGCACCCGGGATCGCCGAGCGGCTGGTGAGCGTCGCCGAGGAGACCGGTGTGCGGCTGCGTGGCGTCGTGCACAGCGCCGTCGTGCTCGACGATCAGATCATCGCCGCGCTCAGCAAGGAGAGCCTGGAACGGGTCTGGGCCCCCAAAGCAGAAGGCGCCCTGCGGCTGCACCTGGCCACCGCCGACCGCGAGCTGGACTGGTGGGTCGGGTTTTCCTCGACGTCGTCGCTACTGGGATCACCAGGGCAGGGCGCCTACGCCGCCGCCAGTGCGTGGCTCGACGGCCTGGTCGATTGGCGTCGCGCCTCGGGTCTGCCCGCCACCACGATCAACTGGGGTCAGTGGTCGGACATCGGTGTCGCGCGCTCGTTGACGTTCAGCGCGCTGGATCCCATCGCCCCGGCCGAGGGCATCGAGGCGCTGGAGTCGATCCTGGCCGGCGACGTCGCGCGGATGGGCGTTGCGCGGCTGCGGTTGGACCGCGCCGCGGCCGCTTTCCCCGAAATCCAGCAGCTCGGCTACTTCGCCGCGCTGGCCGAGGAATTGGACATCGACAGCGACGACGACGACTGGGCCGGTCCGGATGCGCTGCGCGCGATGGACCCGACGGACGCCAGCCGGCTGGTGTGCGCACGGCTGGGCGGACGTATTTTGGCCGTGATGGGCTATCCGAAACACAGCACCATTGAGACCGATAAACCGTTGATCGAATTGGGTATGGATTCGTTGATGGCAGTGCGAATCCGGAACACCGTTCGCGGCGACTTCGGTGTCGAACCGCCGGTGGCGTTGTTGTTGCAGGGCGCCTCATTGTCGGATCTGACGACCGATCTGATGCGTCAACTGGGTATCGATGGGCAGGAGAAGCCCGAGAGCGCCGGTGGCGTGGGCGATCGGGCCAAGCAACGCGCCGCCGCGCGGCAACGAGCCGCAGCGCGGCGAAAGGTAGGAGACCGAGCGTGAGCACCAACAGCGAACTGCCGCCGCACGCGATTGCGGTGGTCGGGATGGCAGCCCGACTTCCGGGTGCCAACACCGTGTCGGCGTTCTGGAACAATCTGCGCGACGGTGTGGAATCGATCGTCGACTTGTCCGAGGCCGACCTGCAGGCCGCCGGCATCAGCGACAAGACGCTGGCAAATCATGCCTACGTGCGCCGGGCGGCACTGCTGGACGGGATAGCCGAGTTCGACGCCGATTTCTTCGGCTTCACCCCGCAAGCCGCTCGGATGACCGATCCGCAGCATCGGTTGTTCCTGCAGTCGGCCTGGCATGCACTGGAAGACGCCGGCTACGACCCGGCGCAACTCGAGAGCACCGTCGGCGTGTACGCGACCAGCACGACCAGCGGTTATTTGTTGCACAACATCATGTCCAACCACGACCCGAACGTGGTCATCGGGCAGGGCGTGACGTTCGAGATGGTCCAGCTGTCGTTGCAGAACGACAAGGATTACCTGGCAACCAAGGTCGCCCACCAGTTCAACCTGCGCGGCCCCGCGCTGTCGGTCCAGACGGCCTGCTCGTCGGCGTTGGTCGCCGTGCATTTGGCCTGTCAGAGCATCCTGAACGGCGAATGCGAGATGGCGTTGGCCGGCGGCGCGTCGCTGCGGATCCCACACCACGTCGGGTACTGGTATGACCCCGGCTCGATGGTGTCGGCCACCGGCCACTGCCGGCCGTTCGACGCACGTTCGGACGGCACGATCTTCGGCAGCGGGGTCGGCGTGGTGGTGCTGAAGGCGTTGGCCGACGCCATCGACGACGGTGACCGGATCCACGCCGTGATCCGTGGATCGGCGCTGAACAACGACGGATCGACGAAGATGACCTTCGCCGCCCCCAACGCCGCCGGACAAGCCGATGTCATCGCCGAGGCGCAGGCGATCGCGGAAGTCGACGCTTCGACGGTGAGCTACGTCGAGACGCACGGAACCGGTACGCCGCTGGGTGACCCCATCGAAATCGAGGGCCTGAGAAAAGCATTCGCGGTTTCCGAAGAGACCCGGCAGGGTCCCTGTTTCATCGGCTCGGTCAAGTCCAACATCGGTCACCTGGAGTCAGCCGCCGGTATCGCGAGCCTGATCAAGGCGATTCTGTGCCTCAAGCACAAAGCCCTTCCGGCAACCCTGCACTACACCAGCCCCAATCCGGAACTGCATCTGGACTCCGGACCCTTCGTCGTGCGCAGCGAGTACGGCCCGTGGGAGTCCGACGGTCCTCTACGGGCCGGGGTCAGCTCGTTCGGTGTCGGCGGCACCAATGCGCACCTGGTGCTCGAGGAGGCCCCGGCAGTTGCGGCCGCTGCAGTGGCGCATCCGGGCCCGCAGGTGCTGCTGTTGTCGGCCCGCAGCGCCGAGGCTCTGCAGCAGTCACGTTGCGACCTTGCCGCCGAACTGTCGGGCGCCCAGGACATCAGCCTCCCCGACGTCGCCTACACCCTCGGGCGCCGCAGGAAAGACACCCTGCGGATGGCGGCGGTCGTCAAAGACCGCCACGACGCAGCGACGGTGCTGACCGCCGACGAGCACGAAAACGTGTTCATCGGCGAATCGGTGCCTAATGTCGTCGACAACGCCGACCGGGTCGTCTTCCTGTTTCCGGGTCAGGGCGCTCAGCACATCGGCATGGCGCGCGGCCTGTACGAGTCCGAGCCGGTGTTCGCCCGGCACTTCGACGAGTGCGCCGCGGGATTCGGCGACGAGTTGGGCGTCGACTTGCGCGCCGAGATCTTCGACGGCACCGCACGCAATCTGGAACGCACCGACCGGACTCAACCGGCGTTGTTCACCGTGGAATACGCGCTGGCGAAGCTGATCGAGACCTACGGGGTTCGCCCGGCCGCCCTGGCCGGACACAGCATCGGCGAGTACGTCGCGGGCACCATCGCCGGCGTCTTCGACATCGCGACGGCCATCACAGTGGTGTCGATGCGAGCACGCCTGATGCACACCGCCCCGCGCGGGGTGATGGTCGCGGTGGCGTTGAGCCCGGATGCGCTGGCCGAACACCTGTCCGGCGATGTCGACATCGCCGCCGTCAACGAACCCGGTGGATGCGTGGTCGCCGGCTCCGAGGAGAGCATTCGTCAGTTCAGTGACCGCCTGAAAGAACAGGGCATCGTCGCGCGCCGGGTCCGCACCTCGCATGCATTCCACTCGCGATTGATGGACTCGATGATCCCGGAATTCACCGGGTTCCTGGCCCGCCAGACGCTGCGCGAGCCCAGTATCCCGTTGCTGTCCAACGTCACCGGAACCTGGTTGGCTCCCGGCGATGCGACCAACCCGGCCACCTGGGCGCGCCAGGTGCGGTCCACGGTGCGCTTCGCCGACGAAGTCGACGTGTTGCTTGCCCACCCGAATCGCGTCATGGTCGAGGTCGGCCCCGGCGGCACGCTGACCGCGTCGGCAACCCGTCACCCTAAGTGGTCGGGCGGTCACCGAGCGGTTCGGCTGATGCGCCACCACGCGCAAAACCGGGACGACCGGGACACCTTCCTGCTGGCGCTCGGCCAACTGTGGTCGGCAGGAGTGGACGTCGACTGGACCCCGCTACGGTCGGCGCAGCGCGGGCAGTTGGTCTCGCTTCCGGGCTATCCGTTTGAGCGGCAACGGCATTGGGTCGAGCACCGGCGCGGTGGCTGGGCGGCTGACGCCGTGGCAGCCGACGGGCAGGCGAGCTCGGCGGCTGCCGCTGCGGCTGCCGGTGCGGGCACCAACGGCACCTCGCCGATAGAAGCGCAGTTACAACGTATTTGGGCGCAGTGCCTCGGCGTCGCCTCGCTGAGTCGGACCGCCAACTTCTTCGAACTGGGTGGCGACTCGCTGGTCGCGATCAGCGTCGCGATGACCGCCGCCAACGAAGGACTGGACCTCACACCCCAAGATCTGTATGAAAACCAGACCGTGGCCTCGCTCGCCAAGGCCCTGACCGCCCGGTACGCGGTCGGCGGGCTGGCCCGCCAATCACCAGGTGACGTCGTGCATCCCCCGGTGCCGCCCAACATCGCCCACTTCGTCGAGCGGGGTGTCGCAGAGCGCGGCCAGTGGCGGGTGCCGCTGATCCTGCAACTTCGCCCCGAGGTGGCAACCGAGGACATCCGTGCGGTGCTCACCGCCGTCACCAACCACCACGATGCGCTGCGCCTGCGCCTCGCCGAGCGCGCGGGCACCTGGGAGCAGACCGTCACCGACCCGCAGGAATTCGCCGAACTGGCCACCAGATCGCTTCCCGCCGGGCTACCCGCGGCCAGCACGCAGGAGCGTGAAGCGGTGCTTGCCATGCTCAAAGAGCAGATCAGTCACCAGGATCTGTCCAGCCCACCGCTGACGGCCAGCTACATCCAAGGCCAGCCGGGCGGCCCGTGTTACCTCGCGATCAGCCTGCACGGCACCGTCGGCGACAACGCCTCGCGCGACATCCTGTTCACCGACATCTTCACCGCGTTCGGGCAACGGTTGGCCGGCGAAGAGATTGCGCTGCAACCGGTTACCACGCCGTGGACCGAGTGGTCGCAGCGCTGCGCCGCACTGGCCAGCCATCCCGCGGTCATCGAAAGCCGGGACTTCTGGCTGCAGACCGCGCAGGCGACCGGCTCGCGCGCCGGCGCGGAAGTCACCGGTGTCATCACACCGCCAGGAGTGGACGATCTCGCCAAATTGTCCTCGACGCTGCCGGCCTCGGACACCACCGAGATCGACGATGCTCGGCGTCGGCTCCGGTTGCCGATCGAGGAGCTGCTGCTGGCCGCGCTGAGCCGCGCGGTCGCGGTGACGACCGGGGACGCGACCATCCGCGTCGACCTCGCCGGACCCGGCCGGTCGGTGCTCAAACCCGAGGTCGACCTGCGGCGCACCGTCGGCTGGTTCAGCACCCTGTATCCCGTCGCGTTGAACTGCGCGACCGGCCAGGACGTCAGCGCCCGAGATCTGTTGGGCGAGGTGCACGACACACTGACAGCGGTTCCGCACTACGGCATCGGTTACGGGCTGCTGCGCTACCTCTACGCGCCCACCGCGCGGCTGCTCGGCGCCGCCGGGCCCGCCGACATCTTCTTCTCCTATGTCGGCGCCATTCCCGACCTGCCGGCGGTGTCGTCGGACGACGCTCCGGTGCAACTCGACACCGACACTGCCATGCCGGTACGCGAGGCCATTCCCGGACTTGGTCACCCATGCGAACTGCGGGTGTACCGCAGCGCCGGTTTGATTCACCTCGATTGGTGGTATGACACCCGCAAGCTCGAGTCCACGACGGTACAGGCCTTCGCCGACGCGTTCACCCAAGCGGTGATGGATCTGACCCGGGAAGCGATCATCGAAGACGAAACCGACGCGGGCAGCGACGAATTGACCCTGGTGGACTTGTCGTCGAGCGACACCGCATAGGAGAAGGAAATGACGAGCAGCAACGATGCGGTCATTGTCAACGGGGTCAGGAAAACGTTCGGTTCGGTGGTCGCGTTGGCCGACATCAGTTTCAAGGTCGGGCGCGGCGAAGTGCTCGGGTTGCTGGGGCCCAACGGCGCCGGCAAGACGACGATGGTCGATATCCTCTCGACACTGTCGCGGCCGGATTCCGGTTACGCAGAGGTCGCCGGCCATGACGTGATGTCCGACCCGGCAGGGGTGCGGCGCTCGCTGATGCTCACCGGTCAGCACGTCGCCCTCGACGACATGCTGACCGGCCGGGAAAATCTGGTGATGTTCGGTCGTCTGCAGGGGCTGAAAAAGTCGCGTGCGCGATCCCGGGCCGAGGAACTTCTCGATCAGTTCGATCTGGTGCACGCCGCCGACCGCAGCGTCAGTACCTATTCCGGCGGGATGCGCCGACGCATCGACATCGGCTGCGGATTGGTGGTGCGCCCAGAGGTGGTATTCCTGGACGAGCCCACGACCGGGCTGGATCCGCGTAGCCGGCAGAGCATTTGGGAACTGGTGTCGGATTTCAAAGCGGCCGGCATCGCCACGCTGTTGACGACGCAGTACCTCGAGGAGGCCGATGCGCTGAGCGATCGCATCATCGTGATCGATCACGGGACGATCATCGCCGAGGGCACGGCCGATGAACTCAAGGAGCGGACCGGCGCGACGTACTGCGAAATCGTGCCGCGGCACGCCTCGGATCTGCCCGCCATGGCGCAGGCGCTCGGTTCGCTGCTGCCGGAGCGCAACCGTGCCGCGTTGACGGCGTCATCCGACCGCATCGCGCTGCCCGCCCCGGATGGCCCGAAAACCCTCGCGCGGGCGCTGTCGCAATTGGACACGGCGAACGTCGAATTGCTCGACATCGCATTGCGACGGCCTTCACTCGACGAGGTGTTTCTTGCGCTGACCAACCGGGACGCCCGCGACCTGCCGACCGCGGATGTCGCCGGTGGGTCTCGATGAGACGCGGTGTGTCGTGGTGATCCCTGTCGAGCAGCAGCAGCGGCAGCAGTCGTCGTCGGACGCAGTGGTCCGGCCGTCGACGTCCACTCTGCAACAGTGGTGGGTGTTGACGGTTCGGATGATCACCCCGACGCTGCGCAACGGCGAGGTACTCACCCAAGTCGCGCAGTCGGTGATGTTCACGGTGGGTTTCTATATTCCGCTCAAGCACCTGATGGGCGCCTTCAGCCAGGGCATGAGCAGCTATGCGCAGTACCTCATGCCGCTGATCGCGCTGGAATCCGTTTCGTTCGCCGGCGTGTCGGCGGCTTTCCGGTCGGCCACCGACTCGGTCCTGGGCATCAACCGCCGATTCCGGGCCATGCCGATTGCCCCGCTGACCCCGTTGGCCGCCCGCATGTCGGCCAGCATCTACCGCTGCTGCACCGCGTTCGCGTTTGCGTTGGTGTGCGGCTACGTGATCGGGTTCCGCTTCTACGGCGGCGTGGCGCACACCGCTGGTTTCTGCCTGCTGGTGCTGCTGATCGGCGTCGCCCTGTCACTGCAGGGCGATCTGATCGGCGCGGCGAACCGCAACCCGGAGGCCACCATCCCCCTGATGCTGTTGCCGCAACTGATCTTCGGTCTGTTGTCTGTCGGACTGCAACCCGTCGAACGTTTTCCGGCCTGGATCCAGCCTTTCGTTCGCGATCAACCGATCTCCCAGTTCATCTACGCGCTGCGGGTGCTGGCCGGCGACAGCACGCCGGCCGCCGGTGCCGTGCGCTGGGCGGTGGTCGGCCCGGCACTGGCGTGGGCGGCGGCGCTGGTGCTGATTGCGGTTCCGTTGCACGGTCGCGTGGCGCTGGAGCGCCGATGATGTCGGTGGCCGCGCAGGACACGACGGCCGTGGCGCCCAGCGGATTCGGTGACCCACGCCCGGAACTGGGACGTGACCCCCGGGAGAATTCACCGCGGCGGCTGATGGCTAACACCTTGGTGCTGGCCGGGCGGTTGCTGGTTCGGTGGCGCCGCGACCGCGCGACCGTCCTGGAGTCGCTGGCCATGCCGGTGGTGTTATTGGTCACGTTGAATATCGTGTTGGGAGACGCGATCTCGCGGGTTACCGGTCACGACGCGCTGTACGGCAGTGTCCCGTTGATCGCGATGGTCGGGGCCATGTCCGGATCGATGGTCGGCGGGATCGGCCTGATGCGGGAACGCAGCAACGGACTGCTTCCCCGGTTATGGGTGCTTCCCGTGCACCGTGCTTCGAGTCTGCTGGCCCGCCTGATGGCCGATGCGGTCCGCATCGTGTCGACCACCGCGGTCGTCATGTGCGCCGGCCTGGCGCTGGGTCTGCGGTTCCGGCAGGGGATCCTGGCGACAGTGGCCTGGCTGTTCGTCCCCGCTGTTTTCGGGGTGGCGTTCACCATGATCGTCATCACCCTGGCCCTGTATGCGGCGAACACCATCGTGGTGGAAGCCAGCGAGGTCGTCTGGGGATTGCTGATGTTCTTTTCCACCGGCTTTGTGCCGCTCGACCAGTATCCACGTTGGGTTCAGCCCATCGTGGCGCATCAGCCGATGAGTTATTCCATCGAGGCGATGCGCGGACTGTCGCTGGGGGGTCCGGTGCTGGCGCCGGTCACCGCAGTGCTGCTCTGGTCGGCGGGCGTCGCCGCTGTCGTCGCGGTCCCGATGGCGATCGGATATCGAAGGGCCAGCATGCGGGGATGAAGTCCCCGTGTTCGCGAATTGTCATGGAGTTGGGAAATGTTTTCATCGTCGGTGATCCGCAAGCTGTCGCGTAGCGAGGAAATCTTCGCCGAGACACAATGTTTCGTGGGAGTCGGCGCGCATCTGAAGGGGCCGGTCGACGCCGACGCTTTCTCGGCTGCCTTCGATGCGCTGCTGGAGGCGCACCCGGTTTTGGGCGGTCACCTCGAACGCGGCGACGACGGGCGGCACCAGATCGCCGTCGACGATCTTGTCCACCCGGGAATCGAGGTGATCGAGACCGACGATCCGGCGCGCGACTGCCCGGCGGTGCACTTGAACCAGAGCGAGTCGCTGATCCATCTGCGGTTGGTCGTCGGCGGCGAAGGCGCGCAACCGACGCTGTACGTCCATCACGCGCTTGCCGACGGCCACCACGAGTTCAAGCTGGTCGAGGAGATGTTCTCCTACTACACCGACCTGGTCTGCAACGGCCGGATCGGGCCGGTCACCGTGCACGCCGCGCCCGAATCACTGGAAGCCGTGCTGGCCCAGCGAGGCATCCACAAGCAGCAGCGATCAGGTCTGGAGCGGTTCATGCCGGCGATGTTCGCCTACGACCTGCCGCCGTCCCGCCGGGCCGCGGGTGGCGCCACCCCGGCGTCGCCGCTGCGGGTTCCGATGGTGCGCTGCCAACTGAGCGAGCGGGAAACGCAGGATCTGATCGCGTTCGGTCGCGCGAATCGGGTTGGCCTGAACGGCCTGTTGTCGGCGGTTCTGCTGTTGGCCGAATGGCGCCTTCGCGGCAAGACGAATATCCCGGTGCCCTACATTTATCCGGTCGATTTGCGCTATGTCCTGTCGCCTCCGCTATCTGCGACCGCGTGCACAAACCCCCTGGGCGTGGCGGCTTATCTCGCCGAAATCGACGACAGCACCGATGTGGTGGACCTTGCCCGCGATATCGCCGAGACTTTCCGGGCGGACCTCTCCGATGGTGTGGTGCAGCAGTCGCTGCTGCATTCCAGCCCGCAATATGTCGGGAACTTTCCCGGCTTGCCCGACCTCGTGATGCTGACCGACGGCGGTCTGGCGCCGCCGGTACGGACACCGCCGGACGTCGAAATCATTGCTACCCACGACGAGTTGTTCTTTGCTGTCAGCGCGGGAATCGACATGTATCTGAGCAATATCTTTGCCGGGCAATTGGTAATCGAGTATCACACCCATGCACCGCGGCCGGAGAAATCGATCGAGACGATACATTCGCTGCTGCGAGTCATCGCCGAGCAGCACGCCGCCAGCGGGGTCAGCTGACCCGTCCGAAGGCGTAGCGATGGTATTGCAGTATCCGGCGCAGCGGCGGGGCCACCCGAAGCGCTCCGCCCGCCAACCTGAACCCGGCAGCTGCCTGGGCAAACGTGCTCGCGTCGAACAATGTTGTGGCGGCCAGCAATCGGGCCCCGGGAAGGTGGCCGAGGATCTGTTGCGGACTGTTGACGCCCCAGTGCAGCGTCGACCCGGTCCGTCGCACCAACGTGTGGGCTTTTTGCGACCTGATTCCCAGCCGAGTGTAGAAGTCGATCTGCAACTCACCGGATTCGAAGCGGTCGACGACGCGGCGCAGTAGTGCGATGCCGTCGCTTTCGGTCAGGTACATGCTGATTCCTTCGGCGATCAGCAGAATGGGGCGGTCGACGCGAAAGCGGTCGAATAAGGACGGATCGGTCGCCGACGCTGCGATCAGATGATATCCGGGGCGGGACGGATAGACTTTCGTGCGCAGTGCAATAACTTCCGGGTAGTCGACGTCGTACCATTCCACGCCCGGGCCCGGATTCAACCGAAACACCCTGCCGTCCAAACCGCAGCCCAGATGCACCACTGTGCAGTGCGGGTTGACGGCGAGGAATTGGCGCGTCCAGATGTCGTACTGAGCGGTGCGCACGGTAATCAGCGGCGCCCACTTGGCGGGGATGCCCATTTCGCGGAAATCGTAATCGAGGCGGCCGACCACATGTTTCGCGTAGCGATCGGCTAAGACCGGGCGATCGAAATCGCTGTCTAATGCCTTGAGGTACAACGTTGCCAGCATGGTTTGCGCGGCACCGCTGAGATTGACGGAAACTTTGTTGTCCACGCATCCAGGCTACTGTCCGGTAGCCGCGCGTTTCGGAGTGTGTGTCCTGGCCAGCACTCAACTCATTTGCCAACAACGTCCACCACGGACACCGTACCCTGTTGTTACCTACGCAAGGAGGGTCGGTGGCCGCCATCGGAACCCCGCATTACCTGCTCGATCAGGCGCGTCGCCGGTTCACGCCGACGCTGAACAACATTCCGGGCATGGGCATGATCGAGAAGCGCTCGCTCGCTCACAAGTGGAAGCCGAAGGTGCTGGCGAAGCCACCCGTCGGCAGCGGCCTCAAGCCGGTTCTGGGCAATTCGGGCCTGCCGCTTCTCGGTCACAGCATCGAGATGTACCGCGGGGGACCCGACTTCGCGCTGCGCCTGTACCAGCAGCACGGCCCGCTGTTTTTTTCCGACGTGCGGATTTTAGGCTCGGTCAACGTTTTGGGGCCGGATGCCACTCAGGCCGTGTTCGCCAACAAGAACAAGGACTTTTCACAGAAGGGCTGGTACCCGATTTGCGGTCCGTTCTTCAATCGGGGCCTGATGCTGCTGGACTTCGACGAGCACCTATATCACCGGCGCATCATGCAGGAGGCCTTCACCCGCGCCCGGTTGGCCGGCTACGTCGAGCACATCGACCGTGTGGTGACGGCCGTCGTGGCTGACTGGCCGGTCAACGATGCGCGGTTCCTGTTGCACCCAGCGACTAAGAAGCTCACCCTCGACGTGGCGTCGATGGTGTTCATGGGCCATCAGCCGGGCAGTGACGATGACCTGGTCACCAAGGTGAATCATGCCTTCACGATTACCACCCGCGGCGGTGCCGCGTTCATCCGCTACCCCGTCCCGCCGTTCAAGTGGTGGCGCGGCGTGCGCGGTCGAAAGGTCCTCGATGATTACTTCACCGAGCGGGTCAAGGAACGCCGCAACGCCCACGGCAGCGACATGCTCACCGTGCTGTGCCACGCCCAAGACGAGGACGGCAACAGCTTTGCCGACGAGGACATCGTCAACCACATGATCTTCTTGTTGATGGCCGCTCATGACACCGCGACGTCGACGATCACCACGATGGCGTACAACTTGGCCGCCCACCCAGAATGGCAAGAACGGTGCCGCGACGAATCGGCCCGGCTGGGTGATGGCCCGCTGGACATTGAGTCGCTGGAGAAACTGGAGACACTGGATCTGGTGATGAACGAGTCGCTGCGGATGGTGACCCCACTACCGTTCGTCATGCGCCAAACTGTGCGCGACACCGACCTGCTGGGCTATTACATCCCGGCCGACACCCTGCTGTTGATCTGGCCGTCGATGAACCACTGGCTGCCCGAATTGTGGACCGAACCGGACAAGTTCGATCCCGAGCGCTTCGCCGAACCGCGGGCCGAGCACAAAAAGCACCGCTACGCCTTTGCCCCGTTCGGCGGCGGGGCGCACAAGTGCATCGGATTGGTGTTCGCGCATCTGGAGGTCAAGACCGTCATTCACCGGCTGCTGCGCCGCTACCAGCTCGAGCTGGCCCGGCCGGGTTACCAGCCACGCTGGGACTACGGCGGGATGCCGATCCCGACGGACGGCATGCCGATCGTCCTGCGCCCGCTGGGTTAGGCCCAATGCCGCTCAGTTAAGTTCATGGGCCGGTTGTCAACTGGCTGTTGATGGTCACGTCGACGGTGATCTGGTAGCTGTTGCGGTCGATGGGGCCTTTGGCCCGGTGTTTGGAGATGGCGCGTTTGACGACGCGGGGGCTGGTTCGGCGGCGGCGGGCCGGGAGTGGGTGATCGCGTACGGCGTGGCCGATCTTGCCGATGAAGTCGATGGTGGTGTCGGCGATGACGCCGGCGGCCTGGATGACTTGGTCGCGGGCGGTGTTGAGGGCGATGCTGAAGCCCGCGCGGTCAGCGGTGTCGGTGCCGGTGGCCTCAGACATCGCGATGCGCAGCGCTTGGTAGGTGACCAGCAGGGCATAGATCTCCTGGGCGATCCCGTCGGGTGTGCGGGCGCGCAGCACCCGGCCACCGAGGATGGTGGATTTCAGTTCCAGATAGGACGTTTCGATCTCCCAGCGCTGGTGGTAGAGGGCGACCAGTTCGGTGGCGGGGTAGCGCCGGTGGTCGGACAGGGTGGTGATCAGCAGGTAGCGCTCGGTGCGACATGGGCCGCCGGCGAGTCGCACGACAACCTGGGCGTCGATCACCCGGATGGGCGTCGCGCCGATCCGCGACAGCCACGAGCCGTCGCCGCAGTGGCTGATCACGGGGAGTTTGCGGTTGGCTTTGGCGCGGAACAGCACCTCGGCGCCCGTGGCGGCGACCTGCTTGATCAGGTCGGTGGCGGCGAAGTTACGGTCGGCGAGCAGCAGCATGCCTGGGTGCAGGCAGCCCAAAAGCTTGGGCGCATAGTTGGTTTCGCCCATGCTCAAGGCGCCGAAGACAGCGTCCAGGACGGTGCGGGTGCCGCACGCGACCACCGTCAGCATCCGCAGCATCGGATACCCCGAGGGGCCGTTGCCGCCGCCGACCCGGCCGAAGGCGGCCAGGTTCGCCGGGGTGTCGGGGGTGAACATCGACGTGCCGTCGATCGCGCATACCAGCAGGCCCCGCCATCGCGCCGCACCGGCGGCGGGGCCGCGGACCAGGTCGAACAGCTCCCGCAGCGGTTTGACACCGATGCGGCGACGGGCCTGCGCCAACGCCGAGGACACCGGATCGGCGACGCTGATCCCGTCCAGGCCCGCGGTCATCCGAGCCCACACCTGGCCGTAGCCGAGCTCAGCGAACAGCGCCGCCGCCAGCAGCAGGTACACCACCACCCGCGACGGCAACGCCCGGACCCTGGCCTGCACCGTCCGGGTCGATTCCAGCACCGCATCGACCATCTCGAACGG
Organism: Mycobacterium sp.; assembly: GCF_039583785.1. GTDB lineage: Bacteria > Actinomycetota > Actinomycetes > Mycobacteriales > Mycobacteriaceae > Mycobacterium. The sequence continues at coordinate 103,888 of NZ_JAVKSG010000004.1, forward strand.
GACGATCTGGGTCAACTCACCGAGGTGACCGGGCGCGAACGGACCCGCAGCAACCAGCACCGAACCACGAATGACAGACTGAACAGACAGCGGAACTCCCTGGTGAAGGGTCGTCTTACGAGGACACCCATCAATACCGGGAGTTCCGCTGCCTTCAACTCACCGACACGCCGCACACGTCACACTTGACCCAACAGCCACACCCTTAACTGAGGGGACTGTCCGATATTCGGTGTAAGCGGCGTTTCTCGGATTTTCTTTCGGTCAGCGTTCTTCGGCGGCTGGCATGC
>NZ_JAVKSG010000005.1:0-96878 GCF_039583785.1 Mycobacterium sp.
TGTTCGTCGAACTCCACCGAGACCACCTGCCACGGCACCGCCAGGCCCAGCGCCGCCCCGAACATCGCGTTCAAATCGAGCCCGTCCAGCAGACCCACCATCCCGTAGACCGCCCCCGGCAACACCACCAGGAATCAGCCCGCAGAATGCCTGAAGATCAGCTATACAGCCCACACCAAAACGGCGAGGAGCCGAAAATCGAGGCTAGCTTCTCAGGGGCTGCGCCCCGCCGTGGTGGACGAAAATGTGCCGGTGCTCGCTGGTTGGGTTCGCGGTTGTGTCAGCGGCGGCCCGGGGTGATGCTGATGGTGTGTTTCGGTCGACCCCGGTCGCTCTATGTTGCCATGTGAGCCCGCAGGCTAGCTTGGGGTGGAGGGCACATCTTTGTCCACGGGAACCGTGGAATGTTGCCTTCGAGCACGAGTGTCAGATTCCTGTTTCACTTCCGCCCTCCCCGAAACACCCTCCACAACAACGAGTTACGGTACATCGGATGAGGTGATGGGTGATGGATGTGGTGCACCCGCGGTGCGCGGGGATCGACTGCTCGAAGAAGGACGCCAAGGTCTGCATCCGAGTGCAAGGCCATGGCCGGCGGACCACCACGGCGACGGTGACGACGTGGGGGGCGATGACCAGCCAGATCCTGGCGTTACGTGAGCACCTGATCGCAGCCAAGGTGACCTGTGTGATCATCGAGTCCACCAGCGATTACGTGCGACATGAGGGTGCATGAGTGAAGTAGGAGGCACCGTTTGGAGGTTCGGTTGATGCCGTAGGTGTAGTACTCGGGCCAGTGCGTAAGGGCCTGTCTCCGCCTCGGCGTGCTCTGTGGGTGACTGCGGGGTGCGAAGCCCGGGGTTCAAAGCCGAAGCGGTTCCCGTTCCATCCGGGAGCCGTGGGCGAGGAGAAGACCGGCGGGAAGCGGGGTCGCTTCCCGGCTCCGGGGCGACATCCAGTTGTCCTGGGGTGATGGGTGAACGCGAGTGAACCCCTGATGACGCCTCGTGAAGGTGACCCCCGCCGATGGGATGTGTCAGCGGGGCCGTAGGGACTGGACGCTGGAAAGCGTCGGGTGCCGGCCGGAGGGTAATCGCCGGTCGGGAGCGCACCATCGTCCCCGGGGCAAAGGGGGCACCCTGCCCGGTCGAATCTTGTTCATGCGCAACATGACAACCCGGTTGGGGTCCGGCGGCCGGTGTCGCCGGTAGGCCAACCGTGAGGAAGGCGCAACTCCCCAGCGGGCGCAGGATGACCCAAGAAGCCAACGCCGACACGCCGAAAGGCGACGGGAAACCGCCAACCCCACGATCTGGCCCCTCCGCCGGATGGCTGGCGCATAACCGGTCGGATACGGGCGTGCTGCCCGGCCCGAAAGGGAGCTGACGTGGGTCGGGTGAGCCTGTGAAGACCAGACGATCGGAGACTCCAGAACCGATGGACAAGTTAGACACCGTGACGGTGAACGGACCTGAGGACGAGATCAGCGACTGGGACGCCGTGGACTGGCGCCGGGTCGAAGACGACGTACGGAGGCTGCGGCAACGAATCTTCACGGCGATGCAGGCGGGGGACCACAAGCGGGTCCGCAATCTGCAGAAACTGATGCTGGGTTCCCGCGCGAACGCTCTGCTGAGTGTGCGGCGGGTCACCGAGCTCAACGCTGGCCGCAAGACGGCCGGGGTCGACGGCAGGGTCGTGCTCGCGGGATGGGAAAAGGCCGAGATGGCCACCTGGCTGCAGCGCGACACCGCCACACGGCGGCCCCGACCGGTCAAGCGGGTGTTCATTCCGAAGAGCAACGGAAAACGGCGCGGCCTCGGGATTCCCGTGATTGCCGATCGGGCGCTGCAAGCGCTCACGGTCAACGCGTTAGAACCCGAATGGGAGGCCCGGTTCGAGTCCCGATCGTATGGGTTTCGGCCGGGTCGTAGCTGTCAGGACGCGATGCAGGCGATCTTCGTGACCGCTCGCGGCGCGACCTGCAAACGCCTGTGGGCGCTAGACGCCGACTTGGCCGCCGCGTTCGACCGCATCGATCATGCCCATCTTCTCGCGCAGCTCGGCTCGTTCCCCGCGAAGGGAATGATCGCGGCCTGGCTACGAGCGGGGGTGATCGATCAAGGTCGGCTCGCGCCGACCGAGGAAGGCAGCCCACAAGGCGGGTTATGTTCAGCCCGTTGCTGATGAACGTTGCCCTGCACGGAATGGAACAGGCCGCCGGAGTCCGCTACATCCGCACCGGCACCAACGCCGGCACGGCGCGGCCGGGCTCCCCAGTTTTGATCAGGTACGCCGATGACCTGCTAGCCCTGTGCCACTCGCGGGAACAGACCGAACAGGTCAAAGCGCAGCTCACGCAGTGGCTGCGACCTCGGGGTCTGGTCTTCAACGAGGACAAGACCCGCATCGTGCACCTCAATGATGGGGTGGACTTTCTGGGGTTCAACATTCGCCGCTACCGCAACAAGCTGCTGATCAAGCCGAGCAAGGCGGCCGTGAAACGGATCCGGGCACGGCTGACCGCCGAGATGCGGGCACTGCGGGGCCATAACGCCCAGATGGTGCTCATCCGGCTCAACCCGATCATTCGGGGGTGGTCGGCCTACTACCGGCACTGTGTGTCGGCCCGGGTGTTCAACGCGCTGGACAATCATGTGTGGAAGCTCACCGATAAGTGGGCGAGGTTTACCCATCCGCACAAGGGACGACGTTGGATCGTGTCCCGCTACTTCGGTGCGTTCAACCGGTCTCGGCGTGACCGCTGGGTATTCGGTGACCGCGATAGCGGCGCCTACCTGGTCAAATTCGCTTGGACGGCGATCACCCGGCACACCCTGGTCAAGGGCTGGGCGTCCCCGGACGATCCCGCTCTAGCCGACTACTGGGCGGTCCGGCGCCGCCGCGGGAGACCCCCGCTGGACCGGACCCGGTCGTGGTTGATCGGCAAGCAGCGCGGGCGTTGCCCGCTCTGCGGTCAGCTGCTGCTGCACGCTGAGGTCGAGCCGCGACATCCCGACGAGTGGGAGCAGTGGATCACTGCTACCGCCAAGGCGATCCGCCGTCAGGCGATCGTCGTTGATTCGGGGTCAGAGTCAAGGGGTTACACCGCGTTCCGTCTCATACACACGCACTGCCGAAGCCGTCACCCAGACCGCATCGGCGTGCACCAGCACTCTGCAGTCGTCTCGACTGAATAGCCTTCGGGCTTGCTTGAGCCGGTTGCCTGGAAAGCGGGCACGGCCGGTTCTTAGGGGGCTCCGGCGACGCGCCGGAGCTACCCGACTGGAAGCCGTTCTACTACCTGCTCGACGACGAACTCGACGTCGTGCTGGTCAACGCCGCGTCGGTGCGCAACCTACCGGGCCGCAAGACCGATGTCTCCGATGCCGCGTGGCTGGCCGACCTGGGCGCCCACGGGCTGGTGAAGGCGTCGTTCGTGCCTCCGGCTCCGATCCGGGCGTTGCGGGATCTGACGCGCACTCGCACCGTGATCACCCGAGAACGCACCCGGGAGGTGCAGCGGTTGGAGAAGCTTCTTGAAGACGCCGGGATCAAGTTGTCTTCAGTGGCCTCCGACATCACCGGTGTCTCCGGGCGGGCCATGCTGGAGGCGCTGATCGCCGGGCAACGCGATCCCGCGGTGCTCGCCGATCTGGCTCAGCGTCGGATGCGGTCGAAGATTCCCGCGCTGACCGATGCACTACAGGGCCGCTTCAACGATCACCATGGGTTCATGGCGCGACTGTTCCTGGACCGCATCGACGCCCACACCGCCGACATCGCTCGACTCGATGAGCGGATCGAGGAGGCGATGGAACCTTTTCGCCCGGCCCGGGACCTGCTGATGAGCATCCCGGGATTCTCCCGAATCGTGGCTGAAGTATTCCTCGCCGAAACTGGCGCCGACATGAGCGTCTTCCCCACCGACGGACACCTGGCATCCTGGGCCGGAGTCTCGCCTGGTTCCAACGAATCCGCCGGCCGAGTGAAGTTGACCAAGACCCGACCAGGAAACCGCTACCTCAAGGGCGTCCTCGGAATCGCCGCGCTCTCGGCGGCCCGATCCAAGAACACCTACTTTTCGGCCAAGTACAAACGCATCGCCACCCGACGTGGCCCGATGCGGGCCATCGTCGCCGTCGAACACGCCATGATCATCGCCGCCTACAACATGCTCACCAACGGCGACTTCTACCGCGACCCCGGCGCCGACTACTACACCGTCCGCCAACCCGCCCGCACCAAAGCACGGGCGATCGACCAACTCGAATCCCTCGGCTACCGAGTCACCCTGGAACCACTCACCCAGACGGCCTAGCCCACCCAAGTAGCCGGGTCACCCGTTGTGGTCACCTAATTTTCATGTCAGGCGCTGACGTTGCGGCGCTTGGTCACTCGCTTCGCGCTGCGGGCCGCGGGCTTGCCGGTGTCGGCGAGAATTTCCGCGAGGAACTTGCCGGTGTAGCTCTCCGGCACCGCGATGACCTGCTCCGGGGCGCCTTGGGCGACGATGGTGCCGCCCCCGGCGCCGCCCTCGGGGCCCATGTCGATGATCCAGTCCGAGGTCTTGATCACGTCCAGGTTGTGCTCGATCACGATCACCGTATTACCTTTGTCGACAAGCCCATTGATGACATCCAGCAGTTTGCGGATGTCTTCGAAGTGCAGGCCGGTGGTGGGCTCGTCGAGGATGTAGACGGTGCGCCCGGTGGAGCGTTTCTGTAATTCCGAGGCCAGCTTCACCCGCTGCGCTTCACCGCCGGACAGCGTCGGTGCCGGCTGGCCCAGCCGCACGTACCCGAGGCCGACGTCGACCAGCGTCCGAAGGTAGCGGTGGATGCCGGTGATCGGCTGAAAGAATTCCGCGGCCTCCTCGATCGACATGTCGAGGACTTCGGAGATGGTCTTGCCTTTGTAATGCACCTCGAGGGTTTCGCGGTTGTAGCGGGCGCCGTTGCACACCTCGCAGGGCACGTACACGTCCGGCAGGAAGTTCATCTCGATCTTGATGGTGCCGTCGCCGGTGCAGGCTTCGCAGCGACCGCCCTTGACGTTGAACGAGAATCGGCCCGGCTGATAACCGCGCACCTTGGCCTCGGTGGTCGCCGCGAACAGGGTGCGAATCTTGTCGAAGACACCGGTGTAGGTGGCCGGGTTGGACCGCGGGGTGCGCCCGATCGGTGACTGGTCGACCCGCACCAGCTTGTCGACATGGTCCAGCCCGGTGACCCGGGTGTGCCGGCCCGGGACATGCCGCGCGCCGTTGAGCCGGTTGGCTAGCACCGCGGCCAGGATGTCGTTGACCAGTGTCGACTTGCCGGAACCCGAGACGCCCGTCACCGACGTCAGCACGCCGAGCGGGAACGTCACATCGATGCCGCGCAGGTTGTGCTCGTTGGCGCCCACCACCGTGAGCTGCCGCTTCTTGTCCACGGGACGCCGAATCGTTGGCGCCGCAATGCTTTCCTTGCCGGAGAGGTACGCCCCGGTGATCGAATCCTTGTTCTTGAGCAGGTCGGCATAGGTGCCGCTGTGCACGATGTGTCCACCATGCTCGCCGGCGCCGGGGCCGATGTCGACGACCCAATCGGCATGCGCGATGGTGTCCTCGTCGTGCTCGACCACGATCAGCGTGTTGCCCAAATTCCGCAAGCGGGTGAGGGTTTCGATGAGACGACGGTTGTCGCGCTGGTGCAGGCCGATGGACGGCTCGTCGAGCACGTACAGCACACCGACCAGTCCGGAGCCGATCTGGGTGGCGAGCCGGATCCGTTGCGCCTCACCGCCGGACAGCGTGCCCGCCGCTCGCGACAGCGACAGGTACTCCAGACCGACGTCGAGCAAGAAGCCCAGCCGCGACTGGACTTCCTTGAGCACCTGCCCCGCGATCGCCTGTTCGCGTGCACCGAGGGTGAGGCCGTTCAAGAAGTCTGAGCAGTCCGCGATCGACAGCTCGCAGACCTCGGCGATGGACTTCGCGCCGCGCTCACCGGCGGCCAAGGTGACGGCCAGGATCTCGGGCTTGAGTCGCGTCCCGTTGCACACCGGGCACGGGACGTCCCGCATGAAGCCCTCGTAGCGCTCCTTCATCAGCTCCGATTCAGTCTGATCCAGCTTGCGCTCCAGAAACGCCAGCACGCCTTCGAAGTCGGCGTAGTAGGACCGGGTGCGGCCGTAGCGGTTGCGGTAGCGGACATGCACCTGCTCGTCGCAGCCCTCCAGAATCGCCTTGCGTGCCTTGGCCGGAAGCTTGCGCCACGGCGTGTCGACATCGAACGCCATCGCCTCGCCCAGGCTGGCCAGCATCCGGGTGAAGTACTCCGAGGTGTGGCCCATCGACCAGGGCGCCACCGCGCCCTCGGCCAACGTCCGATCCGGATCGGGCACCACCAGTTCGGGGTCGACCTCTTTGCGGATTCCCAGCCCGACGCACTCCGGGCAGGCGCCGTACGGCGAGTTGAACGAGAACGACCGCGGCTCCAGGTCGTCGACGGCCAGTGCGTGCCCGTTGGGGCAGGCCAGCTTCTCGGAGAACCGCTGCTCACGGTTGTGAGCGTCGTGCTCCTGATCGACGAACTCCAGCACCACGATCCCGTCGGCCAGGTTCAGCGCGGTCTCCACCGAATCCGTGAGCCGCTGCTTGGCGCCGGCCTTGACGGTCAGGCGGTCCACCACCACCTCGATGTCGTGCTTCTCCTGCTTCTTCAGCTTCGGCGGATCGGTGAGCGAATGGACCACCCCGTCGACCCGGACCCGGCTGTAGCCCTGCGCGTTGAGCTTCTCGAACAGGTCGGCGAACTCGCCCTTGCGGGTGCGGACTACCGGGGCGAGCACCTGGAAGCGGGTGCCCTCGGGCATCACCAGCACCTGGTCGACGATCTGCTGCGGCGTCTGCCGGGCAATCCGCTCGCCGCAGACCGGGCAGTGCGGTGTGCCGGCCCGGGCATACAGCAGACGCAGGTAGTCATAGACCTCGGTGATGGTTCCGACGGTCGAGCGCGGGTTGCGGTTGGTGGACTTCTGATCGATCGACACCGCCGGCGACAGGCCCTCGATGAAGTCGACGTCCGGCTTGTCCATCTGCCCGAGGAACTGGCGGGCGTAGGCCGACAGCGACTCGACGTAACGCCGTTGACCCTCGGCAAAGATCGTGTCGAACGCCAGCGACGACTTTCCCGAGCCCGACAGCCCGGTGAACACGATCAACGCGTCGCGTGGCAAATCAAGATCGACACTGCGCAGATTGTGCTCACGCGCACCCTTGACGATCAGGCGATCAGCCACGCTGCCCCTTTCCTTGCCTCGAAGCGGTCACTGCGCACGGCGCATCCCATGCTATGTGCCCACACCGACAAGCAGTGCCGGAGCCGTAGCGCGGCTCTAGCCAATCACCATTAGTCCAGCGCCGTTTGGACGCCGGTGTGCCCAAAGTCGTTGCCTTTCCATAGCAGCGGCTCGCGTCGGTCGATCGCCAGCGCGTAGGAGATGCAATCGCCGAAGTTCAAACCCGCGGGGTGGCCGCTGCCTTTGCCGAAATCCGCGTACGCCCGGCGGGCCAGGCGTGCCTGATGCTCGGTCACCGGCTCGATGATGAACTCGGCTTCTGCGATGAGTTCGTCCAGGCCTCTGCTGATGACCGGGTCGCGCTGGGAGTCCAGGACTATCCCGCATTCGAGGTAGCTGACTGCAGACAGCCTGCGCGCATCGGCAGTGGCGATGGCCTCGGCATAGACCGCGGCGTCGTCCTCTTCCCTCAGAATCGCGATGATCGCCGACGTGTCGACGATCACGCCGGCAGGCCTCGCTCGTCATACAGCAGCGCAGCGTGGTCGAGCCGATTGGCCTCCGGGCTCATCCGGCTCGCGGTCTTATGGCCGATGGCCAAGAGCCGGGTGGTGAGTTCGTCGCTCTGCAGTCTGGCCAGACGCTCGTTCACCGCAGTCGCCACCGCCTGGGCTTGAGATTCACCGGTGATCTTCGCGATCTGCTTGACCGCCTGGTGCACGGACGGATCTTTGATGTTCAGCGCCACATTGGTACCTTTCTACCCCGGCTATGGTACCATCATCGCAGAACACGGCCGGCCACGGCGATCAGGCTGATTCAGCATGGTCTTCGCGCACCAGATCGCACGCCGCGACGAAACGTCCCCACTCCGCGCTGCGTGGACGAATCGCGCAATCGCTCACAGCATCGTCGCTGACCACCAGACCGGGCCCAACAGGGGCCAACAGCTCGGCGAGTTTGACAATTTGGCCTGCCGGACTTTCCGTGAAGCGCTGATGCACCCTGTCGAAGATCCATTTCCGGGCGCTGTCGATACCGGCGGCCAAATCCAACTCGGGAAGCCGCAGAGCCCCCTCGCATCGAATCAGCTGTTCCTCGAAGCGATCTTCCCAGCACTCGGTATGCCACCCGCTCCATACGTCGGGAAGGGCCTGGAAAACGCCCATGGTGTCGGCTGTTTGCCAGGCTCCTAACGTCTTTCGGGACACATCAATATGAACGCCGCCCTCAGGGATCTTGCCCAGCGTCAACCTTGTGACACCACGGCCTGGCAGCATATTGAGCAAAGCAGGCCCGTGCCATGCCTTACTGAGGTGCCACCACAGCGGCCACAGCCGAAGTCGTCCCTCGGCGTCGGCGACGGAAACCAAATGGCACAAAGCGTTTCGATCCCGGGACAGTCGCACCGCTGGCCTCCTGTCCCAGGTGCGGGGCGGCAACTCGGCGCCGACATATCCGGCGAGTTCAGCGGTTCCGTCGTACGCCCAGCCGACCGAGTAATCGCGCCATACCGTGGCGAGCGCACTCATCAGGGCCCGGCGTTCACACATCTGAACCATCAGTTCTTCGCCGAAGAACAACACCCGGCGACGATCGAGGTCCACCACCGCGCCGCCGTCGGCCCAGAGCGGGTCGACCCACTGGTCCTTGGCGCACCGTCGAAGCGACTGTGCGTACCGCAGCGCGAACTCCGGGCCGGCGATCAGCGCGTCCAGCATGCGACAGCCCGCCCAATGCGAGTAGTAGAGCTGCCAATCCTGATCTTTGACGATGACGAAGTTCGCTCTGTTTCCCATATCCGCCCCTTGACACGCGTTGACGCAGTCTGAAGATCTCGCGTCGCTTGGCCACAGTCTGCGTCGAGGGTCCGACACGAGCGGTTCATCAGCGAGCCCAGGCTCGTGGCCGACGTCGCGGCCCGGACTTGGCCCGGCATAGGGTGCTCATCGTGGCGCAACCGATCGATCCGATGCGGACCCTGGCGACGATCCTGGCCGAACACGGACCCTTGCACGAGGGCGACATCGCACGTCTGTTGCAGGATGCCGGCGTGACCGATCCGGACGCCGTCCTGGGCACGCTGCGCCTGGAAATCGATTGCCGCGCAGCACAATTAGATGACGACCGATGGGTGTGGCTGCCTGCGCTGCTGGCCGGGCGGGTGTTCACCCACCGGCTCGGCGCGAACGAGGCGGCCTACGACCTGCTCGCGGTGACCCCGGACCTGGACCCGATCGCCACGCTCTGCGAGCACGAACAGTACGGCCGGCTCGCCGACGGGTCGGCGGTGCAGATCGCGTTGGCCGGGTTCGACGACGAGCTGCTCGAACAGCGTGACATCCCGGACGTCGCGGTCGACCCGGGCGGGGCTCTGCTGCTGGAGCCGGGCACGCTGGCCGCGTTGGGAGCCGCAGCGGGCGACCTGCTCGGGGTGCGGCTGACCGCCGACGGCCTCGCGTTCGAGCTGATCGGCGCAGCCATGCCCGGTGCGGACGCCGGCTTCGGCGCCCGGCTGGCGGACCTGCTCGACCCCGACCAGCCGAGGTTCTTCGCCGAGGCGGTCTGGACCGTGTGCGTCGCGGATCCGGCGGTGTTCACCGAGCCGCTGGCGCCACTGTGCGAGATCGCCGACCACCACGGTCTGGCGCGTCACGGCGAGTGGCTGGCGCCCGCCGGGTTCGACTTCGACGGGTGGCGCTTCGACCGCGGGTGCGCGGTGCTGGCCCAGCGCCACGATCTCGACCCCGACGACGCATTCGCGCTGTACACCCTGATCAAGCTGCACGAGCGGATGGCACTGCTGCTGCTTGGTACCGACGCCGACGAACTGCCGCAGGACATGGTGCCCGAAGCCGACGAGGACGCGACGAATCCCGGGATCAACCCGATCCTCGAGCTGGGCGGTGAGCTCGGCGGCGCGATGGCCGACCCGATGCTGGCGCGGCTGCTGGTGGCCGAGACCGTCGACACCGACCCCGACGGGGCGGCCGCGCTGGGCCTGTTCGCGGAGACGTTGGAGCCGAAGGTGCCCCGGGCGGCGCGGGTGGCCTTGCGTTGGCTGCGCGCCGTCGCCCACGAGCGAACCGGCGATATCGACGCGGCCGAACGCGAGCTGCTGGCGGCCGAGTCGATGAATACCGACTGGCCGCTGCCGCTGCTCGATTTGGCCCGGATCGCCTCCGATCGCGGCGACGCCGAACGCGGGCTGGCGCTACTGCGCCGCGCCGGCGCCGACCCCGACCACCCGCTGGTGGAGCTGTTGGAGCGGCACCGCGCCCAGCCGCGCCGCGACCTGGGCCGCAACGAGGCGTGCTGGTGCGGGTCGGGCCGCAAATACAAGAAATGCCACCTCGGCCGCGAGGAACTGCCGCTGGCCGAGCGGGTGAATTGGTTGTACGCGAAGGCGTGCCACCACACGTTGGCCAGCGGCTGGACCGACCTGCTGGCCGAGGTGAGCTATGAACGCTCCCGGTATGCCGACCCCGACGACGGAGACGACGCGCTGGCCGCGGCGCTGGCCGATCCGCTGGTGCTGGATGCGGTGCTGTTCGAGGGCGGCGCGTTCGAGGAGTTCCTCGAGGTGCGCGGTTCGCTGCTGCCCGACGACGAGCGGCTGCTGGCCCAGCAATGGCTGCTGATGGAACGGTCGGTGTTAGAGGTCGAGCAGGTGCGGCCCGGCCAGGGTGTGACCGTGCGCGACGTGCGCACCGGCGACACCCACGAGGTGGTCGAGCGGACGGCCAGCCGTCAACTCCAACCCAGGCAACTGGTGTGCGCCCGCGTGTTGCCCACCGGGGACGCCATGGTGTTCTTCGGCGGTATCGAACCGGTCGCGCTGCACGAGCGTGACCCGCTGATCGAGCTGCTCGACGACGAACCCGACCCGGTGACGCTGGTGGCGCAGCTGACCCGCCGGTTCGCGCCGCCGACGCTGGTCAACACCGAGGGCGAATCGCTGGCGATCTGCGGGGCCGGCGTGCGCATCGGCGACCCGGCCGGGATCGCGGGCGCGCTCGACGAGGCCTACGACCGGGTCGACGGCGAGGAGCCGCCGCAGTGGTTCGAGCACGTCATCACCGACGGCCTGCAACGGATCCGCGCCACCCTGGTCCTCGACGGCGACACGCTGCGCATCGAGGCCAACAGCGAACAGCGGATGGATCGCGTGCTCACCACGCTGGCACGCCTCGACCCGGCGATGACGGTGCTCGACGACGAGCGTCGCCCCGTGCGCGACGCCCGCGAGGCGGCTGCGCTGGCCACACAGCTGCCGATGACCGGCGCGGGCGCGCTCGATCCCGACGACCCCGAGGTGGCCGGCTTGCTCGGCGAGTTCATCCGCGAGTACGAAACCCGCTGGCTCGACGAGCCCATCCCCGCGCTCGACGGGAATACACCGCGCCAAGCCGCCGATGACCCCACCCGGCGCGGCGACCTGCTCACACTGCTGGACAGCTTTCCCGCCGGCGCGGCCGCCCGCGGCGGTATGGACGCCGACCGGCTGCGCGCCGCGCTCGGTCTGCGGTAGCCGACCGGGCGGCGTTCACGCCGGAAGCGTCGCGCCGATCTCGACGGCGAACTCGCGGAATTGGTCGTGGCCGGACTGTTCGGCGAAGCCTTCCCAGGTGTCGGCAACGCGCAGCATGCGCGCGAGCACGACGGCCAGCGAGGGTTCCTGCATCGCGACGGGGCCGTCACCGTAGCGGGTCCAGCCGTGCCGGGACTCCCACCGAATCGACTGCGGTACAGCGGTTTCGGCGAACGCCTGAAACCCCTGGCGTTGCCACGTCGAGGTCCACAACGCCGCCGCCACCATCCGCTCTACCCGGCCAAACGTCACAGCCGCGGCAGGCTCCGCTACCGTCGAACACGCACCGTGACCAGTTGACTATTGCGAGTTGCACTGGGCTACATAATAATTGGAGGTATAACCCATCGCAGCGATCTCGACTGCCATGGTGGTCAGACGTCCAGAACGCGACGGAGTCCACGGTCGACCTCGTGCAGCAGGCTCGACGGTACATCGCCAACTCGCTCAGTGAGGTCAGTCTTGTTGAGCGTGACGAGCGCCGTGACGTTGACAACCGAATCACGTGGGAGCCCTGTCACGGCCGCGGGTAAGAACACGTTGCCAGGCATCGTCGCCAGTGCCGTGTTTGAGGTGATTACCGCGGCGAGCACAGTGGCGAGGCGACTGGCGTTGTACGGATCGGCCTGGACTACCAGCACCGGACGCCGCTTGGCGGGGCGGCTAGCGGATGGTTGTCCGAGGTCAGCCCAGTAGATATCAGCGCGGCTGATCACCACTCATCGTCCAGGGCATTCAACATCCGGCACCCGGTCGCCACGGCGTCGGCAGCCGCCTCGTCGGTGTCATCGAGGCGCGCTAGGGCATTGTCGATCTGGCCAGTCAGCGATTGGGCATCTAACTCGTCTAGGTAACGCTGCGCAGCTCGGGTGAAGAACTCAGACCGACTCATGCCAAGATCGCTGGCACGCCGGCAGACCAGGTCGAACGTGTCGTCAGGGAGGGAAATAGCGGTTTTCACGAGGTTAGTATAACCCGGTATAACCAGAGCGGACGCAGCTGATGTGGCCACCTCGAGCAACCTTGTCGCGACACACACGGCAGGCCCGGGTCCGATGCACAACGCGCACCTGTCGAGCACGCCCCGTCTGAACCGTTCCGGGCTGGTTCGTGAGACTGGCTGCCCTGGTTCGTGAGACTGGCTGCCCCGGTGAGCAGTGGCTGCGTCGCGATTTACAGCCCGAATTGCTGCAAGGGCAGCGGGTGCTGGTCCAAGACGGCCCTGGCGTTGATTCGCTGCGGGCTACTCGATCAACCAAACACTCCCAGCCTATCCGGACAGCGGTTCCGGCTTCTGCTCGGCGAACTGGGTGTGTCGCTGGCGGGTCAGCAGATGGCGCGGCTACGTCGTGTTGAACAAGGTCATGAAGCCGTAGTCCATGTGCAGTTGTTGGTGGCAGTGCAGCAGGGAAAGGTCCAATTGGTCTGCGGTGATGTCGAATTCGAGGCTTTGGTAGCCGCCGAGCATGACAACGTCTTTGTGCAGTCCTGCGGTGGGGGTTCCGGCGATGTGGGTGATTTCGAAGGTGTGCCGATGCAGGTGGATCGGGTGGATGTCGTCGGTGGCGTTGCTCAGCCGGAACCGGTAGCGACGACCATGAGCGAGGTCGAATTGTGCTGTGCGGGAGTTCATGTCGAAGGCTTTCCCGTTGAGTGTCCAGACGTCGAAGCCGTCCTGCTCGGCGTTGCGTTTCTCGATGAGCAGCTCGATCGTCTGGGCGGGGGCTGTCGTGGTGGCGCCGGGTTGAGTGAAGAGGCGGTAGTCCCAGGTGAATTTCGGGGGCGGCGCCCATCGGGGTTCGCCTCTGCGGCCAGCGTATTCGACGACTATGCCCATGCCGTTGCCGCGGTCGTCGTCGGATACGTCGCCCAGTATCCAGACGCCGGGGTTGCTCATGTGCACGATCGCAGAGATCCGCTCGGCGGTACCGAGCCAAAGCACCGGAACCGGAGCGGGTTTGGGCACCGGATTGCCGTCGAGAGCCACGACGGTGAACGTGTGCCCGGGCAAGGCCAGGCTGCGGTTCTCGGTGGCGCTGCCGTTGAGCACATGCAGCAACACCCGTTCACCTTCGGCGACTTTGATGGGGTCGCCGTGGCCGAGCATGCGGCCGTTGACCGCGAACGCCTCGTAGCCGACCTCAAAGCCGTGCGGCTTGCCCGCGGCCAGGGAGGCGGCCATCGCTTTCTCGCCCTTGTCGCGCAGCTCGGGAATGGGGTCTCCGGCCAGGAAGCCACCGGCCATGTCCCCGGCGGCGCTGAAGGACGGCTCGAATTCCTTGAGGGTCAGAAAGATTTCCTGATCGTAGTCGCCAGGATTGCGTTTGGGTTCGATGTACACCGGACCGACCTGCCCGGTGTATTGGCCCAGGCTCAGATCAGAGCCGGGCACGACGTGGGTGTGGTAGAAGCGAAACCCCGATGGCCCGGGGGTGAGCGTGATGCGCCGCATCCCGTGCGGGGGAATGTAGGGGGTGCCTTCCTCGGCTGAGCCGTCGATGTCCGCGGGCAGGGTTTGGCCGTGCCAGTGCAGCTGTTCGGGTGTGCCGGTGTCGTTGTGGACGTCAATGGTGACCGGTTTACCTTCAGTGAAACGCAGCAGGGGCCCCGGGAACTGCCCGTTGTACAGAGTGGTTGACACCACCTTGTCCGGGGCCAGCTCCACCAGCCCCGGGCCGATCCGCAGCGTGTAATCAGCAGGGCCACTGGCATTCTGGCGACTACATGCGGCCAATAGCGACCCGGCGCCACCGGTGGCCAGGGCGGCACCAGCGGCGCTCCAGGTCAGGAATCGGCGCCGGTCAATGTCCACGTGTTGCTGCCTCCTGGCCTGTCGCGGAGTCGGTTGGGGCAAAACCGTCGGTGAGGTAGTGGTCCAGCGACCAGGTTCCGCCGCCAATCAACAGCAGGAAGATGGCGCCGCACAGTTGGGCGATGTCCAGGCGGGCCTCGTGCAGGAAATCCCAGCAGCCGTGTTCACTCTTGAACAGGGCCGAGCCTGCCCACAGGATCGGTAATTTCGTGATCAGCAGCGCCCCGGTGATGTTCACGATCATCGGCGCCGCCGCCACCCGGGTCAGCAGCCCGGCCAGAATCAGCACGCCGCAGCCGATCTCGAACACGCCACCAAGGACTGCGAAGAACTCCGGTGCCGGGATACCCGCTTTCCTGAACCGGCCCACCCCGAGCGAGTCGGGGCGCAGGAACTTCAGCACGCCCTCACCGGCGAACACCAGCCCGACATAGAAGCGGATCAACACCGTTGCCGCCGGTGCGTTAGTGCGGCACACCCGGTGCCACCACGCCGCGGTCGTCGACGTGGTCATCAACGAAACTTCCTGTCGATCATCACTTTTCCACCGGCTCGAGGTGGGGACGGCGGATGGCGTAGGCGGCAGCGCCGGCTGTCAGGACGGCCGCTCCGGCCAGGATCGAGGCGACCGGCAGCGCGAACGCAATCACGATGCAGCCCACCAGACCGACAACGGGGATCATGCGCGGCGGCCGTCCCTCGTCTGCGTTCAATGTCCAGGCCGAGGCGTTGGCGACCGCGTAGTACACCAGCACCGCGAACGAGGAAAACCCGATCGCACCGCGCACATCGGCCGCCGCCGCCAGCGCCGCCACGACCACACCGACCACCAGCTCGGCACGGTAAGGCACCCCGAACCGCGGATGCACCACCGCCAGAGCGGGCGGCAGATGCCGATCTCGGGCCATCGCGAACGTGGTCCGAGACACCCCGAGAATCAGCGCAAGCAGCGATCCGATCGCCGCCACCACCGCACCGGCCCGCACGATCGGGGCCAGCCAGCCTGCCCCGGCCACCTGCACGATCTGTACCAAGGGGTCCACCGCCACGGAAAGCCGCCGCGGGCCAAGCGCCCCTAGGGCCGCCATGGCGACCAGGGTGTATACCACCAACGTGATCGCCAGCGCGAGGGGAATGGCCCGCGGGATGGTGCGGGCCGGGTCACGGACCTCTTCACCCAGCGTGGCGATACGCGCGTATCCGGCGAACGCGAAAAACAACAGCCCCGCCGCCTGCAACACCCCGAACACCGAACCACCAAACACGCCCAGTCCCGAAACGTCAACGCCGGTGCTGCCCCAGGCGGTCACCACGACCGCGGTCAGCACCACCAATACCACCGCCACGATCAGCCTCGTGAGCCACGCCGACTTCTGTACCCCGAGATAGTTGACGGCGGTCAGTGCCACCACCGCGGCCACCGCGACCACGTGCGCGTGCGCGGGCCAGGCGTACACGCCGACGGTCAGCGCCATCGCCGCACACGAGGCGGTCTTGCCGACCACGAACCCCCACCCGGCCAGGTACCCCCAGAACGGGCCCAGGCGCTCCCGCCCGTAGACATAGGTGCCGCCGGAAGCCGGATAGACCGCCGCCAGCCGCGCCGACGAGGTGGCATTGCAGTAGGCGATGACCGCCGCCACCGCCAACCCAACCAGCAGCCCGGCCCCGGCCGCCTTGGCGGCGGGGGCCAACGCCACGAATATGCCGGCCCCGATCATCGAACCCAGCCCGATCATCACCGCATCGAACACACCCAACTCGCGGCGCAACCCGGCAGCCACGGCTGGATTCGGCTCGACTGGTTCGTCGGACATCTCAATCCTCATCGGCACACGACGCTCGATATCGATCAACTGAATTTGATGGATATCCCGTATTCTCTGATCATGACAGCGCCATGTCAATCAGTGCCCGCCTTCATCCAGCTCGCGGCCCACCCGCTGCGGTGGCAGCTGATCACCGAACTCGCCGGCAGCGACTACCGAGTCCGCGAGCTGGCCGCCCGCACCGGTCAGCCCCAGAACGTGATCTCCTATCACCTGCGGATGCTGCGCGACAGCGACCTGATCACGCGCACCCGCAGCAGCCACGACGGCCGCGACAGCTACTACCATCTCGACCTGCAACACTGCGCCGAGCAGCTCGCCGCGGCAGGCCCTTCCCTGCACCCGGCACTGCACATGAAGCTCTCTTCGTCGGCAGGTCGGCCCGATCCGGGCGTATCAGTGCTGTTCGTGTGCACCGGCAACAGTGCTCGCTCGGCAATCGCCGAAGCACTCCTACGTCATCACACCGGGGGACGACTCCAGGTCACCAGCGCCGGGACCCGACCCCGAAACCGCATGCACCCCAACACCACCCGCGTGCTACGCCACCAATACGGCATCGACATCGAAGGGCAACAACCACGCCACATCAACGACATCGACACCACAGACTTCACCTACGTAATCACCCTGTGCGACAAAGCCCGTGAAAGCTGCCCAGACTTCGCCGACCACCCCGGCCGCATCCACTGGAGCATCCCAGACCCCTCCACAGCCGGCAGCTACCCGGCATTCGAGTGCGCCGCCACCGACATCAACACCCGCATCCATTACCTACAAGCCGTGCTGAGCCGCCGGAGTTGACCCAACCGACCAGGGGGGGCCGAGCACCCACGAATCCGCGAGTAGTTCCAGCAACTGCCCGTCCGGATCGCGAATCATCGCCGACTGATCCGACACCGTGCCCTCGACCACCGACCCGCCGAACCGATCCACCGCAGCAAGCACCTCGTCGAGGTCGGACGCCGACAACGACAGGTGGGTGAGCCCGACCTGATCCATCACGCGATCCGATCCCGCGTGCAGCACACGATGGGAGTAGCCGAGCAACTCGAGCACCAGGCCGTCACGAACGAGATAGGTCGCGTGCAATCCGATAACATCACTGGCCGCTCTGAGGATTCTTCAGCGGGAAAGGGTCGTCGGCGAAATTGATCTGGCCGCCGGATTGGCGACCGCGGTCTGCGCTCGGTCGTCCAGGCGCGGCCGGAAGGAATCGTGGTCGGCATCTCCGCGACCACCCCGGCGGCGCGGTCGACCGACCGCCGGGCCCGTTGAGATGGTCGTCGCCCCGGTGGCTTCCTGCGCACTGGGTGTGCTCGCAGACGCCGCTTTCGGCCGATATGAAGTGTGCGGATTTCATGGGCGAGCCGGCTTCGATCACGTTACGGCGTCCGCAGCGCGTTCACGGCCTTGACCAGCATGCCGCTCAAGAGGTCTTCCGCATCAGGATTTCCGGGCAGAATGCCCTCGGACGTGACGGCCACAGTGTCGCTGAGAAACGCAGCGAACACGAAAGACTTGGGTGCGCCCCGGGCAGGTGTGGCGATGGATTCGGTGGTGACGACACCATCGATCGCAGGGCCGGGCTGACGAGTCACCGTCGAGACCACCAGTCGTCCGGCTATTCGCTGGGTCAACGAGACTTGTTCACAGCCCTTCGGGACGATCGTCTTGCCCAGCGGTGAAGGCGAACTCACAGCGCCGACCAGGATCGCTCCCCGGCCGACGCCGCCGATCATGGTGTACTGCGCATCCTGGGGTGCTCGTACCGGCTGGAGGACCGATCGGCACAACGGAGGGTCGACCTTCACGATGTCGCCCACACCGACAGCGAAGAATCTCTCGGCGTCGGGCCCCAGCGTCGCCACGTCGGTCTTTTGGACGCGGTCGAAGCCCGGCGGAAACTGGTCCTGCAACTTGCCGAGCTGACTGATGTCGTAATAGTGCGCCTGTTGCGGCGGCTGACTTTTCGGTGCGGGCAGCGAGGGTGGCTGCGGCGCCACGTCGGACGAACTCACCGGCGTTCCGTCGATGGCGCGTGTGCATCCTGGCAGCACGCCGATCGCGACGCCCAGCATCACGGCGCAGGCGAGTGATCGTCGCGGGTAACCCATCACGACGCAAGTTGCCGCCAAATCGCCGCTGCTCCTTTCCCGTTTGACTGCCATGCATGCTGGTCATCGGCAAAAGTACTGCAGATACGGGCCGTCACGGGCGAATCATGGGATTCATCGCTGTCGTCGCGGCGCTTCCAAAAGTCGCAGGTGACCTACTGCATACCTGTTCGATCGCTACCAACCAGCAGGCTAACATCAGCCTGACCGGCTACCGGCATCGGAGAAAGACGAGAGGAACTGCATGCCGCATCGTCAATGGCGCCACGTTCTGGTAGCGGTCACCACCGCGGCAATGGCGTTGACGCTGGTGGCGTGCGGTAATCAGACACCCTCATGGTTTCCGCTGCATCCGCAGAAATCGTCGAAGACACCTGCTCCAGACGCAGAGCCCGGGACGTCACCGTCACCTCCACAACCTCTGCTCGCCAACAACATCAAAACCTTGATATTGCCGACCGAAGATGTCGACGAGATCAGCGGCCTGCCGCTCGAAGACAGATCGCAGTTCGATTCGCCCAGTGCCTCGGCAAGCGACTACAGCAAACCGGAGTGCGCGCTGGCTTTGGGGATTACCAAGGACGCACTTGGGGACGGCGAATTCACCGCTTACCGTTCAGTCCGAAACCAGGCGTCGAGAGATGACAGCCTTATCGGGATGTTTTCGCAGAATGTCGCGACTTTCGAGACGCCCGGCAAAGCCAGCGAGATTTTCCACAAAGCCTATGCATCATTGGGTCGATGCAATTCCACCACGATTGCCGCGAAAAACAATTCCGCTACCTGGAAGATCCTTGCCCGTGGCCCGTTCAACGGCGATACGGTGACATTCGGCGCCCTACAGTTCACCGACAAGGATCAACCCCTTGGATGGCGCTGCGACCACCAAGCTCACGTCAAGAACAACGTCATTGTCGAGGCTTCGATGTGCGCATGGGCGAACGGCGCACCCGCCGCGACGGCCGCTGTCGACCAAATCAGCGCCCGGATTCCACCCCCGGACACGCCCGCCCCGCCGGCGCCGACAGACTTTCTCGCGCCCAACAAGATCAAGTCTCTGATCGTCGGCGTCCCAGAGGCAAGCAAGATCCTCGGCGCCAACCTCGGTGACAGCAGCACAGTGCTGTATCCACCGGCTCCGCGGGACCTCGGCGACAAGTCGAACTGCAGTGTGTTGGAGGGTCCGGATGCGAATTCTTTCGGACCCGACGTCGACTACACCGCATATCGCGGTACTGATTACCGCGAAGCCAAAGACAATTACCAGCACATCGTCGACCAACAAGTCGCTACCTACCTCGACGCCCAGACCGCGTCGCACTACTTTCACGACGCATTCAAAAGTGTCAACGGATGCGACGCGGCGACCGTGCCGGGCGAGACAGGAGGCCATAACCAGTTTCAACTGCAGGTCCCGAACATCACCGACGACAGAGCGCTCTGGACAATCACCGGGATAACCAACGGTCAACCAGACGCGTGGCGGTGTGCATTTAATGTCCGCGCACAGAGCAATGTCGTGTTCGTCGCCAAGGTCTGTCAGAATGGCGATCCGGCCGATATCGCCAGTCAGCTCGCCGACCAAATGGCCGCCCACATCCCCAAGTAGGCGATCGCGCTACGACAATCGGCGGCCGTCGACACTGAAGAAATGCAGGTGCGCCGGCTGCGGATGCAGGCGCACGCGAGAACCACGGCTCGGCGGGTTCTGCCCGTCGGCGCGCGCTACGATCGGCTGCGCGAACGTATTGTCACCACGTGCAATTCGTCCGTACAGATAGGCGTCCGCACCCAGTTCCTCGACGACGTCGATCTGCATCTCGATGCCGCTTCCGCCGACGTCCAAGTGCTCCGGCCGGATGCCTATCACCAGTTCGTTGGTCGCAGAGCTGATCTCACGCGGCAGCGGGATCGACCAATCGCCCAGCGCGGCGCCGTCGCCGACAACCGGCACCGTCAAGAGGTTCATGGCCGGCGAACCGATGAACTCCGCTACGAACAGGTTGACGGGTTTGCGGTACAGCTCACGAGGCGCCGCGCACTGCTGCAGGACCCCGTCGCGCAGCACCGCGACGCGGTCCCCCATTGTCATCGCCTCGACCTGGTCGTGCGTGACGTAGACGGTGGTGGTTCCCAGCCTGCGTTGCAGTCCGGCGATCTGGTTGCGAGTCTGCACCCGTAGTTTCGCGTCCAGGTTGGACAGCGGTTCGTCCATCAAGAACACCTGCGGCCGACGAACGATGGCGCGTCCCATGGCAACGCGCTGACGTTGGCCGCCGGACAGGTCCTCCGGTTTGCGATGCAGGTAGGGCTCGAGGTCCAGCAAGCGCGCCGCGTCCAAAACCCGTTCACGAATCTCGCTTTTCGAAAGCCCCGCGATCTTCAGCGCGAAGCCCATGTTCTGCGCGACCGTCATGTGCGGGTACAACGCGTAGTTTTGGAAGACCATCGCCACGTCACGGTCTTTGGGATCGTCGTCGGTAACGTCGCGGCCGCCGATGATGATGCGCCCCGAGTCGACGGTCTCCAACCCGGCGATCATGCGCAGCGACGTGGTTTTACCGCATCCGGATGGCCCTACCAGCACCACGAACTCGCCGTCACCGACACTGAGGTCCAAGCGGTCGACTGCTGGGCGATCCGCGCCGGAATAGCGGCGGGTCGCCTGGTCAAATGTCACCAATGCCATGCGTTACCCACCCAGTCCGGTGACCGCGATACCGCGGATGAATGCGCGTTGCGCCACCGCGTACAGCAGGAGCAGCGGCAACAGAATCAGCACGGATGCGGCCATCAGCACCGGCCAGCGGGCTGAGTATTCGCCCTGCATCCGGACCAGACCAAGAGTGAGGGTCGCGATTCTGTTCCGCTGAATCATCAACAGCGGCCATAAAAAATCGTTCCAGACGTTGACCCAGGTGAGCACCGCCAACACCATCACCGCGGGCTTGGCGTGCGGGAGCAGTATGCGCCAGTAAATCTGCCACGGGGAGCAACCGTCGAGGATCGCGGCCTCTTCGAGTTCGTCGGGAAGTGTGCGGAAGAATTGCCGCATCAGGTAGGTCCCGAATGCGCTGCCGAACAACCCCGGAACGATCATGGCCCACGGTGTGTCGATCAGTCCCGCAACGCGCATCAGGATGAATTGTGGAATCACCGTCACGGTCAGGGGCACCATCAACGTTCCCAAGTACAAGACGAACAATGTATCGCGGCCGCGAAAACGTAGCCGTGCGAACGCATATCCTGCCAGTGAACAGAAGAACACCTGGCCTGCGCTGACGCAGGCGGCATATAGCACCGAGTTGAAAAACATTCGCCAGAAGGGCATGACCGCGAACACATCGCGGTAGTTGGACCACTGCGGATGCGCGGGAAACAGCGTCGGCATGGTCACCTCGCCCGCGGTCTTCAACGACCCCGCCACCGCCCACAGAATCGGGAACAGCGCGCACGTCGCGATCACCGTCAGCGTGACATACAGCGCAACACCGCGAAATACGTTGGGCTTCAACACTCGTCCCGCTAGGCCCACGATCGCTCCTGCTGCGCCGTTCGACGCCGACCCAACCGCAATTGCACAACGGTCAGCACCAGCAGGATCGCGAACATCACCCACGCCAGCGCCGCCGCATACCCGAATTCCAGGAAAGCAAAAGCGTTCTGAAACAACATGATGCCCAGGACGTAGGTCGCCGTTTCCGGCCCCCCGTTGCGCCCGGTCAGAACGTAAACCAGATCAAATGCCTGGAATGCATGGATGATCGAGATGACGACGACGAACGAGACCGCGCTACGTATCAGCGGCACGGTAATCGAGGTGAACTGGCGCAACTCTCCCGCGCCGTCGAGGCGTGCGGCCTCATAGAGGTGGTCCGGGATCCCTTGCATGGCGGCCAGCAGAATGACCGTCGCGAAAGGCACGCTGCGCCATACGCTGACGATGCACAACGAGGCCATGCCGTACTTCGGATCGACCAGCCACGGGATGGGGCCGATGCCGATCCAGCCGAGGAGGATGTTGAGCAGGCCGTTGTTGGTATTGAACACGAACTGCCAGACGACGGCCATCACTACTGACGACATCGCCAACGGTACGAATATGACTGTCCGAAATAGCGCAATCCCCTTGATTTTTCGATTGAGCACGCCGGCCACGGCGAGGCTGATGAACACCGTGGGGACGACGGTACCCACCGTGTAGACCACGCTGTTGCGCAACGCGATGCGCAGCAACGGATCTTCGGTGAAGAGGCGGCGATAGTTCGCCAGGCCGACGTACTCGGCCGGGCTGAACATATCCCAGTCGTGGAAGCTCATATAGAGCGAGAAGCCGAGCGGAAACACCATGAAGACCGCGACCGCCGTCACATTCGGCGCGACGAACAGGCGACCAAACCTGGCACGGCGCGCGGACGGCCCCCGCCTGCGGGGCACGTCCGCGCGAGTTGCGGGAATCGGTGTCATGACGTCCGGAGCACCTCGTCGATCTTCGGCGTCAGTTCGCCCGTCAGCGCCGTCGCCGGCCGCGAACCCCGCAGCACCGGGCCGAGGTTGCGGTCCAGCAACGCGACGACCTTCGGCCAGACCGGAGTGACGGGCAACCCCTCGGAGTGTGCCGGGCCGCCGATCAGCACTGCAATGTTACTGATTCTATTGTGCACCTTGGCAAAATCGGGCGATCGAACCGCCGACCGCAACGCTGGGACAAACAGGCCCGTCTCACCGATCACCGCCTGCCCCACCGGTCCGGTGGCGAATTTCACGAACTCCCACGCTTGGGCTTTGCGGGGACTGCTGGAGGCGATGGCCAGCCCGGTGGTACCGATATTCGAGCGCGCGGCAAGCCCTTTCGGTCCGGTCGGCAGCACCGCGATGTCGAAATCCAAATCGGCGGCCCGCACCAGGGTCTGATACCGCCAGTGCCCGCCGAGCGCCATCGCGGCTTGACCCGAGGTGAACAGGTCGGTCTGTGACATCGACTCCGATTCCGACGCGGTGGGCGCAACCCGGTACTTGTTATTCAGATCGGCATAGAACTGAATGCCGTCGATGAACGCTGCGTGGTCGAAATTGAGATGCGTTGGGTTCATTCGCGGATTTGACCATGGCACTCCGTTGTTCATTCCGAACAACAACGCCGAGTAATAAGGGACCCAAGTATCGACAAATCCCCACTGGCTGACCCGGCCCGACCGGTCGCGCTTGGTGAGCGCCTTTGCCGCAGCGAGGAATTCGTCAAAGCTCCACGGCTCACTCCATCGCCCGGGCGGTGGAGTGACACCGGCCTCGGCGAACATCTTCTTGTTGTAATACAAGAAGGTTCCCGACCACTGCTCCGGAAACGCATACTGCCCACCGCCATAGGAGAATGTCTGGTACATCGACGGGACGCTGTCCGAGCTCAGTTCCGCGTCGAAGGTCTTGTCGCGCGCCAGCATGGTGTTGAGGTCGAGCAGCACGCCCCGTTCAGCCAGACCTGAGTAGGTGAATTCCCACGCCATCAGCACATCGGGGCACTTGCCACCGGCGCAATAGATCGACACGTGCTGCAGTGCGTCGGGGCCGGACAACAATGTTCGTACCTTGATCTCGGGATGTCTGCGCTCAAAGGCGTCGATGACGCGCAACCGGGCGTCGGCCTCTTCGGGGTTGGCGGCGAAGAAGAACGTCAGCGCATCGTCGTCGGCGGAACCGCAGGCAGCGGGCAACAGCGCTACCGACGCCGCGCCGATCGCGCCGGCACCGCGGAGCAACGTCCGCCGACCGAAGGGTCTACCGCGATTGATGCTGGTGTTCGTGGCGTGTCTCCCGTGCTGGATACGTGGTTCTTTCGTAGTCGACCCGGCTGTGCTGTTCCAGGGTGCCTTTCCGCGCACATCACCGCGGAAAGTAGCGCACCCGCCCAACCCCGCTGCCACGGCGGCCAACGTCGGTGAACAGGCCGACCCATCCCCGACGATCATGCGCCGCGGCGGCCTCCGGCGATCGCTCAACCGCTGTCAGCAACGCCGAGTCCATCGCGCCCGTCACCGGCTTCTCACAGTCTCGACACCGGCCGCGCGCAACGCCTTCAGGGCCGCCGCGGTGGACTTCTTGTCCACCCCTACCGTCAGGTCGAGCAGCACGCGAGTCGCCAAGCCCTGCGCCGCAGCGTCTTCCGCCGTCCGGCGGACACAGTAGTCGGTGGCGATACCGACGACGTCGAGTTCGTCGACGTGACGTTGTCGGAGCCAGTCGCCCAGCGGGGTCCCCCGATCGTCCAGCCCGCTGAACCCGCTGTAGCCCGCGTCGTAAGCGCCCTTGCGAAAGATGGCCTCGAACCGGCCGACATCGAGGCCGGGGTGAAATTCCGCGCCGACAGTACCGGCGCGACAGTGCGGCGGCCATGACGAGAGGTAATCCGGATGCTCAGAGAAATGGTCGCCGGGATCGATGTGGAAATCCTGCGTCGCCACCACATGGCGGTACTCGGCGTCGCCGGCAAGGTAAGCATCGATGGCACCCGCCAGGGCCGTCCCACCGGCGACGGCCAGCGAGCCGCCCTCGCAAAAGTCTTTCTGAACGTCGACGACGACCAGCGCGCGCATGAGACCACGTTATCGCCGACAGAGTCCGTGCCCGCGTCCCCGCCATCGTTCGGCTCGGCAGCATGGGCAAAGTTAACGCCGCTAGCTGCGCGTTGCATCAGGTAGTTTGTCAAACTATAGTCCAGACACGTGTCCAGAAAGTTCGTTGACGCCTCGCCCGAACGGTTCACCGTACCGAACTGCTGCACCTGCAGCCCGGATCGGGCGTGAGCATGCGGATCGCGTTGCTGTCCTATCGCAGCAAACCGCACTGCGGTGGCCAGGGAGTTTACCTCCGGCATCTCAGCCGGAGTCTGGTCGATCTGGGACACCACGTCGAGGTGTTTTCCGGTCAGCCCTACCCCGAGGAACTCGACCCGCGGGTGGTGCTGACCGAGGTACCCAGCCTCGACATGTATCGCGAGCCCGACCCTTTCCGCATACCGCATCCACGGGAGATCCGGGATCGTATCGACCTGCTCGAATTGGCAGGGGTGTGGACCGCGGGCTTCCCCGAGCCGCGCACCTTTAGCCTGCGGGCCGCGCGCCTACTGGCCGATCGGCTCGACGATTTCGATGTGGTGCACGACAACCAGAGCCTGGGTGTCGGGCTGCTGAAGATCGCGGCCGCCGGCCTGCCGGTCGTCGCGACCGTGCACCACCCGATCACCCGCGACCGGGTGGTGGATCTCGCCGCGGCGCGTTGGTGGCGCAAGCCGTCGGTGCGTCGGTGGTACGGCTTTTTGGCGATGCAAGAGCGGGTGGCTCGTCGCATCCCCGAGTTACTGACCGTGTCGTCGTCCTCGGCGACCGACATCACCGCCGACTTCGGCGTACGCCCGGAACAGCTTCATGTGGTGCCGCTGGGCGTGGAGACGGACGTATTCGCGCCGTCGCCGGAACCGCGCGTCGCGGGTCGCATCATGGCAATCGCCAGCGCGGACGTGCCGCTCAAGGGTGTCGGGCACCTGTTGCAGGCGATCGCCAAGCTGCGCCATCACTATGACCTGGAATTGCAACTGGTCGCGAGGCTGGAGCCCAACGGCCCCACCGAGAAGCTGGTCGCTGAGCTGGGCATCACCGACATCGTGCACATCTCCAGCGGGCTCACCGACGATGAATTGGCGCGGCTGTTCGCATCCGCTGAAATCGCTTGCATTCCCTCGCTTTACGAGGGCTTCTCGCTTCCGGCTGTGGAAGCGATGGCGAGCGGGACGCCGATCGTGGCCAGCCGCGCGGGCGCGTTGCCCGAGGTGCTGGGGGCCGACGGCGGTTGCGCCCGGCTGGTCCCGCCCGGCGACGTCGCGGAGCTGACCCGAGTGATCGGCGAGCTGCTGGACTCCCCCGGCGAGCTCAAACGACTGGGTGCGGCCGGTCGCCGTCGCGCTGTCGAGGTGTTCAGCTGGGAATCGGTGGCCGCGCAGACTGTGGGGGTCTACGAGCAGGCCATCGCGCGCAATGCGGCGATCAGCGATGCCAGCCCGGTGGTGGGCGAGCTGTGCTGACAGTCGATTTCGACCGCCTCGGCATTGGCGCCGGCAGCAAGGTCATCGACATCGGCTGCGGTGCGGGCCGGCATAGCTTCGAGGCGTACCGACGCGGAGCCGACGTGGTGGCCTTCGACCAGAACGCCACCGAGCTCGGTGACGTCGGCACGATGTTTCGCGGCATGGCAGCAGCCGGAGAGGTGCCGCCAGCTGGTCATGCCGAAACCGTCGTGGGCGACGCGCGGGCGTTACCCTATCCCGACCAGACCTTCGACTGCGTCATTGCCGCTGAAGTCCTGGAACACATTCCGGCCGACGACGCAGTGATCATGGAGTTGATTCGAGTGCTCAAGGTCGGCGGCGCGTTGGCCGTCACGGTGCCTCGATGGCTACCCGAACAGGTCTGCTGGCTACTTTCCGACGAGTACCACAGCAACGAGGGCGGCCACATCCGCATCTACCGGGCGAATCAGCTCCGACGTAAGATCGCTGAGCGCGGAATGACTTTCACTCATAGTCATCACTCGCATGCGTTGCACTCGCCGTTCTGGTGGCTGAAATGCGCCGTAGGTGTCGACAAGTCGGACCATCCCGCCGTCGCCGCCTACCACAAGCTGCTGGTGTGGGACATGATGCAGCGACCGTGGGTGACCCGGGTCGCCGAATCGACCCTGAACCCCTTCATCGGTAAGAGCGTCGCGTTGTATTTCGAGAAACCGGTACCCGCCGTTGAGCTGGTCTGACGTTCCGGGCGTCGCTGGCGTCCTTTCCCCCGAGCAATGCCGCCAGACGGCAGAATCGATTGCTTCGCTGCAATATTCGTCAGGCGAGATTCCATGGTCCGACGGTGGCCACACCGACCCGTGGGACCACGTGGAATGTGCGATGGCGCTCACGGTCGCCGGCCTGATCGAACCGGCGCGACGCGCCTTCGGCTGGTGCCGTCACCAACAGCGCTCGGACGGGTCCTGGCCGATCCAGCTGCGCGCGGGCGTGATCGAAGATGCCAACAGCGACAGCAACTTCTGTGCGTATGTGGCGGTCGGCGTCTGGCATCACGTGCTGGTCACCGGAGACCGGGTATTTGCGACGTTGATGTGGCCGACCGTGCGCGCCGCCATCGACTTCGTGCTGGATCTGCAGCTCGAGGGTGGCGAAATTTGCTGGGCGCGTGGTTCTTCGGGCCCGCTGAAAGAAGCTTTGTTGACCGGTTGCGCGAGTATTTTCCACAGCATTCGTTGCGCGCTCGCGCTGGCGAATCTGATGGACGACCCGCAACCCGAGTGGGAGCTTGCCCTCGGCCGGTTGGGCCACGCGATCGCGGTCCATCCCTCGGCGTTCACCGAGAAGCCACATCATTCGATGGACTGGTATTACCCCATCCTCGGCGGCGCGCTACGCGGGCCCGCGGCGACGGCACGAATCGCCGACCGGTGGCACGATTTCGTCGTCGACGGACTTGGCATCAGGTGCGTCGACGACCGGCCATGGGTGACCGGCGCGGAAACCTGCGAACTGGTGCTGGCACTGGATGCGATCGGCGATCGGCGGTCGGCACTGACGCAATTCGCCGCCATGCAGCATCTGCGGGAAAGGGACGGCTCGTACTGGACCGGGTTGGTCTTCAGCGACGGGAAGCGTTGGCCCGTCGAGCGCACGACGTGGACCGGGGCGGCGGTGATCCTGGCCGCCGACGCATTGTCATCGACTACCGCGGGCAGCGGCATCTTTCGCGGCGCCGATCTGCCGCGCGGCCTGGAGAGCGACTACGACTGCGAGTGCGCGGCCAGCCAGTCGGATCGCTAAACCGCAGCCCCGGCTTCGCCGGCGGTGCGCTCCAGCACTCGCATCGAGCCAGTCCCGGACTTTTCCGTAAAAGCGCCGCTTTGCACGGCACGGCAGTAGATCTCGTACGGCGGCCGCCCGCCGTCACGCGGATCGGGAAACACATCGTGAATGATCAGCGCTCCCCCTGCGCTCACCCACTTCGCCCAGCCGTCGTAGTCCTTGCGCGCGGCCTCCGCGCTGTGGCCGCCGTCGATGAAAAGCAGTTGCAGCGGCGTGCGCCATCCCTGCGCCACCACGGTCGATGTGCCGACCACCGCCACCACGTTGTCGTGCAGTCCGGCTTCGTCGAGCGTGTGCCGCAACGTGGGCAGGGTGTCGAAACGTCCGGTGACAGGGTCGACCAGTGACGTGTCGTGATACTCCCGCCCGGGCTGATGCTCCTCCGAGCCGTGGTGGTGATCGACGGTGTAGAGAACGCTGCCGCGCGCCAGGGCGGCCGCACCCAGCAGGACAGTCGACTTACCGCAGTACGTCCCGATTTCCACCCCGACGCCACGGTCGAGGTAGCGCATGGCCACGTCGTGCAGGGCGTGGCCCTCATCAGCGGGCATGAAGCCGGTCACCCGGTCGGCCAGTGCAAATAACCGGCTGGTCAGCTCGTCGTAAGCGGCGCGGTCGGAGGACGTTGTCATCCCCTGCACGGTAACGCATCCGGTTGCCGCACCCCGGACCGGTGTAGTAGTGTCCGGACACGTGTCCAGCCCGGTAGCTCGGGAGTCGACCAGACGACGCCTTTCCGCCAAGCAAGCCGACACCGTCGACCGGCTGGGCAACGCCGCAATCGGAGTGCTGCGCCGAGAAGGCTTCTCCGGGTTGACGATTCGTATGGTCGCCGCGGAGGCCGGTGTTGGCGCGGCGACGGCGTACACGTACTTCTCCTCGAAAGAGCACCTCGTGGCGGAGGTCTTCTGGCGACGGTTGGAGTCCAGTCCCGTTGCGCCGACTGACTCGCCTGATCCGACGGGGCGGGTCATCGCCGTGCTGCGCCAGATCGCGCTGCTGGTTGCGGACGAGCCGACGCTCGCCGGTGCGGTCACCAATGCGTTGCTCAGTGCGGACCCTGAGGTCGAGCATCTGCGGCTCCGCATCGGCCGCGAAATACACCAACGCCTGCTCACCGCCCTGGGCGACGGACATCAGCCTGACATAGTCGAATCACTCGAGCTGCTGTATGCCGGAGCTTTGGTGCGGGCCGGCATGGGATATGCGTCCTATACCGCGATCGCCGATCGGTTGGAGACGTCAGCGCGACTGCTGCTGGGTGTTGTTCCCGCTCCCGGCGCGCCGTGACGCTCGCCCGCCGGGCTCGTAAGCGGCTTCTCAGGCCGGTTTGCGTGGCGCCGAACCTGGGAACACCTCCACCATGTTGATTCGTCGAATCGCGCGTCCCCTGCTGTCCGCGGCATTCATCGGCCAAGGTGTCGAGTCACTGCGCAATCCCGCGGTTTCGCTGCCAGCGACGGAGCCAACCGTCGCTGCGCTGCGCCAACTGCCGAAACCCTACGGAGACAAGGTTCCGTCCAACCCCGAGACAGCCGCGAGGATCAACGCGGCCGTTCAGGTCGCAGGTGGTGTATTGCTGGCCACCGGCAAAATGCCCAGGGTCGCCTCGGCGGCGCTGGCGTTCACCGTGATACCGGGCAGCCTTGGCGGGCACCTGTTTTGGACCGAGATCGACCCGGAACGCAAAGCGCAGAAGCGGCGCGACCTGCTCACCGACCTGAGCCTGCTGGGTGGGTTGATCATCGCAGCAGCCGACACGGCGGGTAAGCCGTCGTTGGGATGGCGCGGAAGGCAAGCGGCGGCGCGCATGTCGGAGGCGGTGTCGTCAGCGCTGCCGGGCGACGGCTCTGCCGACTCGCTGCTCGATTCCGAGCTGGCCGACCGAATCGCCCACGGAGTCCACGTCGGCGCCGAGCGCGGCCGCGAGCTCGCCAGCACCGCCGCCGAGCGAAGTGCGCCGCTGGTCGAGACAGCCCGCAAGCGCGGCGAAGAACTTGCGCACGAGGCCGCCAAGAGAAGCGCTCCGGTCATCAAAAAAGCCCGCAAGCGGGCGCGTAATCGCGGCGCCCAGCTGGCCGAGATCGCCCGCGACCGCGGCGGCGAACTGGCCGAGCTGGCACGTGATCGAGGAGACGAACTCGCTCACCGCGGGCTGGCCAAAGCGCGACGCCAGCACTGATCGACACCATCGACGGAGTTGGTCAGGCAGGCCGCACCCAGGTGGTCAAAGCCTGAGATCTAAGAACTGGACGAACTTTTCGACAATCGCGTCGACGCTCTGCCCGACGTCGACCGCCAGACCGCGCTCGTCGGCCGCCAACGGTTCCAGCGCGTCGAATTGCGAGCGCACCAACGACGAGGGCATGAAGTGGCCTGGTCGACCGGCTTGCCTGCTGCCGATCAGCTCCGGTGAACCGATCAGCTGCAAGAACTCGATATCTGTTCGGTGCGAACGTAATTGGTCGCGGTATCGGCGCTTGAGCGCAGAACAACTCATGACACCGTTGTCGTGGTCCGCCAGCCACTGACCGACGGCGGCCAGCCATGGATAGCGGTCGTCGTCGCCCAGGGGAGTACCCGCGGACATCTTCGCGATGTTGCTCGCCGGATGAAGGGTGTCGGCGTCGGCGAATGAGACACCGAGACGACGCGCCAGCGCAATGCCGACGGTCGATTTGCCAGCGCCCGATACACCCATCACGACGATCGATGTGCCTGCCGGACAGCGTCTGTCAGCGGACACGTCACTGCGTGGACAAGTTACGGTTCCACTCCAGCCAGCCGACGCCGGTCCGCCCGTCGGCGGTGTGCACCGTGGCCCAGACCCGCGGGAATTGGCTGATCCGGCCGTCCCTGGCGACCAGACGCAGCGGCGCATGTCCACGCACATCGACGGTCGCGGTGATATCACCGGGCGCGAAATTCAGCGTCGCGCCGACCGGCAGTCCGACGGCATCGAATGTCTCTGTGCGAGCGATTTTCTGCAACTCGTCGACCGCGCCACTGCCGCCCTGGAGGTAGCCGACGCTGATCGGCGGAACGCCCGATATCGACAGGTCCACCGCGTGCAGGTGGGTCCCGTCATCGAGGTGCAGCGCGCTCCAGAGCCAGTCCATGCTCCACCAGTCCCGTACCCCCCAGGAGTGATCCCGCTGCCCTGGTACCGCGTCGAGGACATAGCGACGGCCGTCCACAGTGACGGACCCCGTTACCGTGCAGGGTATTTCGTAGCGGGTGGTCATCCGGTACCGGTAGGGCGTGCCGTCGGTGGACCATTCCAGATCGAGCGCGACATCGACCGGATCGCCCTGTTCGGCCCGCAGCAAGGCAGCCGGGTGTCCGAAAGACTGACCACGCCCGTGCACCGCGACCCGATAGGTGCGCAGTGGGTCGACGGCGGAGTGAGTGAACTCGATCGCACCGGTGCGGACCGTCCACGGGTCGGCGGGCAGCGGAACCTCGAAGTCGACCAGCGCGACCGTGGGCAGGTCGGGACCGCACAGCAGGGCATTCAGCCAGGCCGTCTGCTGGTTGGGAATCAGGCCCAGACGCACCCAACCGCCCAATCCCTGTGCAGCATCGACGAAGTCGGCATACCAACTTTCATTCCACAGTGGCTCGTCGGCTGGGGCGTGGGCCGACTCGTCGTCGTTCGACGGGCGCAGCGGCTCGACGGCAGCGGGTGTGGGCAGGATCGCCAGCGCGTCGGTGTCGAGAACGTGCTCGCAATGACGTTGCAGCATGGTCATGAACATCGCATCGCCACGTTCGGTGCGTTCCACCAACATCGACGACACGATGGCCATCATCACCCCGAAGAAGCTCTGCCTGCGCACCCCGTCGCGAACATCCGCGAGGCTGATGGGGGCATCCGGCCCGAGCGCGCGGTGGTAGCCGTCGAGCAGTGCGTCGTAGCGTTCGCGACGGTCCGCAACCGGTAATGCGCAGCCGAGAAAATAGGCCAGGTCGGTCATGGCCGGGCCCCAGCTGACCGTCTGCCAATCGACCACGGTCAGTGGACGTTCGGCTCCGTCGGCGCCGAAGAGCAGGTTGTCCAACCGGTAGTCGCCATGGACCAACCCGTGGGTGCGGTCGCCGGCCGAATCCTCCGCCAGGTAACCATCGAATCCGCCGACCAGACGCTCACAGACCATCCGGTGCTGCGGAGAGATCCGGTGACCGTAACGATCGACGAAGCCGGCGAACAACGCTGTGATCAACGCCTGGTCGATCGGCCCGTCGCGGTTGAGCCATGCCGCGTCGGCGAGCGTGGCGTCACCCAGCAGCGGGCCCTGCAGGCGGGCCAACTCGGTGACCGCCGTGTACGCCTGCGCGGTTGTGGCGCCGCGGATTTCATCACCGACAACGGCCGGGTTGGCGTCGCCGAGCAGCACGTCGAAAATGCCGGACTCCGCGTCGAAGGCAGTGTGGTAGCACGGCGCAACCGGACCGTGCAGACGCGGAGCGATGTCGCGGTAGAAACGGACTTCACGCTCGTAGAGTCCCAGCGTCATCCCGGTCTGACGGCTCGTCGGATCGGTGGCCGCGACCTTGAGCACCACCGACTCCGGTCGATCGGCGCCTGCGTCGGCGTAATTCAGCTGGACCCGGTAGCACTCGCTCATCTGGCCCGTGCCGATACGCTCGGCGGTGAAATCCGCGATGGCTCCCGCGCCGATGGCAGTGGTCAGCCAGGCAGCGGTGAGATCAGCCGGGCGTTCAACGACGTTGTCGGTGTGCGGTGTCATGACCCGTCCACGTAATCACATCGATCGTCATCGCGCCAGCGAAAAGCCTTCCCACGCCCTGCGACGTTCGGGATGCGGATCGAACTCGAGATGGGACTTGCGGTCGAACACCATCACTGCGCGGTCGGTGGCCGGGTAGGCCGGCCAGTCGTCGCCCGGGTTGCCGGTGCGACTGAATGACCGCCAGCGCCTTTGTACTTCGCGGGTCACCCGCATCGCGGAGCGTCGATCGACGGGCGCGGTCAGCAACGCCCCGAGCTTGGTCCGGTAAAAGCCGAAGACCGCGAGCAACTCGGTGGCGTGCGTGGCCCCCAGACCGGACCAGCGCAGCGCGCGGGGTGCGTAGTCGTACCGGTACATGTAGGTGGGCGCATACCTGCCGTGCGCTTCGGCCATCCCCCACGCCGCCGAGCCGAAAGCGAAATCGCCACCCAACCGAATGCAGGCCGATCGCTCGGGGTAATCGGGGTAGGCATCGGTGATGCGTGCCCGCTCGGCCGGTTCAACGTCGGCCAGCAGTACTTCGATCATCGGCTCGTTCGTCGGCAACAGCTGCAGGAAGCGCGTGAACAATCGGCCTTCGTCTGCGTTGGTGCCCACGATGAGCGGCACCCGGTGCGCCTTGCCCTGCCGCATCGCGTCGACCGGTTCCAGGGGCAGCACGTCGTCGCCGAAGACGGGTCCAATGGGAAACGCGCCCAACATGTCTCGCACACCGTCCTTGATCAGACGATTCTGCGCGGCCACCAGTTCTGCGGGTGTCGCCTTCATCAGCGCGTCAGTCACGTGATCCACGGGGCCGCCGAGTATCGCGGCGAACCGCACGGCGAACTCCGCGGCGACGTCGGTTGAGCGCGTCATGCCACTGGCTGGACTTTCCGAAATCGCTTGAGCGAACAGGCCTTCGGCGTCGGGTGCGGCCAACAGCGCAGCAACCGCATGGGCACCGGCGCTCTCGCCGAACACCGTCACGTTGTTCCGATCGCCGCCGAATGCCGCGATGTTGTCCTGGACCCAGCGCAGCGCCAGGAGCAGGTCGCGCAGAAACAGGTTGCTTTCTATGGTGACATCCGCCGTCGACAGCGACGACAAATCCAGGCAACCCAGCGCGCCGAGCCGATAGTTGACCGAGACGTAGATACAGCCGCGCTTGGCCAGCGCCACCCCGTCGTAGATCGGCGTGGCCGAGCTGCCCAGGATGTATCCGCCGCCGTGAATGAAGACCATGACGGGTAGCGGCTCGTCCGACGCCAGCTCCGGAGCGACGACGTTGAGGGTGAGGCAGTCCTCCCCCATCGGCTGAAATTTACCGACACCGAGAACCGTGTAGCGATGCTCTTGCGGTGCGCATTTGGTGAAGCCGTGGCAATAACGCACACCGCGCCAGGGCTGGGCCGGCTCAGGGGCCCGAAATCGCAGTGCACCCACCGGCGGACGGGCGTAGGGGATTGATCGCCAACGGTGAACACCGTCGCGGGTGAAACCTTCGACGGTGCCCGCGGTAGTACTCACGCGGACAGTGTGTTCGTGCATCACCCGACGGTAGCGAACGTCAGGTGATGTCGCTCGGCAGGTCCGGTTCGATGACGTCGATGGTCCCGGCCGTGCCGTCGACCTCGATGAGTGCTCCGGGCCGAAGGCGTCGCGTCGCGTCGTGCACATCGACCACGCACGGGATACCGAATTCACGGGCCACCACGGCGGCGTGCGACATGGGTCCGCCCAGTTCGGTGACCACGGCGCCCGCGTAGGAGAACGCGGCCGTGTAGCCGACGTCGGTGACCTCCGCGACGAGTATCTCACCGGCTTCCAAGTCGTCGATGGTGTCCGGCCGGACGATCCGCACCCGCCCGCGGACCCGCCCGCCGCTGACGCCGGCGCCGGTCAGCGTTTGGCCGGCGGACAGCACGGATGCCGCTACGGTTGCCGGCCGCCAACCGCCGCTGAAGATCGCCGGCGGGGTCACGCCCGCGAGCCTGCACTGCTCGGCGCGACGGCGTGCGACCACCGCCGCGGGGTCGACGGGCAACGCGTCGAGTTCGTCGACGAGCAGGTAGAACACGTCGTCAACGGTATCGAGCACACCCGCACTCGTGAGCCTGCGTCCGAGCTCACGAAGTAGCTTGCGCAACAACCAGACCGCGCGCACCATACGATCGCGACGCACTTCGCGAACGCGAACCTGCTGAGCGGCAAGGAAAGCCACCGGTCGGGAACGCAGCGGGATCACCCGACGGTCTTTCTCCGGACGGGCCTGCGCATCAACGGATTTCGAAACCATGCGGAGCAGCAGCTCCGGGTCGTCGGCATAACTGGACGATCTCATCTCCAGCTCCGCCGGACCCCGGTGTCCGAACAATTCCAATTCGGTTAACACGTTCTGGTGAAACTCCGGGGCCTGGACAGCCAGGTCGGCGAGATGGTCACCGGGGCCGGCCAGAATGCGGCTCACGTTGGGATCGCGTCTGGCCGCATCCGCCAGTCGATACACCATTTTCAGCGGTCCGGCACTGGCCAGTTCCTGGCCGACCGGCAGGACAATGTCGCGTCCGTTCAAACCGCGCAGGATCGTGCTGAGCGCGGCGAACGACAAGAAGGAGCCCATCGACAGTACCCAGCCGGCAACGACGTGGTCGCGCGCAAGCAGGATCAGGCTCTGGAATCGCGGCTCGGTGAGCTGCGAAAGATCGCCGCCCGCGAGCTCTTCCAGCCGGTCGACGTCGGCGACGAAGTCGCGGGTGTCGGGACCCGCGCCGACGACCAGGCCGGCCAGGTTGACCCCGAACACGCCCAGGTTGCGAATAGTGCGCAATGGCCCTGCGGCGCTGCGTGCCTCGCGCGGCAACTGCTGGTCACCGTGTATCGGCATGGACGCCACACTCGGGCCGAAGTACTGGCTCTGCCGGACAACCGTCCCCGACTTGACGAATGGCACCACCTCGGCCATGTAGTGCGCGGTGGTGATGGCTCCGTAGAGGCGGTGGGCGAACACTCCGACGGTGCGAGTGGCCATCTCGCGCTGGATCAGTCCGCCGGGCCGCAGACGTTGGGCGATCACCGCACCGCCGGCGCGCAGTCCTTTGACCGTCACCGACGCCGACGACGGCGAGAACGGCCCCGGCAGTGCCTCGGACAAGTTGGTCGCCAGATACGTCGGGAATCTGGGATCGATCGGGGTGTCGAACTCGCCGTTGGCGCCGTCCGGGCCGGCCATCACGGTCGTCTTTCCGTCGGCGGTCGGGATGTCGACCGCCGGGATGTCCTGCACGTGGGTCAGCCGCCACGGCAGCGATGTCAACCGCTGGCCGACGCTCACGCGGCCGCGTACCGCCAAGGCGACGTCGTCCAGGCATTCGCGTCCGGTCCAGGCCGGGGTGTAATTCCATTTGTTCTGCAGCACAGCGATATCCAGCGATGGCGCGCTGAGTAGCAGATCGAGTTCGGCGGCGGGGCCGAGCCTCCGGAACAGCCGCGACACCTTTGGTCGCCCGAGCGACTGGGCAATCGCATCGACGGTGAGCTCACCGGGTGCGGCAAGGTTCACCGCTCCGCTGCCGATGCCCGGATCGAGCGTCGCGCGGATGAAAACCCGGTGCGCATCGTCGGAGTGCACTGCTTGCAGCGTCCGATCCGGGGTATCCGGCAGGAAGGCACCCGCCAGAGCCAGCCGCACCCAGTTGTCGACGCCGCGACCGAGGATCGCCGCACTGCGGATCGTCACCCACTCGGCGCCGCTTGCCGCAACCATTTCTTCGGCCCTGGCCTTATCCAGCCCATAGGCCGACACCGGCTGCAGCGGGTCGGCTTCCGACCTGAAGTGCCCGGGGCCGTAGACCAGAGCCGACGACGCAAAGACGATGCGGCGGATACCGCTACGAGCCATCGCGTCGAGCACGTTGCGGGTGCCACCGACGTTGACCTCGCGGTCCGCGGGGCGAACGGCGGCGGGGTTGGTCGCCCAGGCACAATGCACGACGACCTGCGCGCCGGCCACCGCGCGCCGCACGGTGGCGGCATCGCGAATGTCGCCCGGCACGAAGGCCGCACCGCTCGGCCAGCTTTCGGGCCGCCGCCGGGCCAGACCGACGACGTCGTGGCCTGCGCTGAGCAGTCGCAGGGCCACGCCCCGGCCGACTACTCCGCTGACCCCGGTGATGCCAACCCTCATCGGCTAGTCGTCTTCGTCGAGGAATGCAGCATTGACCAGGTCGTCGAGATCCATTGCTGCGAGGTCTTTTTCCTTCTTCTGCTCGGTGTCGGCGCCGTCGGCCTCGTTGGCCAGGCCCAACAACAGGTCCAGCACCCCGGCCTGCCGCAGTCGCTTGACCGGGATGGAAGCCACCACGCGCTGAATCTCCGCTTCCCCGGGAGCCGCTTTGGGTGCCACTTCGACCGAGACGCCAACCAACTCCTGATAGAAATAGCCGGCCAGGGCCGCGGAGTTCGGGTAGTCAAAGATCAGCGTCGGCGAAAGCGGCAGGCCGGTGGCGGCTTTGAGCCGGTTACGCATTTCGACGGCGGTCAGCGAGTCGAAGCCCAACTCCTGGAACGCCTTGTCCGGGTCGACGGCCTCCGGGGTGCTGGTGCCCAGCACCGTCGCGATGTGCGAACGCACCAGGTCAAGCAGCACCGCCTGCTGCTCGTCCGCCGGCAGACCGTCCAGGCGTTGCAGCAGAACGGACCTCGACTTGGCGGCCGCCAACGAGTCGTCGACCTGGCGACGGGCCGGCGCGTTGATCAGGTCGACGAACATTGGCGGCAGGGTGCCACCGTCGAACTTCTTCCGCAGGGCGGCGGTGTCGATGTGGGCGGGCAGCAGGACAGGCTCATCGATCACCATCGCGGTGTCGAGCAGTTGCAGTGCCTGCGTCGAGGTCATTGCCACGATGCCATCGCGGGCGAACCGGGCGAAGTCCACCGCCCCGAGTTCGCCGGTCATGCTGCTGGTCTGGTCCCACAGACCCCAGCCCAACGAGATCGCCGGCAGGCCACGGGTCCGCCGGTACACCGCCAAGCCGTCCAGGAAGCTGTTGGCGGCGGCGTAGTTGGCCTGCCCCGACGATCCCACCAGGCCGGCCATCGACGAGAACATGACGAAGGTCGCCAGCTTCGAATCCTTGGTCAGCTCATGCAGATTCCACGCAATGTCAACCTTGGAGCGCAGCACCGCGTCTACCCGTTCGGGGGTCAGTGACGTCACGACTGCGTCGTCGAGAACACCGGCGGCGTGGATCACCGCCGACAACGGGTGCTGGACCGGGATGTCTTCCAGCACCTTGGCCAGCGCCGCGCGGTCGGCCGCATCGCAGGCGACGATCGACACTTCGGCGCCGCCGGCAGACAGTTCCGCGGCCAATTCAGCGGCGCCGGGCGCATCCGGGCCGCGTCGGCCGATCAGCAGGAGGTTGCGCACCCCGTGGTTGGCGACGACGTGCCGCGCCAGCGCCGAACCGGCCATGCCGGTGCCGCCGGTGATCACCACCGTGCCCGGCGCCAGGACACCCCCTGGCTCGGTCGGCACAGTCAGCACCACCTTGCCGATGTGCCGAGCCTGGCTCAGGTAGCGCAGCGCCGCAGGCGCCCGCCGCACGTCGAAAGTCGTGACCGGCAGCGGCCGCAGCGTAGCGTCCTCGAACAGCATTGTCAGGTCGGACAGCATTCGCTCGATGTGATCCGCCCCCGCCTCGAAGAGGTCGAAGGCGCGGTAGCGCACGCCGCTGTGCCGTGCGGCGACCTCGCCGGCATCTCGGATGTCGGTCTTGCCCATCTCGAGGAAAAACCCGCCGGGCGCGAGAAGGCGCAGCGAGGCGTCGACGAATTCGCCGGCCAGCGAGTCCAGCACCACGTCCACTCCGCGGCCACCGGTCGCTGCGTGGAATTTCTCCTCGAACTGCACCGAGCGCGAATCGCCGATGTGGGTGTCGTCAAAGCCCATCGCCCGCAACGTGTCCCACTTGCCCTGGCTGGCGGTGGCGAACACCTCCAGTCCAAAATGCCGCGCCAACTGCACCGCCGCCATCCCGACCCCGCCCGCGGCGGCGTGAATCAGGATGCGCTGGCCCGCCTTGACGTCGGCCAGCGTAGTCAGCGCGTAGTAGGCGGTAGCGAAGACCACCGGCACGGTCGCCGCCTCGGTGTACGACCAGCCCGACGGCATGTCCATCAGCAGGCGCGCATCGGTGATCGCCACCGAACCGGTGCCCTCGGGGAACAGCCCGGTCACCCTATCGCCGACCGCGAAACGGCTGACATCCCGGGCTGTTTCGATCACGACACCGGACGCTTCGACGCCCATCACGGCGTTCTCGTCGGGATATAGACCGAGCGCGATCATGACGTCGCGGAAGTTGGCCGGCATGGTGCGCACCGCAACCCGTACCTGGCGCGACTCCAGCGGCGCGTCAGCATCCGGAATCGGTTCGAGCACCAGGTTTTCGAAGGTGCCCTTGCTGGACATGCCCAGCCGCCAGGCCCCGCCACTTGGCAGCACCAACAGCGCGTCCACCGCTCGACTGCCATGCACCCGACCGGTGAGGACGGTGTCGTTCCGCACCAGCAGCTGCGGCTCACCGGCCGCGAGAATCGCGGCGATCGTCGTATCACTGAGTGGCGCATCGGAATCCACCAGCACGAACCGACCCGGATGCTCCGTCTGCGCGGAACGCACCAGACCCCACACGGCGGCACCGGCCAGATCGGTGACGTCCTCCCCCGGCCTCCCGATCGCGCCGCGCGTCGACACCACCAGCGTTCCGGAATCGTGTTCGCCGAGCCATGCCTGCAGCGCAGCCAGCGCCGCGTGGGTGCGCCGGTAGGTCGAGCCCAGTGCATCGTCGTCGGCGGGCTGCGATTCGAACACCTCGTAGGACGGTGTGTCGGTGTGCGATCCGGATGCGGCGGGCGCCCAGACCACTTCGAAGATCCGGTCGGGACCCGAGCCCGAGACAGCGGCCATCAACTGTTGCCGCGACACCGGACGCGCCACCATCGATGCGACCGAAAGCACCGGGAGTCCCAGCGCGTCGGCCAATTCGACGGTCACCGACGACGGGCCCGACGGTGCGATCCGCGCCCGAACCGAGGACGCGCCCGCCGCATGCAGCGCAACACCCTGCCACGAGAACGGCACCAGGACGCCGTCTTTGCCGTCGCGGTCGGGCTCAGTCACGACGATCACCGCGTGCAGTGCGGCATCGAGAAGGGCAGGGTGCACGCCGAATCCGTCCGGCGACACTCCGGCGTCGCCGGGCAGCGACACGTCGGCGAATATCTCGTCGCCGCGTCGCCACATCGCGTTCAGCCCTTGGAACGCCGGGCCGTATCCGTAGCCGCGTGCGGCCAGCCGGTCGTAGAGCCGGTCGATGTCGACCGGTATCGCGCCCGGCGGTGGCCACGCGACCATGTCGGCACCGGACTCCGCGGCGCCGGGTCGGACGACGCCCTCGGCGTGCAGCGTCCAGCCCGAATGGACGTCGCCGCGGGAAAGCACCGACACCGCACGGCTACCCGATTCGTCGGCAGCGCCGACCACGACTTGCACAGCCACCGAACCGGTCGCCGGGATCACCAGCGGCGCCGCCAGCATCAGCTCGTCGACCACCGAGCAACCGACCTCGTCGCCGGCGCGGATCGCCATCTCGACGAAGCCGGCCCCCGGGAAGATCACCACACCGCCGACGGCGTGATCATTGAGCCAGCCCTGCGACTGCGCCGACAGCCGGCCGGTGAGCACCACCCCGCCGGAGGTCGGCAGGTCCACCACCGCGCCGAGCAGCGCGTGCTCGCTGGGCACCAGTCCGAGGCCTTCGGCGTCGACCGCGGCATCGTCGGCGGACAGCCAAAAGCGGCGTCGCTCGAACGCGTACGTCGGCAGTTCGACGAAACCGCCACCGGGCAGCGTGGCCCGCCAATCGACGCCGACACCCGACACGAACGCCTGCGCCAGCCCGGTCATCAGGCTGTTCGGTTCGGGACGGTCGTTGCGTAGCAACGGAACCGACGCCACCTCGGCATCGACGAGCGATTCCTCGATCGACGAGGTGAGGCCCCCACCGGGGCCCACCTCGATGAAGTGGCCGGCACCGGCCGCATTCGCGCAGCGAACGC
Source organism: Mycobacterium sp. (assembly GCF_039583785.1). Classification (GTDB taxonomy): domain Bacteria; phylum Actinomycetota; class Actinomycetes; order Mycobacteriales; family Mycobacteriaceae; genus Mycobacterium. The sequence continues at coordinate 41,398 of NZ_JAVKSG010000005.1, forward strand.
TGTCGGCGAACCGGACCGCCGCGCGGATGTGCTGCGTCCAGTAGTCGGCCGTCGCGAAATGATCGCCGGCCAGTTCACCGGTCACGTTGGAGATCACCGGGATAGTGATCGGGTTCACTGCGAGTTCCCTTGCCGCTGAATTGAATTCGCTGATCATCGGCTCCATCAGCGGTGAGTGGAACGCGTGCGAGACCGCGAGTCGGTGGACCCGACGGCCCTGTGCGCGCAATTGCTCGGCAATGGCATGCACCGCAGCCTCGTCGCCGGACACCACCAGCGACGACGGTCCGTTCACCGCGGCGATGCCGACGTTCTCGGTCAGCAGCGGGCGCACCTCATCCTCGGTCGCCTGCACAGCGACCATCGCGCCGCCGGCCGGCAGCGCCTGCATGAACCGGCCGCGCGCGACCACCAGCAGCGCGGCGTTCTCCAACGACAGTGCGCCGGCGACGTGCGCCGCGGTGAGCTCACCGACCGAGTGGCCCATCACGAAGTCGGGACGCACCCCCCAGGACTGCAGCAACCGGTAGAGCGCAACCTCGACGGCGAACAGCGCCGGCTGAGCGAATTCGGTTGTGTTCAGCAGGGCTTCGTCGTGACCCCAGATGACTTCGCGCAGCGGGCGCAGCAGGTGGCGGTCCAGCTCACCGACCACGGTGTTGAACGCTTCGGCGAAGACCGGATAGGTGGCATGCAGCCCCATGCCCATACCGAGCCATTGCGAACCCTGGCCGGGAAACACAAAGACAGTCTTGCCGGGCAGCGCGGTGCCGGTGATCACCGACGCACTCGGCCGACCATCGGCCAGGTCAGCCAGACCGGTCAGCAGTGGGTCGCGGCCGTCGCCGAGCACCACCGCACGATGCTCGAACGTTGTGCGACCCGCCAGCGACCAGCCCACGTCGGCAGCTCCCAATTCGATTCGGGGACTGATGAATCCGGCCAGTCGCGAGGCCTGCGACTCCAGCGCCGCGGTCGACTTGGCCGACACCGCCCACGGAATAACCGCCGACGGCGAGATCGGCGTCGCCTCAGCGGTCGGCTCGAGCGGGGGTGCCGACTCGATGATCACGTGCGCATTGGTGCCGCTGATGCCGAAGGACGACACGCCCGCCCGGCGCGGCCGACCGCCGGCCGGCCAGGGCTGCTGATCGGACAGCAGTTGCACCGAGCCCATCGCCCAGTCCACATACGGACTGGGCGCATCAACGTGCAAGGTCGCCGGCAGCACCTCGTGGCGCATCGCCAGGATCATCTTCATCACCCCGGCGACACCCGCGGCGGCCTGGGTGTGACCCATGTTCGACTTGATCGATCCCAACCACAGTGGCTTGTGCCGATCCTGCCCGTAGGTCGCCAGAATCGCTTGGGCTTCGATCGGATCGCCCAATGTGGTGCCGGTGCCGTGGCCTTCGACGACGTCCACGTCGGCGGGACTCAAACCTGCGCTGGCCAGCGCCGATCGGACCACGCGTTGCTGCGAGGGGCCGTTGGGTGCGGTCAAACCGTTGGAGGCGCCGTCCTGGTTGATCGCAGAACTCTTGATGACCGCCAATACCGGGTGCCCCAGCCGCTGCGCATCGGATAGCCGCTCCAGCACCAGCATGCCGCCGCCCTCGGAGAATCCGGTGCCGTCGGCGGCCCCGGCGAACGCCTTGCAGCGGCCGTCGGTGGAAAGTCCACGCCAGCGGCTGAATTCGATGAAGATGTCGGGTGTGGCGTTGATCGTCACACCGCCGGCCAGGGCGAGGTCAGACTCCCCAGACCGCAGCGACTGTGCGGCCATGTGCAGGGTCACCAGCGACGTCGAGCACGCGGTGTCCACCGACACCGCCGGGCCTTCCAGGCCGAGCACATAGGACACCCGGCCGGACGCAACGCTGGACAGCTGACCGGTCAGCCGGAAGCCTTCCACCGGCTTGGCCGAGAACATCCCGTAGCCCTGGGTCATCAGGCCGGCGAACACACCGGTTGCGCTGCCGCGCAGCGTGGTCGGGTCAATTCCGGCCCGCTCCAATGCTTCCCAGGTCAGCTCCAGGAACATCCGCTGCTGGGGATCCATCGCCAAAGCTTCGGACGGTCCGATGCCGAAGAAGGCCGGGTCGAAGTCGCCGACGTCCTCGACGAAGCCGCCGGTGCGGGTGTAGCAGGCGCCGGCCACGTCGGGGTCGGGGTTGTACAGGTTGGCCAGGTCCCAGCCGCGATCGCGCGGGAAGTCGGTGATGACGTCACGGCCTTGGATGACCATGTCCCACAGGTCTTCCGGCGAGTTGACCCCGCCGGGGTAGCGGCAGGCCATGCCGATGATCGCGATCTGATCGTCACCGGTGATGCGCACGGCGGACACGCTCTTGACTTCCTGAGGCACGCCGGCGAGCTCAGTGCGAAAGTACGACGCCAGCCGGCTCGGGGTCGGGTAGTCGAAGATCAGCGTCGGCGAAAGCGCCAGCCCGGTGGCGGCTTTGAGCCGGTTGCGCATCTCGACGGCGGTCAGCGAGTCGAAGCCCAGCTCCTGGAAAGCCTTGTCCGGGTCGACGGCTTCCGGCGTGGTGGTGCCCAGCACGGTGGCGATGTGCGAGCGCACCAGGTCCAGCAGCACCGCGTGCTGCTCGTCTTCAGACAAGCCGTAGAGGCGTTGCGCCAGAGCAGACTTGGACTTGCTGGCGGCCAGCGAGTCGTCCACCCGCCGACGGGTAGGCGCATTGACCAGGTCGAGGAACATCGGGGGCACCACGGCGGCGTTGGCCCGCAGTGCGGCCGCATCGATGTGTGCGGGCAGCAGGAAGGGCTCGTCGACGACCATCGCGGTGTCGAAGAGCGCAAGCGCGGCGGCTGACGACAGCGGCTTGACACCGGTGCGCGCCAACCGGGCCCGGCCCGCGTCGTCGAGTCCCCCGGTCATGTCGCTGGCCTGCTCCCACAGACCCCAGCCCAGCGAGATCGCCGGCAGGCCGTGCGCCCGGCGGTGGGCAGCCAGACCGTCCAGGAAGCTGTTGGCGGCCGCGTAGTTGGCCTGCCCCGACGACCCGACCAGGCCGGCCATCGACGAGAACATCACGAACGCCGAGACGTTTGAATCCTGGCTCAGCTCATGCAGATTCCAGGCGGCGTCGACTTTCGCCCGCAGCACCGCATCCACCCGCTCCGGTGTCAGCGACGTCAGCACCGCGTCGTCGAGCACACCGGCGGCGTGGATCACCGCAGACAGCGGATGCTGAACCGGAATATCGGCGATCACCTTGGCCAGGGCGGCACGGTCGGCGGCGTCACACGCCACCACCGACACCTCGGCCCCGGCGGCCGTCAGTTCTTCCGTCAACTCCGCAGCACCCGGCGCGTCCGGACCGCGGCGACCGAGCAGCACCAGCTGCCGCGCGCCGTGATTGGCCACCAAGTGGCGGGCCAGCGCCGCTCCAACCATGCCGGTGCCGCCGGTGATCAGCACCGTGCCCAATGTCCACGAGTCCGGCATGGTCAGCACGACCTTGCCGGTGTGCCGGGCCTGGCCGAGGTAGCGCAGTGCGGCCGGCGCGCGCCGAATGTCGAAGGTGGTCACCGGCAACGGACGTAGCACGTCGGCGTCGAAGAGTTCGGCGAGTTCCAGCATGTACTGGTGCATCCGGTTGCGGCCGGGTTCAAACAGGTCGAAGGCGCGGTAGCGCACGCCGGGATATTCCTCGGCAACCTTCCCTGGATCGCGGATGTCGGTCTTGCCCATTTCGAGGAACACTCCGCCGCGCTTGACCAGACGCAGTGAGGCGTCGACGAATTCACCGGCCAGCGAGTCGAGCACGATGTCGAAGCCGCGGTCACCGACGATGGCACGGAATTTCTCTTCGAACTCGAGCGTCCGGGAGTCACCGATGTGGTCATCGTCAAAGCCCATGGCCCGCAATGTGTTCCACTTCGGGCGGCTGGCGGTCGCGAAGACTTCGAGCCCGAAGTGCCGCGCCAACTGCACCGCGGCCATGCCCACACCGCCGGTTCCGGCGTGCAGCAGCAAACGCTGGCCGGGCTTGACGTCGGCGAGGTGGACGAATGCGTAGTAGGCGGTGGTGAAAACAGCGGAGATGGCCGCAGCTTCGGCGTACGACCAATCCGACGGCATCGGCAGCAGCAGCCGGGTGTCGCCGGCGACCACGGTGCCGCTGCCGTCCGGAAAGAAGCCGTACACGTCATCGCCTACGGCGAATTCGGTTACCCCCGGCCCTATTTCGACGACAGTGCCGGCCCCCTCGCCGCCGATCAGCGCGTCGTGGGTGAACATGCCCAGCGTGATCATGATGTCGCGGAAATTGGTCGAGATGGAACGTAGCGCGACGCGTACCTGGCCAGGTTCCAGCGGCGCGCCGGCGTTGGGCACCGGTTCCAGTTGCAGGTTCTCGAAGGTGCCCGCGGTCGACAAGCCCAGCCGCCACGGCCCGTCGGCCGGCGGTACCAGTAAGCCGTCGACAGCGTTGCTGCCGCGTACCCGCGCAGTGTAGACCGTGTCACCGCGAAGCAGAACCTGCGGCTCACCGACCGCCAGCACTTGCGCGACCGTCGAATCACTCAGCGGACCAACGGAATCCACCAGTACGATGCGGCCGGGATGCTCGGTCTGCGCCGACCGCACCAATCCCCACACCGCGGCGCCGGCGAGATCGGTGACGTCCTGGCCGGCCAGTCCGACCGCGCCGTGGGTCGACACCACCAGCACGCCCGACTCGTGGTCGGCCAGCCACGATTGCAGCTTCGCCAATGCCTCGTGGACTCGCTGATAGCTCGCTGTGACGGGATCGCCTGCTGCAGCGGTGGATTCGAACAGCTCGTACGCCGGCATCTCAATGCGCGAGGAGGACGACGCCGGCGACCAGGCCAGCTCGAAAAGCTGATCGCCACCGCTGCCGGACATCGCCGCCAGCAACTGCTGCTGCGAGATCGGCCGGGCAACCATCGACGACACGGTCAGCACCGGCAGCCCCAGCCCGTCGGCCAGTTCCACCGAGACCGCCGACGGACCCGACGGCGCAATCCGAGCCCGCACCGACGACGCCCCCGCCGCGTGCAGCGACACGCCCTGCCAGGAGAACGGCAAAGCCAGCTCAGCGCCGCTGGCGCTGAGCTGGCTGACCGCGGCCGCGTGCAACGCCGCGTCGAGGAGCACCGGATGGACGCCGAATCCGCTCACGCCGCCGGCCGCCTCCGGCAGTGTCACCTCGGCGAAGAACTCGTCGCCGCGTCGCCACAACGCGGTCAAGCCCTGGAATGCCGGGCCGTACTGGTAACCGCGCTCCGCGAGCCGCTGATAGCCGTCGGTCACGTCGACGGCGGTCGCGCCCTCGGGCGGCCACACCGACAGATCCGCGAGGGGCTCGACCGGGGTGGATGACAGGATGCCGGTCGCGTGGCAGTTCCAGGTGGACTCCGCAGTCTCTCTGGAGAACACCGACATGCTGCGCTGACCGGATTCGTCGGCGGCGCCGACGACCACCTGCACTGCCACCGCACCCGACGCCGGCAGCAGCAGTGGCGACTGCAGGGTGAGTTCGTCGACTCTGGCGCACCCGACTTCGTCGCCGGCACGGATCGCCAACTCGACGAAGCCCGCGCCGGGGAAGACGGCCACGCCGGAGACGGCGTGATCGGACAGCCAGCCTTGGCTGGCCGGCGACAGTCGGCCGGTCAGCACCACTGCGCCGGAGTCCGGCAGTTCGACCACCGCACCCAACAGCGCGTGCTCGCCGGCACCGAGCCCCAGGCCGGCCGCGTCCACCGCGGCTCCATCCCCCGAGAGCCAAAAGCGCTTGCGCTCAAAGGCGTACGTCGGCAACTCGACAAAGCCGCCCGCGGGCACCGCGGCGCGCCAATCGATCTTCACACCCGAGACGAAGGCCAGGGCGGCCGAACTGAGGAAGCGTTGCAGGCCACCGTCTTCGCGGCCGAGCGTCGGCACCACGACAGCGTCGACCCCGCCATCGGACGCGGTGTCTTCCACACCGGCGATCAGCGCGGGGTGCGGGCTGGATTCGACGAAAGTCCGGTAGCCGCTCCGTGCTGCGGCGCGCACCGCAGAAGCGAACTCGACGGTCTGCCGGATGTTGCGGAACCAGTAGTCGGCGTCGAGGCCGGCGGTGTTCTGGACGGCGCCGGTGACCGTGGAGAAGAAGACGGTACGCGTCGACTGCGGCTCGATGTCGGCCAGCGCCTCGGCGAGTTGGTCGCGGATCTCGTCGACGGCGACGGAGTGCGATGCGTAGTCGACGTCGATGCGGCGGGCCCGCATGTCACGTTCGGCGCACAGCGCGACGATCTCGTCGAGCGCGGCTGCCGCACCGGAGATGACCACGGCCGACCGGCCGTTGATCGCGGCGATGCTGACTTGATCGCCGTAGGGCGCCAACAGTTCTCGTGCTCGGTCGGGCCCACAGGCCAGCGACGCCATCCCGCCGCGGCCGGACAGCGCCAGCAGCAGTTTGCTGCGCAGCGTCACCACGCGGGCGGCGTCGCGCAACGACAGGGCGCCGGCGACGTACGCCGCGGCGATCTCGCCCTGGGAGTGGCCGATGACGGCGTCGGGACACACGCCGATCGAGCGCCACAGTTCGGCCAGCGAGACCATCACCGCGAACAGTGCGGGCTGCACCACGTCGACGCGGTCCAGGCCCGGGGCGCCGGGTGCGCCACGCAGCACGTCGATCAACGACCAGTCCGCGAACTCGGCGAATGCCTGGGCGCAGGCGTTCATCTGCTCGGCGAAAGCCGGTGCGGCGTCCAGCAACTCGATGCCCATGCCGACCCACTGCGAGCCCTGACCAGGGAACACGAAGACGGTCTTACCCGCGGGAGCGGCCTGGCCGGTAATCACCGACGCGCCCGGCAGGCCCTGCGCCAGTTCGCCCAGGCCGGCCAACAACTGGCCACGGTCGCCACCCAGCACCACCGCCCGATGCTCGAAGGTCGATCGCCCGGCCAGCGACCAGCTCACGTCGGCCGTGTTCAATTCCTCACGGGCGCCGACGAATTCGCTGAGACGCCGGGCCTGCGCCGACAGCGCCGCCGCGCTCTTGGCCGACAACACCCACGGCACCACCGACGGTGGCGGGGCCGCGCTCTCGGCCGGCTCGACCGCCGGGGACTCCTCGATGATGACGTGGGCATTGGTGCCGCTGATTCCGAACGACGACACCGCGGCGCGCCGGGCGCGACCATGAGCAGCCCATGGCTGCGACTCGGTGAGCAGCGACACCGATCCCGCCGTCCAATCCACATGCGGGCTGGGCACATCCACGTGCAAGGTGGTGGGCAGTACCTGGTGGCGGATGGCCTGCACCATCTTGATCACACCGGCCACGCCGGCAGCGGCCTGAGTGTGACCCATGTTCGACTTGATCGACCCCAGCCACAGCGGCGTGTCGGCGCGGTCCTGGCCGTAGGTGGCCAGCAGTGCCTGGGCTTCGATCGGATCGCCCAAAGTCGTTCCGGTGCCGTGGCCTTCGACCACGTCCACCTCGGCCGCGCTCAATCCGGCGTTGGCCAGCGCGGTGCGTACCACCCGCTGCTGGGACGGGCCGTTGGGGGCCGTCAACCCGTTGGAGGCGCCGTCCTGGTTGACCGCGGTGCCGCGCACCACCGCGAGCACCCGGTGGCCCAACCGCTGCGCGTCGGAAAGCCGCTCCACGACCAGCATTCCGCCGCCCTCGGACCAGCCGACGCCATCGGCCGATCCCGCGAACGGCTTGCACCGGCCGTCTGGCGACAAGCCGCGGTGCCTGCTGAATTCGACGAACACTGTCGGGGTGGCATTGACGGTCGCGCCGCCGGCCAACGCGAGGTCGCACTCCCCGGACCGCAGCGACTGCACCGCCATGTGCAGGGCCACCAACGACGAGGAGCACGCGGTGTCCACCGACACCGCCGGGCCTTCCAGCCCGAGGACGTAGGCCACCCGTCCGGTGGCCACGCTGGAGGTCATCCCGGTCAGCCGGTAGCCCTCGATCTCTTCGGCGAGCATGCCGTAGCCCTGGGCGATGATACCGGCGAAGACTCCGGTGGCGCTGCCCCGCAGCGAGGTCGGGTCAATTCCGCCCCGCTCCAACGCTTCCCACGACAACTCCAGCAGCATGCGGTGCTGCGGGTCGGTGGCCAGCGCCTCGCTGGGCGCCACGCCGAAGAACCCGGCGTCAAATCCGGCGACGTCGTCGACGAACCCGCCGGAGCGGGCGTAGCACTTGTGCGGGGCGTCGGGGTCGTCGTCGAAGAGTCCGGCGAGGTCCCAGCCGCGGTCGGTGGGGAATTCCGACATCACGTCACGCTTGTTCGCGACCATATCCCACAAGCTGTCCGGCGAATCGACGCCGCCGGGGAATCGGCACGACATCCCGACGATGGCGATCGGTTCACCGGAGCGCTCCAGCAGCGCACGGTTCTTGATCTTCAGCCGCTCGACCTGGACCAGCGCTTTACGCAACGCCTCGGTTGCATGCTGGAGTTGGTCAGCCATCTCGTTACCCCTCGCCTAGCGTCGGTCGTCGCTCAATGAAGAAATGCGGCCCTGGATGAGGAGCAGCGTCACGTGCCGCGCGGATGGCGGCTTGTCTGCTGTTCGGCCCGAGAACCTCGTTGGCGGGCGCCGACTCGCCCACCCCGCCCATGACCTGGCCCCGCACCTGCTTCCGGTGCCCAGCGATCCATGGCGAGACTGTACCCGCCACCAGTGAGCCGATCCCAAGCCTGGTCAGCGCCACCCGTCGGCGGCCGCGGCGGCCCGCATCAGGGCGTCGCAGAGTTCGCGGAGCTCTGCGGTGCCGGCACCTTCGTCCAACGCGGTGGCCACATCTTCGGCCGCGCATCGCACCTGGTAGACCCGGTCGGACAGGTCAGCGGCCTCGTCGGCGGAAAGCACCACGGAGTCCTCGGGCAACGATGCGCCCGGCCCGCCGTTGATCGAAGCCCGTTGCTCGTAAGCGCGTTGCCGGCACGACTGGCGGCAGTACCGGCGGCGCCGACCCAGCCCGCTGTCGGCGATGTCTCGGCCGCACCAGCGGCACGGCTGCGGGCGGTCGCGGCGTGTCACGGGGCCGACTTTAGTCGGGGTGCCGGTTGAATCCCGGTATCATGAAAAGCCGGGTCGCCCGGCATGCCCGGGAACTTCACCGCTTCGCGGGACGTTGTTCAAGGGCAAAGCCGCTGAGAAGATACTAAGAGGAGTGCCAACCAATGGCTGATCGCGTCCTGAGAGGCAGTCGCCTTGGAGCCGTGAGTTACGAGACTGACCGCAACCACGACCTGGCGCCGCGTCAGGTCGCGCGCTACCGCACCGACAACGGCGAGGAATTCGAGGTTCCGTTCGCCGACGATGCCGAAATCCCCGGCACGTGGCCGTGCCGTAACGGCATGGAGGGCACCCTGATCGACGGGGATCTGCCGGAGCCGAAGAAGACCAAGCCGCCCCGCACCCACTGGGACATGCTGCTCGAGCGACGCTCGGTCGACGAGCTCGAGGAACTGCTCAAAGAGCGTCTCGACCTGATCAGAACCCGCCGTCGCGGCAGCTGACGCTTACTGCTTGACCGGTGTGGGACGTTGCCGGTGCAACCGTCCGTCGATCCCCCACTGCGCGACCTTGACGACGGCTTCGCGGATGTTGGATCCGCTCATTTTTGACACGCCCAGTTCACGCTCGGTGAACGTGATCGGCACCTCGGTGACGACGAATCCGTTGCTGATCGTGCGCCACGTCAGATCGATCTGGAAGCAGTAGCCCAACGAGTCGACCCGGTCGAGGTCGATCTTCTCCAGCACTTCGCGGCGGTAGGCGCGGTAGCCGGCGGTGATGTCGTGAATGCCGATCCCGAGCGCCAGCCGGGCGTAGGTGTTGGCCGTCCAGGACAGCGCCCAGCGCCGCTTCGGCCAGTTCTGTACGTTGCCGCCGTCGACGTAGCGCGAACCGATGACCAGATCGGCGCCGCCGTCGATGGCCTCGAGTAGCAGACGTAGCTGCTCAGGTGCGTGGCTGCCGTCGGCGTCCATCTCGACGAGCGTGGTGTATCCGCGGTCGAGCCCCCAGGCGAAGCCGGCCAGGTAGGCAGCTCCGAGGCCGTCCTTGACGGTGCGATGCATGACGTGGATCAGGCCGGGGTTCGCCGCCGCCAGGTCGTCGGCCAGTTGCCCGGTGCCGTCCGGGCTGTTGTCGTCGACGACCAGGATGTGGGCGTCGGGGCGGGCCGTGCGCAGCCGCTGCACAATGAGCGGGAGATTCTCCCGCTCATCGAAGGTGGGGATGATCACCAGGGTGCGCAGGCTGGGGCGATCGCCCGCAACCCGGGACACCGGATCGCCGGTGCTCATAAGTCTCCTTTTTCAGGCCGCTGAACAAGTTCGCGGGCGGTATCACGAGTGTCGTCGTCGAGCTCGGGGTCAGGTGACCGGTCGTCCCCGTCGGCCACCACGTCGTCGCCGGGCGGATCGTCGTCGGAGTTCACCGGCGCCGGGCCACCTCTGTTTGCCAGCTCCGACAGCCGTCGGTGGATATCCGCGAACCATCTATTGTGCAGCATCGCGGCCAACAGGACTGCCAGAGCCGCCACGACCAGCACATATTGCACGATCGGGCCCCAGTTGGCGGCCGGGGTCAGCGATGTCTTGAGGCGGACCTGGTCGTCCAGGTAGGCCGGCGTGAAGAACTGGGTTCGCTGTAGCTCACGGCCATCCGGTGCGACGACGGCCGAGATCCCGACGTTGCTGGAGACCAGCGCGTAGCGGTCCAGCTCGACCGCGCGCAGCTTGGAGAACGCGAGCTGCTGTTCGCTCATCGTCTGGTTGAAGTTGGCGTTGTTGGCCGGCACCGCGAGCAGCTGGGCACCGCCCAGGACCGAGTGCCGCAGCGCGCGGTCGAAGCTGACCTCCCAGCAGGTTGCGATTCCGATCGGGATTCCACTGGCCCGCACGACACCGGAACCCCTGCCCGGCACGATGTAACCGGCCATGTCGGCCATCCCGGACAGCTGGCGGAAGAAGCTACGCCAGGGCAGGTATTCGCCGAACGGCTGCACGATCCGCTTGTCATGCCGGTCGCCTGGACCCGTCTTGGGATTCCAGACGATCACGGTGTTCGTCTGAGCCGGCGATTCGATGGTCCGGTTCGGGACGTCGAGCACCGTGCCGACCAGAATCGGCACCCCGATCGCATCGACAGCTACTGAAATCTCCTGCGCTGCATCAGGATTGGCGATCGGATCGATTTCCGATGCGTCCTCGGGCCAGACGACGAAGTCGGGCTGTGGCGCGCGACCGGCACGCACATCGTCGGCCAGCCTCCGGGTTTCACGAACGTCGTTGCCCAGCACCGCGAGGCGCTGCGCGTTGAATTCCAGGCCAAGCCGGGGCACGTTGCCCTGCACCACGGCCGCGGTGACGACGGGTTCGTTGCCGGAGCCGGTGCCGGACTGGCGGACCTGCGGCCAGACGGCAGCGGCAAGGAAGAACATCAGGCAGATGCAGAACGCCGGCAGCAGAACCTTCGGCGGGGCGTCGGCGATTCGGGCCTGTTCAGCAGTCTGGCGGCGGTGCGATGCCCGCCACCACGACACCGCCTCCATCACGAAGGCGGCGGCGCCGCAGCCGGTGAGCACGATCGCCGACGAGACCAGCGGGACGCCGCCCAGCCGAACGAGTGGCAGAAACGGCCCGGACGTCTGCCCCGCGGCCACCACACCCCAGGGAAAGCCGCCGAATGGAATCGTGCACTTGAGCCATTCCTGCGCCGCCCACAGCACCGCGAACCAGATCGGCCAGCCGGGAAGCCGCCGCACGGTGACGGCCGCCAGTCCGAACAGCCCCGGGAACACCGCGCAGAGCAGCACCAACGCGAGCAGCGGCAGGGCACCGACCAGAATGCTGATCCAGCGGATGAGCGGCAGATAGAACGCCACGCCGAACAGTAAGCCGTAACCGAAACCACCGAAGGGCGTGGTGGCGCGCCGGGTCAGCACCCATGACAGCACGGCAAAGGCCGGGACGGCGGCCCACCACCAGTTGAATCTGGGGTAGCTCGAGCACAGCAGCAGGCCTGCGACGATCGAGGCGCTCAGCCGCGTCAGCCTCGGCCGCAGCCACCGGCCCGCCTGAGGCACCCGTTTGCGCGTTTCGCCGGCCAGCCATGCCAACAGCACCGAGATCAGCCGCACCAGTCGCTGCCACAGGTGCGTACCGATCCGGATGACCTGGCCGGGTAATTCCGCGACCCGGTGGTGGGGCGCGTCAGGCGTCTCGGCAGCCCTGCTCGCCGGCTTGAGATCGCTCAGGGCGTCGTCGATGTCGTCATGATCGGGTTCGGCGTGCGGGATCGGCGGGATCTCCCCGGTCACCGCGGCTGCCGCCGGGACGGGCATCCCACCGGTGACGGCCTGGCCGTCCTCGACCGCGTCTGTGATCGCGGGAAAGACTTCGGTGGTCTCGGCAGGCTTCGAGGGCCGAATCCGCCTGATGCCCCTAGGCATGGATCACCGCGCCTCGATGGACCGTCTGCCGGCAGCGGGGCAACGGGGCGGTCGCATCCAGCCGCGGCAGTGCCGGTACCCGCGATCGGGAGTCGGTCGACCATCGGCGCACGGCATCGCTCGGCGCGCTGGCTTCGAATTCGTCGACATCCCAGACTGCGTAGGACGCGGGGGCACCCGGGACCAGGGTGCCGGTCAGTGCGTCGCCGGCGCCGCAGGCCCGCCAGCCACCACGGGTTGCGGCGGCGAACGCGGCTCGCGAAGAGATCGAACTGTCGGGGGTGTGGTGGCTGACGGCCGCCCGGATCGTTGCCCACGGATCGAGGCCGGTCACCGGGGCGTCGGATCCGAACGCGAGGGCCACGCCTTGGGATGCTAGCAGCGCAAACGGGTTCAGACGCCCGGCTCGATCGATACCGAGACGACGGGCGTACATGCCTTCACGACCGCCCCAGAGCGCGTCGAAATTGGGCTGCACGCTCGCCATCACTCCCCAGGCGCCCAGCTTGGTCGCCTGTTCGGCGGTGACCATCTCGAGGTGCTCGAGGCGGTGACCACAGCGGGCCACGGCGGGCACACCGAGATCGGCGACCACCTGCTCCAGGGCGGCCACGACGCTGCCGACTGCGGCGTCGCCGATGGCGTGAAAACCGGCCGTCACGCCGGCTTCGGTGCACGCCCGTAGGTGCGCGGCGATGGCGTCGCCGTCCAGGTAGCACGTCCCGTGGTGGCCGGCTGCGTCGTCGTACGGGTCGCGCAGCCAGGCGGTGCGCGACCCCAGGGCTCCGTCGACGAACAGGTCGCCGGCCAGCCCCGCCGCGCCGGTCCCGGTGAGGAGCTCGCGCGCCGCAGCGGGGCTGGTGACTGCCTCGCCCCAGTAGCCGATCACCTCGACGCCGTGGTCGAGGGCGCGTAGTTGTTGCCAGTCGTCCAGACCGCCGATCTGCGGGCCGGCGCATTCGTGCACGGCGACAATCCCATTCGCCGCCGCGGCATCCAGCGCAGCCAGCCGGGCCTCGGTACGTTGCGCGTCGGTCAGTAGGTCGCGCGCGGCAGCGCGGACCCGGTGGTGCGCGTCGGCCACCAACGGCCGCTGCCCGTCGAACCCGGTCGTCGACGCCAGGCCGTCGACGCGCTGGCGCAGACCGGTGGACGCCAGCGCCGAGTGCACGTCGACCCGGGCCAGGTAGGCAGGCCGACCATCGAGGACCGCGTCGAGGTCCGTGGTGCTCGGTGCCGCGTTCTCCGGCCACGACGACTCATCCCAGCCGTGACCCCAGATCGGCTCGCCCGGGTGAGCGGCCGCGTAGTCGGCGATCAGCTGCAGGCAGTGCCGCAACGACGTGGCGGTCCGCAGGTCGAGGCCGGTGAGCGTCAGCCCGGTCGCGGTGAGATGGACGTGGCTGTCGACGAATGCCGGGGCCACGAAGCCACCGGCGAGGTCGACGACATCCGCGGCGGAGAACTGGTCGCGGGCCACGTCGTCGCTGCCCAGCCACACCACGATGCCGTCGCGCACCGCCATCGCGGTGGCGCCGGGATGGCTGGGGCTGTACACGTGGGCGTTGAGCAGCAGGGTCGCCGGGACATCAGTCACGCCGAAAAACCTAGGGGTACGGCTAGTCGGACCGCGGGGCGGGCGGGCCGACTTCGCTGACGCCGATGACCTCACCGTCGATGTAGTCGGGCCGCGGCGCGCGGTTGGCTGCGCCGACGCCGGAGACGGTGATCAGCGGGATGCGGCGGCCGAGACCGCGCACGACCATCGCGCTCAGCAGCGGGCGGACGGCGATCCGGGTCGGCGGTAGCACCAGCAGCAGCCCTGCGACGCTGGTCAACAGCCCGGGCAGCACCACGAGCAGGGTCCCCAATGCGACGGCCATGCTGTCGGCGGCCAGCTTCGGCTGGTCGGCGCGCAGGCCCGACCGCAGCCGGTTGAGCTGCAGCTTGAGTTGCCAGCCGGCGAGCGTGAGGCCCGCGGCGAACGCGGCCGCCAGCAGCAGCAGGGTCCATCCGAGCCCGATCGTCGACGCCAGCGCCACCACGACGGCAAGCTCGGCGACGACGTAGACCACAAACAGTCGCGACACCATGAACTGGCAACGTTGCGGAGGGCCGCCGGAGTTCCGCAGACCGCTGCCGCGCGGTTAGATGACGTGGTGACAACAATCGATATCGACACCCCGACCGGCCCGATCGACGCCCTGCTCGACATCCCGGAGGGCCCAGGACCGTGGCCCGGCGTGGTGATCATCCACGACGTGATCGGTTACGCATCGGACAAGGAGTCGATCAACAGCCACGTCGCCGCGGCCGGATATCTGGCGCTGACCCCGAACCTGTTCGCCCGCGGGGGCTGGGCGCGCTGCGTCACCAAGGTGATGCGCCAACTGCTCACCAAACAGGGACAGGCACTCGACGACGTGCTGGCGGCCCGCGACCACCTCAAGGCGCTGCCGGACTGCACCGGCCGGGTCGGCGTCGCCGGATTCTGCATGGGCGGACAGTTCGCACTTGTCATGTCGCCCAAGGGTTTTGACGCATCCGCACCGTTCTACGGCGCGCCGCTCCCCCGCCACCTCAGCGAGACCCTGGACGGAGCGTGCCCGGTGGTGGCCAGCTTCGGCGCCCGCGACCCGATGGGCATCGGGGCGCCCAAGAAGCTGCAACGGGTGCTCGACCACAAGGGGATCACCCACGACGTCAAGACCTACCCGAAGGCCGGACACAGCTTCGCCAACAACCTTCCCGCGCAACCGCTGCTGCGCATCGCCGGATTCGGCCACAACCAGGAAGCCACCGAGGATGCGTGGGCGCGAGTCTTCGCCTTCTTCGGCGAACACCTGCACGCCTGAATCAGGCGGGCCGCAATTCCAGACCGACGTTGTCGGCCATACCGCCGCGCCACTTGCTGAACACGGTGAACAATCGACCGACGATGCCGTACTCGTTCACGATGGCGTCGTAGACCACCCCGGTCTGCGACTTGTCGAGGATGGTCGCGGTCGCGTCGATGGGCTCGCTCTTGGGATTCCCGCGCCTGTCACAAATGGCCAGCGTAACCCGCGAATTGTTGCGAATTCGCTTGACCTTCCACGACTTGGCCTGGGTAATCACCAGCAGACGGTCGCCGTGGTTGGCGGCCCAGATCGCCGTGGGTTTGGGTCGACCGTCCTTGGTGAACGTGGTTAGCAGGACATATTGCGCCTTGGCGACATCTGCGAAGCTCGGGACCACGGCTTCAGTCTAAAGGCGTATTGGTGGGGTCTTGCTGGCGGGTCGCGAAGCCAACCCTCAATTTTGAGGCCAAGCGTCACGACCAACCTCGCGCAAAATGCACGACAATCTGTCATATGAGCACGCTGACCATTCGCACGGATCCGGACGTGGAACGGGCATTGACGGCGCTAACCCGCGGCGGCGAGGCCGGCTCACGTATCTGTCGATATTGAAGCTCTCCGCAGGAAGCCCGCGATTTGCTTTCTAATTGGAATCCGAGCCGACGGGGGCTCATTAGTTGTCCGGTTGCTGACAAGTCGGAAATCTACCCGCTCCACCGGTGCTGGCATGTCAACGAACGCCTGTTCATGATGTAACCAACAGCCTGCGTGAAACGACCCCGCCGGCACCGGGGGGATTTACGGAAGGAGAGTGAAGGCCTCGATGTGGCACGGACGGACGATGGTGAAGTGACGGCGGTCGACGGTCGCGATCTCATTGATGCCTAACCGTTCAGCAATGGTCACCACGGAGGCGTCGACGGCGCCAAGCGGCAAGTCTCGGTACCGCGCAACAAGTTCGGCGATCCGCAGCCAATCTCCTGCTGCTACCGGCTCGACGGCGAACGCACCATCGGCCAAGTCGCCGAGGAATCGCACTTCAGGTTCGGCGCCCAATCGGGTACCCAGTAGGTAGACCACCTCGGTGATGACAAGTGTCGGGACGATCAACGGGCCCGGATGAGTCTGGAGAATCTCCAGCGACGACGCATGGTGGGCGTCGTCGGCGTCGACGTAGGCATACAGGGGGCCCGCATCGACAACGATTGCCCCTATCGTCCGACCTCGGCAGCCAGAATCTCCTCGATACGCTCGGAGACATCGCTACGGCCGCTACGGCCGGCAGCCGCTGCGTTCAGGCGCCGACGGCCACCGGGCACACCAAGGTACGCCTCAAGTGCTTCACGGCTGACCTCCGAGATGGTCAAATTCCGTCGCCGAGCCTCATGCCGCAGACGAGCATCCAGTGCGTCAGGGATCTTGACCGTCGTCCGCCTCATGTATGCCAGCATACCCTAGCTGTCCACCCCGTACCGACTCCAGCCACCCCGATCGACGTACTCCCCGATGACGTCCCGCACGATGACGCGCAGCGTCGGCGACGGGATCGCATCTATTTCCGGCACAGAGCCTTGAGGTAGGTGGAAAGTCGTAAAACTACCCCCTCGACTCGGATCACCCGTCAGATGGCTCGCCAAGCCAAGGGCATCGTCGACACGCTGGGCTCGACCGTGAACCGTTGGGCCGCAGTCACTTCGCCGTTCTGACGATAGTGAGGTTGTGGTCATGTAGCGCGGTGATAAGTGCGCGGGTCTCGTCGTCGCGCTGTGGCGCCAGTTCGTGGGCGATGGCTGTGCGCACGACGGCCGATACCGGTAGGCCGCGGTCTGCGGCAGCGGCGCGTAGCCGGGTCATCTCATCGTCGGTGAGGCGCACAGTAAGGGTTTGGGCTTTTTCGCGGTTGGGGTGGGTGGCCGACGCGGTCGTGTATTCAGAGCTGTCGACGGCTTCCAGCTCGCGCGCCTCGTTGAGTAGGTTGTTGAGCTCGTTGTTCACTGGTTGTTCCTTTCCCGGTATGTGCTGCGGTCGGCGCGGTCGGCCGGCCAACAGTTCGCGCCGTATTGCCGGCCCTCGTGGTTAACGACGATGACGACGAGCACCGGCGTCTGCGGTCGGCGTGAATCCAATAAACCGGCTACTTTTACCCGAGCGGCTTTTGGGGTCGGGGATAAACCCCACCACGTCGGGATCGTTGACAGCCTCGGTTGCCATCTCAACTGTGGTGCGATGCTTGTCCCGCATGTGGATGACCGCGTCGCTCGGCCAATGCAACTCGGTCACTGGCTCGGTGTATTACAAACGTATGGCATCTGCGCGGTTTCCCCGTGGTTGCCGGCTGAAGCTGCGGTTTGCCACCGGTGAACAGCCGTCGCCTTCTGGTGAGCAAGGCGGTCGACGTCTGGCGCGCGGCCGTGGCTGCGGGACCGCTGGGTTTGACGAGTTATGTGAACCCGGGCTGACCAGATCTACCGACCATGTCGTCGGCCTCCGGTCTTGTTTCAGCGCGGCATCCGGCGCCAAACGAACTGTGGGAGAAGCTTGAAGCCGAAAAACACCGGCCGCAACGCCCAGGGGATCCACACCGTGCGTCGCCCCTTGGCCAGCGCCCGCGCTGTCGCCGCGGCCACCTGCGCGGGTGTGCTGGGCAGTGGGGCCGGCGTCATGCCCTCCGTCATCCGCCCGTTCACGAACCCTGGCCGCACCAGCAGTAACCGCACCCCACTGCCGTGCAGCGCATCGGACAGCCCGCTGGCGAACCCATCCAGCCCGGCCTTGGCCGAGCCGTAGACATAGTTGGCCCGGCGCACCCGGACGCCGGCCACCGAGGAGAACACCACCAGCGTTCCCTTACCGGCGTGGCGCATCGCGGTGGCCAGCTGGGTGAGCAGGCTGACCTGCGCGACGTAGTCGGTGTGCACGACGGCCACCGCGTGCGCGGCATCGGTCTCGGCGCGGCCCTGGTCGCCGAGGATGCCGAAGGCCAGCACTGCGATGCCGATCGGGCCGTGCTCAGCGATGATCGACGCGACCAGCGGGCCGTGCGATTCGAGGTCGTCGGCGTCGAATTCGACGCATGCCACCTTCGCCGCACCGGCCGCGCGCACAGCCGCGATCTGGTCGTCGAGGCGGTCGGCGTTGCGGGCCGCCAGCACGATCGACGCACGCGGGGCGAGCCGCCTTGCGAGCTCGATGCCGATTTCGCTGCGGCCACCCAGAATCAGCACCGTGTGCGCGCCCGTGTCATTCACGGCTGCGATTATGTCCTGCGCTAGCGTGAGCGGTGATGGCGAACTCCACGGCCCGGCTGACCAACGACGCGCTGGCGTTTCTGACCGAGCGTCACCTCGCCATGTTGACCACGCTGCGCGCGGACAATTCGCCACACGTGGTCGCGGTGGGATTCACGTTCGACCCAAAGACGCACATCGCCCGGGTGATCACCACCGGCGGATCGCAGAAAGCGGTCAACGCCGACCGCGGCGGGGTCGCCGTACTCAGCCAGGTCGACGGCGCCCGCTGGCTGTCGTTAGAAGGTCGGGCGAGCGTCAACGGCGAGATCGACGCCGTCCGCGACGCAGAGCTGCGCTACGCCCAGCGCTACCGCACACCGCGGGAAAACCCGCGACGGGTCGTGATCGAGGTTCAGGTGGAGCGGGTGCTGGGATCGTCGGATCTGTTGAACCGCAAAACCGACTAGCCCGCTAGACGAGCGTGGCGCCGGGCGCCCGGATCACCAATGGCACCGCCGGGAAATATGCCGCCATCTCCGGTCGGGACTTGGCCAGCGCTGCGGTTCCGTAGCCGCGATGCCGGTAGTCCGGGTGGATCCAGATGCGGACGTGCACTTCGTGGCCGTACAGTTCGCCGAACACCATGCCGACCTTCTCATCGCCGTCGACCGCGACGAACCAGGCCGCCTCCTCGGCGTCGAAACGGTCTTGTGCAGAACGGATTTCGTCCTCGACGCCGCTGGCGGGAGCGCCCGAGCCATCTCCCTTGGCGCCCGTCTCCTGGGTGCGCGCGGAAAAGATGTCAAGGTCGGACTTACTGGAGAACGCACGCAGCGTCAGGGTTTCGCCCGCGCTGGCCGGTCGGTCTTTGAACGTGAAGCTCAAGATGTTGTTGAGATCCTCGAGCTCGGCGACGATCTTTTTGCGCGAGACCTTGGTCAACTGATCGAACGACATCCCGATCACCGCTTCGGCACCGAGCCGTGAGGTATCCAGCAGCTCGACGATCGCGTCCACCGCCGACGGTCGATCGTCAGCCTCCACGATCAGGTCCAGCACTTCGTGTCGTCGCTCCAGCGCGTTCATCAGCGCGTTGGTGATCTCTCGGCGGGCGGCGGTGCGGTCGTGGTCGGTCATCACTTGAGCCTAATACTCCGGGTGGTCGCAGCGCTTGACTGGTGGCGATTAAACCGGCACCACGATCAGCTGATGTGGACGGTGGTTCACCGACTGCGCGCCGTGCTCGCCCACCACCACGATGTCTTCGATGCGGGCTCCCCACTGGCCGGGGAAGTAGATACCCGGCTCGACGGAGAACGCCATGCCGACCTGTAGCGGCAAGTCGTTGCCGGCGACGATGTAGGGCTCCTCGTGCACCGACAACCCGATGCCGTGGCCGGTGCGGTGCACGAAGTACTCGCTCAGCCCGGCCTCGGCCAGCACGTTGCGGGCTGCGGCGTCGACCTGCTCGGCGGTCACGCCGGGTCGCACTGCCCGCACAGCCGCTTGTTGAGCGCGCTGCAGCACCGAATAGCGTTGCGCCACATCGGGGCTGGGCTCACCGATACTGTAGGTGCGGGTCGAGTCGGAGTTGTAACCGGGCGCATACGGGCCGCCGATGTCGACGACGACGATGTCGCCGACTTCAATCTCGCGGTCGGAGTACTCGTGGTGCGGGTCGGCGCCGTGCGGTCCGGAGCCGACGATGACGAAGGCCACCTCCGAATGCCCTTCGGCGACAATGGCTTCGGCGATATCGGCGGCGACGTCGGCCTCGGTGCGGCCGGGCACCAGGAACTGCGGCACCCGAGCGTGCACCCGGTCGATCGCCGCGCCCGCTTTGCGCAGTGCGTCGACCTCGGCGGCGTCCTTGACCATCCGCAGTTCGCGCAACACGTCGGTGGCCAACACGGGCAGCGCGCCAAGGACATCGGCCAGCGGTAACAGATGCAGCGCGGGCATCGAGTCGGTGACCGCCGTCGTCGCCGGAGCGCCGCCCACGGCGTCGGCAACCAACGCGTAGGGGTCGTCCCCGTCGACCCAATCCCGCACCGTCACGCCGAGATCGGCGACCGCGGATTGCTTGAGCGACGCCAACTCCAGGCGCGGCACGACGATCGTCGGGTCACCGGTGACTGGCAGCACCAGCGCGGTCAGGCGTTCGAAGGTCTGCGCGCGCGAGCCGACGAGGTAGCGCAGGTCATATCCCGGGGTGATCACCAGGCCGGCCAGGCCCGCCTTCGCCGTGGCGGCAGTAGCGGCCGCCACTCGGCGGCGGTAGACCTCGGCATCGAAGCGGTCGGAAACCATGCGTGTCAGGCTAGCGGGAGACGTTGACTCTGCGCTGCGGGAGAAGAAGTTCGAGTAGCACGCGCCGCCAGCGCAGAATCAACGGCGAATAAGCTCACGGGCATGTCCGCGCCGCTGCTGCTGCTCGACGGCGCCAGCATGTGGTTCCGCTCGTTCTTCGGCGTCCCCTCGTCGATCACTTCCCCCGACGGTCGGCCGGTCAACGCGGTCCGCGGCTTCATCGATTCGGTGGCCACGGTGATCACCCGACACAAACCCGGCCGGCTGGTGGTCTGCCTGGATCTGGATTGGCGCCCGCAGTTCCGGGTCGACGCCATCCCGTCGTACAAGGCGCATCGGGTCGAGGAGGAAAATCCGATCGGGCAAACCGACGTCGAGGAAGTTCCCGACGACCTGTCGCCGCAAGTGGAGATGATCGCCGAGATTCTCGACGCGTTCGGCCTCTGCACCGGTGGCGCCGAGGGCTATGAGGCCGACGATGTGATCGGCACGCTGGCCGCCAAGGAGCGCCGCGACGCGGTGATCGTGGTCAGTGGCGACCGCGACCTGCTGCAGGTCGTGCGCGATGAACCGGTCGCCATCCGGGTGCTCTACCTCGGTCGCGGTCTGACCAACGCGACGCTGATGGGCCCTGCCGAGGTAGCCGAGCGCTACCGCTTGCCGGCCGACCGGGCCGGCACAGGCTACGCCGAACTGGCGCTGCTGCGCGGCGACCCATCCGACGGGCTGCCCGGTGTACCCGGAGTCGGTGAGAAGACGGCCGCGACGCTGCTGGCGCAGCACGGCTCGCTGGCGGCCATCCTGGCCGCCGTCGACGACCCGAAATCCTCACTGGCCAAAGGGGTTCGGACCAAACTGCGAAACGCCCTGGACTACATCGAGGTGGCCGGACCAGTGGTGCGGGTGGCCACCGACGCACCGGTCACGCTCTCGACTGCCACCGACGCGCTGCCGCTGGTCGCCGCCGACCCGGCCCGGGTCGCTGACCTCGCTACCGAGTTGGGCCTCGGCTCATCGATCGCGCGATTGCAGAAGGCGCTGGACGCGCTGCCTGGGTCGTGAGCTACTTGGGCCGACCCACCTCGTAGGTGCCCTTGTTGTCCTGGAACGTCACCGTCAAGGAGCGCTTGGTGCCGTCGATGTTGACGTCGCAGTCGAAGGTGGCGCCTTTCTTGACGGTCGGGTTCTGGCCGTTGTTGCACGTGACGTCCTTGACGTTCTTCGCGCCGTAGCCGTTGGTGCCGTCGGTGAGGATCTGTTGCACGCCGGCTTCGGCTTTACCGACATCGAGTTTGGTGATGACGAAGAAACCCGGTGCCCAGAAGCCCAGCACCAGGATTACCGCGACGACGACGGCGGCCACGACACCGGCGATTGTGCCGATTGTTTTCTTGGAGCGCTGCGGACCGGCCGGCGGCTGACCGTAAGGCCCCGGGTACTGGCCGTACTGACCGGGCTGCGGGTACTGACCTGGCTGACCTGGCTGACCTGGCTGACCTGGCTGACCGTATTGACCCGGTTGGCCGTACTGGCCATATGCGCTCTGGCCACCGTACTGACCCTGCTGCGGGTAGCCCGGCGGATATTGCGACGGCGGGTAGTACTGGGTGGGCGGCTGCTGGTACTGCCCGTATTCGGTGGGCGTGTAGGCCGGCGGCTGCCAGGTCTGCTGCTCACCGCCGGACGGCTGCCAGCTCTGCTCGCCACCGGGTTGCTGCTGCCACGGTGAGGCCTGCTGGGTCTGGTCCTCGCCGGATTGCTGACCTTCACCGTGAGGCGGCTGCCACCCCTGCGTCGGGTCGGATCCCTGCGGTCCGCTCATCGTGTCTCAGTCCTCCTGATTGCCGTCCTCGCATCGGTCGCCGTAGGCAACGGTAACCTCGGCTCAGCCTACCCGGCGTCAACTGCCACGACGCCGCGCCGAATCGCGTCGATCGCGCGCTTGGCGGCGGCCCGCAGTTCCGGCTGCGGGGCGGCGTTGCGGATCTGGTCCAGCAGGTCAAGCACCTGCCGGCACCAGCGGACGAAGTCCCCCGGCGACAGCGCCGGCCCGGTGCCCTCGGCGTCCGCGGCGGCCAGCGCGGTGACCAGGTCGCCGCTGCTGGCCCACCGGTAGATGGCGGCGACGAAGCCGTCGTCGGGCTCGCGGGTCGGCGCGATCCGGTGCCGGTGCTCGTCGGCGCGCAACGTCGCCGACAGACGCCGGGTTTGGGTCAGGGCTTGGCGCAACCGCGGGGTGGGAATCTGCTCGTTGCGCGGCGCGCCGGGCCCGTCGCCGCCTCGCGTCTCGTACAGCACCGTCGACAGCACGGCCGCCAACTCGGCGTCCTTAAGACCCGTCCACGCCTCGGTGCGTAGGCATTCGGCCACCAGCAGGTCACTCTCGCTGTAGATCCGGGCCAGCAGCCGGCCGTCGTCGGTCACCGTCGGCGTGCCGTCGTCGAGGGTGATGAACCCGCGTTCGGTGAGCAGCCCCACGATCTTGTCGAAGGTGCGGGCCAACGAGTTGGTCGCGGCGGCGACTTTTTTCTCCAACGCCGCGTTATCGCGTTCGATCCGCAGGTAGCGCTCGGCGATCCGGATCCGGGCTTCTCGATCGGCGTCGCGGTGGCCCGGGTGTCGACGCATCTTCTCGCGCAGCGCCGCCAGCTCGGGGTCGGTGTCGCGGCTTTCGCCGCGTTTGCCGCCGCGGTCGCCGGAAACCGGCAGGTCGGCGACCGCCGAACGCAGCGCCGACGCCAGGTCGCGGCGGACCCGCGGTTGCCGATGTTCGATGCGTTTGGGCAAGCTCATCGATCCGACCGGTGCCGATTCACCGGAGTAGTCAGCCGAGGAAATCCTTCCGGCCCAGCGGTTTTCGGTCAGCACCAGCGGCCGCGGGTCCGAGTCGTCGCGGGCCGGCTCCAGGACGACGGCCAGCCCGCCGCGTCGCCCGTGTGTGATCGTGATGATGTCGCCCTTACGCAGCGCCGAGAGCGCGTCGTGGATCGCCTGCCGACGCTGCAGCCGCGACGCTCGGGCCTGCTCGCGCTCGTGCTGGCTGATCTGCTCGCGCAGTCGGGCGTAGGAGAGGATGGGCGCATCGTTGCCGCCGAGTTCGGCGGCGACGTCGTCGAGCATCTGCCGGCCTCGCTCGACGCCGCGGACCAAGCTCACCACCGAGCGGTCGGCTTGATACTGCGCGAACGACTGCTCCAGCAGCCGGTGCGCCTGCTCGGTGCCCACCCGGTTCACCAGGTTGATCGTCATGTTGTACGACGGCGCAAACGAACTGCGCAGCGGGAAGGTTCGGGTGGAGGCCAGCCCAGCGACCTCGGCCGGTTCGGTGGTCTCCTCGCCGGGGTGCCAGAGCACGACGGCGTGCCCCTCCACGTCGATGCCGCGCCGGCCGGCCCGGCCGGTCAGCTGGGTGTACTCGCCGGGCGTCAGCGGAAGGTGCTGTTCGCCGTTGTACTTCACCAGTCGCTCCAACACGACGGTGCGGGCAGGCATGTTGATGCCCAAAGCCAGTGTCTCGGTGGCGAAGACGGCCCGGATCAGCCCGGCGGTGAACAACTCCTCGACGGTGTGCCGGAACACCGGCAGCAGGCCGGCGTGGTGGGCGGCGATGCCGCGCAGCAGCGCCTCGCGCCACTCGTAGTAGCCGAGCACGTCGAGGTCGGAGTCCTGGAGATCGCCGCAGCGGTGGTCGATCACCTCGGCGATCTGCGCCCGCTCCGCTTCGGTGGTCAGTCGCAGCGACGACCGCAGACATTGCTGCACCGCGGCGTCGCAGCCGACCCGGGAGAACACGAAGGTGATCGCCGGCAGCAGCCCGTCCGCGTCGAGCATCTTGATGACGTCGGGCCGCGACGGCGGGCGGTAGAAACCGGACCGCCCTGAGCCTGGCCCACCTCCCCTGCCGCCGCGTGGGCCGCGCCAGTCGGACAGTCGATCGGCCTCACGGCGATGGGCGATGTGGCGCAACAGGTTCGGGTCGACGATCGCGTGCCGCCGGTCTTTGGCGCCTGGTGCGTCCGAATAAGCACCGTAGTCGAACAGGTCGAACAGCCGCTTGCCGACCAGCATGTGCTGCCACAGCGGAACCGGCCGGTGGTCGTCGACGACCACGGTCGTGTCGCCGCGCACGGTCTGGATCCAGCCGCCGAACTCTTCGGCGTTGCTCACCGTCGCCGACAAACTGATCAGGCGCACGTCGTCGGGCAGATGCAGGATGACTTCCTCCCACACCGCGCCGCGCATCCGGTCGGCGAGGAAGTGCACCTCGTCCATCACCACATACGAAAGACCTCGCAGCGCGCGCGAATCCGCGTACAGCATGTTCCGCAGCACTTCGGTGGTCATCACCACCACCGGGGCGTCGGCGTTGACCGACAGGTCACCGGTGAGCAGCCCGATCTGATCTTTGCCGTAGCGGGCCACGAAGTCGTTGTGCTTCTGGTTGCTCAGCGCCTTGATCGGCGTGGTGTAGAAGCATTTTCCGCCGGACGCCAGAGCCAGGTGCACCGCGAATTCGCCGACAATGGTCTTACCGGCCCCAGTCGGGGCGCACACCAGAACACCGTGGCCGCTTTCCAACGCCGCACACGCCCGGCGCTGAAAGCCGTCCAGCTCAAACTCCAATTCCGCAGTGAACCGGGCTAATTCGCTCAAGGTATGCCTACCTCGCGCGAGCGTGCGCAGTCGTACGCCGTTCTCGGCGTGCCGGTGTGCAAACACGCACGCTCACGCTGGTGCGGGGCGGCGTCAGGTGATGTCGTCATGAGGTCCGGTGAAGCTCGACGGCGCGCCGACCGCCGACGGCGGGTCGACAGCAGACGGCGACGCGATGACCGCGGCTTCGTCATCGTCGAGTGTGGTCAGCGCTTCGCGTTTGGCTTTGCGCGTGTCGTGCACGCGGGCGATCTGGATGGCCAATTCCAGCAGCACTGTCAGCGCCAGACCCAGCGCCGTCATGGAGAACGGGTCGGAGCCCGGCGTGAAAATGGCCGCGAAGACGAACATTGCGAAGATCAGGCCGCGGCGCCACGACTTCAGTCGCTGGTAGGTCAGCACGCCGACGACGTTGAGCATCACCACCAGCAGCGGGAATTCGAAGCTCACCCCGAACACCAGCAGCAGGTTGATCAGGAAGCCGAAGTACCGATCACCGGAGAGTGCGGTCACCTGAACGTCGCTACCGACCGTGAGCAGGAAGTGCAGCGCCTTGGCCAGCACCAGGTAGGCCAACACCGCGCCGGTGACGAACAGCAGCGCCGCCGGCACCACAAACGCGACCGCGAGACGTTTTTCTTTCTTGTACAACCCCGGGGTGATAAACGCCCAGAGTTGGTACAGCCACACCGGGCAGGCCAGCACCACACCGGCCGTCAACGCGACTTTGAGCCGCAGCATGAACTGGTCGAAGGGCGCGGTGGCCAGCAACCGGCACTGCCCGTTGGCGATGTCGGCGCGCGCGGACGGCGGCAGCGCGCAATACGGATGGCGCAGCCACTCGCCCAGGCTTTCGAATCCGAACAATGGGTGCGTGTACCAGATGAAACCCACCGCGGTGGCGAGGGTGATCGTCGCCAGCGAGATCAGCAGTCGGGCGCGCAACTCGGTGAGATGGGCGACCAGCGACATGGTCGCGTCGGGGTTGGCGCGGCTGCGACGGGAACGCGGATCCAGCCGCCTGAATAAACCGTTGGTACGCACAGTGAATTGGCGCTCGGGCGCCGTAGCGGCGGGGGCCAGACTACGCCGAGCGACCGTCAGCCGCCGGCGGCTCTACCCGCTCGGAGTGCACCGGCTGGGCCGGCGCTGCGTTAGTAGCAGGTGTTTCCGGTTTGCTCTCGCCTTGCAGCTCTTTAACCTCGGCCTTAAAAATGCGCAACGACTTGCCCAGTGAGCGCGCGGCGTCGGGAAGCCTCTTGGCGCCGAATAGAACAATCACCAGGACCGCAATGATAGCCAGGTGACCCGGAGTCAGAGCATTCACGTGTGTTTACCTCCAGATGTCTCCACGATGCTACCGCAGCCGTGGTTCGATCAGCCGGACCGCGCCGCGGCCCGGTACGCCTCCAGTGCAGCAGTGGCGGCGTCGTGCACCCGCTTCGCCAGCGACTCCGGCGCCAGAACACGAACAGCCGACCCCAGCCCGAGCACCTGACGAGCCATCCAGTCTTCGGAGGCGTAGGTCATCGCCGCCTCACAGTGGCCGTCGGGCAGTTCGGCCAGCAGACGCATCGGGTAGTACTCGAACATCCAGGATGCTTCGGGCGCCAGCCGCAACGTTGCCGACGGCAGCGACGGGTCCGCGTCGAACAGCGAGGTGTCCGGCGGCGCCTGGATCGCGGGTTCCGGCGGTGCAGAAGGCTCGTCGAGCACGGCGGCGTCGACGATGCGATCGAACCGGAACAGCCGCACGCCCTCGGCCTCCCGCGACCACGCCTCCAGGTAGCTATGGCCACCGACGAGCACGATCCGGATCGGGTCGACAATCCGGGTGGCCAGCGTGTCGTGTGAGGCGGCGTAGTAGTCGATGCTCAACGCCTTGGCGGCGCGAACCGCGGCACGCACCGCCGCGGCGGCCGAGCTCTCGACCGGCGCGGGCTCGTCGACCGCGGCGACATCGTTGCCGTGTCCGGCCGCTCCGGCGGCGGCTTCGATCTTCGCGATCGCGCTGCGTGCGGCCTCCGGATCGACCACGCCCGGGATGTCGGCGAGCGCCCGCAGCGCCACCAGCAGTCCCGTCGCCTCCGGCGACGTCAGCTGCAGCGGGGTGTCCATCCCGGCGGAGAAGGTCACCTCGATGGCGTCGCCGGTGAATTCGAAGTCGATCAGATCGCCCGGGCCATAACCGGGCAGGCCGCACAGCCACAGCTGGTCCAGGTCCTCCCCCAGCTGCGTGACCGAAACGCCGAGGTCCGAGGCGGCTTGGGCGCGGGTGACGCGCGGGTTCGCCTGGAAGTACGGGACCATGTTCAGTAGCCGCACCAGGCGCGTCGACACGGGAGTCATCGGCGCCGCTCCTCCTCCACGTGGGCGCGCAGCAGGCTCAATACCTCGTCGCGCAGCGTTGCGGGTTCCAGGACGACGGCGTCTGCGGCGTAACCGGCGATATCGCGGGCCACTCGGCCGGTGGTTCCGATGTCGATCTCGATGACGTCGCCGTCGCGGCCGTTGACCTGCCGTGACCCCACCGATGTCCCGGCGCGCCGCAGCGCGGTGGCGCGTCCGTCCGCGACCCAGACCTGCGCCCTGACACCCGTTGGTGGGTCACCGACCGCCTTGGCGACGATGTCGCGCAGGTCGACGTCGTCGGGAGCGGTGACGGCGCCGGCCGGGCCGATCGGGGTCACCCCGGCACCAATACGGGACAGCCGGAATGTGCGGGTGGCGTCGCGGTCGCGGTCGTGACCGACCAGATACCACCGTCCCTTCTCGGTCACCACTCCCCACGGCTCGACCGTGCGGACCGTGTATGGATCGGTGCGTGACGGCCGGTGCGGAAACTGCACGGCCTGCCGGGCCGTGACCGCCGACAGCAGGGCATTCAGCACGTCTTCGGAGCCGCGCAGTCCGACGCTGCCCGCCGGTGACGCGATGGCGATCGGCGCGTCCGGGTCGACGTCGACGCCGGCGGCCCGCAGCTTCAGCAGTGCGCCCTGGGTGGCGGTGATCAGCTCGGGAGACTCCCAGAGCTGGGTGGCGACCGCGACGGCGGCGGCCTCATCGGCGGTCAGCTCGACGGCGGGCAGCGCGTAGGTGTCGCGGTTGATCCGGTAGCCCTCCACCGGGTCGTAGGACGACGCCCGCCCGGTCTCCAACGGAATGCCCAGGTCGCGCAGTTCATTCTTGTCGCGCTCGAACATTCGCGAAAACGCTTCATCACTGGCGCTGTCCGCGTACCCCGCCACGCTGGAGCGGATCTTCTCCGCGGTGATGTAGCTGCGGGTGGACAGCAGTGCGATGACCAGATTCATCAATCGCTCGACTTTCGAAACGGCCACTCGCACCACCCTAATTGACGGCGCGCGGCGCGCTACATGCTGGCGATCAGCCTTTTGACCCGCTCGTCTACCGACCGGAACGGGTCCTTGCACAACACGGTGCGCTGCGCCTGGTCGTTCAGCTTGAGGTGTACCCAGTCGACGGTGAAATCGCGTCCGGCCGCTTGGGCGGCGCTGATGAACTCACCGCGCAACCGGGCGCGGGTGGTCTGCGGCGGCAGGTCGACGGCCGCGTCGATTTCCTCGTCGGTGGTGATGCGCGACGCCAGCCCCTTGCGCTGCAGCAGATCGAAGACGCCGCGGCCGCGCTTGATGTCGTGGTAGGCCAAATCGAGCTGGGCGATCTTCGGATCGGACAGCTCCATGTCGTAGCGATCCTGGTAGCGCTGGAACAGCTTTCGCTTGATCACCCAGTCGATTTCGGTGTCGACCTTGGCGAAGTCCTGGCTTTCCACCGCGTCGAGCTGGCGTCCCCATAGATCGATGACCTGCTCGATCTGCGGGTTGGACTCGCGGGTCTGCAGGTGCTCGACGGCGCGCGCGTAGTACTCCCGCTGGATGTCCAGCGCACTGGCCTGACGCCCACCGGCCAGCCGCACCGGCCGCCGGCCGGTGACGTCGTGGCTGACTTCCCGGATCGCACGGATCGGGTTGTCGAGCGAGAAGTCGCGGAACGGCACGCCGGCTTCGATCATTTCCAGCACGAGAGACGCGCTGCCCACTTTGAGCATGGTGGTGAGCTCGCACATGTTGGAGTCGCCGACGATGACGTGCAGCCGCCGGTACTTCTCGGCGTCGGCGTGCGGCTCGTCGCGGGTGTTAATAATCGGACGGCTCCGGGTGGTAGCCGAGGAGACACCTTCCCAGATGTGCTCGGCGCGCTGCGACAGACAGAAGGTGGCGGCCTTGGGGGTCTGCAGCACCTTGCCTGCGCCGCAGATCAGCTGGCGGGTGACCAGGAACGGCAACAGCACGTCGGAGATCCGAGAGAACTCACCGGCCCGCACGATCAGGTAGTTCTCATGACAGCCGTAGGAGTTGCCCGCCGAGTCGGTGTTGTTCTTGAACAGATAGATGTCGCCGCCGATGCCCTCGTCGGCGAGGCGCTGCTCGGCGTCGATCAGCAGGTCTTCCAGCACCCGTTCGCCGGCGCGGTCATGGGTAACCAGCTGCGCCAGGCTGTCGCATTCGGCGGTGGCGTACTCGGGATGGCTGCCGACATCCAGGTACAGCCGGGCGCCATTACGCAGGAAGACATTGGAGCTGCGGCCCCACGAGACCACCCGTCGGAACAAGTAGCGGGCCACTTCGTCGGGCGACAGACGCCGATGGCCGTGGAAAGTGCAGGTGAC
Organism: Mycobacterium sp.; assembly: GCF_039583785.1. Taxonomy (GTDB): domain Bacteria; phylum Actinomycetota; class Actinomycetes; order Mycobacteriales; family Mycobacteriaceae; genus Mycobacterium. The sequence goes on from NZ_JAVKSG010000005.1 coordinate 71,603, forward strand.
ACCGAATTCGGTTTCGATGCCCATGATTCGCCGCTGCACATTTCGAGCGTACTGGTTGCGCGGCCCCGACGGTGGCGCGGCTCGCGAGATCACCTGGGCGGCGGGTTGTAGCGTCCGGGGGCGTGGCCGTCCGCCACCACCCGCGCTGGTTGCAAAAGCAAACATCCATCAGGGTGTTCGCGTATCACGAAGCGCCGCCGCGACTAGCTTCGCGCCATCGGACGCCTTCGGCCTGACGACCCTGCGTGTCTCACGCCGAGTGTCTCGAGGGTCCTCGCTGTCGGCGGACAGTTCGGTCTTCGGCGAAGGCCTGTTGTTCATGCTCGACCCGGCCGCGGTTGGCGCGTGGGCCGCGCGGGTTCGCATGGACGTGCGGCTGGAAAACGCGGCACGGCCCGCGCTCAAGCAAAACGAGCCCGCGCAACCGTTGCCCTGGCTGCTCGCGCACACGCTCGCGCACCTCGTCATGCGTGCCGCGGCACCACATGCGGGATACCCGCTGCCGGCACTGCGGGAGCGAATCGTCGCCGTCGACAACCGCACTGCGTTCCTCATTTACACCGCGGCCGGCGACGTACACGGAACCCTCGGTGGTCTCGTCGAGCTCGGCCATCCGCAGCCCCTCGGCGAGATCCTCGACGCCGCCGTCGCCGCCGCGGCCTGGTGCGCCACCGACCCGGTCTGCGGAGAGGACACGGCGGGACCGCGCGGCCGCGGGTCCACCCCGGGAGCCTGCCACCATTGCCTGCTGGTGCCTGAGACCTGCTGCGAGGCGTTCAACCGTGGACTCGACCGGGCCGTCCTCAACGGACACGACACCGCTCGCGGCTTCCTGGAGTAGTGCGGCGGGTTGACCCCTTCCTGGAGCTTTTCGGTAAATCTGCAGATGTGCTCGACGCGGGCGGGCATGCGATGTCAGTGACAACGCGGTGCGCCAAGGTTGCCCGCGGCGGCGTACCAGCCGCGCAGTGCGTGGTGCACCGATGAGTAGGTGCGTTCCGGTGACAATCTCCGAGTTGACGACGATTCGAGCCAAATACGCTGCTATATGCGTGTGATTCCAGTGTAAATTCACGTGTATGAGTAAGCGAGTGAGCCTGATCTTGAAGGACGCCGATGAGGCGGTGATCGCGCCGTATCTTGACCAGGGTTCCGCGTGGTTTGACGCGCTGCGTCGGTGGGCGAGTCAGCGAGGTGGAAGCGACATCACGTCAGAGGCCGCCGCCCTGCGGGCATTACTCCAAGCCGGTGCGGAAGCACTGGGTGATCACGTTCTCGATGCCGGGTATGCGCAGCTGGGCGAGGAGTTCAACACCGAGTCTGCCCACGCCGACCGACGAGCGGCCCGGGACCGCTACGCGGCGCGCACGCAAGCTCGGCTGTGAATCGGGGAATGCGGAGCCAGACCTATCGAGTCGACCTCGGCCACGGCGCGAAACCCTGGGTAATCCTCAGCAACAACTCCCGCAACCGCAACCTCGACACCGTCCTGGCCGCGCGGATCACCACGACAAGCAAGAACGCGCACCTACCGATCGTCGTCGCACTGACCGCGGCCGATCCGCTCGCCGGGTTCGTTCTGGTCGATGACATCGTGCAGCTCTACCACGACGAGCTCACCGAATCGCTCGGCGCGTTGTCGCCGCCGACAATGCAGGAGATCAGCAAGGCACTACGGATCGCGCTTCCATAATCGGAGACGCCCTACGCAGGAGCTTCAGCGGTAGGTGGCGACGAATCTTGAGCGATGAGTGGTGCTCGGGCGCGCGTCACGACTCCGCTGGCTCCGGCGCCTCGCCGAACCGGCTCAGCGCCAGCGCCGCGAGCACCGCCACCACGAACCCGGCTTCCACCATCCAGCCCAGGCCGGGGCGGGTGCGGTCGCCCAGCCACGCCACCCCGACCAGAGCAGGGCCGACGGTCTCACCGACCACCATGCCGGCGACGGCGGTGGTCACCGATCCACGGCTCAATGCCGAGGTCAGTAGCAGGAAACCGGCCGCTCCACCGGCGGCCAACGCGTAGACAGCGGGATTGGCGTAGAACGCTGCCCTGGTCGGATCGACCGTGTCGATCAACCGGACAGAGATTTCGACAACACCGAAACCCGCGCCGGCACTCAGACCCAGCACCAGCGCACGAGAGCGAACGCCCAGGCGCCCTGCGGCCGCGCCGGCGCTGAACACCACAGCGACCACCACCAGCAAGGCCCAGCCCAGCCCGGCCGGGCCGTGCTCGGTGCCCTCCGGACCGGCGGCGACGCCGAGCATCGCCAGGCTCGCGCACACCACCGCCACAGCGCCCCACTCCGTTGCGGACAGTCGCGCGTGCAGCAGCCAGGCGGCCACGATCGCGGTGACGGCCAGTGACGCGGCGATGGCCGCGGCGACGACATAGATCGGAACCAGCCGCAGCGCTGCGATCTGCAGCAGGAAACCCAGCCCGTCGAGCGCGACGCCCAGCAGATATCGCCATTGCCGCAAAGCCCGCAACAGCAGCGCGGCGTCGACGCCGGAATCGCTGTTGCCGGCATCCACCGAGCGGGCCGCCACGGCTTGCAGCACCGTCGCGGTGCCGTAACACACCGAGCAGCCCAGAGCCAGTAGCAAGCCGATCAGCATGCGGCAGCGCCTATTTCGTCGACTTCTCCGCCGAGTCGTCCGACGACTCAGAGCCGTTGCGTTCGGGCACCAGACGTTCCAGCGCTGCGCCGGTGATACGACGGAACGCGCGTCGCGGCCGGTTGGTATCGAGGATGGCGACTTCCAGGTTCTCCACGCCCAAGGGAGTCTGGTCGTTGCTCGAGCCCTCGGCACGACCTGCCTGGAGAGCGTTAACCGCAATGTGCACCGCGTCCGCCAGGTTGGCGTTCTCGGCGTAAGAGTCCTTGAGCGCGTTGATGATCGGCTCGGTGGTGCCACCCATCACCACGTAGTGCGGTTCGTCGGCTATCGACCCGTCATAGGTGATCCGATACAGCTGAGGCGCTTTGGTCTCGCCGTGGTGAGCGACCTCGGCCACGCACAGCTCGACCTCGTAGGGCTTGGCCTGCTCGGTGAAGATGGTGCCCAGCGTCTGCGCGTAGACGTTGGCCAGTTGCCGGCCGGTCACGTCGCGGCGGTCGTAGGCGTAGCCGCGGGTGTCGGCAAATTGGATTCCGCCACGCCGAAGATTGTCGAACTCGTTGAACCGGCCGACGGCGGCAAATCCGACGCGGTCGTAGAGCTCGCTGATCTTCTGCAGCGAACGCGACGGGTTCTCCGCAACGAACAGCACCCCGCCGGAGTAGGCCAGCGTCACGACGCTCCGGCCGCGGGCGATGCCCTTGCGCGCGAGCTCGCTGCGCTCGCGCATCGCCTGCTCAGGCGAGATGAAATAGGGAAAACTCATGAATCACTTTCCGCACGGTCGGCATCTGATCCGAAAGTATCTGCACGGGTGCGCTTTTGAATGACTTCCCGGGCCAGTTCGGCGATGCGCTGCTCGGCCACGTTGATCGCCCCGTCGACGCCGATGCTGACGGCGGTCGGGAAGATTCCCCGCACCAGGTCCGGCCCGCCGGTGGCCGAATCGTCGTCCGCCGCATCGTAAAGCGCCTCCACCGCAACCCGCAGCGCCGAATCAGCGTCCGCCACTTGCGAATACAGCTTCTTGACCGAAGACTTGGCGAAAATCGAGCCCGAGCCCACCGATTGGTAACCCTCTTCTTCCAGGTTCCAGCCACCGGCCGCGTCGAAGGACACGATGCGGCCGGCCTTCTCCGGTGCTGGATCGTCGATGTCGAAACCGACCAGCAGCGGCAGCGCCACCAGACCCTGCATCGCGGCACCGAGGTTGCCGCGGACCATGATCGCGAGCCTGTTCACTTTGCCCGCGAACGTCAGCGGCACGCCTTCCAGCTTCTCGTAGTGCTCCAGCTCGACGGCGTACAGGCGGGCGAATTCGACCGCGACGGCCGCGGTTCCGGCGATCCCGGTGGCGGTGTAGTCGTCGGTGATGTAGACCTTCTGCACGTCGCGTCCGGCGATCATGTTGCCCTGGGTCGAGCGCCGGTCGCCGGCGAGCAGGACACCACCGGGGTACTTCAGCGCGACGATCGTCGTGCCGTGCGGCAGCGCAGAACTCGGCGTGATCGCGTCGGTGCCGCCGAGGCTGGCGGGCAGCAGCTCCGGTGCCTCGCGGCGCAGATGATCAGAGAAAGAGGACAGCCCGCCAGAGGCGGTGCCGGGAAGGGAAAAGCTCGTGGCCAGGCGATCGCGGTTAGGCCAGGTCACTGTCCGCCCTTTTGGACGTATGCGCGAACGAAGTCCTCGGCGTTTTCTTCCAGCACATCGTCGATCTCATCCAGCAGATCATCGGTCTCCTCAGTCAGCTTCTCACGACGTTCCTGACCGGCGGCCGTGCTGGCGGTGAGGTCGTCGTCGTCGCCGCCACCACCACCGCGCTTGGTCTGCTCCTGGGCCATCGCTGCCTCCTGCATCGTCATCGGCCGTGCAACACGCCCGTCGGTTTCTCTACCCTACCGGTCAATAGCGTCCATGCTCAGGCTCACAACACCACCCCGGCTCCTCCGCACGGCCGTTCAAGGCCTGCATTGTCGCCGGATGCGCCGCGTGTCCGGCCCGTCAAGTGGTCAGCTGCTGCACCAGTTCGACGGCGCTGTCCACCGAGTCCAACAGCGCTCCGACGTGGGCCTTACTGCCGCGCAGTGGCTCCAGCGTCGGAATACGGACCAGGGAATCACCACCGAGATCGAAAATCACCGAGTCCCAACTGGCCGCCGCGATATCCGCCCCGAATCGGCGCAGGCATTCGCCGCGGAAGTAGGCCCGGGTGTCGGTCGGGGGATTGTCTACCGCATCGATCACCTGCTGTTCGCTGACCAGACGCTTCATCGACCCGCGCGCGACCAGCCGGTTGTACAGGCCCTTGTCCAGTCGGACGTCGGAGTACTGCAAGTCGACCAGATGCAGCCGCGGCGCCGACCAGCTCAGGTTCTCCCGCTGACGGAATCCGTCCAACAGCCGCAGCTTGGCCGGCCAGTCCAGCAACTCTGCGCATTCCATCGGGTCACGCTCAAGCAGATCGAGGATGTGCGCCCAGGTCTCGACGACGTGGCTCGCGCGGGTGTCCGGCTCACGGCTGTCGACCAGCTTCGCCACCCGGTCCAGGTAAATACGTTGCAGCGCAAGGGCGGTCAGCTCACGACCGTCGGCGAGCGCGACGGTCGCGCGCAGCGCCGGGTCGCGGCTGACCGCGTGCACGGCATGCACCGGACGGGCCAACGCGAGGTCGCTGAGGTCCATTCCGTGCGCCGGGCCCTCCTCGATGAGGTCGAGTACCAGCGCGGTGGTGCCGAGCTTGAGATAGGTCGACGTCTCGGACAGGTTTGCGTCACCGATGATGACGTGCAGCCGCCGGTAGCGTTCGGCGTCGGCGTGCGGCTCGTCGCGGGTGTTGATGATCCCGCGCTTCAGCGTGGTCTCCAGCCCGACCTCGACCTCGATGTAGTCGGATCGCTGCGAAAGCTGGAAACCCGGATCGTCGCCGGATGGCCCGATCCCGACCCGCCCAGAGCCGGTGACGACCTGGCGGGACACCAGGAACGGCGTCAGCCCGGCGATGACCGACGAGAACGGCGTCTGGCGGCTCATCAGATAGTTCTCGTGCGACCCGTAGGAGGCGCCCTTGCCGTCGACGTTGTTCTTGTACAGCTGCAGTTTGGCGGCGCCGGGCACGCTGGCGACGTGCCGGGCGGCGGCTTCCATCACGCGTTCACCGGCCTTGTCCCAGATCACCGCGTCCAGCGGGTCGGTGCACTCCGGTGCGGCGTATTCCGGGTGGGCGTGGTCGACATAGAGCCGCGCGCCGTTGGTCAAGATCATGTTGGCGGCGCCGACCTCGTCGGCGTCCACCACCGGCGGTGGGCCGGCCGAGCGGCTCAAGTCGAAACCACGCGCGTCGCGCAGCGGCGATTCCACCTCGTAGTCCCACCGAGTGCGCTTGGCGCGCTGAATCCCGGCGGCGGCCGCGTAAGCCAGCACCGCCTGCGTCGAAGTCAGGATCGGGTTGGCGGTCGGGTCCGACGGCGACGAGATGCCGTATTCGACCTCCGTTCCGATAATTCGTTGCATCCCTAGAGCCTAGGCGTGGCGACGATGCGCCCCGCGCAGCGGGGCGAAGAGGAGCCGCGTGGCGACGAGGTGAGCCCGGCACCGACAGCTGCGGGCGGGCCATTGACGCGGGTGATCGAAGTCACTACTTTCACCCTGGTGTCTGCCGAACCCATCACCGGCCTGTCCGGAAAGCGCTACGGCGAAGTCCTTCTCGTGACACCGGGCGAGGCGGGGCCACAGGCCGCCGTGTACAACAGCTTCGGCCTCAACGACTTACCCGCCGACTTGTGGTCCGCACTCGACGCGAAGCAGATTGCGGCCGAAAACGGCGCTGCAACAGCACTACTCAACGGCCCACGGTATTGGCTGATGAACTCGATCGAGAAGGCGTCCCAGGCCCCGCGGATGGTCAAGAACTTCGGCGGAATCGACATGTTGCTGCAAGCGACCGTCTTGCTGTCGGCGATGGACCCCGCCCCGTACACCGCCAACCAGGTGCACCGGCACACCGTGTTCACCTATGACGCCGGCGAGGAGATCTACGAACTGCACGACCCGGCGCTGCGGCGTTGGGTCATGCAGACCTGGAGTCAGATCGTCGACCCGAACTTGTCGCGCGTCGATCTGCCCCGGCTCGGCAAGCGGCTCAACCTGCCAGACGGCTGGACCTTCCAGACCCGAACGCTGACCAGCCCGTTGCGCATCGACACGACCACGCACGCGGCACAGGTCCTCCAGGACGACCTGACCAACAGCTATTCGCTGCTGGCCGGCTGAGTCCCATCCGGCTCCCCGCCGAAACCTAAACCACGGCGCCGCGACGTGGCATGACGTGTTCGTGGTTCAAACGTCGGCGTGTTCGAAGTCCTACAGGTACTGGCCGAGGTTCGACTCGGTGTCGATCGCCCGTGAAGCGCTCGAACTCTTGCCGGTGACCAGCGTGCGGATGTAGACGATCCGCTCGCCCTTCTTGCCCGAAATCCGCGCCCAGTCATCGGGGTTGGTGGTGTTAGGCAGGTCTTCGTTCTCGGCGAACTCGTCGACGATCGAGTCGAGTAGGTGCTGAATGCGCAGACCCTTTTGGCCGCTCTCCAGCACCGCCTTGATCGCGTTCTTCTTCGCGCGGTCGACGACGTTCTGGATCATTGCGCCCGAGTTGAAGTCCTTGAAGTACATGACTTCTTTGTCACCGTTGGCATAGGTGACTTCCAGGAACCGGTTGTCGTCGATTTCGGCGTACATCCGGTCGACGACTTTCTCGATCATGGCCTTGATACATAGCGATCGGTCGTCACCGAATTCGGCGAGATCGTCGGCGTTGACTGGCAACTTGTCGGTCAGATACTTCGAGAAAATGTCCTGCGCCGATTCGGCATCCGGCCGCTCGATCTTGATCTTCACGTCCAGGCGGCCGGGCCGCAGAATCGCGGGGTCGATCATGTCCTCACGGTTGGAGGCACCGATCACGATGACGTTCTCCAAACCTTCCACACCGTCGATCTCGCTGAGCAGCTGCGGCACGACCGTGGTCTCCACGTCGGAGGAGACCCCGGTGCCACGGGTGCGGAAGATCGAGTCCATCTCGTCGAAGAACACGATCACCGGCGTACCCTCGGACGCCTTCTCGCGGGCCCGCTGGAAGATCAACCGGATGTGACGTTCGGTCTCGCCGACGAATTTGTTCAGCAGTTCCGGGCCCTTGATGTTGAGGAAGTAGGACTTGGCCTCACGCGCGTCGTCACCGCGGACCTCGGCCATCTTCTTGGCCAGCGAGTTGGCAACTGCCTTGGCAATCAACGTTTTTCCGCAACCGGGCGGACCGTAGAGCAGCACACCCTTGGGCGGGCGCAGCGCATATTCGCGGTAGAGGTCCTTGTGCAGGAACGGCAGCTCGACGGCGTCGCGGATCTGCTCGATCTGCCGGCTCAGCCCGCCGATGTCGTGATAGGTCACGTCGGGAACCTCTTCGAGCACCAGATCCTCGACCTCAGCCTTGGGAATGCGCTCGAAGGCGTAGCCGGCCTTGCTGTCCACCAGAAGCGAGTCACCGGGACGCAGCCTGCGCGGCCGGGTGTCGTCGTTGAGCGCATCGGGGTGGCCCTCTGGCAGATCCTCGGCCACCAGCTGCTCGGCCAGCCACACGATGCGCTCTTCGTCGGCGTGGCCGACCACCAACGCCCGGTGACCGTCGGCCAACACCTCGCGCAACGTCGAAATCTCGCCGACCGATTCGTACGCGCCGGCCTCGACGACGGTTAAAGCCTCGTTGAGGCGAACCGTCTGTCCTTTGCGCAACGAGTTCGCGTCGATGTTGGGCGAACACGTCAGGCGCATCTTGCGGCCCGAGGTGAAGACGTCGATGGTGTCGTCCTCGTGGGTCGCCAACAGCACGCCGTAGCCGCTGGGCGGCTGTCCGAGCCGGTCGACCTCTTCACGCAGCGCCAGCAACTGCTGGCGGGCCTCTTTGAGGGTCTCCATCAACTTGGAGTTACGCGACGCCAGCGAGTCGATGCGCGCCTCTAGCTGGTGAACATCGCGTGAACTGCGGCCCGCGCCGTGCGATCCGGCAGCGTGGTCCAGCTGCTCACGCAGAATCGCGGCCTCGCGACGAAGCTCGTCCAACTCGGCGGCATCCTCGTTGGAGAAGTCGGGTTCGCGGGGGCTTTCGAACGGTTCACGGTCAAACTCACCCATGTTGCGCTCCTTTCCCGCCCCGGGACGGTGTGCGGTGGATACCTCAACGCTACCGGCGATTTCCGTTTCATGCGGTAACTCGAAATGGGGCACACTGGCAACAGCGTTAACATCGTGTTTAGTCGGCTTTACCGAGAGGACCGTTGTTACCGTGAAAACCCTAGCCACAGGCGTGGCGGCAGTGGCCGCCATCGGCGCGGCCGCCGCAGGTGTGACCTGTATTGCATCCGTCGGCACTGCGTCGCCTCACGTTCAGCCGGTCGTTTTCGGCGTGCCGCTACCGCAGGATCCGGCGGCGCCGGTGGGGGTCGACATGCCCACCGCCGGCCAGTTGTCGACGGTCCTTAACACGCTGCAGGACCCGAGCGTGTCGTTCGCCCAGAAGGGCGATCTCATCGAGGGCGGTATCCCGGTTCCGGTCGGCCTGGCCGACCATGAGCTGCAGAAGGCCGCCGCCAAGGGAAGCCTGCCGCTGGTCTTCAACATCACCAACATCGCGCCGTCGGGTCCCGGCGCCGCCACGGCCACCATCATCGCGTCGGGCCCGCACCTCACCCCGACACCGGAGTACCTCCGCTTTGTCGATCAGGGCGGCTGGAAGTTGTCGCACGACTCGGCGATGACGCTGATCTCGGCCGTGCGTTCGCGCTGACGGCCACTGCATGCGCCGGAGCCTGGCCGCAATGTTGAGTACCGCCGCGATTGCGGGGGCGCTCGGGCTTGCCGGGTGTTCCAATGGCGAGGACGACGACGCCGCGCGGGACAGCGCGGCACCGTCGAACTCGGCGGCGCCAAGTCCGACGCCGGCTCCGCAGGCCGCGCCGCTGCCACCGCCCGAGGCGCTGGCAGGTGTGCTGTCCCGACTGGCCGACGCATCGGTGCCCGGGCGGGAGAAGCTGAACCTTGTCGAGGGCGCTACGCCGGAAAACGCCGGCGTCTTCGACCAATTTGCCAACGCCCTGATCAACGGCGGCTTCGCGCCGGCGAAATTCGATGTGCGCGAAGTCAATTGGTCCGACCGCGACCCCGCCGACGTAGTGGCGAACGTCGACGTCAGTTCGGGCAGTCCGAAAGGTCCACACTTCGCCTTCCCGATGGAATTCAGGCCCTACCAAGGCGGTTGGCAACTGTCGGCACGAACCGCCGATGTCCTGTTGGCGTTCCGCGCCGACACGCCCGAGCCACCGACGACACCGGGTCACTGACCCGCGTGTGGATCGGCTGGCTCGAGTTCGACCTGCTGCTCGGAGACGTGCACTCGCTCAAAGAGAAGCGGTCGGTGGTGCGTCCGGTGGTCGCCGAGTTGCAACGCAAATTCAACGTCTCGGCCGCCGAGACCGGGTCGCAGGATCTACATCGACGAGCCGAGATCGGCGTGGCAATGGCATCGGCCGATCGCCGACACGCCGTCGACGTTCTCGACGCCGCAGAGCGATTGGTGGCCGCGCATCCTGAATTCGAATTACTCTCGGTCCGAAGGGATCTGGTCCGCAGCGGCGACTGAGCCGGGTTCGGTGGGGCGCTGCTTTCTGTGCAGCGGCGTGGGCGTGACGGCGCCGGGCGCCAACTTGCGCGCAAACACCAAGAACGCCGTGTGCCCGCGCATGTTATGTTGCGGCCGCACCGCCAACCCGACGACATTCCAGCCGCGCTGCATCGTCTCCCAGGCCCGCGGCTCCGTCCAACACTGTTGTGCGCGTATCGCTTCCACTGCCCTCGAGAGCTGGGTCACGGTCGCCACGTAGATCATCAGCACGCCGCCGGCGACCAGCGCCCGCGACACCCGCTCGAGCACGTCCCACGGCGCGAGCATGTCCAACACCGCCCGGTCGATCGAGCCGTCGGGCAGGTCGGCGTCGACGACATCGCCGATCACCAGACGCCAGTTGTCCGGGATGCAGCCGAAGAACGTTTCCACATTGCGGCGCGCGTGTTCGGCGTGGTCGACGCGCACATCGTAGGAGATCACCCGCCCGTCCGGCCCGACGGCGCGCAACAGCGAACAGGTCAACGCCCCGGATCCGGCCCCGGCCTCCAACACCCGTGCACCCGGGAAAACGTCACCCTCGTGCACGATCTGCGCGGCGTCCTTCGGGTAGACCACCTGTGCGCCACGCGGCATCGACAGCACGTAGTCCACCAGCAGCGGCCGCAGCACCAGGAACTTGTCGCCGTTGGCGGACTTGACCACGCTGCCCTCCGGCTGCCCGATCACCGCGTCGTGCATGATCGCGCCCCGGTGGGTGTGGAACTCGCTGCCGGGGCGCAGCACCATCGTGTAGTGCCGGCCCTTGGCGTCGGTGAGCTGCACACGATCACCCGAGACGAACGGGCCGGTTGTGGACACAGCGGACAAGCCTGCCAGCAGACGCGCCGCCAGAGCTGCGCGGGGTTGTCCGACCCGGCTTCTAGGCTGCGGATATGGACGGAGACCAACCGGGCACACCAGCCAGGCGGCGGCCGGCCCTGTCACCATCGCGGGCTGCCGACTTCAAGCAATGCCCGCTGCTCTACCGCTTCCGTGCCATCGACCGGCTCCCCGAGCCGTCCTCGACCGCCCAGGTCCGCGGCTCCGTCGTGCACGCGGCATTGGAGCGGCTGTACGGCCTGCCCGCCGCGCGGCGCGGCCCGCAGACCGTCGACGCGCTGGTCGGCCCGGCGTGGGAGCAGGTGGTCGCCGCGGAACCCGAACTGGTCGAGCAATTGGACGTCGAGCAGCAGACGCACCTGCTCGACGAGGCCCGCAAACTGCTGTCCGGCTACTACCGCCTGGAAGACCCGACCCGGTTCGACCCGCAGAGCTGCGAGCAGCGCATCGAGGTCGAGCTGGCCGACGGCACCTTGCTGCGCGGAATCATCGACCGCATCGACGTCGCGCCAACCGGCGAATTGCGGGTGGTGGACTACAAAACCGGCAAGGCGCCATCGGAGGCGCGGGCGCTGGCCGAGTTCAAGGCCATGTTCCAGATGAAGTTCTATGCGGTCGCGTTGCTGCGCTCGCGCGGTGTGCTGCCGACGCGGCTGCGGCTGATCTATCTGGCCGACGGCCAGCTGCTGGACTACTCCCCCGACGAAGACGAGTTGCTGCGCTTCGAGAAGACCTTGATGGCGATCTGGCACGCCATTCAATCCGCGGGTGCCACAGGCGATTTCAGGCCGCAGCCATCTCGACTGTGCGATTGGTGCGCGCATCACTCGCACTGTCCGGTCTTCGGCGGCACACCGCCGCCGTACCCCGGTTGGCCGGACGTTCCCGACGACGACGACGCCGACACCGTGCTGCAGCAGGGCGCCGAACCGGCCGCCTGAGCCGCGACTACTGCAGCAGCGACATCTCCTGCAGCATGGTCGGTATCAGTTCGCTCACCGTCGGATGGATGTGCATTGTGCGGGCCAGCGTCGGGTACGGCGCTTGGGCCGACATCGTGTCGAGGATGCCGTGGATGGCCTCGTCGCCGCCCACCCCCAGGATGGCCGCCCCGAGGATCTGCTTGGTCTTGGCGTCAACGACGACCTTCATAAAGTCTTGCTTCTCACCCCTTTCCACCGCTCGGCCCGACCTTGGTCATCGGCCGCTGCCCGACCAGCGCGGGCCGGCCGGACTTGCGCACCTGCTCGACGGTCAGCCCGGCACGTCCCAGCGGCGGGTCGATGTAGAGCGCGTAGGTAGCGATCCGGTCGCTAACCAGCCGTGGGGTCGCCTGGGAATCATTGTCGAGCAGATTGGCCGCGACGATCGCGAAGTCGTTGTAGGGCGGATGGGTAAAGGCGCCTTGGCCGCTGCGGTCGTCGAAGACGATGCCGTCCCTGCCCGCCTTGACTTTTGACATGTCGACGATGACCGGGCCGGTGCGGACGCCGTAGTCGGAGCCGCGGCGGGCCAGATCAGCGGCGTACGCGCTGGCCACCGATGTCTTGGTCGGAATACATCCGGCGGTGACGCAGGTGCCGCCGAACAGCTTGCGCTCCAGCATTGCAACGGTCTGGCCGGCCGCGGTCAATCCAATCGTCCGGCCAGCGGTGGTCCGGCCTGGCCGGCACTCACACGATCGCGTCGAAACGCTGTGTCACAGAGCGGCGATGACTGCGGCGAGCGCGAATCCTCCGCCGACTGCAACGACGTCTTCGAGCAGAGCGGCCAGCAGGTCGCGGCCGAACGACCCGGACAGCCGGGCGCGCGCCTGGTAGCCGACCATGGTCCCCACGACGGCACCCACGACGCCGGCGCCGAGCGCGCTGTAGGTGAACGCCCACACGGTGCCGACGACAGCTCCGGCGAACCCGCCCGAGACGAGCCGGCCGATGAACGGTGGCGGTGCCGTGCGGGCCGGTGTCTTGGGCTGCTTGTCGAGGTACAGCTCACCGAGGGCCAGCACACTGAAGATGATCGCGGTGATCACGTTGCCGACCCAAGAGGCCCAGGTGTTGTTGAGGTTGATCCAGTGCAGCACCGCCGCCCACGAGACGACGGCCGGGGCGGTGAAGGTTCGCAAACCGGCGATCACACCGATTCCGAGAGCAACCAGCAGAACGTAGAAATGCGTCATTGCGAATCTCCTCGTGCCGGAAAACGCGGCTCCGGGCGGACGCTAACACAGCAACGCCGACAACACTGGTGCAAGCATGATCAGAACCGGCAGAACCGGATGTCCGATGCCAGGATCGCTTTCGCACCGATGGCCGCCAGCTCATCCATGATCGCGTTGACGTCCCGTCGAGGCACCAGGGCACGCACCGCCACCCACTCGGGGTCGGCCAGCGGGGCGATCGTGGGTGACTCCAAACCGGGCGTGATCGATGTCGCAGAGTCGAGAACCGAACGCGGACAGTCGTAGTCCAGCATCAGGTATTGCTGACCGAATACCACGCCCTGTACCCGGGCCACCAATTGATCGCGGGCCGCGCCGTCCGGCCGCCCGGCAGCGTGCGGGTTGACCTGCTCGATGAGGACTGCCTCCGAGTCGCACAGTGTTTCACCGAAGGCCACCAGGTTGTGCAGGTTCAAGGTGCGGCCCGAGCCCACCACGTCGGCGATCGCATCGGCTACCCCGAGCTGCACCGAGATCTCCACGGCGCCGTCCAGCCGGATGACGGTCGCCTCAATACCGCGGGCCGCCATGTCTTCTCGCACGATGTTCGGGTAGGCGGTGGCGATACGCCGGCCGGCCAGGTCGTCGATCGTCCAATTCCGTCCGGCCGGCGCGGCGTACCGGAAGGTGGAAAAGCCGAAGCCCAATGCGAGTCGTTCGCGCACGGGCGCGCGAGATTCGCGCGCCAAATCCCTTCCGGTGATGCCGAAGTCGAGCTCGCCCGAGCCGACGTAGATGGCAATGTCCTTGGGCCGCAGGAAGAAGAACTCGACGTGGTTGTGTGGGTCGATGACCGTCAGGTCTTTGGGGTCGGTGCGGCGCCGGTAGCCGGCCTCGGACAGGATTTCGACCGCCGACTCGCTCAACGCCCCCTTGTTGGGAACCGCGACCCGCAGGTTGGTGGACCCGTGCGCCGTCATCTACAGTTTCCGGTACACGTCGGCGAGTGTGAGCCCGCGGGCGATCATCAGCACCTGGACCCAGTACAACAACTGGCTGATCTCTTCGGCTAGCGCCTCGTCGGACTCGTGTTCGGCGGCCAGCCACACTTCGCCGGCCTCTTCGAGGATTTTCTTGCCCAGCGTATGCACGCCGCTGTCCAGCGCGGCGACGGTGCCGCTGCCGGGCGGACGGGTGCGGGCGCGCATCCCGAGTTCGGCAAACAGATCCTCGAAGGTCTTCACGGCCAGCGATTGTTTCATGGTCAGCTGATCGAAGTCACGGCGGTTTCAGATCGCCGCCGCAGGCGACGCCTCGTCGGACATGTCCTCCAGCGACACCCCGTTGGTCTCCCGCACCCATCGCCAGACGAAAACGAATGACAGCACGGCACATAACGCGTAGCAGCCGTAGGCGACGACGAGCGTGTGACGCAGCGCCGGGAAGGTCACCGCGATGGTCCAATTGGCCATCCACTGCACGCCCGAGGCCAGGCCCAGCGCTGCCGACCGGATCCGGTTGGGGAACATCTCGCCCAGCAGCACCCACAACACCGGCCCCCAGGACACGGCGAACGAGACCACGAACAGATCGGCCGCCACCAGCGCGACGATCGCCGACGCCCCGTCGAGTTGCGGCTCACCGTTGCGCACGGGCGCGCCGGCGAAAACCACCGTCATGGTGATCAGCATCAGCGACATGCCCGCCGACCCCGCCAGCAGCAGCGGTCTTCGACCGAGCCGATCGATCAGCGCGATCGCCACCAACGTGATCAGCACGTTGACCCCGGTGGTCACCAAACCGATGGTGAACGACGATCTATCACCGAATCCCACTGTCTGCCAGAGCAAATCGGAGTAGTTGAAGATCACGTTGATACCGACGAACTGCTGAAAGACGGCCAGCCCCAAGCCGACCCAGACGATTCCATACAGTCCGCCGGCCGGATTGCGCAGATCGCGCCACGATTGCGGCTTCTCCTGCTCAAGGGTGTCGGCGATCCGGGCGATGGTGTGCGCAGCGTCGCGTTCCCCCAGTAGCGTGGACAGCACCTGCGCGGCTTGCGAAACACGTTGCCGGGCGACCAGATACCGTGGCGACTCGGGAATCGTAAACAGCAGCACGAAGTAGAGCAGCGCCAAGAGCAACTCGCCGAGGAACGTCCAGCGCCAGGCCGCCAGGCCCGACCACAACGGCTTGGTCGAACCACCGGCGAGGTGGAACGGCACCCAGGTCCACGCCAACGCCCCGAACAGGCCGCACACGATGGCAAGCTGCTGCAGCGAGCCGAGCCGGCCGCGGAGGCGCGGGGGTGAGACCTCGGCGATGTAGGCCGGAGCCGCAACCGACGAGAAGCCGATGCCGACACCACCGACGAGGTGGAAGGCGATGAACATCCATATGCTGGTCGCCAACCCGGCGCCGAGTCCGCACACGAAGAACGAAGCCGCCGAAAGCTTCATCAGCGACACGCGGCCCAACCGGTCGCCGATCCGGCCGGCCCACACCGCTCCGATCGCCGCACCCAGCACCCCCGAGGCCGCCGCGAAGCCCAGGATTCCGTTGCCGATGTGGAAGGTGACCTGCAGAGCGTTGACCGCGCGGTTGGTCGTCGAAATGTCGTAACCGAACAACAGTCCGCCGATCGCGGCCACCGACGCGTAACGCACCGCCGACTGGAAGGCTGCCCGCGCAGCCCGAGGGTCGACCGGCAGGTCTTCGTGCGGAGCCTCAGCCAACGCCAGCCTCAGTCCTCGGGGTTGTAGCCGAGGTTGGGGCCGAGCCAGCGCTCGGCTTCGGCCAGGGTCCAGCCCTTGCGCTTGGCGTAGTCGGCGACCTGGTCCTGGGCCATCCGACCGACCACGAAGTACTGCGACTGCGGGTGCGAGAAATACCAGCCGCTGACGGCGGCACCGGGCCACATCGCCATCGACTCGGTCAACTGGATGCCGGTCCGCTCCTGAACGTCCATCAGCGTGAAGAGCGTCACCTTCTCGGTGTGCTCCGGGCAGGCCGGGTAGCCGGGGGCAGGGCGGATTCCGATGTACTTCTCACCGATGAGTGCCTCGCTGTCCAACTGCTCGTCGGGCTGGAATCCCCAGAACTCCTTGCGGACCCGCTGGTGCATCCGTTCGGCGAACGCCTCGGCCAGTCGGTCGGCGAGCGACTCCAGCAGGATCGCGCTGTAGTCGTCGTTGGCCGCCTTGAACTCCGCGATCAAGGCAGCGCTGCCGAGTCCAGTGGTGACGGCGAAGGCGCCGACGTAGTCCCGGAGGCCCGTTTCTTTGGGGGCGATGTAGTCGCCCAGCGACCGGTTCGGGATGCCGGCCCGGTGCTCGCCCTGCTGGCGCAGGTTGTGCAACGTGGTCAACACCTCGCTACGGGTGTCGTCGGTGTAGACCTCGATGTCGTCGCCGACCGCGTTCGCCGGGAAGAAACCGATCACCCCGTTGGCGGTCAGCCACTTCTCCTTGATCGCGGTGTCGAGCATCTCCTGCGCGTCGTCGTACAGCTTGCGGGCAGTCTCGCCCGAAACCGGGTTGTTGAGGATGTCGGGGAAGCGTCCCTTCATCTCCCAGGCGTTGAAGAACGGCTGCCAGTCGATGTACTCGCGCAACTCGGCGAGGTCGTAGTCGTGGAACTCCCGTACTCCCACACCCTGGGCGGGCACCGGCGGCGTGTAGCCGTCCCATTCGATCGGCGTCCGGTTCGCACGGGCCTTCTCCAGCGTCAGCATCGGCCGCTCGCTCTTCTGGGCGTGCCGTTCGCGAAGGGCTGCGTAGTCGGTTTCGGTGGCCTCCAGCAGGGCTGGGCGCTGCTTGTCGTCGAGCAGCGCAGCGGCGACCGGCACCGAGCGGGACGCGTCCTTGACCCAGACCACCGGGCCGCTGCGACGCGGCGCCACCTTCACCGCCGTGTGAGCGCGCGAAGTGGTCGCGCCACCGATCAGCAGCGGGATCTCCAGCCCCTCGCGTTCCATCTCGACGGCGAAGTTGACCATCTCGTCCAGGGACGGGGTGATCAGGCCGGACAGCCCGATGATGTCGGCGTTGTGCTCCTTGGCCGCGTCCAGGATTTTCTGGGCAGGCACCATCACACCGAGGTCGATTACTTCGTAGTTGTTGCACTGCAGCACGACCCCGACGATGTTCTTGCCGATGTCGTGGACGTCGCCCTTCACCGTCGCCATGATGATCGTGCCGTTGGTGTCCTTATTCCCCGAATCTCCAGTGGCACCGGCGGCATCTTTCTCCGCCTCGATGAATGGCAGCAGGTACGCAACGGCCTTCTTCATCACCCGGGCCGACTTCACCACCTGGGGCAGGAACATCTTGCCCGCGCCGAAGAGGTCGCCGACGACGTTCATGCCGTCCATCAGCGGGCCCTCGATCACCTCGATCGGGCGCCCACCCGCGTCGGCGATCTCGGCCCGCAGTTCCTCGGTGTCGGCGTCGACGTCGGCGTCGATGCCCTTGACCAGGGCGTGCGTGATCCGCTCGCGGACCGGCAGGCTGCGCCACTCTTGAACAACCACGTCACCGGTCGTTTCCGTGCTGTTGAACCGTTCGGCGATCTCCAGGAGCCGTTCGGCCGCATCCTCGCGACGGTTCAGCACGACGTCCTCGATCCGGTCCCGCAACTCGGGTTCGATCGAGTCGTAGGGCACCAGCGCACCCGCGTTGACGATGCCCATGTCCAGGCCGGCCTTGATGGCGTGGAACAGGAACACCGCGTGGATCGCCTCGCGGACGGGATTGTTGCCCCTAAACGAGAACGACACGTTGGAGATACCGCCGGAGATGTGCACCCCGGGGAGGTTCTCCTTGATCCAGGCGCAGGCCTCGATGAAGTCGATCCCGTAGGTCGCGTGCTCCTCGATACCGGTCGCCAACGCGAAGCAGTTCGGGTCGAAGATGATGTCCTCGGCTGGGAAGCCGACCTCCTCGGTCAGGATCCGGTAGGCGCGCCCGCAGATCTGTTTGCGGCGCTCCAGGTTGTCGGCCTGACCCTGCTCGTCGAAGGCCATCACGACGACGGCGGCACCGTACTTGCGGCACAGCCGTGCCTCGCGGACGAACTTCTCCTCGCCCTCCTTCATCGAGATCGAGTTGACGATCGGCTTGCCCTGCACGTTCTTCAGGCCCGCCTCGATGACCTCCCACTTGGAGGAGTCGATCATCACCGGGACGCGGCTGATGTCCGGCTCGGCCGCGATCAGCTTGGTGAACCGGTCCATCGCGGCGACGCCGTCGATCATGCCCTCGTCCATGTTGATGTCGATGACCTGCGCACCGACCTCCACCTGCTGCAGGGCGACCGACAGCGCGGTGTCGTAGTCCTCGGCCTTGATCAGGTTGCGGAACCGGGCGGAGCCGGTGATATTGGTGCGCTCACCGATGTTGACGAACAGGGAATCGTCGGTGATGTTGAGCGGCTCCAGACCCGAGAGCCGGGTGGCCACCGGGATCTCCGGCACCGTGCGCTGCGGTGTGCCCTCGATGACCTTGGCGATCTCGGCGATGTGCGCCGGCGTCGTTCCGCAGCAACCACCGACGAGGTTGACCAGGCCGGCCTCGGCGAACTCGGCGATGTAGGAGGCCTGGCGTTCCGGGGACTCGTCGTACTCGCCGAAGGCGTTGGGCAGGCCGGCGTTGGGGTAGCAGGAGACGAAGGTGTCCGCGATCCGGGACACCTCGGCGATGTAGGGCCGCATCTCCGGCGCGCCCAGGGCACAGTTGAGGCCCACCGCGATCGGCTTCGCGTGGCTGATCGCGTTCCAGAATGCTTCGGTGACCTGACCGGACAACGTCCGTCCGGACGCATCGGTGATGGTGCCCGAGATGATCAGCGGCCAGCGGCGTCCGCGGTCCTCGAACAGCGTCTCGACGGCGAACACCGCCGCCTTGGCGTTCAGCGAGTCGAAGATCGTCTCGATGATGAGGAGGTCGGCACCACCGTCGACCAGGCCGTTGGCGGATTCGAGGTAGGCGGCGACCAGCTGGTCGTAGGAGACGTTGCGGGCCCCGGGGTCGTTGACGTCCGGCGAGATCGACGCGGTCCGCGTCGTCGGCCCCAGCGCCCCGGCCACGTAGCGGGGCTTGTCCGGGGTGCTGAACTCGTCGCAGGCCTTACGTGCCAGGGCAGCGCCGGCGTAGTTCAGCTCGTAGCTCAGCTCCGCCATGCCGTAGTCGGAGAGCGAGACCGCGTTCGCGTTGAACGTGTTGGTCTCCAAGATGTCGGCACCCGCCTCGAGGTACTCGCGGTGGATCCCCTCGATGATCTGCGGCTGGGTCAGGGTGAGCAGATCGTTGTTGCCCTGCAGGTCGCTCGGCCAGTCCTTGAACCGCTCGCCGCGATAGCCCGCCTCGTCCGGCCGGTCCCGCTGGATCGCCGTGCCCATGGCGCCGTCGATCACCATGATCCGCCGGCCCAGCGCGGCCGTCAGTTCGTCGGTGCAGTCGGGACGGATGTTCGACTCGGTGGCGTTCAAGTGTGCATTCCTTCCGTAACGGAAGACGTCCTTGACTCTGCCGAGCGTGGCGGATACCCGTATCCGTTGCAACGCCTCTCGACCGGGAAAGTCTACGTCGTCAATTGACGTCTGGACGCCTAGCTCGACCCGACCCGGTTGGATCTTGTCGGCAGTGTCGTAGTCGCCAAGGTTAACCAGATTGCAGCCGAACGCATTTCGCCTCAAGGCTGCCAGTCTCATAAGCGTCCATGTTCAGCGGCGTCTTTGACGCAAGCATAGCTGGCCTATGGAATAACGCGGTCTATCTCTGCGGGCAGACGGTCGGCAGCCCTGGTGATTCTGCGGCCTGCAACAGCCCGCGATCATAGGCGCAGAACGCCACTAGGTGATGTCGTTGGCTGTGCGCAGTGGCCAGGTGTATCGCATCGAGAGTGCCCAGCTCGTCCAACGCAGAGCGGAGCGATTCACCGTGGACGAGTTGCTCGACGCGCAACGGAACCCGCGGAGCGGTCGCCGGGATCAACCGCCCAGCGGCAATGAGCTTGCTGAGCGCATGCTCGGCGACCTTGAGCGGCACCAAGCGGGCCACTGACTGACCACGGTCGGTGATCTGGATGCTCGCACCGGCCTTGACCTCATCCGCTACTTCTCGGTGGACGCGCGCCGCAACCATTCACGACCTTGCCCGCCTGCACCGCCGCCAGGGGCGTCGACGCCGTACCCTAAATGCGTGACCTCGCCGGATGTCAGCGCCTCACTTCCCGACCTGCACAACACGGTCGTCGTGGCTGCATTCGAGGGTTGGAACGACGCCGGCGACGCGGCCAGCGACGCGCTCGAGCATTTGGACGCGATCTGGGAGGCCGACCCGATCGTCGAGATCGACGACGAGGCCTACTACGACTACCAGGTGAACCGCCCGGTGATCCGGCAGGTCGACGGCGTGACCCGCGAACTGGTGTGGCCGTCGATGCGGATCTCGCACTGCCGCCCGCCGGGCGCCGCTCGCGACATCGTGCTGATGCACGGCGTCGAGCCCAACATGCGGTGGCGCACCTTCTGCGCCGAGTTGTTGGCCGTCGCCGACAAGCTCAACGTCGACACCGTGGTCATCCTGGGTGCACTGCTGGCTGACACGCCGCACACCCGGCCGGTGCCGGTCTCCGGGGCGGCCTACTCCCCCGAGTCCGCGCGCCGCTTCGGGCTGCAGGAAACCCGATACGAAGGGCCGACGGGCATCGCCGGGGTGTTTCAGGACGCCTGCGTGACCGCCGGGATCCCGGCCGTCACCTTCTGGGCGGCGGTCCCGCACTACGTGTCGCAGCCGCCTAATCCGAAAGCGACTGTCGCGCTGCTGCGTCGGGTCGAAGACGTGCTCGACATCGAGGTGCCGCTGGCCGATCTCCCGGCCCAAGCCGAAGAATGGGAGCAGGCGGTCACCGAGATGACCGCCGACGACGACGAGATCGCCGAATACGTGCAGTCGTTGGAGCAGCGCGGTGACGCCGAGGTCGACATGACCGAGGCGCTGGGCAAGATCGACGGCGACGCGCTGGCCGCCGAGTTCGAGCGTTACCTGCGCCGGCGCCGCCCAGGCTTCGGGCGCTGACCGCTACTATGTTGCATGCCACGGCCGTTTCCTGCAGCATCGACGTGTGAATACGTCAACGCGGCGAGCCGGCGAATACCGCCAACGCATGCGCGAGCGCGGTTACCGCCCCGTTCAGGTGTGGGTACCCGATACCCGGTCTGAACGATTCGTGGCCGAAGCACATCGCGAAGCGCTGGCTCTCGCGGAGGCCGACCGGCACAGTGCCGACATGGACTTCGTCGAAGCGATTACCAACTCAGCCGATGACGAGTGAACCGCGGTGAGCTGTGGACCGTCTCCGGTAGCGTCTATGCATCCAAGCCTCGCCCAGCGCTGATCATGCAGGACGACCTGTTCTCCGCGACAGAGTCAGTGGTCATCGTGCCGCTGACCACGACCATGGTGGGTGAAGCGGCGACGACCAGAGTCGCCGTACCGACGAAGACCGGAATTGCCCAGCCCAGCTACGCGATGATCGACAAAATCACGACGGTCCGCCGTTCGAACCTCGGCGCCCGGATCGGCCGCGTGACTCCTGCGCTCATGGTGGATATCGAACGGTCGCTGCTGATGTTCCTTGGATTAGTGTCGTGACGTCGCTTGCGTGTCGTGAGCGGCGCTCACGGTGCTACCGACGTGTTCCGCGACTTATGCTGCGACGAATTGGAGGAATGGGTGATGTCTGATCGAAACCGGCGCTTTCTGCTTCGCGAACGGCCCAGCGGACAGATCGGCCCCGGCACGTTCGAACTCGACGAGCAACCGGTCCCCGAGATCGGCGACGGCGAAGCGCTCGTCCGGGTCGACTGGATCTCGCTGGACCCGACGAACCGGATGTGGATCGACGACAGACCGACGTATCTGCCGCCGGTCGGCATCGGCGAGGTGATGCGCGCGGGCGGGCTCGGCGAAGTCGTCGCGTCTAATAATCCGAACTATGCGGTCGGCATGACCGTGCAAGGCCTGCTCGGCTGGCAGGAGTACGCGGTCGCCTCCGACTCAGCGCCGTTGATGCCGGTGCAGGTCGCTGACGGCGTCTCCCCGAGCGCCTATCTCGGCGCCCTCGGGATGACCGGGTTGACCGCATGGGTCGGCATCCGCGACATCGGCAAACCCAAACCCGGTGAGACGGTGGTGGTTTCGGCCGCCGCCGGCGCGGTCGGCTCGGTGGCCGGTCAGCTGGCCAAAGCGGACGGGGCACGTGTGGTCGGGATCGCCGGCGGGCCGGAGAAATGTGCGCTGCTGACCGAGCGGCTCGGCTTCGACGCGGCGGTGGACTACCGCGCCGACGACTGGGCCCGTCGGCTCGCCGCCGCGACGCCCGACGGGATCGACGTCGACTTCGAGAACGTCGGCGGCGACATCATGGACGCCGTCTTCAACCGCCTCAACCTCGGTGCACGAGTAGCGTTGTGCGGCTTGATTTCTGGCTACAACGCGGCCGATCCCCCGCCAGGGCCGAAAGCTTTCGGCAACCTCCTCATTCAGCGAGCGACACTGCAGGGGTTCATCGTGCTCGATCACTTCGGTCGCGCAGCGGAAGCGATCAGCGAAATCGCCGGCCTGATTGCCGAAGACAAGCTCACGCCCCTGGAAACCGTCGTCGACGGTTTTGAACAACTGCCGACTGCGATCAACATGCTTTTCGACGGCAAGAACGTCGGCAAGCTCGTGGTCAAGACGTAGGGCTCAGGTTCAGGGCGGCACGCATCGGTACGTGCGTCGTCGAGAATAATGTCGAGCCGAGCGAATGCACCTGTGGCGCATATTGTTTCGAGAATCGGCTGGCGGCTTTAAGTTTCGGCATACTCGCAGCCGGTCACCGTGTAGTGCGCCCCTTCGACGCAGCGTTGCTCCCAACCGTCGCGATGCTCAGCTGCCGGCAACGCTTGTGGACGTCAGGCAAAGCACAAGCCGTAACGCCATGCATGTGTCAGCGTTCCGACGTGGATCAATCAGTGCGCATTGTCGATATGCGGTGTCGAGGCGGCGACATTGGCGGCGGTGCGGGTTTGGTTGTCGGCCCCGATCTCCACGCCGCTGTAGGCGGGAGTGTCAGTTGTTTGTCGGTGGTGGTTGGGGTTGGAAGGGTTCGTACCACCACCAGTCGGCGCGCTCGCCAGTAGGTCCCGGGCAGGGCGCCACCGCGGGCGGGGGTTGAGTTGGTGGGCGTGCCAGCGATCCCGGGCTCAGTACTCGGCCGTCCTGGTCGGTGACGGTGAGTGAGTCTGCGGGTCCGGTGATGGTGATGACGCCACGATGGTGCAGCCGGTGATGATAAGGGCACAACAGCACCAGATTGCTGACAAGTCGGTAATCTACCCCCACAGTCTGTCTTTGTTAGTCCATCGTGTTCGGGTTATTCGGCAAGTCCGAGGAATACGACCAGCGCGCGATTTAGTCGGATGAGATCGGCATCGGCTAGGCGGCCCAGACGATCACGTACATTTGCTCGCGGCATCGTCGTGACCTTGTCGACCATGATGTGGCTTGGCTGCTCAATTCCGGTCATCGCCGTTGGCGCTACAGCGATTCGGGTCAGCGGCGCGTCGACGGGATCGGTTGTCAGTGGACAGACCGTGATCGAAGCCGTGGCATCGAACCGATTGTCTTGAAGGATGATTACGGGTCTTGGCTTACCGGAGTAGGCACCTCGCGCGGCCGCGATGTGAATATCGCCTCGCCTCACTCGGTGGACTGCCCCTCGGCGGCGGCCCAGTCCACGGAGATTGCATCGACGAATGCTTGGTCGTCAGACTCATGCTCGCTGGCGGCGATGGCGGCCGACTGGCGGTGAGCTTCGGCGGCAAATTCCGGCGCCCGCACGTCAGGTACCCATATCTGGACAGGCCGAAGCCCCTGAGCGCGTAACCGCTCGCGATGTTCACGGACTCGCTGTCGTGTACCGGCCACAAACTCACGTTACATGTAACAGAACCTGACGGCAAGCTCTCTAGCCGGGTGCGTGCGCTGTACCGAGACTCGATGCGGCGATGACGGGCGCAGTTTCCGGTGCGAGCAGCTCGCTAAATTAGAAGGGGCTGCACGCATCTGACTTAGCTGACAAGTCGGCAATCTACCCCGTCACTTCCGAAATAGCGTTACTGATGCCGATCTCGTCTGGCTCGACCGCGTGCTGGTCGTGTTCCTCGGCCTGCCAAATAATTTGAATGCGTGCGAACAGACGACCTGCGATGGCGGGGAAATTTTGGAAAACATTGATTCGGGCCGGTCTCAGTGGCGATTCGCTAGAGCGTTGTGGCCCGGCGGGCTGTCGTGTGTCGGCGCGCGTGTGGGGGCGATGCTGCCGAACAGGACCCGAAGGTCGGCACCTAGGTAGGCGTTGCAGTCGACGGTGTGTCCGGCGATGCGTGCTTGGTCGGTGAATTGCCAGGCGGTCGGGGCGGTACCGCCGTAGGGCGTCCAACCTCCGCCGGTGTTGCCGCCGGAGTTGGCGTAGATCGCGGACGCAAACCCTCCGCCGTCGGGGTAGCCGGACGATATCAGATAGGTGGCCAGTCTTGTCAGGATGCCGCCGCCTTGCTGCTGCCAGTACCAGTGCGGGTAGTAGCCCAGTTGCACACTGACTCCGGCGTTGTTGAACGCGTCGACGACAGCGGTCAGGTTTGCTAGGTCGCCGCCGTTGGCTTCCCAGTCCAGCATCGCGATTGACCCGCCGCTGTTGGATGTCCAGGCGTGGGCTTGGGCGTTCGGGTCGTCGGTGGTCAAATAGTGGTAACCAATTACGGGGAGATCATTGTGCCGGCACCACTGCTGGACGGGCGGCCAGTACGCAGGGTTGGCAATGTCAACTTAAAGTGGCCCCACTGTGACGGTGTGGATTGGCCCCACCCTGCGAGATCTTTCCGGGCCC
>NZ_JAVKSG010000006.1:0-71198 GCF_039583785.1 Mycobacterium sp.
CAGGTTCGAATCCTGCCGGGGGCACAGTTATCTGACCAGTTGACGAATCCTTACTGGCAGCTGCCGGGTGGCGCCGGGATCGGCCCGCTCACCTGGGGCACCAGACCGCCGAACGGACCCGGCGGTGGCGGTGGCTTTACGCACTGAACCACCACGACGAAACTGGGCGCTACGCCGTGCTGTATGGCGTGCCAGTAGGCGCCGTCGTCGTAGGGCACCCCGTCGCAGGTGGCCTCGGGTGGCGGCGTGGCACCACCCGGGCAAAAGTTCGCGCCCACGTCGGGCTTGTGAGGATCGGGGTCCGCGTGGCCTGCCGGCGCGACCGTTATGGCGGTGACGATCAGCGCCGTGATCACCACCTTTGTTCCTCCCCATGCCATCATCCGCACATGACCTCCGCACACTTCGTCCGTGACTTGTCGGGTTGTTCCCGCTCAACCAGCATTCTCGACGTCGGCGCCAGTCTGATTGAAGGCGGCCCTCCGTATAGAGAAATGCTGCACTACCGATTGTGCACGGTGACCGGATTCGAACCTCACCCGCGCGCCCTAGCGGAGCTGCAAGAACGCCAGGGGCCGCTGGAGCGGTACCTACCGCTCGTGGTCGCCGACGGGCGCGAACATCGGTTGAAGCTCACCAGAGCCGAAGGTATGACGAGCCTTCTCACCCCTGACGAGAATCAGCTCCGGCTGTTCACCCCCTACCTGGACTGGGGTTCGGTCGTCGAGCACATCGACGTCGAGACTCATCGTCTCGATGACCTCGACATCGACGAGTTCGACCTGCTCAAGATCAACGTTCAGGGCGCCGAACTCATGGTGTTCCAGAATGGCCGGGAACGCTTGCGCAACGCCGTGGCAGTACACACAGCGGTGTCGTTCGTTCCGCTCTACCAGGGGCAACCCACCTTCGGGGAAGTGGACATCGAACTCAGGTCGCAGGGGTTCGTGCCGCACTCGATGCCTGGGATCAAGCGGGGGCCGATCGCGCCGACGGTTTTCGACCGCGACCCGAGTAAACCGGGCAACCAGTTGCTCGAGGCGGATATCGTCTACGTCCGCGACATTGCTCATCCCGAACAGATGACGAGCGATCAGCTAGCGCACCTGACGATGATCGCGTTCCACATCTACGGATCAGTCGATCTTGCCGTCTTCTGCCTCATCGCGCTGATCCAACGCGGGCGCGTACCCGAGGACGCCGTCGAGCAACTGATGCAGCTCTTCGAGTAGCCCTCAATTCACTGAGCTGACCGTCGCACTGCAACTCGACGTGCGCATATGCGACGTCACCGGGGCGTAAGATGTCCGTGCTCAATGTCGGCTAGTGTCGACGCAATTCGCTCATAGTAAACAGGATTCGCCGGCTTCGCCGGTAAGTGCCACGGTAGATCTGTCACAGACCGCCGAGGTCGTCGGGCACATCGACGGCGTGCTCCCGCAACGCTTCGAGCGGCACTGTGTCCAGGGTCCGCTCGTGGGTGGACGCCAATACCACGGGTGCGGCGACACCGTCGCGGTAAGCCAGCAGCCAGTTACTAGCGGTCACGCACCAGCGGTCTCCGGGTACCAGACCGGGAAACCTGAACTGCGGCATGGGCGTTGAGAGGTCGTTGCCGATCGAGCGCTGGTGGGCGAGGAATCCGGCAGTGACCACCGCGCAAATCGTATGCGAGCCAATGTCTTCCGGCCCAGTCGAACAGCAGCCGTCGCGGTAGAAGCCGGTGAGTGGCTCACTGCTGCACGGCTCCAGCGGGCCGCCCAGCACGTTGCGTTCAGACATGGATCGCCGTCGCCAGCCGCACCCGGTCGGTCCGGGCCGCCGGCGCGCCCGTCAACGTCGACGTTTCCGGGCTGTTGAAGGCTATCCGCTCGCCCCGCCACAACGACGAGAACGGGCCGTCGTCGATCGTGCGCGCCCGATCCCGCAATATGGCGGCGTCCAAATCCGGCTCCATGAACGGCACGTTCATCGCTATGTGCACACTCGCGATTCTGGCATGCAGACCGCCCTGTGCCGACGGGTATCGACGTGGCAGCATCAGCGGATGGTCATCACCGCCAACTCGATCGCGCATGTGCGGCTCACCGTCACCGACATCGAACGGTCTCGGCGATTCTACGAGACAGTCTTCGGATGGCCCGTCCTGCTCGAGGTTCCCGAGAACGCCGACGAGGCAACCCGCGGGCAGCTCGGATTCCTGTTCGGTGGTGTCATCTACGACCTGGGCGGTGCGCTGATCGGGCTGCGGCCGGTCGCCGACGACCGTTTTCACGAAGACCGGGCCGGTCTGGATCACATTGCGTTCAGGGTCGCCGACAGATCCGAATTAGATTCCGCGGCCGCATATCTCGACGATCTTGGGCTGGAACACGAACCGATCAAAGACATCGGGCCGGCCTACATTCTGGAGTTCCGCGACCCGGATAACATCGCATTGGAGCTGACTGCCCCGAAGTAGGCCGGCAAGCACGATGCCCATTGAGTTGCGGCTAGCTGGCACTGCGCGGACCGCGGCGACGGGTTTCCTGATCGCGGTAATCGTCGGCCAGTCGGCTGACGTGTTCGGGCAGCGCGCCGGCCGCGACGTCGGCCAAGCTGGTCTGCTCCAGCACCGAACGCATGCTGGCCCGCAGGGCCCGCCAGACATCGGTCAGCGCCGCGGTCGGTCCGGAATAGGGCAGGTCGCCGAGTCCGATGTCGCGAACACTGGCCAATGGGCCGTCGATGCAGCGCAACACATCGGCGATGCTGATTTCGGATCCGGAACGCGACAATTCGTATCCGCCGTCGCGACCGCGGTGGCTGCGGACCAAGTGGTCGGAGCGCAGCGCGGACAAGATGTCGACGAGAAACTGCGGCGGGATTCGCTGCGCATTCGCCAGCTCGTCGGTCGTGACTCGTACGCCGTCGTCGACGGTGGCCAGCTCGACCATCGCCCGCACCGCATACTCCGCCTTCGCCGACATCCGCATGGAATGCGATTCTCCCCCCGCAACGTGTCTCAGCTGGTGACCGCGAGCACCGCGTCGGCGTATTCCGGGCGGCACACCACCAGATCGGGCAGCGTCGGATCGGCCCGGTTGTACTCCAGCGGTGATCCGTCGATGCGGGAGGTGTGCAGACCAGCAGCGCGGGCGACCGCGACCGGCGCCGCCGAATCCCACTCGTACTGGCCACCGGCGTGGACGTAGACATCGGCCGACCCCTGGATGACGGCGGCGACTTTCGCTCCCGCCGAACCCATCGCGACCAGGGTGCCGTTCAGCTGATCGCGGACCTGGAGCGCGACGGCCGGCGGCCGGGTCCGAGACACCACGATCCGCGGCTCACCGGAATGTGCCGGCGGTGCTACGGGATCCGGGGTGGCCAAGGTGACACCCTGCGCCGGAAGCGCAACCGCGCCGGCCACCAGCGCACCGGACTGCCACAGCGCGACGTGCACGGCCCAGTCCTCGCGACCGGGCTCGGCGAACTCCCGAGTGCCGTCCAATGGGTCGACGATCCACACTCGCTGCGCGCTCAACCGGACCGGATCGTCGATGCCCTCTTCGGAGAGCACCGCGTCATCGGGGCGTTCGCGTGCCAGCGCATCCATAAGGTAGTCGTGAGACCGCTTGTCGCCCGCTGCTTTTCGATCGAACTCGGTGGCGTCGGCGAGTTCTTTGCGCACCGCCAGCAACAGTTGACCGGCTTCGGTGGCCAGCCGCGCGGCTACCTCGTGGTCGCTGTGATCGCTCAACTCCGGGCCTCGATCAGCTCGACAACTTGCTGGGCAAGCTCGTCGAGACTGCGGTCCGGCACGAGTCGCAGGTCCGGATTCTTCGGCCGCTGGTACGGGCTGTCGATCCCGGTGAAGTGGGTGATCTCACCCGCCCGCGCCTTGGCGTAGAGGCCCTTGGGGTCGCGCCGCTCGCAGTCCTCGAGCGGGGTGTCGCAGAAGACCTCGAGAAAGTCCAAGCCGTTTTCCGCATGGATGCCGCGGGCCAGCGCGCGGTGCTCTTCCAGCGGGCTGATCGCCGGCACCAGCACGGTGTGGCCGGAGTCCGCGATCAGCGCCGCCACGTGTGCCAGCCTGCGCAGGTTCTCGGCCCGGTCCGCCATGGAAAAACCCAGGTCGGCGTTGAGGCCGTGCCGCAGGTTGTCGCCGTCCAGAACATAAGCGGGGAAGCCTTTTTCGAGCAGCTTCCGCTCAACCAGCATGGCCACTGACGACTTACCCGAAGCCGAGAGCCCGGTGAACCACAGCGTGCGGCCCCGCGAGATGCGGTCCTGGGCGGTCACCAGCGAGCTGTGCCGCACCGTGTTCGGACTCGACGACCGGGTCGTCGCTTCTCGCAACACCATGCCCGCTGCAACGGTCCCGTTGGTGTGGGGGTCGATCAGGATGAACGATCCGGTGCTGGCGTTGCGGGTGTACTCGTCGAGCAGCAACGGCACCTGGGATCGCAGCGATACTCGGCCGAGTTCGTTGAGCTGCAACGCCTTTGCGCCCTTGTCTCGGCGAAGCGTGTTGACATCGAGCCGGTAGTCCAGCGCGGTAACCCGCACCCGGGTGGTCTGGCTGGTGTGCTTGATCAGATAGTCGCGGCCCGGTTCCAGGACCGACTCGTCGGCCATCCAGCACACCGTCGCATCGAAATCCCGGGTGACCCGCGGCGCGTTGGCGGGCCGGGCGATCATGTCACCGCGCGAGATATCGATGTCGTCGGCGAGAGTCACCGAGATGGCCATCGGCGGAAATGCCTCTGCCACTGGGCCATTCGGACCTTCAATCGCGGTGATGCGGCTGGGCTTTCCGGTCGGCAGCACAACGACTTCGTCGCCGGGGCGCATCACGCCGCTGGCGACGGTGCCAGCGTAGCTGCGGTGGTCCTGGTGCTCGCGAGTCTGCGGACGGATGACGTACTGCACCGGGAACCGCACGTCGACGAGGTTACGATCTGCCGCGACGTAAACCTCTTCGAGGTGCGACAACAGCGCCGGCCCGTCGTACCACGGCGTGTGCTCGGACCTGCTGACCACGTTGTCGCCGTGCAGTGCCGACACCGGGATGGTCAGCACGTCCTGGACGTCCAGGCGGGTGGCGAAAGCGTAGAACTCGTCGCGAATCGCTTCGAAAGCCGCTCTGTCCCAGTCGATCAGGTCCATCTTGTTGACTGCGAGCACGATGTGCTCGATGCCCAGCAGCGAGGCCAGGAACGTGTGACGGCGGGACTGCTCGAGCAGGCCGTGGCGGGCGTCGACGAGCACGATGGCCAGCTGGGCAGTGGAGGCGCCGGTCACCATGTTTCGGGTGTATTGAATGTGCCCCGGGGTGTCGGCGATGATGAATTTCCGCTTGGGAGTGGCGAAGTAGCGGTAAGCGACATCGATCGTAATACCCTGCTCCCGTTCGGCGCGCAGGCCGTCGGTCACCAGGGACAGGTCGGTGTATTCGTGGCCGCGGTCTTTGGACGTGCGCTGCACCGAGGCCCATTGGTCGTCCATGACGGCCTTGGAGTCGTACAGCAGCCGCCCGATCAGCGTGGACTTGCCGTCGTCAACCGAGCCAGCAGTTGCCATCCGCAGCAACGTGGTTGCACTCATCAGAAGTACCCCTGCCTCTTGCGGTCTTCCATTCCGGCTTCGGAGATCCGGTCGTCGGCGCGGGTGGCGCCGCGCTCGGTCAGTCGCGACACCGCAGTCTCGGCAACCACCTCGGCCACCGTGGCCGCGGTCGATTCCACGCAGCCGGTGCAGGTGACGTCGCCGACGGTGCGGAATCGGACCGTCTTCTCGATCACCTTCTCGTCGGCGTGCGGCTGCAGGTGCCGGTCGACGGCCAGCAGCATGCCGTCACGCTCGAAGACTTGCCGCTTGTGCGCGTAATAGATCGACGGCAGCTTGATTTTCTCGGCGCCAACGTAGGACCAGATGTCGAATTCGGTCCAGTTGGACAGCGGGAACACCCGGATGTGCTCGCCCTTGTGGTGGCGGCCGTTGTAGATGTTCCACAGCTCGGGCCGCTGGGCCTTGGGGTCCCACTGCCCGAACTCGTCGCGGAAGCTGAACACCCGCTCCTTGGCGCGCGCCTTCTCCTCGTCGCGGCGGGCACCGCCGAACGCGGCGTCGAACTTGTTCTCCCGGATCGCGCGCAGCAGCGTGACGGTCTGCAGCGGGTTGCGCGACGGAATGGTTTCGACGACCCGGCCGGCGTCGATGTCGTCCTGGACTTTGGCGATCACCAACCGCACCCCGGTCTCGGCGACCAACTCGTCGCGGGCGGCGATCACCTCGTCGAAGTTGTGGCCGGTATCGACGTGCATCACCGGGAACGGCAGGCGGCCGGGCCGGAAGGCCTTCAACGCCAGCTGCAGCATCACGATCGAGTCCTTGCCGCCGGAGAACAGCAGCACCGGACGTTCGAACTCGGCGGCCACCTCGCGGATGATGTGGATCGCCTCGGCCTCCAGCGAACGCAGATGGCTCAGCTCATACTGCCCGGCAGCGGGCGCCTCTTGGGTGGTCATCAGACTCCCCGATTCTTGGTAAAGTAGGTAGAGTTGGTCAATATTACAGACATTACCCAGTATGGAACCAGCCGTTTGCGCGGCTGTCAACTGAATCGGCTTGGTTGGTGGCCACCCTCAGGGCTCCGAATCTGTCGGGCCGCCATCTCATAGTCTGGGCGGATGCGACAGGGGCGAGGCCGGTAGGCATGACCCGGTTTCTGGCACGTCGCGTGGCGAATTATGTGCTGCTGTTGGCGCTGGCCTCGTTTCTGACGTTCTGCCTGACGTCGGTGGCCTTCTCGCCGCTGGAAAGCCTGATGCAGCGCAGCCCGCGCCCGCCGCAGGCCGTGATCGACGCCAAAGCCGCCCAACTCGGACTGAACAAGCCCATCCCGCTGCGCTACGCGAACTGGGCGTCGCACGCGGTGCGCGGCGACTTCGGCGCCACCATCACCGGTCAACCCGTGTCAGGCGAACTGTGGCGCCGGATCGGCGTCAGCCTTCGGTTGCTGCTGATCGGGTCGGTAGCCGGGACGATCATCGGGGTACTGCTCGGCGCCTGGGGGGCGATCCGGCAGTACCGCATCAGCGATCGCGTCATCACGATGCTGTCGCTGCTGGTGCTCTCCGCCCCGACTTTCGTGATCGCCAACCTGCTGATTCTCGGGGCGCTGCGGGTGAACTGGGCGCTGGGCTGGCAGCTGTTCCAATACACCGGGGAAACCTCGCCGGCCCTGATCGACGGCACGGCGGCGCGATTCGTGGATCGCTTGCAGCACTTGGCTTTACCGACGCTCACGCTGACGCTGGGCACTGCGGCGGGGTTCAGCCGATACCAGCGCAACGCGATGCTCGACGTGCTTGGCCAGGATTTCATCCGGACCGCCCGCGCCAAGGGCCTGAGCCGCCGCCGCGCCCTGATCAAGCACGGGCTGCGGACGGCGCTGATCCCACTGGCGACGCTGTTCGCTTACGGCGTAGCCGGTTTGGTCACCGGAGCGGTGTTCGTCGAGAAAATCTTCGGCTGGCACGGCATGGGCGAATGGATGGTGCAAGGGGTGGCCACCCAGGACACCAACATCGTCGCGGCGATCACGGTGTTCGCCGGGGCGGTGGTGCTGCTGGCCGGTCTGCTGTCCGACTTCATCTACGCGGCGCTCGATCCCAGGGTGCGGGTGTCATGACCGCTCTTGACGCTCCCGCATTCGCGTCCCGACGGACGTTGGTGCTGCGCCGCTTCCTGCGTCGCCGCTCGGCGGTGGCGTCGCTGCTGGTGCTGCTAGTGCTGTTCGTCGGCTGTTACACGTTGCCGTCGGTTCTGCCCTACTCCTACAGCGACCTCGACTTCAACGCGCTGCTGCAGCCGCCCAACGCCCGACACTGGTTGGGTACCAATGCCCTTGGTCAGGATCTGCTGGCCCAGACCTTGCGGGGTATGCAGAAGTCGATGCTGATCGGGGTCTGCGTGGCGGTCATCTCGACCACTATCGCCGCGACCGCGGGATCGATCTCCGGCTACTTCGGCGGTTGGCGCGATCGCGCGCTGATGTGGTTCGTCGACCTCATGCTGGTGGTGCCGGCGTTCCTGTTGATCCTGATCCTGACGCCGCGGACCAAGAGTTCCGGCAACGCGCTCATGCTGGTGCTGCTGCTGTCGGGATTCGGCTGGATGGTCAGCTCGCGCATGGTCCGCGGCATGACGATGAGCCTGCGCGAACGTGAATTCATCCGCGCAGCAAAGTATATGGGTGTACCCAGCTGGCGGATCATCACCCACCATGTGGTGCCGAACGTGGCGTCGATCCTGATCATCGACACGGCGCTGAACGTCGCGGTGGCTATCCTCGCCGAGACCGGGCTGAGCTTTCTCGGCTTCGGCATTCAGCCCCCGGACGTGTCGCTGGGCACGCTGATCGCCGACGGCACCCAGTCCGCGACGACGTTCCCGTGGGTGTTCCTGTTTCCCGCTGGTGTGCTGGTGCTGATTTTGGTGTGCGCGAACGTGACCGGCGACGGTCTGCGCGACGCGCTGGATCCGGGGAGCCGATGAGCCGGCTCCTGAAGGTCACCGGCTTGGCCGTCACCTTCCCGACCGAAGGGCCCCCGCTGAAGGCATTGCGCGGCATCGACTTTCACGTCGACGCCGGCGAAGTCGTGGCGATCGTCGGCGAATCCGGTTCCGGCAAGTCGACGGCGGCGATGGCGGTGGTCTCGCTGCTTCCCGAATACGCCGACGTCCGCGGATCGGTGAAACTGCAGGGCAACGAGCTGGTCGGCCTTTCCGATGGCGCCATGTCGCGGTATCGCGGCAACACGATCGGCATGGTGTTCCAGGATCCGATGTCGGCGCTGACGCCCGTCTACACCGTCGGCGACCAGATCGCCGAGGCCATCGACGTGCACCAGCCGCTCATCGGGAAACGTGCGGCCCGTCAACGCGCGATCGAATTGCTGGAACTAGTCGGCATAGTCGAGCCTGTACAGCGTGCCCGCGCCTTTCCGCACGAACTGTCCGGCGGCGAACGCCAGCGCGTGGTGATCGCGATCGCGATCGCCAACAACCCCGACCTGTTGATCTGCGACGAGCCGACCACCGCGCTGGACGTCACCGTGCAGGCACAGATCCTCGAGGTGCTCAAGACCGCCCGCGATGTCACCGGGGCCGGCGTGCTGCTGATCACCCACGACCTGGGCGTGGTCGGCGAATTCGCCGACCGGGCACTGGTGATGTACGCCGGCCGGATCGTGGAATCGGCCGCCGTCAGCGACGTCTACCGCGATCGCCGGATGCCCTACACCGTCGGGCTTTTGGGTTCGGTCCCGCGGTTGGACGCGCGGCAAGGCACCCGGCTGGTGCCGATCCCCGGCGCTCCCCCGTCGCTGACGGCTTTGGAGCCGGGCTGCCCGTTCGCGCCGCGCTGCCCGCTCGTCGTCGACGAATGCCGCACCGCGGAGCCGCCGCTGTCGCCGGTGGCGCCCGACCACGACGCGGCCTGTATCCGCACCGAGCACGTCGTGGGCCGCAGTGCCGCGGACGTGTACGGAATCAGCACCGAAGCGGAAGCTACCGAGACGGGTGCACCGCCCGTCGTGGTGCGGGTCCGTGATCTGGTCAAGACCTACCCATTGACCAAGGGTGTGCTGTTCCGGCGCAATGTCGGCGAAGTCCGAGCGGTCGACGGCATCAGCTTCGAACTGCGTCAGGGGCGCACGCTAGCCATTGTGGGCGAGTCGGGTTCAGGAAAGTCGACCACGCTGCATGAAATCCTGGAGTTGGTTGCGCCGCAGTCGGGTTCGATCGACGTGCTGGGCAACGACGTCGCGGCGCTGAACTCGGCGAGTCGCCGGGCGCTGCGACGCGACATCCAGGTCATCTTCCAAGACCCGGCGGCGGCCCTGGATCCGCGGCTGCCGGTGTTCGAGCTGCTGGCCGAGCCGTTGCACGCCAACGGATTCAGCAAGGCCGACACCAGTGCGCGGGTGGCCGAGCTGCTCGACACCGTCGGGCTACCGCACGGCGATGCCAGCCGGTATCCGGCCGAGTTCTCCGGCGGGCAGAAGCAGCGGATCGGGATCGCGCGCGCGCTGGCGTTGCGGCCCAAGATTCTCGCCCTCGACGAGCCGGTGTCCGCCCTGGACGTGTCGATTCAGGCCGGCATCCTCAACCTGCTGCTCGATCTACAGCAGGAGCTCGGCCTGTCCTATCTTTTTGTGTCGCATAACCTTTCGGTTGTCAAGCATCTGGCCCATGACGTCGTGGTGATGCTGCGCGGTGCCATCGTCGAACAGGGTGACAGCGACGAGATCTTCAACCGGCCACAGCACGAATACACCTGCCGCCTATTGGCCGCTGTGCCGCAACCGGATTCGGCCCATGGGTAGCCCGATGACGAAGCGGTCCGTGAAACGGACCGAGGAGGAGTCGAGCCAGTGGCTCCGGCGGATACTGGCGATCGCGTTCGCTGCCATGATCACGGCCGGTTGCACGTCGGGGGCCGACCTGGTGCTGTCCGGCCCCGCCACCGCCGTCGGCGCGACCAGCGACATCAACCCGCAGAACCCGGCGACGCTACGCAATGGCGGCGATCTGAGATTGGCAATCACCGAATTCCCGCCCAACTTCAACACTTTGCACATCGACGGCAACTCCGCCGACGTCGACGGCATGCTGAAGGCCACCATGCCACGCGCGTTCGTGATCGGGCCGGACGGCTCCACCACCGTCGACACCGATTACTTCAGCAGCGTCGAACTCACCGGGACCAACCCGCAGGTGGTCACCTACACCATCAACCCGAAGGCGACCTGGTCCGACGGCACTCCACTCAGCTGGCAGGACATCGCCAGCCAGATCCACGCCACCAGTGGGGCCGACAAGAACTTCGCGATCGCCGGCACCAACGGCAGCGAGCGGGTCAAGTCGGTGACCCGCGGCGTCAACGACCAGCAGGCCGTGATCACCTTTGCCAAGCCGTACGCCGAGTGGCGCGGCATGTTCGCCGGCAACACCATGTTGCTGCCCAAGAGCAGCACCGCCACGCCCGAGGCGTTCAACACCGCGCAGCTGTCCGGCCCCGGGCCGTCGGGCGGCCCGTTCATCGTCTCCGCATTGGATCGGACCAAACAGCGGATTGTGTTGACCCGCAATCCCAAATGGTGGGGCGAGCGGGCGAGGCTGGATCGCATCACGTTTCTGGTGCTCGACGACGCGGCCAGACTGCCGGCGCTGCAGAACAAGGCCATCGACGCCACCGGTCTCTCCGGGCTGGACCAGATGACGATCGCCCGGCGCACCAAAGGCATTTCCATCCGCCGGGCGCCCACCCCGAGCTGGTATCACTTCACCTTCAACGGCGCGAAGGGATCGATACTGGCCGACCCGGCGTTGCGCCGCGCGATCGCCGAAGGCATCGACCGGCAGAGCATTGCCGCCGTCACCCAGCACGGGCTAGTCAGCAATCCGCGGGCGCTGAACAACCACATCTATGTCGAAGGTCAACAGGGCTACCAGAACAACAGCGCCGTCGTCGCGTACAACCCGGAGAAGGCCAAGCGTGACCTTGACGCGCTGGGCTGGAAACTCGACCGACAGTTCCGGGAAAAAGACGGCAAGCCGTTGGTCGTGCGCGACTTGTTCTACGACGCGCAGACCAGCCGGCAATTCGGTCTGATCGCCCAACACAGCCTTGCCCAGATCGGCGTGCAGCTCGAGCTGATGGCCAAGGCCGGCAGCGGGTTCTTCACCAACTACATCAACGTCGGCGCCTTCGACATCGCCCAATTCGGGTGGATGGGCGACGCTTTCCCGCTGTCCGCGCTCACGCAGATCTACGCGTCCACCGGGGACAGCAATTTCGGCAAGATCGGCAGCCCCGAGATCGACGCGAAAATCGAGCAGACCCTCGAAGAACTCGACCCGGTCAAGGCGCGGGCGCTGGCCAACGACGTCGACACGCTGATCTGGGCCGAGGGCTTCAGCCTGCCGCTGGTCCAGTCCCCCGGCAACGTCGCCGTCAACAGCTCACTGGCCAACTTCGGCGCCCCCGGGCTAGCCGACCTGAACTACTCCGCGATCGGATTCATGCGTTGATCCTTGCGATCCGCTGAAGTACGGGATGATGCTCGGCGCCGTGACCGCGACGATCGACAAGCCACGTGCTGTCGGCGGCGCGGGCTTTGCACACCGGACTGCCACTGCTGAGCGAGGCCGGCGGGCCGGTGACCCGCTTCGTACCGCTGTCGAAGTTCCTCGCCCCGGCCCTTGTGCTGGTGACCCCGCCTCCCGGGGTGCGCGATGTCTTGGGACGCACGGACGGACTCACCGAGTGCTGCCAGATCCACCAGGACGTGCGAAACGCGTTGGGCCACCATCGTCCGGTCGGTCCGAATCCGTTCGACGGACAACGACTTTCCGCTCGAGTCGCCGTGCACCACGGTCGCCAAGGGGCCGATCCCGGCTCGCATCGCCGCGCGGCGGTGAAAGGTCGGCTTGGACGGATCGCGGCACGAGCTTAAGTCTGAGAAATCAGGCATAGATGCCTGCTGATGGCATCGGAGGGCGTCATACTGGCTTATGCATGGTTTTCCAGACATAAGGAGCGGAATGGCAGGTCCTCGACGCACCCAGTCCTCGCGCGATGCGACTATGCCTGAAATAGCACGCATAGCGCAGACGTTCGCCGAACGCCGGGTGACGCTGCGGCTCACTCAACAAAACTTGGCAGACTTGGCAGGCGTTTCTCGCTACAGTATCCAGTCGCTCGAACGAGGAACCGGGTCAACCAAGATCAACTCAGTCGTCGAGATCGCTGAAATCCTGGGCATGCGCATCGAAGTGACCGCGACGAGCGAATGACCAATCCTGACGGACTTGACCTACGCGAGTCCACCGAAGCCGACGTATACATCGACAACGAAATTGCAGCGCGCCTGACCCGCGACTCCGGCGACAGGATAACCTTCGACTACCTGGCAGATCAGGATCGCCCGAGGCACGGCCGCATACGTGACCGGTCCATCTCCTGGTCGCTGCTCCGCTCCGGTGAATATCCCAAAGTTACGGGTGGTGGTGCGGTTCCCGCATTCTTTGCAGGGCTACTTCCAGAAGGAGTCAGGCTTGGCGTCCTAACTTCGTCGACGAAAACCTCTGCAGACGACCACTTTACGTTATTACTTGGGATCGGCGCCGACACCATCGGAAACGTGCGGGTCTTCCCTGCCGGGCATCAGCCAGTACGACCGCTGCCCCTGTTTGACCCGGACCGCGACACCGACTTTCAAATGGTCTACGCGAAACTGACTGGTTCCATCGACGCCGATCCCGTGGGTCTGGCGGGTGTGCAACCAAAGGTCAGCGCCGCCATGCGGTCGACTTCCGCCCAGACTCGATCAGGGCCGGCGATACTGAAACTCAATCCCGCGCAGTACCCGCAACTGGTCGAGAACGAACACTTCTTCATGAGGATGGCCGCGGCCTGCGGCCTGCGGGTCGCCGTGACATCGCTGCTCCACGACGCTAATGGCCGAAGCGCCTTGCTGGTAAAGCGTTTTGACCGCGTAGGAACGACGCGGCTGGCACAAGAGGACGCTTGTCAGGTCGCCGATCTTTACCCGGCTTCCAAATATCGCATCAAAACTGAAGCTGCTCTGTCCCAGCTTGGCGAGGCGTGCGCGCGCGGCGGTGGCTCGAAGGTCACAACGATCGCAGAATTGCTCAAAACTGTTGCGTTCTCCTGGCTAATCGGAAATGGCGATCTGCACGGCAAGAACCTGTCGATCTATGAGCCCGACGGAGTGTGGCAGCCGACTCCCGCCTACGACTTGCTGTGCACGCAGCCCTACGCCAAATGGAAGGACCCGATGGCACTCACCTTGTATGACCGCGCCAACCGCCTTTCGCGCGCCGACTTTGTCGTTGCGGGCGAACGACTCGGGTTGCGTTCGCGCGCAACCGAAAAAATGCTTGACGCGCTTGTCGATGCCGCAACGCTGTGGCCAAGTAGATGCGAGCAGATAGGATTCGCACTCCGTCAAACCGAACTTCTCGCTGAGATGCTGCACGCCAGAATCACCAGCCTCAAGGGATGAATCGACGACGCAGCCCCTGAGCGCGCGGCCAACGCAGGTCACCCTACGCGCACAACTCGATTCGCTGCGCATCCTTGACGCCGTCGTATCGGGCCGGCGTGCAGGTCAACACGATGACCTGGCCGCGCTCGCCCAGTGTGTCGAACACCGCGGCCATCTTGACCAGCCGTTCGGGATCGGTGAAGCCGAGCGCATCGTCGATCAGGATCGGCACCGCGTCCTCTTTGGCGACCAATGCCGCGCCGGCCAGCCGCGCCAGGATGCCGAGTTGCTCCTTGGCCCCGCCCGACAGCGATTCATAGGGGACGGTGCGACCGTCGAGCGTGCGGGTTTGGATACACAAGTCGCTGTCGACATCGACCTCGAAGCTCTCACCGAAGACGGGACGGCCGAGCCGCTGCAGTTCGGCGCGGAACGGTTCGACGTAGCGCAACCGGGTGGTGTCGCGGTGACGCGTCATCACCTCCCGCAGCATCTGCACCGCCCGGGCCCGGCGGCCGACCCGATCGTGCTCGCTGCGCGCGTGCTCGAACTCGATCTCCGCGGCGTCGAGTTTGCCGTAGCGGCCTTCAGTCCCGAAAACCGTGAGCTGCGCTGCGATCTCATGCAGGGTGCGCGCGACGTCGTCATGGCGCTGACGCAAAGCCGCGGCCGCCTGAACCGCGTCGGTCAGCTCGGTTGCGACGACGTCGGGCTCCTTGGCCGCCAACTGCTCGGTCAACTCGGCGACCCGGCTCGCGGCGGCCTCCGCCTTGGCGGCGTCGGCCGCAACGTCGGCGGCCAGCTTCTCATCGGGCCCCGCGGCGCGCTGTGCGGTCAACCGGTCGGCCACGGCCAGCAACTCGGCGCGCTGGCTGACCAGGTTGTCCTGCACACGCGTTGCCTGAGCAGAAATTTCGGTGAACTTCTTCATCGCCAGGGCGGCAAGGTTGCGGTACGCCTCGCACGCCACACCGGCCTGGGCGCGGGCCGCGATCGCCTCGAGCAGCTCGGCGCGTGCGGCGCAGGCATCGATGTCGTCGGAAACCGCTGGCAACGACTGCAATTCGTCCAACCGAGCGCGCAGTTCATCGATGTCGTCGTCGCCGGACAGTCCAGCCAGCGTCGCCGTCAGCTGATCGCGTGTGCTCTGCAATTCGCGGCGGCGCTGATCGGTCTGCCGCGCCGCTTCCAGGTCGGCGACCTGCGCCCTCGCCAACATCGCAGCCAACTTCTCTTGCTCCGCGGCATATTTCGCTTTTATCTCGACCGCCGACGTTCCGGGCGTGACGCGGGCCGTGACGATCCCGGGGATCTCGACCTCGGTGGCGATGTTCGCGACCGTCGACCAGGTTTCACCGGCCGGCAGCTGCACCCGCTCACTGCTGATGACCAGTTCGATATCGGCGGCCGCGACGAATTCAACTGTCGCCGAGACCAATGCCAGCTGGCCTTCGGCTCGATCGACCGCCGAGGCGGCCTGTTCGATCTGACGCAGCAGGTCCTCGGTCATGGCTATGGTCGCGAGCTCTTTGGCTATCGCGTCGCGCTCGCTCAGCGCGGCATCGATTTTCGTCAACTTGGTGGCCAGCCGCTGCGTCTCGTCGCGACGGGCCAGGTCCTCGACCGCGCGCTGGGCGGTGTCGGCGCGCTGCTGGACGGCAGCGAGGTCCTGGACCACCCGCTCGACCGCGGCGTCGGCCTCCACCGTGACGTCGCGGGCGGTCGCCTGGGCTTCGAGGGCCTCGCGGGCCTGGTCCTCGAGAACCGCGACTGCCGCTGTGCGCGAGTCGTTTTCGGTGCCCAGCCGAATCCGTTCGGCGAGGGCAGCCGTCGACGCGGTGCTGGTCGCGGTTGCGGCGGCGGCGATCAGCTCGGCTTCGCGCACCTGTTCGGTGAGCCGGGCGATCTCGTCGGCGGCGGCCTGAGCGGTGGCTTGCCGCGTTGTTGCCGACTGCTGCTGCTCGGTGAGCTCGGCCAGCTCAGCCGTGAGCGCGGCATGCCACTGCACCTTGTCGTCGACCTCGGCGACCGCCGTGGCGCAACGATCGACTTCCTGGCTGGCGGCCGCCAAGGCCTTGATCGCCGCCGTCCACTCGCCGGTGGGGCGGCCGGTCGGGGTGAAGTAACGCGCGTACTCGCTGTCGATTCGCTCGATGAGCAACGGCTCGGTGCCCGATAGCGCGGCCGTGTCGCCCGCGGCGACGTCGAGGGCGCGGGTCAATGCGTCGCAGCCCGACAGGTTTACCACGTCGGTTGACGTGGCTTGCAAAACCCTTTGGGCGTGCCACAATTCGGTGTCTACCGTCTCGGCGAGCATGGCCTGCACGCGGTCGTGCGCCTCGTCACCACTGCGCTGTTCGCGACGCGGCTCCAGAACCGTCAGCTGCGTCTCGGGCTTCTTGTGGAAGCGCTTGCGGTAGATGAAACGGTAAGTGCCGGCGCTGATCTCGGCGGTGATCTCGGATCCGACGTCGGCGTGGGTCGGTTTGACCTGCTTGACCTCTTTCTTCGTCGAGCGGTCCTTGGATTCCAGCAGCAGATCCAACGCCTCGAGCATCGAAGACTTGCCGATCTCGTTGGCGCCCGACACCACCACTACCCCGTGGTCGGGGAAGTCGATCTCGCGGTGGTCGATTCCACGGTAGTTCTGCAAGATCAGCCGATGCAATTTCATGCCGCACCCCGACCTTGCTGGCCGTGGTCGGTCAGCCGCAACAACAACGCGAGCGCCGCCTGCGCGTCACCCGCAGCCGCGTCGTCCGCGCGCGCGGTCGTCATCAGTTCCTCGACCGCGTCGGCGGCGAACCCGCCGATGCCCAGGTCGCTGAACTCGCCGTCGGCCGGAATCACCGCGAGATCGCTGTGGCTGTCCCACACCCGTAGCGACGCGAACAGCCGCGAATACTTGTCCAGGCAGCCGTCGAGCCCGGCCCGGTCGGTGACGGTCAACGAGCCAATCAGGGCCAGCCGCAACACGGTTCGGTCCTTGTCGGGCATCAGGTCGAGGTTCATCTCGAGGGCGGCGATGTCGCGGCTGGTGTCCACGTGCCGGCTCAGCGTGCTGAATCGCCACCGGCCGATGCGCGGGGCATCGACGGTCACCGGACGCTGCGGATCCGCCTCGTCGATGTCGACGATCAGTACGTGGCCGGGAACGGCCTCGACGTCGTCGTAGTTGGTGACTTCCGGCGAACCCGAATACCAGACCCGACCGGTGCTTCCCACGTCGGTCAGCGAGTGCTTGTCGCCGAGCGCCACGTAGTGAATTGCGCCGCGCGCCAGCGCATCTTCTACCCCGGCCAGTCGGATCAGTGCGGCCCTGGTGAGGTCGGGGTCGAGCACATCGACGCCGCCGTGGGCGACGAGCACGCGGGTGATCCCGTCGGCCGGCAGTCCCTCGAGCGCGTCGGCAACCAGGTCGGTGGTCGGCGCCTTGGACCGCCATGGCGCCGCGACGATCTGCAGCCCGGGCCGGACCTCGTGGACGCCGGCGCGATCGAGCACGCGCACGTTGGCCGAGCGCTCGGCGTTGAACAATGCGCTGGTGTACACCGAGGACGCGTCCAGCGGATCGTGGTTACCGGGCAACAGGTAGACCGGAATTCCGATGGCGCGCATGGCTTCCAGGGACTGGCTGATGACCGCCGGCGCCAGCTGGTTGTGCTCGAAGACGTCGCCGGAAACCACGACGAACTCGGCACCGGCCTCGGCGGCCAGCCGGCCGAGTCCGGCTACCGCGTCGCGCCGGGCGGCCGAGTAGCGCGGCTGGGCTTCGCCGGCGAGGAAGTGACGGGTCATGCCGAGTTGCCAGTCGGCGGTGTGCACGAATCGCATCGCGACCGGAGTCCCTTCTACCTGATCACCGGTCGGTGCGACCGGTCATGGCGAAGTTTAGGACCGCCCACCGACAAGTCCG
The DNA here is from genome assembly GCF_039583785.1 of Mycobacterium sp. GTDB lineage: Bacteria > Actinomycetota > Actinomycetes > Mycobacteriales > Mycobacteriaceae > Mycobacterium. The sequence goes on from NZ_JAVKSG010000006.1 coordinate 17,980, forward strand.
GGGACCTCCCGCGGCAGGTCCGGCGCCGGTCAACAGTATCGAGACCCATCCATGCGCAGGTGTCACAGCAGCAACACAGGCCCCCGGGAGAGCTGCCGTAACCTCAACCGGATGAGCGACCGAACCCTGGTTCTGCTGCGTCACGCAAAATCGGCCTACCCCGACGGCGTCGCCGACCACGACCGGCCGCTGGCACCCCGCGGTCAGCGCGAAGCCGGACTGGCCGGGGACTGGCTGCGCAGCCATCTGCCCACGATCGACCAGGTGTTGTGCTCGACCGCGACCCGCACCCGCGAAACGTTGGCGCGCACCGCGATTGATGCGCCGGTCCGCTACGTCGAGCGACTCTACGACTGCACTCCGGGCATCGTCATCGACGAGATCAACGGCGTCAGCGATAACGTCTCGACGTTACTGGTCGTCGGCCATGAGCCGACGACGTCCAGCCTCGCCCTGCAACTGGCTGACCCGGAGAGCGCCAACACTGCGGCCGCCGAACGGATCTCGGTGAAGTTTCCGACGTCGGCGATGGCCGTACTTAGCCTCGACGGCAGCTGGGCGGACCTCGAACTCGGGTCCGCCCAGCTGGTCGATTTTCACGTGCCGCGCTAGCCGCGGCTACGACGGGTTATTTGCAGATCTCGACGATCTTCTTGATCTTGTCGTCGAGGCTTTGCCGCAGTTCGTCCTGCGCGAAGTCCTGCGCCCCGGCGAGGTAGCCGATGCTGAGTTCCTCGAGCTGCGTCCCGAGCGCATTCGCATTGTCCGCCAAGTCTTTCGGCGTCGCCGACTCGGCGGCCACCCGGTCGCGCAGGAATGCTCCACCGTCGTAGAACGCGAAGCGCTGGGCGGTCGCGACCGACAACGCACCGATCGGCCCGCCGTTTTCCGGGTTCTTCAGGTGCGAGTTCCTGACCACGGCACGGTCGACAATCTTGAAGGTATCGCAGATTTTCTTCTTGGAGTCGCTCCGTTGCTGGTCGCTGTACTTGCCCGACGCCGCCGCGCTCTCGTTCGGGTAGAAATACCCGTAAGCAGCGCCCGCGACGCCGAGAATCGCCAGCACCAACGCCGCCACCGCCAGCCAGAAGGGCAGCTTCGACGGTCTAGCAGCGTGCGACGTCGGCGTCGTTGCTGCAGGCGCGGTGGTGGGTGCGGCGACGGATTCGGTGACGTCCTCGGATGCGGACGACGGCTCGTTTGAGGGTGTTTCAGACATTCGTCGATCGTATAGGCCACGACTCGCGGCCCGTAACCATTTCAAGAGTGAATAACCCAACTTGGTTTATCGCTTCCAGCGCTCAACCACCGATCGTCGAGCCACGATTTCCCACCCCAGCTAGCGCTAGCCCGCTGGCAATGCCGCCAGCCAACGTGATTACGCCGACGGCCGATTTCCTCGGTCGGGCTCGCGCATGGCGTTGGTGGCCAGGTCAGGAGTTGCAGCCACGCCTGTTCGGCAGCAAGTGCGTCGTCGAATGTTGCGAGCCGTGCCTGCTGATGAATTGCGACATCCAGGACGCAGCAGTCCGGCAGTTTTAGCCCCCTGCCGGCGCCGAGTTCGGCGTGGCTGACCTCGGCGCCATGGCCGCGTTCCGCGTAGCGCGTAGCGCGACCGATCAGGAATTGGTCGAGAGCGTGAGCTCCATGAGTTTGATGGCCTGCGCGCAGGCGTCGATGCCAGGCACTTGCGGATTCACCCACCACCCGACCACGCCCGCCGCGTCGCTGGCGACACCGCACGCGCCGTTGGGGTCGTTCGGTTTCATCACGATCGACGGCACACCGGCGATTGCCCGGTTCTCGATCTGATATTTCAAGAATTCGGCAACCTTGCGCTCGTTGTCCAGGCTGCCCTGCTCGAACCAGAACCGGGTGATGTCGATCAGTCCGCCCGGATTGGCGGCCTGCCAGCGGCAGATCGCACCGACGAAGGTGCTCTGAATGTCCTGCGGGTCCGCGCCGACCGTCTTGGCCAGCACGTCGGTGGTCAGGACTTCACATTCCTTCTGCAGGTTCGGGTACTGCTGCTCGGAGGTGTTGTTGCGGGGCACATCACCGGCGCCGGCTTTCTGCGCGGTTCCGCCGACCGACCTGGTACAGCCGGTCGACACCGACAACGCCGTGGCCAGTACCGCCACGCTCACCAGAACCCGGCGACGCACATGGGCACTCATTTGCCATTCGCAATCGTCTGGCGCGCCAGCTCTTTGGCGATGTTGCAGGCGTCGGGATACGGCTTCTGATTGAAGTTCACCGACCATTCGATGAAGTCGTCGTTGAACTGGATTCCTACTTCGCACAGCGAGTCACCCAGCTGCGGGTCGTTGCCGACGGCGATGAAGCCGCCGTGGCCGCTGATGTTGATGTCTTCGACACTCGACCGCGACAGCTCCTCGGTTTTGCGCTCACGTCCGATCGGACTCCCCCGGTACCACGAGAAGGAGAAGTGCGGCCCGAGTATCCCGCCGCCGGCCAGCCACTGGCAGCCCACCGAGTTTTTGGCGGTGTTGACCAGCCCGTTGATCTGCGTCAGCTTGTTCATCGTCTCGTCGGTGACGCCGCCGCACTGCGGGAACATCGGACCATGGGTCCCGTTGCCCGACGACCGCGCCGTCGACCCTTGCGACTGGGCCTGATTGGAGCCGGAATCAGAGCATGCGGCCGCCATCGGAACCAAGACTGCTGCCGCGCACGCAAGCGCCGCCACACGATGCCGCACCGCTACCCGCACCTTCTGGTGATCACAGGTTGCACTGTAGCGGCACCACCTCATGCCAACCATCGCACACGCGGTGAGCAGTGGTTTCTTGTGTGCAAGAGTGACGGGATGCTCGTGGCACTGCTGCGCCGGTTCGCGCGGCCGTACCGATGGCTGCTGGCGGCGGTGCTGGCGCTGCAGTTGGTCAGCACCCTGGCCTCGCTGTATCTGCCGACGGTGAACGCCACGATCATCGACGACGGCATCACCAACGGCGACACCGCCACCATCGTCCGCCTCGGAGGCCTGATGTTCGGCGTGACGGCGCTGCAGGTGCTCTGCGCGGTCGGCGCGGTCTACTTCGGCTCCCGCGCCGGGATGGGCTTCGGCCGCGACCTGCGCTCGGCGATGTTCCATCGAGTCACCACGTTCTCCGAGCACGAGACCGCGCGCTTCGGTGCGCCGACGCTGCTGACCCGCACCACCAACGACGTGCGCCAGATCCAGTTTCTGATCCAGATGGGCAGCACGGTCCTGGTCGCCGCCCCGATCATGTGCGTGGGCGGCATCGCCATGGCCATTCGGCAGGACGCCGGGCTGTCCTGGCTGCTACTGGTCAGCGTGCCGGTGCTGGTGGTGGCCAATGGCCGGATCATTTCCCGGACGCTGCCGCTGTTCCGCAGCATGCAGCGGCTGATCGACAACATCAACCGCGTCGTGCGCGAGCAACTGTCCGGTGTGCGAGTGGTGCGTGCGTTCGCACGGGAGCCCTTCGAGCGTCAACGATTCGACGACGCCAACGTGGCACTCTCTGGCACCGCGCAGGCCGCCGGCAACTGGCAGGCGATGATGCTGCCGGTCACCACGCTGACCATCAACTGCTCCAGCGTGGCGCTGATCTGGTTCGGCGGCTTGCGAATCGACAGCGGCGAGATGCAAGTCGGGTCGCTGATCGCCTTTCTGGTCTACTTCACCCAGATCCTGATGGCCGTGCTGATGGCGACGATGACCGTGATGGTGTTGCCGCGGGCCGCGGTATGCGCCGAACGGATCACCGAGGTGCTGTCGACAACCCCGGCTGTCCGCAACCCGTCGAATCCGCTGCGGCCGATTGCGCCTCCGGGCGTGGTTCGGCTCGCCGGTGCATCCTTCCGCTATCCCGGCGCGGAGCGTGCTGTGCTGCAAGGTATCTCATTGACGGCGCAACCTGGAACCAACACCGCGATCATCGGCAGCACCGGTTCGGGTAAGTCGACCCTGGTGGCGCTGATCTGCCGGTTGTACGACGCGACCACCGGCGCCGTCCTGGTCGGCGGGGTCGACGTCCGTGACCGCGATGTCGAGGAGTTGTGGTCCTCGATCGGTCTGGTACCGCAACGCGGCTACCTGTTCACCGGAACCGTCGCCGAAAACCTGCGCTACGGGAAAGCGGACGCGACCGCCGACGAGATGTGGGAAGCGCTGCGGGTAGCGGCCGCCGACTTTGTGCGCGAGCACGCCGACGGCCTGCAGATGCGGGTCGCGCAGGGCGGGGTCAACTTCTCCGGCGGACAGCGGCAGCGGTTGGCGATCGCGCGGGCGGTAATCCGTCGCCCGGCGATCTACGTGTTCGACGATGCATTCTCCGCACTCGACGTACACACCGACGCCCTGGTGCGCGCCAGGCTCGCCGAGATCGCCGCGGATGCGACAGTTATCGTTGTGACGCAACGTATTTCGACGATCATCGACGCCGACCAGGTGGTCGTCATCGAGGACGGCCGGATCGTGGCGACCGGGACTCACGATTTGCTGTTGGCGGAGTCGGCCACCTACCGGGAGTTCGCCGCATCGCAATCGCTGGACGCCGAAGTGGGCGGTGCGCGATGACTTCCGCCACGACGCGCAAGGTCACCGCTCCCCCGACCATGCGACCTCGTGACTTCCGAGGATCAACGGTCCGCCTGGTGAAGCTGCTGGCGCCGCAACGGCGCACGGCCGTCGCGGTGATGGCGCTGAGCATCCTCGGCACCGTCGTCGGCGTCGTCGTCCCGCGGATCCTCGGCCACGCCACCGACCTGCTCTTCAACGGCGTCATCGGTCGCCGGCTGCCCGCGGGCATCACCAAGCAACAGGCCGTCGCCGCGGCGCGGGCCCACGGCGACAACACCTTCGCCGACCTGCTGTCCGGTATGCACGTCGTCCCCGGCCACGGCGTCGACTTCGACGCGGTCGCCCGCACGCTCGCACTCGCGCTGGGCATGTATGTGCTTGCCGCGGCGATGATTTACGCGCAGGCCCGGCTGCTCAACGTCACCGTCCGACGGTCGCTGCAGGCGCTTCGGTCAGACGTCGAAGACAAGCTGCACCGGCTGCCGCTGACCTACTTCGACACCCGGCGACGGGGCGAGATCCTCAGCCGGGTCACCAACGACATCGACAACCTGCAGACGTCGCTGTCGATGACGATCACCCAATTGCTCAGCGCGGTGCTGACGGTCGCCACCGTATTGCTGATGATGCTGAGTATCTCGGCACTGCTGACCGGGCTGGCCCTACTGACTGTGCCGCTGTCGATCGTCGTCACACGGGCGATCGCCCGGCGTTCCCAGCGGCTGTTCGTCGCGCAGTGGACCAACACCGGACGGCTCAACGCCCACATCGAAGAGAGCTACAGCGGCTTCACGCTGGTGCGTACCTACGGCCAGCGGGCTCGGATCGAGGACGAATTCCGTCAGCTCAACCACGACATGTACGAGGCAAGCTTTGGCGCTCAACTGATTTCGGGGATGGTGGCACCGGCGACCACGTTCATCGGCAACCTCAGCTACGTCGCGGTCGCGGTGGTCGGTGGTATTCAGGTGGCCACCGGGCAGATCACCGTGGGCAACATCCAGGCGTTCATCCAGTACGTGCGCCAGTTCAACGCACCGCTGAATCAGGTGGCCTCGATGTACAACGCCCTGCAGTCCGGGTTGGCCAGCGCCGAGCGGGTGTTCGAACTGCTCGACGAGCCCGAGGAATCGCCGGACCGCGCTGCATCGCTACCTGATGCCAAAGGGCCAACGGGCCGAGTCGAATTCGACCACGTCAGCTTCGGCTATCAGCCGGGCACGACGGTGATCGACGACCTGTCGTTTATTGCCGAACCGGGCAGCACCGTCGCGATCGTCGGACCGACCGGAGTGGGCAAAACGACGCTGGTGAACCTGCTGATGCGGTTCTACGACGTCGACTCCGGCCGGATCCTGATCGACGGCGTCGACATCACGGAGGTCAGTCGGCAGTCGCTGCGTGCACGCATCGGGATGGTGCTGCAGGACACCTGGCTGTTCAGCGGGACGATCGCGCAGAACATCGGCTACGGACGGCCCGACGCCTCCGACGACGAGGTGGTCGCCGCGGCCAAGGCGGCTTACGTCGACCGGTTCGTGCATTCGCTGCCGGACGGCTACGACACTCAGGTGAGCGATGGCGGGAGCAACATCAGCGCCGGCGAGCGGCAGTTGATCACCATTGCGCGGGCATTCCTGGCCCGCCCGCAGCTGCTGGTGCTGGATGAAGCGACCAGCGCGGTGGACACCCGGACCGAGTTGCTGATCGCCAAAGCGACCCATGAGCTTCGCCGTGACCGAACGAGTTTTATTGTCGCTCATCGTCTTTCGACGATCCACGATGCCGACGTGATCTTGGTGATGCAGGCGGGCAAGATCGTCGAGCGGGGTAACCACGGCGAGCTGCTGGCCCGCCGTGGCACCTATTACCGGATGACCCAGGCTGCTCAGCCACTCTGATCCCACCGTTGACACCAGCACCGGCACCTCACCTGTTTTCCAAACGACGACACATGCGATATCACCGTCGGTAGGCCGGTGGCCGCGAATTGAAAAAGAGGGCAACCCTCCAGCCAGTGGCTGCTGAGGACCTAGAGTTCGGGACCTTCGGCACGCAAGTCGTCGACCACGGTCATGGCGTCGCGCAGCCTGGCCAGCCACTCTTCGGTGTGCTCGCCGACCAACTTGACCGACCAGGCCAGCGCGTCGGAGCGCGAACGTGCCACACCCGCGTCGACCAGGGTGTCGAGCACCTGACGCTCCGGCTGCTTCAACCGGGTCATCACCGGAACCGCGATGTGGGTGAACAAGACCCGCTCGCCGGCCACCTGCACACCCCAGGAAACCTTGCGGCCGTAGCGGCGCTGCGCCTCGTCGGCGATGCTCATCCGCTCCGAACGGGTCTGCTCACGAAATCGCGCGGCCCGACCTTCGGCGTGCGCGTCGGATTCGTCCTTGCCGGAGTCCGGCAGCTTTCCGATGACGGTGATTTCTTCGCGGTCGACCACTACGGTCGGCTCGCCGTCGAACCAGGCGTCCGGCAGACGGCCGGCGAACCAGTTGGCGGCATCGCCGGCCTCGGGTTGGCCGGCTTGCTGCCAACCGCCGGGGCGGCCGTGGCGCCGCCTGCCTCCATGATGGTGACTCATGCTTACATAATTACATCATTACACCGATTGTCACAGCGGTTTCACTCCCCGCGAAACCTGAGAGCAACTGGGCGTAGCAGGTAGCTCAAAGACGCCGGGATGGGCCCACGTCGCGACACCGCCGTCACGTACGAGACGCTGACCTGGGATATCTCGCCCGACGCGGGGTTTGTGCGCGCGGCGCGCTCAGCTTCCGCCCCGACGGGCGCGGAACAGCTTCACCTCGCCCTTGATGCCTTTGAGTCGGCGCGCTCCGGCGAACGACCAGGTGAACCCCGCGTTGTCGCCGAGTTCGTCGCGCACCGACTCCGCCGCCAGCACCGTGCCCGGTCGGGCCGCCGCCGTCACCCGGCTGGCGGTGTTCACCGGGCTGCCGAACCAGTCTCCGGCCCGGCTGACCGCCGAACCCGACGCGATACCGGCCCGCAGCCGGGGAAAGTCGTTGTCGCTGTCGGTCATGTCGACCAGCTTGAGCACGGCGTCCAGCAGCGGCGCGGGCTCGGTGCAGATGAACATCACCGCATCGCCGATCGTCTTGATGAACCGCACCGGCGGAACCGCCACGTCGCGGGCCATCTCGGCGAGCCGGTTGGCCAGCTGCCCGAGCTCTTCGGGGGGCACCTCCTCGCCCAGCCGGGTGAACCCGACCAGGTCGGCGAACGCGGCGGTGATGTGCCGCGCCCCAGGCAACGGCGCCCCCGCGGCCCGCTCGCCGGCGTTGACGGCCTCGGTCTCCATCATGTGCCGCAGCTGCATGAACAGCATGTCCTCGATCATCGGCCCGAGCAGCGGCGCGACGCGGCCCACCAACTCCTGGAACGCTTTCGCGGTGTCCACTTCACGGGCGCCGGGTTGCAGGATGGCCGACCATGCGGTGAAACGCATGACTTCGGCGGCGTGCGAAAGCCCTTCGGCGAGAACGCGAACGACCTGCACCACCTGGTCGGGGTCGATGCCGAGGTCCAAGAACTGCTTCGCGTGGGCGGCGGCGGCCCCGTCGGCGCGCAGATGCACAGCCGCGTCGGGATCGTCGACGCGCACCAAACCAATCGCGCGTTGCACGCGCTGCAACAGGTCAAGGTCGATCCCGTACTCGTCGGCGATGTCGCGCGTCGACACGTAATCGCCGTCGTCACCCATCAGGCGGCGGGAGGCCACCAACATCGGGACCGGCGCCGACCGGATCTCATCGGCGGTGATGCCCTGCTCGACGAGCCACTCGATCAGCTCGGCGCGCTCGTCACGCGCGTCGCCTTGCAGACCGTCGAGCAGTTTGTCGTTCTCCGCGTGGTCCACCTGGTCAAGTTATCCGATGGCCACACCGCTGCTCCACCGGTTCCCGACCGTCGTCGACGACACCGCCCGGCTGCTGATCCTGGGTTATCGCGCCGTCATGACACCGGCGGGCGGCGCTGCGCCCACGGCCGGGCGACCTCGATCTGCGCGCCCAGCGCCAGCAGCGTCGCCTCGTCGTTCGGGCGGCCGACCAACTGGATCGACAGCGGAACACCCTTGTCGTCGAGGCCCCACGGCACGGCCGCAGCGGGTTGACCGGTCAGATTCCAGATCTCGAAAAACGGCACCCGCTGCGACACCGCCAGCAGGGTCGCGATGCCGCCGAGGCGTTGGTAGGCCCCGATCCGCGACGGCCCGGTGGCATTGCCGGGTGTGACGACGACGTCGACGTCGTCGAAGATCGACTGGATCCGCCCGGCCAGCGCGGCTTCCGCGGCACGGATCTTCGCCATCCGCCGGTCGGGGATCAGCGACCCGATGCGGGCCATGGTGCGGGTGCGCTTCTCGAGCCGGTCTTGATGCGGCATCACCCGGACGTCGTCGTAGATGCCGCGGAAAAAGCGCGGCAGGAAGTTGCCGTAGACCGCCGACGGCGGATAGTCCGGATCGCGGACGACGACGTCGTGGCCGAGCTCGCGCAGCAGCGCGCCGGTCGCATCGACCGCGGCCCGCTGCTGGTTACCGACCTTGGCGATCAGCGGCGGTGGAACCTTGGTGCTCAACGCAATTCGGAGCCGGCCCGGATGCCTGGCCGCGGCGCCGACGAAGCCACCGTCGGGCGCGGGCGTCGTGGTCGTGGCGTCCAGGAACACCGCCGCGTCTTGCACCGTCCGCGCGAGCGGCCCGTTCACGCTCAACCCGCACCAGGCGTCGTGGTGCGGCGCCAGCGAAACCCGATCCCGCTGCGGCTTGATCCCGAACAGCCCGCACCAGCCCGACGGGATGCGGATCGAGCCGGCGCCGTCGGAGCCCAGCGCCAGCGGCGCGAGGCCGGCGGCCACCGCGGCGCCGCTACCGCCGCTGCTTCCCCCCGGCGTGAGCGCAGTGTCCCAGGGATTGCGGGTCGCCCCGAACGTCAACGATTCGGTGAACGGGAAGATCATCAGCTCGGGCACAGCGGTTTTGCCGATAATCACCGCACCGGCCGCGCGCAGCCGCCGGACCACCTCCGCGTCCTGGGCAGCCGGGGTCGCGACCGCGCTACTGCCGCACGCTGTGAGTTCCCCGGCGACGTCGATGTCGTCCTTGATCGCGACCGGAACACCGAGCAGTGGCAGTCGCTCGCCGGCGTCGAGGCGGCGCTGGGCGGCCAGCGCTTCCCGGCGCGCGGTGTGCGCCAGCACCACCCGGTAGCTGCGCAACTGCGGGTCCAACCGCGCGATGCGGTCCAGGTAGACCTCGAGCAGCGCCGGAGCGGTGATGCTGGCCGCGGCCAGCATCCGCGCCTGCTCGGCCGCTCCCGCGAAGGCCAGATCGGCTATGTCCACGTCGAGGCAGACTACCCACTTGGCCGGCGCCGCGGACCGCTACCGTGACGTCTTATGTCCTGTGTGTTCTGCGCGATCGTCGCCGGCCGGGCCCCGGCCATCCGAATCTACGAAGACGACGCGTATCTGGCCTTCCTCGACATCCGTCCGTTCACCCGCGGCCACACCCTGGTGGTGCCCAAGCAGCACTCGGTGGATCTCACCGACACCCCCGCCGAGACGCTGGCCGGCATGGCGACGATCGGGCAGCGCATTGCCAAGGCGGCGCGGGCGACCGAGTTGGCCGACGCCACCAACATCGGGATCAACGACGGCCCGGCCGCTTTTCAGACGGTCTTCCACGTCCACCTGCATGTGCTGCCGCGGCGCAACGGAGACAAGCTGGCGGTCGCCAAGGGGCTCCTACGACGCCGTGACCCCGACCGCGCGTCGACCGGCCGAATCCTGCGGGACGCGCTGGCGGAGATCGACGCCGGCAGCTGATACTGGGCCTATGACCCTTCCGTTCGAGCAGACCCTGCTGCCCTATGTGCTACGCGTTCACGACACCGTCTACCAGAAGACCAACGGCTGGATCGGTCACCGCATCCTCGGTATTCCCAGCCTGCTGCTGCACACCGTCGGCGCCAAGACCGGCAAATCCCGCAGCGCGACGCTGACCTATGCCCGGGACGGCGACGACTACCTGATCGTCGCGTCCAAGGGCGGCGACCCGAAAGCGCCCGGCTGGTACCACAACCTGAAGGCCAACCCGAGCGTCGAAATCAACGTCGGGCCGCAGCGTTTCCGGGTGACAGCCCATCCGGTGTTGCCCGACGACACCGACTACCAGCGACTGTGGCAGATCGTCAACAAGAACAACGGCAACCGCTACCAGGCGTATCAGGAGAAGACGTCGCGACCTATTCCGGTCGTCCGGCTCACGCCGGCTTAAAACAGCTCTTTCGCCAGTAACTCCAGCGTCTTTTCGCGCGCCGGAGCGGTCGCGGGGTCGGTACCGCGGTGCGCCGACGCGACCGGATGCACCATCACCTCGTCGACGCCGAACCGCTGCGCCAGCGCGGTCAGCTGGTCGGCGGCCTCGGCGGGCGATCCGACGACTGATTGCTCCAGCCCGCTGTCGACAATGTGCTGCTGCTGCGATGTCAGCTTGGTGCCCCGGATATCCTCGACGAGCTCGACCGGCCCCAGCGGTTGACCCGTCCGCAGCCGGGCCATCATGTGCAGGTTGGGCATGATCAAAGCCGTTGCCTCGTCGCGGGTTTCGGCCACTGCGGCGTTGACGGTCAGAAAGGTCACCGGTTCGGCGGCCAGCTCGCCGGGCACAAACTGCGACCGGTAGTGCGCCAGCGCCTCTTCGGTCCCCTGGCCGGAGAAGTGGTGGGCGAACACGTAGGGCAAGCCCTTGGCGGCGGCCAGTTGCGCGGAGTACATCGACGACCCGAGCAGCCACAGCCTGGGCTCGCTGGCCGCGGCCGGGGTGGCCTTGAGGATGTAGTCGCCGTCGCGCAACTGCACCGGCACGCCCCGGGCGCTCATCATCGCGCGCACGTGGTCGAGGTACTGCGGGAACTGGTCGATGTCGCGATCGTCGCGGCCGGCGGCACCGCGCAGCAGCACCGAGGTGACCGGGTCCGAGCCGGGCGCCCGGCCGATGCCGAGGTCGATGCGGCCCGGCGCCGCCGCCTCCAGCAGGGCGAACTGCTCGGCGACCGCCAGCGGCGCGTGATTGGGCAGCATCACGCCGCCCGAGCCCAGCCGCAGCTGGGTGGTCTGGGCCGCAAGGTAGGCGATCAGCACCGGTGGGCTGGTGGCGCCGACCGAGGGCATGTTGTGGTGTTCGGCGACCCAGTAACGGGTGAAACCCAGCCGGTCGGCGGTCTGCGCCAGGCCCACGGTGGCCTTGAGTGCGTCCGCGGTGGTCTGGTCGGTGCGGACAGGGACGAGATCGAGGACAGAAAGCCGCATGAGGCGGTCAACGCCTTCCGGCCGCCGAACGTTCCCTGGTCGTCGATCAGCTCGGGAATGCCCGGTGCTCGGTCTGGACGCGCTAGCCAGCGATCCCGTCGCGAACATCAAGGACAGCCATATCCGCCGCAGCACGCCCCGCGCCCCAGCCTGCACCGTTGGACGCCGCTACCGGACGAGGCACCGTCGAGGGAAACATTCGGTCGGTGAGCTCGTCGGCCGCCCGGCTGTTTGCCGCCAGCACGGGAAGCAGCCGAGCATCATGCTTGATCTCCGCCGTGACCGATGCGCTGACGCTTTCGAGTCGTTCCCCGATGCGCTGTGCGTAAGCGACAAGGAAAGTCTGCCGAAATGACCGGGTGCGTGCCTGCTCACCGCCCGTGATCTGGCGTCCCGCACCGAGCATGGCCCGGTTGGCTTGGACCAAAAGCGAGGTGGCCAGCAACTCGACCAGCCGGAGGTCGGTTTCGGAGGCGATTACGGTGATGAATCCAATGTCTTCCGCCCATACTGCGCGGCATCGGTTGGCCCGGCCCACCACTTGCACCAGCACCGCCTTCGCCGCGGCATACGGGTTGTCGATCCAGATTCGTCGCGCGCTCGCCAGCGGTACGTGGCGAGGGTCGTGCCCCGCCACCGCTTCCTGAAGGGAATACCTGCTCATCAATTCTTGGGCCTTGGCCGACAGGGCTTCCGCTTCGTCGGCGAAGTCGGTGGCTTCGGCCTTGGCCAACAGTGCTCGGACCTTGCCGAGGGCCTTGTCGTCGATGTCGCTCACCGCCGTCGGCGCCTGCCGAAAGGTGCCGGGTAACGGCAGCAGCGCTGTCAGGACCGGAAGTCGACCGAGCAGGTGCAGCACCGTGAGCACCACGTTGACAGCATCGCTTCGTCCGACTCCGTTTGCAGCCGCCCAGCCCCACATGTGCGGAGTGTGCGCCGCAGGACCGAGCGTGGTTGAGATGTCGGCGAGAGCGGCGCGCCATTGCGGATGCAGGGCCGCTGCCGCATACCGCCGGGACTCCAGAACGACGGCTTCATCGAGATATCGGACCTCGGCGGCCTTGAGCCGACGGCGTGCGACCTCATGCAGGTCCGACGGCGTCCAGCCATGCCGCCAGGCCGCTTCGATGGCCTCGTTCACGACGATGTCGGCCGCAGTGTCGAGTTCGCTCGCGAAGTCCTGGTACTCGTCGAGCAGTTCGGCGGCGACGCGACGAAACGTGTTCCCGTCAGGACACGATGCGGCCGCACTGAACGCAAAGACAAGTCGTTCGAGAAGCATCACCCGGTCCGGCCCGGGGCCGGACCGAACGCGTTCTCGCGAGGCCTCCGCCCGGCGCCGGTTCTTCAGCTTGGCTGCGCGTTTCTCGCGGTTGCGTCTGCTCATTCATCGAAGTCTGGCCACAGGGTCCGACACGTTGCGACAGGCGCGCCGCGCTCCGTGGGTAGCCGAACGAAACGTTTTGACAAGCAACAGAGCTCGTCATTCCACAATCCGGTAATCGACGTCGAGTGAGCGGTAGATGCGCTCGGCCCGACGGTCACGGGTCAGCAGACTGCGGTCGTTCGTTAAGGCCGCCTGACCGACGAGGGCGTCATAGGTCGATCCGCCGACGATGTCGAGGGCGGCAAGGCGCTCCCGAAGCTCACGGGTTGCGGCCAGGCCGTCACCGCACACCCGCCATTCCCTTCGCCCGGGCGAGGATGTCGTCGAGCATGGCGGGGGTCAGCTTGCCGGTGAAGGTGTTCTGCTGGCTGGGGTGATAGCAGCCCAGCAGCGTCACCTCGCCGTGTCCGGCATGCACCGTTGCGGTGGCTGCGTGGCCGAACTTCGGTTGCGGGCGGGGCACCCGGCCGCCGGTCGCGCGGATCATGTCGAGCGCCGAGCGCCACCCAAATGCGCCCAGCGCCACGATCACTCGGGTGTCGCCACCGACCAGTCGCCACTCGGCGGTCAGCCACGGCGCGCAGGTCGACCGCTCGGCCGGCGTCGGCGCGTTGGCCGGCGGTGCGCATCGCACCGCAGCCACCACCCGAATGTCATTGAGCTGCAGGCCATCTGCCGCATCGACGGCAATCGGCGAGTTCGCCAAACCGGCGCGGTGGATCGCCGCGTACAAAAAGTCACCGGAGCGGTCGCCGGTGAATACCCGGCCGGTTCGGTTGGCGCCGTTGGCCGCGGGGGCCAGGCCGACGACGATGATCCGCGGACGCTCGTCGCCCCAACCTGGAACCGGTCGGCCCCAGTACGGCTGGTCGGCGAACGACCGCCGCTTGGTCAGCGCCGAGGATTCGCGCCACTGCACCAGCCGCGGGCAGGCCCGGCACACCGATATCTGCGCATCGAGCTGCTTCAGCGACGTCGCGGCCTCGGCCATCGCATCGACCCGTTCCGCGTCCGATGCAATCGCCGTGCGAGCGGTTGCCGGATCGCCGGGCCACCCGGTGCCGGGCGGCACCGGGGATTCGAACAGCGCACCGGTGCGTGGGTGGGCCAGGTTCACAGCTCCACTGTGTACCAGCGCCGCGGGCAGGTGTCCGTAGGATCGCGGCATGGCCGCTGACGCGCTGGCCGGCCTGATCGCCGAGCTACCCGAGGGAATGGTCGTCACCGACCCTGCGATCACCGAGGGATACCGGCAGGACCGCGCCCTGGACCCGTCCGCCGGAAAGCCGATGGCCGTGGTGCGCCCGAAGCGGACCGAAGAAGTCCAGACCGTGCTGCGGTGGGCCACCGCTCATCACATCCCGGTGGTGACCCGCGGGATGGGTACCGGCCTGTCCGGCGGTGCCACCGCGATCGACGGCGGGATCGTGCTGTCGACGGAAAAGATGCGCGACATCGTCGTCGACCCCGTCACCCGCACCGCGGTCTGCCAGCCGGGCCTGCTCAACGCCGAGGTCAAGAAGACCGTCGCCGAGCACGGCCTGTGGTATCCACCCGACCCGTCGTCGTATGAGATCTGCAGCATCGGCGGCAACATCGCGACCAACGCCGGCGGGCTGTGCTGCGTCAAGTACGGCGTCACCACCGACTACGTGCTCGGCGTGCAGGTGGTGCTGGCCGACGGCACCGCGGTCCGACTCGGTGGTCCCCGGCTCAAAGACGTCGCGGGACTGAGCCTGACGAAGTTGTTCGTCGGCAGCGAGGGCGCACTCGGTGTGATCACCGAGGTGACGCTGCGGCTGGTGCCGGCCCAGCAGCCGTTGAGCACGGTGGTCGCCACCTTCGCGTCGGTGGAGGCCGCCTGTGCAGCGGTGCTCGGGGTGACCTTGCGGCTGCGCCCGGCGATGCTGGAGTTCATGGATTCGGCGACCATCAACGCCGTCGAGGACAAGCTGCGGATGGGCCTGGACCGCGGTGCGGCCGCGATGTTGGTGGGCGCGTCCGACGAGCGTGGACGCGGCGGCAGCGACGACGCCGAGTTCATGGCCGCCACATTCACCGAATTCGGTGCGACGGAAGTCTTTTCGACCGACGACCCGGAGGAGGGCGAGGCATTTGTCGCGGCCCGACGATTCGCGATTCCGGCGGTCGAGGAGAAGGGGCCGCTGCTGCTCGAGGACGTCGGCGTGCCACTGCCCGCGCTGGCCGATCTGGTCGGCGGGATCGCGCGGATCGCCGAGCAGCGCGACCTGATGATCGCGGTGATCGCGCACGCCGGCGACGGCAACACCCATCCGCTGATCGTGTACGACCCCGACGACCCGGCGATGAGCGAGCGGGCCCAGTTGGCCTACGGCGAGATCATGGACCTCGCAGTGGATCTGGGCGGCACGATCACCGGCGAGCACGGCGTGGGCCGGCTCAAGCGTCCGTGGCTGGAGGGCTACCTCGGCCCCGAGGCGATGGCAGTGAATCGCCGCATCAAGGATGCGTTGGATCCCTTGGGCATTTTGAATCCCGGCGCGGGCGTCTGACTACGACGATGAGCCGGCCATTTCTTTCCGCCGTGCTGCTGATCCCCTGTGTGCTCGCGGGTTGCTCGGGGATCGTGCCGGGTCACGCCGTCAGGACGCCGCTCAGCCCAGCGGAGCGGTCGCTGCCCGATTCCGCCGAGCTGTCCCGGGTCGTGGGTCTGCCTGTGGAGCGTGATTCTGTATTGGAAGCCGGCGGGATCGACACGCTCCGAGATGACAAGGGCGCCGAGTCTCCGGTGGAGTGCGCCGGGGTCACGCACGCCGGTTATCGCAGCACGTACCAGGGCGCTCCGCTGCGCGCCGCCGCTCGAGGTATGTGGATCACGCCGCAACGCGTCGACGAGCGAGTGAATATCGTCATATCTGTGGTGGAGCTGGATTCCGCCGACAGTGCACAGACCTGGTATCGCAGGAACGCCGCGCAGTGGGGTCGATGCCGCGACGTCACCGTGACCTACCACACTGGAGCTGTTTCGTTCATCCAAAGCATCAGGCAGGTCGACGATTCCGATGGAGAGCTGACGGCAGTGCTATCGGTCTCGACGGATAACGGGATCATGACACCAGGCGTGAACCGGCGCGCCTTCCTGGTGACGTCTCAATATCTCGTCGACGCAGAGGTTTTCGGAACTCTGCGTCGTCCGGACGCTTCCACTCTCGACGCGAGCGCGGTGGCGCGCCTTGTCGTCAACAAGATCAGCCAAAGCCGGTAGCCGGCTTCCGCGCAGTTACGCCCGAACGTTATTCACGGCTGGCGCCGGTGGAGGTTGGAGAGGTTGCCAGTTTTGAAGTCAGCCCTGACGCAACTGCGATAAAGCTGCTTTTCTTGATAGCTGTCGACGACGTATCGAGAGAAGTACGGGTCTTCCGATTTTAGGAATTCCGGCGTGGGCAATGCTCACCGACAACGCGGAAACCACGAATTTTGCGAATCACGACCATAAATTGGCGCTTGGGGCATAACGAGGTCCCTTCTTTTCTACCACGCCGGTCAAGTCCGGTGTGAAAGTAGTTGCAGTACCCGAACTTGGTTGAGCAGTCAAGGTGACCCCGCTCACGCACGACTTCGCGCAGGTCAGCGGTCACAACGGGAGCAGGAAGGAATAGCGGGCGAGGCGCCCGCGAGAAATGTCGGACTGCGTGGCAGCGTATTCGCAGTAACTTCACAATTTTCTACAGCAAGGTCGCGATCGTCTCAGGAAAATTCAGGGGGCACTTATGCTTCTGACACACTCCTGCTAAAGTCTCTTCGGGGGGTTGAAAGTTTGTGGGGGTTAGAGGCTTGCTTACCAAGACCGCCGACTTATATGTCACCTGAACAGCCAGAATGAATGGAGCAATTTGATGAACCGTCGTATCCCGCTCACCCTGGGCGCCGCAGCCGGTGGGCTGCTGGCCTCCGCGCTCTTACCCGTCGCGATCGCCTTCGCCGACACCAGCGACCCGTTTACCATCTTTGCTGGACAAGTCGATTCGACCGCCTCAGCGGCCGAGCTGTCCAGCCTGGACTCGGCGCTGACCAGCGGCGACCCCAGCCTGGCTACCTCGCTGACCACCGATGTGACGGCAGGGACAACCCCGTTCGGCCTCGGGGAAGCGCCGTTCAACGATGACGCATTCGCCAACCTGCTCCCCGCCGACGCCACGACGGCACAGATCAACGAGGCGGCCAATTACGATGCTGTGCTGTACAACGGTGACCCCACCCTGGCCGCCACACTGGCCGCCACCGACAGCACCGGGGCGTTCCCGGATGCACCCGGTTCTGACGCCATCACGCTCGGCAAGTTCACCTTCGACCCCTACACCGGCGGAACCGATTCCACTCCAGGGACCGAAGGCTTCGACGCTCTGACCCAGGGAACCGGCACTTCGCCGTTTTTCGACACCGGCAGCGTGGCTGATCAGAACTTCGAGGTCTTCAGCCCGGCCAGCGGCTCCACACCCGCCGCGGTGCTCGGGACTGTCACCACCACCGAGAACGTCAGCAGCCTTGGCAGCATCACCAACACCGGGTTCGACATCACTGGTGACTCGCCCGTCGCGGGGGGAACTGCCGCGGACCTGCCGGCCATCGGGACGGCCTATGACGTCACCAACTTCGGCAGCGGCTATGAGAACATCTTCACCGATGTCCCGGATGCCGCTGGCAGCACCGCCGCCGGCACTGCCACCGACACCCTCGTGACGCCGTTCGGGGACTACGACCTGTCCAGCCTGGTCAGCACGTTTGACCTCACGAGCCTCGACCCGGGTGCGGCCTTCGGTCTTGCCGCTGACACAAGCAGCGCTGCCGCTGACGCGGTCTCAAGCATCGACCCGCTGGCGTTCCTCGGCCTGTAAGACGTAGCCGGCTGAGCTCAACGGCTTAACCAAACATCCCGGGCCGCGAGAAGTGCGGCCCGGGATGTTTGGCGTTTAAGCCAGAGCAGCAGCCAGCGACAGCGCCTCTTGGCCTACGACGAGGATCAGCGAGAACGTCGGGGGCGACTGGGTGAAGGTGGCTCGCCGTGTCCTGGCTCGACCAGCCATCCTGCAGTGTCGCGGCGCAAGCCGAATGGCCGGTAGCTGTCAGCTCGCCCACCCGAGACAAGCTCCGAGCCGTCTCAATGTCTAGAAATTCGACCCCGACGTCGCCTCTACCCGTGTCTCCGACGGATATCCGCATAGACATATACGCCCATTTGTCGTATTAATAATACATGACAGCGAATTTGTCTCACAAGCCTCGATTCCACCTGGCCAACGCTGCGACGTGGCCCGACCCGTGGCCGATGTACCGGGCGCTGCGCGATCACGACCCGGTGCACCACGTCGTGCCGGCGAGCAAGCCCGAGAACGACTACTACGTGCTGACCCGGCACGCCGACATCTGGGCCGCGGCAAAAGACCACGAGACCTTCTCCTCAGCAGAGGGTTTGACCGTCAACTATGGCGAACTGGAAATGATTGGGCTGGCGGACAATCCGCCGATGGTGATGCAGGATCCGCCGGTGCACACCGAGTTCCGCAAGCTGGTGGCCCGCGGATTCACCCCGCGACAGGTCGAGGCCGTCGAACCCAAGGTCCGGGAGTTCGTGGTGGAGCGCCTGGAGCGGCTGCTCGCCAACGGCGGCGGCGACATCGTTGCCGAATTGTTCAAGCCGCTGCCGTCGATGGTCGTGGCACACTACCTCGGCGTCCCCGAAGAAGACCGCGGCCAGTTCGACGGGTGGACCGACGCGATCGTGACGGCCAACACCGCCGAGGGCGGCGTCGCGGGCGCACTGGCGACCGTCGGCGACGCGGTCGGTTCGATGATGGCCTACTTCAGCGAGCTGATCGAACGCCGTCGCTCCGAGCCCGGCGACGACACCATCTCGCATCTGGTTGCCGCGGGCGTCGGCGCCACCGGCGACGTCGCCGGAACGCTGTCAGTCCTGGCGTTCGTCTTCACGATGATCACCGGCGGGAACGACACCACCACCGGCATGCTCGGCGGCACAGTACAACTGCTGCACCAGCGTCCGGACCAACGGCGTCTGTTGGTGGACAACCCCGACCTGATCCCCGGCGCCGTCGACGAATTCCTGCGGCTCACCTCGCCGGTGCAGGCGCTGGCTCGCACGGTGACCCGCCACGTCAGCATCGGCGAGACCACCATTCCGAAGGGCCGTCGGGCGCTGCTGGTCTACGGATCCGCCAACCGCGACGAGCGCCAATTCGGTTCGGATGCAGGCGAACTCGACGTCGAGCGGAAACCGCGTAACCTGCTGACCTTCAGCCACGGCGCCCACCACTGCCTGGGCGCGGCCGCCGCCCGGATGCAATCGCGGGTCGCGTTGAACGAATTGCTCATCCGCTGCCCCGATTTCGAGGTGGACGAGGCCAACGTAGTCTGGGCCGGCGGCAGCTATGTGCGCCGCCCGCTCTCGGTCCCGTTCCGGGTCACGTAGATGCCGGCCAACGACTGGCTCGCCGAGCGCCGCACCGAGGCCGCGGCCGACCGGATCCTCGACGCCGCCGAGGAACTGTTCACCCGCCACGATCCCGGCTCGGTCGGCATGAATGAGATCGCCAAGGCCGCAGGGTGTTCGCGCGCGACGCTGTACCGCTACTTCGAGAACCGGGAGGCGCTGCGCAGCGCCTACGTGGCCCGCGAAACCCATCGGCTGGCCGAGTCGATCGACGTCGACCACATCGAAGACCCGCAGCAACGCCTGGTCACCGGGATCGTCACCGCCCTGCGTCTGGTTCGCGAAAGCCCAGCGCTGTCAGCCTGGTTCGCGACGACGTCGGGTCCGCTCGGTGCCGAGTTGGCCGAGCAGTCCGACGTGATCACCGGGCTGGCAACCGCCTTCGTCACCTCACTCGGCGACGACCATCCGGTCAATGTCGCGGGCCGCGGTCGCTGGCTGGTGCGGGCCATCACGTCGCTGCTGATCTTTCCCGGCCGCGACGAGGCCGACGAGCGGGCGATGCTCACCGAGTTCGTCGCCCCGGTGGTGCTGCCCGCCGACCAGGTCAGTCGCGCACCCGGGTGAACCGGTGCAACGCCCAAGCCGGCGGAATCGTGATGGCCATCGTCGCCACGAACAACCCGGCCATCGAACCGGTGTACACGTGATCCTGCATGATGTAGACCATCGCAAATTCCATTGTGACCAAATGGATCAAGAAGATCTCGTAGGAGATCTCGCCGAGCCAGACCATCGGCCGGCTGGCCAGCAAGCGGGCATACAGACCCTCGTTGCCGAGCGCCAACGGCGCCACCGCCAGGGCGGCGATCGCCGCGTAGAACACCGCCTTGTACAGCGCCTGCGACAGGCCGAGCGGCGACGTCGTCGGGTCGCCGGCAAGCGGCGTGGACGCGATGAGATAGCAGACCGCCGCGAGCGGTAACGCGACAAACCCGTAGCAGCGCGCACCCATCCGTTGCAGAACGGTCAGCGCCATGCCGGCGAGAAACCAGATCAGGTAGGTGGGTAGCCACAGCCGGGCGCCGTTGGGAATCGCGGTGGCGAGGTGCACCCCCACCAGCCACGCCGGGGTGATCAGCGCCAGCGCAGCGAGGCCGAGCAGCAACAGCTTTGGGCGCCACTGCCCTCGGCACAGGACCACCAGCAGCAGGTAGGCCAGCAGCGGGAGGACCACGTAGAACGAGGCTTCCACCGCCAAACTCCACATCTGGGTCAGGCCCTGATGGAGGTAGCCGCGCATGTAGTTGAAGGTGTAGATCTGGGTCAGCGTCAGGTTGCGGAACAACCCGAACCAGGTATGGCCGAAATTCGGTCCGGCATGCCGGAAGTGGTAGATGCCGTAGGCGATGAGAACCGTGACGACGTAGGCCGGCATGATGCGTCGCACCCGGTGCCAGGCGTAGCGACGGACCGACGGCTCCGGAGCACCGGTCGCCGCCGATTTCACCCAAGGCCGGAACAACAGAAACCCGGACAGCACGAAGAAGATCGGGACGCCCATCTCCATCCGCGAGCAGAACAGGCCGAAATAGCCCTCGATGTATTTTCCGGTGGTATACGCCGCGTGCGTGGCCACCACCAGAAGTGCTGCCACGGCCCGGATACCGGTCAACGATGCGACCCGATCCGGCCCGGCTACCTGTTCGAGTCCGCCTTGGGCCGACGTGTCGGCCCGGGTCATCCCTGGTGATCCCGCCGCGGCGCGCCATGGCCACCGCGGCGGTTCTTGTCCGGAGCCAGATCCTGCTGCAGGTTGATCAGCTGACCGGAAATACGGGTCTTCTCAAGCGCTTTCAGCGTCGCTCGGGGCAATTTTGCCGGCAGTTCCACCAGCGAGAAGTCCGGCTTGATGGTGATGTGCCCGAAATCGCTGCGGTGCAGGCCACCTTCGTTGGCGATGGCGCCGACGATTGCGCCCGGTCCGATCTTGTGCCGTTTGCCGACCGCGATGCGGTACGTCGCGAACCCTTGCTTCGGGCCGTCACCGGGGCCGCGCGGCGATCTGGCCGGCCGGTCCTGGTATTCCTTCGAGCGACGCTCGGGCGGCGGCTCGGGTGACAGCAGGAACGCTTCGCCGTCACGCGATTGCAGCGCCAGCGCCGCCGCGACGTCGGCCATCGGAACATCGTGATCGCGTTCGTAATCCGCGACCAGGCGTCGGAACAGGTCCAGCCCGGGCGAACTGAGACTGTCGGTGATCGAGTCGGCGAATTTCGCCACCCGCTGGGCGTTGACGTCGTCGACGCTGGGCAGTTGAGCTTCGGTGAGCTTCTGCCGGGTCATCTTCTCGATTGCCTTGAGCAGATGGCGTTCTCGCGGCGACACGAACAGCAGTGCGTTGCCCGACCGTCCCGCCCGTCCGGTCCGGCCGATCCGGTGCACGTAGGACTCGGTGTCGTGCGGGATGTCGTAGTTGAGCACGTGCGATATCCGCTCGACGTCGAGCCCGCGGGCGGCCACATCGGTGGCGACCAGGATGTCGATTCCTTTGTTGCCGCCTTCTTTGAGGGCGGCGATGGTGCGCTCACGCACGGCCTGCGGGATGTCGCCGTTGATGGCCGCCGCGGAAAACCCCCGGGCACGTAGCTTTTCGGCGACCTCTTCGGTGGCCTGCTTGGTGCGGACGAAGACGATCATCGCCTCGAACGCTTCGACTTCGAGCACCCGGGTCAGCGCGTCCATCTTGCGTGGACCGGCGACCTGAATGTAGCGCTGCGAAATGTTTTCGGCTGTCGCGGTTTTCGCCTCGACCTTGATCTCGGTCGGGTCGTGCAGGTACTTGTTGCTGAGCTTGCGGATCGCCGGCGGCATCGTCGCGGAGAACAGCGCCACCTGTTTGTATTCCGGAGTTTCGGCCAGGATCCGCTCGACTTCCTCGGCGAAACCCATCGTGAGCATCTCGTCGGCCTCGTCGAGCACCAGGTAGTCCACCCGGGACAGATCCAGCGTCCCGCGCTCGAGGTGGTCGATCACGCGACCCGGGGTCCCGACCACCACCTGCGCGCCGCGCTTCAGGCCGGCCAACTGCACCCCGTAGGACGAGCCGCCGTAGATCGGCAGCACATTGATCTGCGGAAGGTGCGTGCCGTACCGGCTGAACGCCTCGGCCACCTGCAACGCCAGCTCGCGGGTCGGCGCCAGTACCAGCGCCTGAGTGGCTCTACTGCTGGTGTCGATTTTGGACAGGATCGGCACCGCGAACGCGGCCGTCTTACCGGTCCCGGTCTGGGCCAGACCCACCACATCCGAGCCCTGCATCAGGGCCGGAATCGTCGCCGCCTGGATCGCCGACGGCGATTCGTAGCCGACGTCGGAGAGGGCCTGCAGCACCGACGGGTGAATCTGCAGGTCGGCGAAGGTCACGGTGTCATCATGCGAGGCGTTCATGTCGAGATAAAGTTTACGGCGTGGTCACCGTCTCTCGGCCACGCCTGCCGCGTCGACGCGGCTGGTCACGGTACGGTGCGGCGTTGTGTGGATACGAACGCGGCTGACGGGGCTCACCGCCGCCGCACTCCTCGCCGCAACGCTGAGCGGGTGCGGGTCGGGAGATTCGACCGTCGCCAAGACTCCGGAGCCCACCACCCACTCAACCGCCGCTCCGCACCCGACGGCAGCGCCGCCACCTGCGACTACCGCCCCTACCACCCCCGGACCCGTCGACCCGTGCGTGGTCAACCTGGCCGATCCCGCGATCGCCCGCGGTGTGTCCGAGCTGCCGCAGGACCCGCGCAGCCACCAGCCGTGGAACCCCGAGCCACTGGCCGGCAACTTCAACCAGTGCGCGCAGCTGTCCGCGGTGATCGTCAAGGCCAACACCAACGCCGAGAATCCGAACACCCGGGCGGTGTTGTTCCATCTCGGCAAGCTGATACCGCCGCAGGGCGTGCCGGACACCTACGGCTTCAACGGTCTGGACAACTCGGCGTGCACCGGCGACACGGTCGCGCTGAGCTACTCCGGTGGGATCGGCTTGCCCAGCATTGTGAAGTTCCGCTGGAACGGCAACGGCGTGGAGCTGATCCCTAACAACTGAGGCTCAGCCGGCCCGAGATGTCAGTGCGGCCGCCTACAGTGGCTGCTGTGTTCATGGCCGGCGACAGCATCGTCTACAGCGCGTCGGACCTCGCTGCCGCAGCGCGCTGTGAATACGCCCTGCTGCGGGAATTCGATGCGAAACTCGGCTGGGGGCAACGAGTCATTGTTACCGACGAGTTACTGGAACGCACCGCGACTCTCGGTGACGAGCACGAGCGACGCCGGCTCGACCACCTGCGCGACGAGCACGGCGACGGCGTCGCGATCATCGGCCGACCCGTCCCATTCACCGTCGAGAATGTCACGGCGGCCGCCGTCCAGACCCGGCGAAAGATCGACGACCACGCTGCGGTCCTCTGTCAGGCCGCGATGTTCGACGGCCGCTTCGTCGGGTTCGCCGACTTTCTGGTGCGCCGCGACGGGATGTATCAGGTGTCTGACACCAAGCTGGCCCGATCGGCGAAAGTCACTGCGCTGCTTCAGATCGCCGCCTACGCGGACATGTTGCGCCAGGCCGGTGTTCCGGTGCACCCTGCGGCCGAATTGGTTCTCGGCAACGGCACCGCGGTCACCTACCAGGTCGACGAACTGATCCCGGTGTACCGCGAACAACGCGGGCGACTGCAGCGCCTGCTCGACGAGCACTACGCCCGCGGCACCCCGGTGCGCTTGGAAGACGCAGGTGTCCGCGCGTGCTTGCGATGCCCGGTCTGCGAGGAGCCGGTGCGCGCCGCCGACGACCTGCTGCTCGTCGCGGGCCTGCGAGTCAGCCAGCGCGCCAAGCTGGTCCAGGCGGGCATCACCACGGTCGCCGGCCTGGCCGGGCACACCGGACCGGTAGCCGACATGTCCGCCCGTTCGGTGGACACCCTCGTCGCACAGGCCAGGCTGCAGATTCGCGAACGCGACACTGGCACGCCGCAATTCGAGGTCAAAGATCCGCAGCCGCTGACCCTGCTGCCCGACTGCGACGAGGGCGACCTGTTCTTCGACTTCGAGGGCGACCCATTGTGGACCGCCGACGGCGTGGATTGGGGTCTGGAGTATCTGTTCGGTGTTCTCGAAGGCGGCACAGCGGGCGCCTTCCATCCGCTGTGGGCGCACGGCCGCCCCGACGAGCGCACGGCGCTCACCGACTTCCTCGCGCTGGTGGCCGAGCGGCGCAAGCAGTTTCCCGACATGCACATCTATCACTACGCCGCGTACGAGAAGACGGCGCTGCTGCGGCTGGCCGGGCGCCACGGCGTGGGAGAGGACGAGGTCGACGACTTGCTGCGCAGCGGGACGCTGGTCGACCTGTATCCGATTGTGCGCAAGAGCATTCGAGCCGGCAGCGAGTCGCTCAGCCTCAAGGCGCTGGAGCCGCTCTACATGGGATCGCGGCTGCGGTCGGGCGACGTCACGACAGCCGCCGACTCGATCACGCAGTATGCGCGCTACAGCGAACTGCGAGCCAACGGCGAGTTCGACGAGGCGGCCGCCGTGCTCAAGGAGATCGAGAGCTACAACCAGTACGACTGCCAGTCCACCCGCGAACTTCGTGATTGGCTGATCAGCCAGGCCGTCGAAAACGGCGTCACACCGACAGGCGCCCAACCGGTTTCCGAGTCCGCGGTGATCGAGGCAGCAGACCCGCTCGCGGATACCCTGCGCGCATTCAGCGGCGACGCCGCGACCGGTGACCGCACCCCCGAGCAGACGGCCGTCGCGCTGGTCTCGGCCGCACGCGGTTTTCACCGACGCGAAGACAAGCCGTTCTGGTGGGCGCACTTCGACCGACTGATTTACCCCGTCGACGAATGGGCCGACCAGACAGACGTATTCATCGTCAGCGAGGCGAACGTCGCCGTCGAGTGGAACCGACCACCCAAGGCCCGCAAGCCGCAGCGCCGAGTTCGGTTGACCGGCGAACTGGCCCGCGGCGCGCTCAACACCGAGGTCTTCGCGCTCTACGAGCCGCCGGCCCCGGCCGGGTTGACCGACAACCCCGACCGACGCGCGGCCGGCCACGCCGAAGTCGTCGACTACGACGATCCGACCGTGCCGACAACCGTGGTCATCTGCGAACGCACACCGGTCGACGGCAGCACTTTTCCCGAACTCCCGTTCGCGCTGACGCCGGGCGGGCCGGTCAATACCACGCCGCTACGTGCGGCCATCGAAGCGGCGGCGGCCGAATTCGCCGCGGAACTGCCGCAACTCCCCCGCACCGCCGTGGCCGACATCCTGCTCCGCCACCGCCCCCGGACCCGCAGTGGCGGCGAGCTTCCCAGAAGTGGCGACGCCGTCGACGACATCACCGCCGCCCTGCTCGACCTCGATTCGTCGTACGTCGCGGTACACGGTCCCCCGGGGACCGGCAAGACCTACACCGCGGCGCACGTCATCACCCGACTGGTTACCGGGCATGGTTGGCGCATCGGCGTCGTCGCGCAATCACACGCGGTCGTGGAAAACCTGCTCCAGGGCACCGTCAACGCCGGCCTCGAATCGGCGCGGGTGGCCAAGAAAGGCAACCGTCCGGGCGTCGCGTGGCAGCAGATCGGCGTCAAACAGTACGCCGGATTCATCAGCGGCACACCAGGATGCGTGGTCGGCGGCACCGCCTGGGACTTCGCCAACCCCGGCCGGGTTCCGCCGGGCAGCCTGGACCTGCTGGTGATCGACGAAGCCGGCCAGTACTGTCTGGCCAACACCATCGCGGTGGCCGCGTCGGCGGCCAACTTGCTGCTGCTCGGCGATCCCCAGCAGCTGCCGCAGGTCAGCCTGGGCACTCATCCCGAACCGGTCGACGGGTCCGCGCTGGGCTGGCTCGTCGAAGACCACCGCACGCTGCCCACCGAGCGCGGCTACTTCCTGGATCGCTCACGTCGCATGCATCCCGCCGTGTGCGCTCCGGTGTCAGCGCTGTCCTACGAGGGTCGTTTGCAGCCATACGAAGAGCTCACCGGGGCGCGCCGACTGGACGGCTATCCGCCCGGGCTGCAGGTGCTTCGCGTTGCCCACCAAGGCAATTCGACCGAGAGCCCGGAGGAAGCCGACGCGATCGTCGAGCTGATCAGCACGCTGGTCGGCTTGGACTGGACGACCGAGAACGGCACCCGGCCGTTGACGTCCACCGATGTGCTGGTGCTGGCTCCCTATAACGCGCAGGTGGTGCTGCTGCGCCGGCACCTGGCGGCCGCAGGACTCGGCGACGTCCGGGTCGGGACCGTCGACAAATTCCAGGGCGCCGAGGCACCGGTGGCCATCGTGTCGATGACGGCCTCGTCGGTCGACGACATCCCGCGCGGGATTCCGTTCCTGCTCAACCGCAATCGGCTGAACGTGGCGATCAGCCGGGCGCAGTACGCCGCCGTGATCGTGCGGGCGCACGCGCTGACCGAGTACCTACCGTCGGCGCCGTCCGGCCTGGTGGAACTCGGCGCGTTCCTGGCGCTGACGGCACCCGGTTAGCGCTACGCGTCGGGATCGACGCGACGGCGCCGGCTGGGCGGCAGCCGGTGCTGGCCGTTGCCCCTGTCGTCGTGCGCGCTGGACCCGCCGTAGGTGTCGAGGTCATCGAAGAAGGGTTCATCGGGCTCGACGCGACCGCGCTCGACTGGCGCGATCTGCGTGGTCGTCGTCATGTCATCCAGCTGGCTTTGCCATGACTCTTCGGGCGTCGGCCAGTGACGCTCGTCGTCGGCGAGCCTGCGGGGCGGCGGTGCGGCGGCGCGGGACGGTCGTGGCGGGGCAGCGGACGCCGGCGGCAGCGTGTACTCGACGTAGTCGTCGTCGTCGTCGAAGCCGTCCCGGAAGCCGTCCGAGCCGCTCGCGAAACCCTCTGCGGCGCTTGGCCGCACCCGTACCCCTCGAGTCGGCGCATCCGGACTGTCACTCTCCGAGGCAGGCGGCCCGTCGTCGCCAGTCGACCCGGTGGATCCGACCAGGAACAGCGCCGCGCCGATCCCGAACAGCGCCACGAAGGCCGGCAACAGCATCGACTGCGACATCGCGGCGGCGAACGGCACGTGCAGGAACTCCGGCATCTCCAGGCCTGCGCCCGGACCGCCGGGCGGTCCCGAACCGCCGTCGGGCAGTGGTCCCAGTGCGGCGGCGATTCGCGACGTCATGAACGACGCCATCCCGGCGCTGCCCAGCACCGCACCCACCTGGCGTGTCGCGTTGAACACACCGGAACTGGCACCGGCGAACCGCTGGGGCAGGTTGCGGGTTGCGGTCGCGGTGAT
Source organism: Mycobacterium sp. (assembly GCF_039583785.1). Classification (GTDB taxonomy): domain Bacteria; phylum Actinomycetota; class Actinomycetes; order Mycobacteriales; family Mycobacteriaceae; genus Mycobacterium. The sequence goes on from NZ_JAVKSG010000006.1 coordinate 46,044, forward strand.
CGGCGCCCAGATGAACGCCATCGCCGCACCCAGCGCGAAGAACGGCAGCACCAACTGCCAAATCGGGGTCGACGGCGTCATCACGATGGAGAGCCACGTCAGGCCGATCGCCAGCGCCGAAAAGCCGAATCCGACCACCGGCCGCGGGTGCGCCCTGTCGACCAACTTGCCCGCGATCGGCGCGAGCACACCGCTGGTGATCGCCATCGGCGCGGTCAACAATGCGGACCGCGTCGGTGACAATCCGCACACCGCCTGGGCGTAGAACATCAGCGGCAAGATCATCCCGGTGACCGCGAAGGCGATGACCACCGCGGCGGCGTTGCACAAGCTGAAGTCGCGGTCGCGGAAGATGTCCAGCGGGATCAGGGGCTCGTGAATGCTGATCGATTGCCAGTAGAAGAACGCCGTCACGAAGCCGACACCCGCGACCAGTACCGCCCAGATCCAGGGCGCCCAGTCGTGGGACTGGCCTTCCTGCAGCGAGAACACGACCAGGAACATCCCCACCCCGGACAGCCCCACCCCGATCAGGTCGAAGCGGTGATTGTGGGTGGGCAGATCGGGGATCAGCCAGAACGCCAGCCCGAGGCCGATGATCCCGACCGGGACGTTGACGAAGAAGATCCAGGCCCAGCCCATCGAATCGACCAGCACACCGCCGGCCAAGGGACCGACCAGTGTGGCCACACCCGCAGTCGCACCCCACACGCTCATCGCGATCCCGCGGCGTTCGGACGGGAAGATCCGGGTGATCAACGACAACGTCTGGGGACTCATCAGCGCGGCGCCGACGCCCTGCGCCACCCGCGCAGTGATCAGCATCCCGATAGTGCCCGACAGCCCACACCACAACGAGGCGCCGGAGAAGACGGCCAGGCCGATCAGATAGAGGTTCTTCGGGCCGAATCGGTCACCGAGCCGACCGGATACCAGCAGCGGGACCGCGTACGCCAACAGATAGGCGCTGGTCACCCAAATCACCGTGTCGTAGCCCGTGCCGAGCTTGATCATGATGCTGGGATTGGCGACCGCGACGATCGTCGAGTCGAGCAGGATCATGAAGAAGCCGACCATCATGGCCCACAGCGCGGTCCAGGGGTTCACCTCGTCGGCGCGCTTCCCCGCGGCCGGGCCGCCGCCCGGTCGACGGCGAGCAGTCACCGTGGTCATATCGCCACCTCGTTCGGTTGTTTCCGCTCTGGCCGCCTACCGTCCCGCGCGGTCCCGGTCGGCCGGTCGACGACGTAACACTGCGAGCCGGGCCGGACCTGCACCATCGGCTCGGCATGACGTTCGACGAGGGGTTGGAACAGCTCGTAACCATCCATCGGATGAGTTCTGAGCAGCACCAACACCCAAATATCCAACGAGCTGAGCTGGTAGGCCATCGACTGTCCGTTTTTGCTCGGCGGGCCGGCCGAGCTCATCGTCGAGCCGGGCGCGACCCCGCATCGTCATCGCAGGTATCCATGTCGGATTATTCCCAACGGACTGCTCGTGCGGACGCCTGGCCCCACGTTTGCCGGCACCGACGCTAGCCTGAAAGCACGTCACCACCCGCAAAGAAGCCTGGCAATGCACTTCAGCCCGGCGACGATGCGAGCCGCGAAGCGGCCCGGGAGGAACTGGGCCATCAGATCCGGAGGCATCCATGAGCGCCCGACGCAACCGGTCATCGCCCGACTCGCTGCCCGCGACCACCGAGGGGAAGCCCAAACGGTCGGCGCGAGCGTTAGCCGGCATCATCGAGCGCAGCTCCCGCATCCAGGGACCTGCCGCGGCCGCCTACGTCGAGCGGCTGCGCCGCGCAGATCCCGACGCCAGCCCGGCCACCGTCGTCGCGAAGCTGGAGAAGCGCTACGTGGCAGCCGTCACGGCCAGCGGCGCAGCGGTCGGTTCCGCCGCGGTGCTGCCCGGGTTGGGCACGCTGTGGGCGCTGTCCGCCGCCGCCGGCGAGACCGCGGTGTTCCTGGAGGCGACAGCGTTCTTCGCGCTGGCAATCGCGTCGGTGTATGGGGTTTGGACCGAGGAGCGGGAACGACGGCGCGCCCTGGTGCCGTCGGTGCTGGTCGGCAACGACAGCAAACAGGCGATGACCGAACTCATCGGTGGCGGCCGCACCAGCGGGGCCTGGCTGTCCGAAGCCATGGCGTCGCTGCCGATGCCGGCGCTGTCACAGCTGAACTCGCGACTGCTCAAGCGCGCGGTGCGGAGATTCACGCTGCGTCGCAGCGCGCTGCTGTTCGCCACGATCCTGCCGGTCGGCATCGGCGCCCTGATCGGTGCCGTCGGCAACCGGCTGGCGGGCAAGAAGATCGTGCGCAACGCCCGCAACGCCTTCGGGACGCCGCCGGCGAAGTGGCCGGTGACTCTGCACCTGTTGCCGACGGTGTCCGACGCAGGTTGAGCGCGGCGTAACGGCAGCGCTATCCGGCACGAAGTCACATGGCGGATCGTCGACAAAGGGTTAGCCTTTATGAGGCGGTCGGTCGGAGCCGCAGACCGCCGGCGACGATGCGGGCGGTCCCGGGGACGATCCGGACAATCAGACCTCCGGCACACGGATGTAGTGGCGAGCGTGACAGAGCGCTTTCACCGACACAGGAATCGAGGCGAGCAGCCGCTGTGAGCAGTACGAGTTCACCATTCGGACAGAACGAATGGCTGGTCGAGGAGATGTACCGCAAATTCCGCGACGACCCCTCCTCGGTCGATCCGAGCTGGCATGAATTTTTGGTCGACTACAACCCCGAATCGATCGGCGAAACTCCGGCTGAGGTACAGCCGACTCCCGCGCCGGCAGCAACTCCCCGGCCCGCGGTGACTCCCCCGCAGGCCGCACCCCTGCCCGCCGCGTCCGGCAACGGCGCGCCCAGCACCCCGCCGCCCGCGGCCCAGGCTCCGAGGGCACCGGCACCCAAGCCGGCCGCCCCGTCACCCGCCGAGGGCGACGAGGTTCAGGTGCTGCGCGGCGCCGCCGCGGCCGTCGTCAAGAACATGTCGCAGTCGCTGGACCTGCCGACCGCGACCAGCGTGCGGGCCATCCCCGCCAAGCTGATGATCGACAACCGCGTCGTGATCAACAACCAGCTCAAACGCACCCGCGGCGGCAAGATTTCGTTCACCCACATACTGGGCTACGCGCTGGTGCAGGCGCTCAAGAGCTTCCCGAACATGAACCGGCACTACGCTGAGATCGACGGCAAGCCGAACTCGGTCACCCCCGCGCACGTCAACCTGGGTCTGGCCATCGACCTGCAGGGCAAAGACGGCAAACGGTCGCTGGTGGTCGCCGGCATCAAACATTGCGAAACCATGAGCTTCGGCCAGTTCGTCACCGCCTACGAAGACATCGTCAGACGGGCCCGCGACGGGAAGCTGACCGCCGAAGACTTTGCCGGCGTGACGATTTCGCTGACCAACCCGGGCACTATCGGCACCGTGCACTCGGTGCCGCGGCTGATGGCCGGTCAGGGTGCGATCATCGGTGTAGGCGCGTTGGAATACCCGGCCGAACTCCAGGGCGCCAGCGCTGAACGCATTGCCGAGTTGGGCATCGGCAAGCTGATCACGCTGACCTCGACCTACGACCACCGCATCATCCAGGGTGCGGAGTCGGGCGACTTCCTGCGCACCATCCACGAACTGCTTCTCGCCGACGACTTCTGGGACGAGTTGTTCCGCGAGATGGGTGTGCCCTACCTGCCGATCCGGTGGAGCACCGACAACCCCGACTCGATCGTCGACAAGAACGCCCGCGTGATGGAGTTGGTCGCGGCCTACCGCAACCGCGGGCATCTGATGGCCGACATCGATCCACTTCGGTTGGACAAAACCAGGTTTCGTAGCCACCCCGACCTCGAGGTGGTCACCCATGGGCTGACCCTGTGGGACCTCGACCGGGTGTTCAAGGTCAACGGGTTCGGCGGCTGGGAGTACCGGAAGCTGCGTGACATCCTCGGTCTGCTGCGCGACGCGTACTGTCGGCACATCGGCGTCGAGTACACCCACATCCTTGATCCCGAGCAGCTGGCCTGGCTGGAAGAGCGCGTCGAGATCAAGCATGTCAAACCCACTGTGGCGCAGCAAAAGTACATTCTGAGCAAGCTCAACGCCGCCGAGGCGTTCGAGACCTTCCTGCAGACGAAATACGTCGGCCAGAAGCGGTTCTCGCTGGAGGGCGCCGAGAGCACCATCCCGCTGATGGACGCGGCAATCGACCAGTGCGCCGAGCACGGACTCGACGAGGTGGTCATCGGCATGCCGCACCGGGGCCGGCTCAACGTGTTGGCCAACATCGTCGGTAAGCCGTACTCGCAGATCTTCAGCGAGTTCGAGGGCAACCTCAACCCGGCCCAGGCGCATGGGTCCGGCGACGTCAAGTACCACCTCGGCGCCACCGGCGCGTATATACAGATGTTCGGCGACAACGACATTCAGGTCTCGCTGACCGCTAACCCGTCGCACCTGGAAGCTGTCGACCCGGTGCTCGAGGGTCTGGTCCGGGCCAAGCAGGACCTGCTGGACAAGGGCGAGGGCGAACGCGGCAACTCGGTCGTACCGATCATGCTGCACGGCGACGCCGCCTTCGCCGGTCAGGGCGTGGTCGCCGAGACGCTGAACCTGGCCAAGCTGCCCGGCTACCGCGTCGGCGGAACGATCCACATCATCGTCAACAACCAGATCGGCTTCACCACTGCGCCGGAGTACTCGCGGTCCAGCGAGTACTGCACCGACGTCGCGAAAATGATTGGGGCGCCGATCTTCCATGTCAACGGCGACGACCCGGAAGCCTGTGTGTGGGTGGCGAGGCTGGCCGTCGACTTCCGGCAGAAGTTCAAGAAGGACGTCGTCATCGACATGTTGTGTTACCGCCGCCGCGGGCACAACGAGGGCGACGACCCGTCGATGACGAACCCATACATGTACGACGTCGTCGACGTCAAACGCGGCGTCCGCAAGACCTACACCGAAGCGCTGATCGGCCGTGGCGACATCTCGATGAAGGAGGCCGAGGACGCGCTACGCGACTACCAGGGCCAGTTGGAGCAAGTCTTCAACGACGTCCGCGAACTGGAGAAGCACGGCGTGCAGGCGAGCATGTCGGTGGAGTCCAACCAGATGCTCGCCGCCGGCCTGGACACCGCGGTCGACAAGACGCTGCTGGCCCGGATCGGTGACGCATTCCTTGAGCTGCCAGCGGGATTCGCCGCCCACCCGCGGGTCACTCCGGTGCTGGAGAAGCGCCGGGAGATGGCCTACGAGGGCAAGATCGACTGGGCCTTCGGTGAGCTGCTGGCGCTGGGTTCACTGGTGGCCGAAGGCAAATTGATCCGGCTTTCAGGGCAGGACACCCGTCGTGGCACCTTCTCCCAGCGGCATTCGGTGATCATCGACCGCCAGACCGGCGCCGAGTTCACCCCCTTGCAGCTGCTGACGGTCGACAAGGACGGCAACCCGACCGGCGGAAACTTCATGGTGTTCGACTCGCCACTGTCGGAGTACGCCGCCGTCGGCTTCGAATACGGCTACACGGTCGGCAACCCGGACGCAGTGGTGTTGTGGGAAGGCCAGTTCGGCGACTTCGTCAACGGGGCGCAGTCGATCATCGACGAGTTCATCAGCTCCGGTGAAGCCAAGTGGGGCCAGCTGTCCAGCGTGGTGCTGTTGCTGCCGCACGGACATGAGGGCCAAGGCCCGGACCACACCTCCGGGCGCATCGAGCGCTTCCTGCAGTTGTGGGCGGAAGGCTCGATGACGATCGCGGTGCCGTCCACGCCGGCCAACTACTTCCACCTGCTGCGCCGCCATGCCCTCGACGGGGTGAAGCGTCCGCTGATCGTCTTTACCCCGAAGTCGATGCTGCGCAACAAGGCCGCGGTCAGCGACATCAAGGAATTCACCGAAAATCGATTCCGCTCGGTGCTCGAAGAGCCCACCTACACCGAGGGCGTCGGCGATCGCGACAAGGCCACTCGAATGCTGTTGACCAGCGGCAAGATCTACTACGAGCTGGCTGCCCGCAAGGCCAAGGACAACCGGGACGACATCGCGATCGTGCGCATCGAGCAACTGGCGCCGCTGCCGTTCCACCGGCTCACCGAGACCCTGGAGCGCTACCCGAACATCAACCAGTACTTCTGGGTGCAGGAAGAGCCGGCCAACCAGGGCGCCTGGCCCCGGTTCGGTCTGGAGCTGCCCGAGCTCTTCGGAGACAAACTGACTGGCATCAAACGGATTTCACGTCGTGCCATGTCGGCGCCGTCGTCGGGCTCGTCGAAGGTGCACGCCGTCGAACAGCAGGACATCATCGACCTGGCGTTCCGCTGATCGCGGCATGCTCGTGCTGCAGGTGGTGGCTGGTCATGCGCCCTTGATCCGGCAGTGCGGGAACGCGTTCGCTTCGTTCCAGATCTCGCGGCTTCGACGTGACCGTCGACTGCGGCCCGGCAGCCAATGCTGGTGCTGTCACCCCAGCGTGCTCCCGAACGCCGGTGGCGCTTCGATACGCACGCCACCAGTGGGACGAGTCAACCGCAATCAAATCCGGCAAGGATCGGCGGCACCAACCGCGTAGTTTGTCACCCCTGCGCGTCTGTCATACTTCCGCGATGGCCACCGCGAACCGCCTGACCCGTCGCCCACTAGTTCATCGGCTGGTGATAAACCCGTTCGTCTTCCGGGTGATATTCACGTCATTTGCCACCACCCGGTTCGCCTCTCAGACACGTCTGCTCGGCGCCGATGACTGGTTGTTCTTCAACTACGGATACGAAGAAGACCCACCAATGGGTATCCCGCTGGACGAGGCCGATGAACCGCATCGGTACTTCATCCAGCTCTACCACCGCACCGCGACCCAGGTAGACTTGGCCGGCAAGAAGGTGCTGGAGTGCAGCTGCGGCCACGGCGGCGGGGCCTCATATCTGGTGCGCACGGCACACCCGGCCTCTTACACCGGACTGGACCTGAACCCGGCCGGCATCGAGTTCGCCAAGAACCGGCACCACCTGGCCAACCTGGATTTCGTGGAGGGCAATGCCCAGGCTCTGCCGTTCACCGACGCGTCGTTCGACGTGCTGGTCAACGTGGAGGCCTCGCACCTCTACCCCGATGTCCCGAAATTCCTGTCCGAAGTGGCACGGGTGCTGCGTCCGGGCGGGCATTTCCTCTACACCGACTTCCGTCCGCGGTCCGAAGTCGCCGAGTGGGAAGCGGCGCTGGCCAACTCGTCGCTGCGGCAGATCTCCATGTCGGTCATCGACCAGAATGTGCTGCGCGGCAACGAGAAGAACGCGCCTCGCAAGCACGAGCGGATCAGCCGGCACGGCGCGGCAATCAGCCGGATCTTTGCCCGCTACGCCAGCGACATGACCGACTGGGCGTTCAACGGCGCGCTGCGCGGCGGCGAGTACACCTACCGCGTGTACTTGTTCACCAAGGACTAGAAGCGCCCCGGTACGCTGAAAACTGCTGCTAGACAAATAGAAGGGGTGACATGGCAACGGCGACGACCGACCCGGTGCGGCTGCCGCCCGCGCTGCGGTTGCCCAAGCTCGTCACGAGCGTGATTTTCCTGACGTCGCTGCAGTACTCCGTCGCGCCATGGCTGAGTCGGCACTACGGTGGCCCGTTCACGATCAACCTGCCGCTCTTCGGTAAGACGATCGTCATCCACGACCGCGACATCGTCAAAGAGGTGTACAGCACCAGCTTCGATCTGATCGAACGCCCGACCAAGATTCTCGGGCAGGCGTTCGGGCCCGGCTCGACCTTCAGCCTGCTCGGCAAGGAGCACTCTGAGCGGCGAAAGCTGGTGCTGCCCAACTTCTCTGGCAAACGGGTGAAGAATTACGAGCGCATCGTCGAAGACGAGGTGCTGCGCGAAACCGCGAACTGGCCGCAAGGCCAGGAGTTCGAGACGCTGGAGACGATGACCCGGCTGACGCTCAACGCGATCATGCGGGCCACGTTCGGTGAGCGCGCCGACGCCTTGGACGAACTTCGCATCGTGATCCCGCCGCTGATCACACTAGGCTCGCTGATGCAGCGGATGCCGCTGATCGTGCGACGCGAATACGGTCGCTGGAGCCCCGGCGGCAAGCTGGCGGGTTATCGGCGGCGGTTCGACGAGGTGATCAACGAACTCATCGCCGAAGCGCGCGCCGAGTCGTCACTGGACGGTCGCACCGACATGCTCGCGCTGCTGCTGCAGGCCCGCTACGAAGACGGCCGACCAATATCGGATCGCCACATCGCCGACGAGCTACTCACACTCGTCGCGGCCGGCCACGAGACCACCGCTTCGCAGTTGGCGTGGGCCGTCGAGCGCTTGCGCCGCCATCCCGACGTGATGACGCGACTCGCCGAGGAAGTCGACGCGGGCGGATCGGACCTGCGACAGGCGACGATCTACGAAATCCAGCGCGTCCGGCCGACCATCGCGGCGTCGCTGCGCACCACCAAGACCAAAGTTCGGGTGGGCGATTGGGTTCTCCCCCCGGACACCGCGATCATGGTCGATTTCCAGCTCGCGCACGAGTCGGACGTCAACTACACCGACCCGGAGGCGTTCAACCCGGACCGATTCATCGGCAACCCGCCGCCGTCGTTCCGCTGGGTGCCGTTCGGCGGCGGCATAAACCGTTGCGTGGGAGCGTCTTTCGCTCACATGGAGATGGACGTCACGCTGCGGACGCTGTTTCGTGAATTCCGCTTCACGCCAACCGATGTCCCGGACGAGAGCCGCAACTTTCGCGGCGTGGCCATCGCCCCGGGCAAGGGTGCACGCGCGGTGGTCTACCGTCGCACCGACGCCGCGGCGAAAGATCGGGACGCGGTCTCGGTCTCCGACCGCAGCAGCTGACTCGAACGCCTGCCTGGCATACTTCCCGGCATGCCCACGACTACCGAACGCGTCACCGACATCGGCTACCGCGGCTACAAGGCCTTCATCAACAAGATCTGGTACCCGTTCCTGACGCGTCGGCTCGACACGCAGGACGTCACCTTCCTCAACTACGGGTATGAGGGTGACCCCCCACTGAACCTTCCGCTGGACGAGAACGACGCGGCCAACCGGTACTCGATCAACCTCTACAACCAGGTCGCCTCTCAGATCGACCTCGCCGGCAAAAAGGTGCTGGAGTGCAGCTGCGGCCACGGCGGCGGCGCGTCGTACATCGTGCGGACGTTCAAGCCGGCCGAATACACCGGACTGGACTACAACCCGGACGGTGTCGCCTACTGCACGGAGCACCACAAGCTGCCCGGCCTGAATTTCGTACACGGCAATGCCGAGGACCTGCCCTTCGGCGACAACTCGTTCGACGCCGTCGTGAATGTCGAAGCCTCACATGCCTATCCGACGCTCTCGAAGTTCCTGTCCGAGGTGGCCCGAGTCCTGAAGCCGGGCGGAAGCCTGCTCTACGCCGACTTCCGCGGCCGCCCCGAATTCCCGGTGTGGAAGGGCGCTCTCGAAGCGATGCCGCTGCGCCAGGTTTCCATGCGGGTCATCAACGACGGCGTGATCCGCTCACTGGACGCCAGCGCGCAGCACAAGCTCGACCTGATCAGCGCGCAGCTGCCGAAGTTGTTCCGGCCGTTCGGTCGCCACTTCGCCGGCGTACCCGGTACCGGGATCTACAACGTCATCTCCAGCGGTGGCGCGGAGTACCGCATCTACCAATTCATCAAGGACTGATCGACGGTCAGGCTATCGCGTAGTCCGACATCGGGAATCGGTCCTGCTCCTTCACGGCGCTGCGCACCGATGTCGGACGAAACAGCGGCGCCTCGCCCTTGCCGGTGTGGTTGCGGAACCAGTAGGACCGCGAGCCAACACAATTGCCGAGCTCGAATGCGGAATCTTTCATCAGCGTGGTCATCCGCTCGAGAAAGCGGGCGTTGGCGTCTTCGGTGACCTCGAAGGTACGAGCGCCGCACTGCCGCAGCTCACCGAACAGTCGTTCCATGTGCTTCATCTGATATTCCACGGTGTTGAACCAGGACAGGCCCACCCACGCGTACGGGCTGGCCATCGACAGGAAGTTCGGGAAGCCCGGCATCGAAATACCCTCGTAGGCCTGGAATTGCGTCTCGCGCCACCACTTTCCGAGGTTCTTGCCGTCGCGTCCGATCACTTCGATCGCGGGCAGGTTGGCCTCCCAGACGTCGAATCCGGTTGCCAGCACCAAGGTGTCGATCAAACGCTTGGTGCCGTCGTTGGCGACGATGCCGTCGACCTCGATCCGATCGATGCCGTTGGTCTCCAGGTGCACGTGGGATTTGGTGAACGCTCGGTAGAAGTCGTTGGATATCGTCGGCCGCTTGCAGCCGAAGTCGAAGTCGGGGTCCAGCTTTCGGGACAGCTCACGGTTGCGCACCAGGAGCAGCCGGTACAGCCTGGAGAACTGCGAGATGCCCTTGTTGAAAACCTTGAAGTAGCGGTACTTCCACATCGTGAGGACCATGGAGAGTTCGAGGATCGCGTCGGTGTAGGAGCGCAGGAGTCGCTGAGTGAGCGGGAACCGCGCGAAAACGCGCTGCGCCGCCGGGAAGAACTTCACGTCTAATTTCGGCAGCACCCAGATCGGGGTGCGCTGATACACCGTGAGCTCGGCGACTTCCTTGGCCAATTCGGGAACGACCTGCACGCCGGTGGAGCCGGTTCCGATCACGGCGGCGCGGCGGCCGGTCGGCGAGAAGTCGTCATCCCACTGAGCGGTGTGGATGATGCGGCCGCCGAACGTCTCGATGCCGGGGATGTCCGGCATCTTGGGTTGACACAGAAAGCCGGTGGCGGCGATCAGGAACTGGGTGGTCAACGTCTCGCCGCCGACCAACGTAAGGCGCCACACCTGGGCGTCTTCGTCCCAGCGGGCGCCCTCGACGCAGGTGTTGAACCGCATGAAACGGCGGACGTCGTACTTCTCGGCCACGTGCACGGCGTAGTTCTTGAGTTCGGAACCCGGCGCGTACATCCGCGACCAGTACGGGTTCGGCTCGAAACGGTAGGAGAAGGTGGGCGACGGTTGATCGACCGAAAGACCGGGATAGTGGTTGACGTGCCACGTTCCACCCAGGTCGTCTTCGCGGTCGACGATCAGAACGTTCTCGTACCCCAAGCTCTTCAGTTGGATCGCAGCGCCGATTCCGCCGAAACCCGCCCCCACGATGATCACATCGAACTGCTGGTCATCCATAAGCTAAAGGGTAGCTTCCTACAGCACCAACGGTGAAACGGCGCCGAACCGTTCGCGCTGTTCGGCGGCTCGGGGCCCGGCCTGCGACGGTGTCAAGGGCGCCCAGCTCGCTACCGGTGTGATGATTCCGTAGTCTTCCACCCGGGAGGGTCAACCGGCGGACACGGCATGTGTACTGTCTAATGGGATCTGGCTGTTGGCGGGGCACAACTCAGCTGGACACGAGCCACCCGGGTTACCTGAGATGTTCACGAGAATGAGGCCGTTCCGTACCAGGTCTTTCATTCTCGCCCGGTAGTCTCATGTTCCGACTATGCCCATCGATCGCATGTGCGCGAGCCGCATGCCGAACTGGTCCGGAGGGAGGGCTCAGTTTGCCGGTCACGCTGGCGATCTTCGTCGTGCTGGGCACCGTCCTCTCGGTGAGCCTGCTGCTAGTGCTCGCCTTTTTCGGCGTGGTCAGGCGCATGAAGCGCAACATGGATCTCAGTGCCGACACCGACTACGCCGCCACCCTGACGTCACTGTCGGAAGCTTCGGTGCGTCACTTCAATCCCTACACCGACGTCGACTGGGAAGCGCCGATCTTCTCGGTCACCGAGAACGACCCGCGCTGGGTGCTCTCCACGTCGGACCCGCTGGGAGGTCATCCCTGGTACCAGGCCCAACCGCTGGACACTCGGGTCACGATCGGCATGTGGCGCCAAGCCAACATGGCGAAAGTCGGTACGCAGTTCGAGGGCGTTTTGGTCCGCGGCCTGTTGCACTACGCATTCTGGGTGCCGAACGGCTCCCCCGAGTACCGCTACTGCCTGCACGAATCCATCGAGGAGTGCAGCCACAGCCTGATGTTCCAGGAGATCGTCAACCGCATCGGCGTCGACGTTCCCGGCATGCCTATCTGGATGCGGGTGCTCTCGCCGCTGATTCCGCTCTACGCGGGTCCGTTACCGAACGCGTTCTTCTTCGGGGTCTTGGCCGGCGAAGTGCCGTTCGACTACCTGCAGACCAACTTGCTGCGCGAACCCGATCCTGGCGCGCTGCACCCGATCATGAGGGACCTGTTCGCGATTCACGTCGCCGAAGAAGCCCGCCACATCTCCTTTGCCCACGAGTACCTGCAACGGCGGGTTCCGCGGCTGACGTGGTTCAGCCGATTCTGGCTGTCGCTCTACGTGCCGTTCGTGATGCGGATGCTGGGCCAGGCAATGGTGGTGCCGCCGCGGCGGTTCTTCCGTCAGTTCGACATCCCCCGCATAGTGCGCAGAGAATTGTATTCCGGTGCACCGGACTCGCGTCAGACGCTACGGAACATGTTCGGCGATGTCCGCATGCTGTGCGACGAACTGGGGTTGATGAACCCGTTCGCTCTGGTGATGTGGCGTATTTGCCGGATCAGCGGTCCCGCATCGCGTTACCGCAGTGAGCCGCCGCGCACCAACGTTTCGGTTTCGGCGAACGCCGCTTAAATCCTTTGCCGCATAACTCATCAGGCGTTCGCGCGTGGTGTCGGGGCATCGACGAGTTCGGGTCGTCGAGTGATGTCCGCGTCACAAAGGCAGGCCACCACAAGCACAGCCGACGCTGTGCGATACTTCCTGCATGGTTCGTAGCCCTTCATTGGACAACGTCGGCGCAAGTCTCGTCTACCGCATCGGTTCGACGGCGACGTACAAGAAACTCTTCCGGTACTGGTACCCGCTGATGACCAAGCGGCTGCACAACCAGGACGACGTCCAGTTCCTGAACTGGGGCTACGAGGAGGACCCGCCACTGGGCCTGCCGCTCGACCCCGCCGACGAGCCCAACCGATACAGCATTCAGCTTTACCACCAGACCGCCACCCAGGACGGCGTCGACCTTGCCGGCAAAAAGGTTTTGGAGTGCAGCTCCGGCCACGGCGGTGGCGCCTCTTACCTGTCCCGGACGCTGAAGCCGGCGTCCTACACCGGCCTCGACTTCAATGCGGCGGGTGTCAAATTTTGCAACGAGCGGCACAAGGTGCCGGGTCTGAGCTTCGTGCACGGCGACGCCGAAAACCTGCCGTTCCCGGACGAATCCTTCGACGCGGTGATCAACGTCGAGGCCTCGCACATCTACCCGCACTTCGACCGCTTCCTCAGCGAGGTCAACCGGGTGCTGCGGCCCGGCGGGCACTTTCTGCACGTGGACTTCCGCAACCGAGACAATTTCGGGAACTGGGAGTCGGATCTGGCGAACTCGGGTCTGCGGCAGGTCTCGTCGCGGGTCATCAACAACGAGGTCCTGCGCGGCCTCAAGAAGAACTCGGCTCGGTCGAACGAGATCATCGACACTCGCCTGCCGGCATTCCTGCGCAAGTTCGGCCGCGAGTTTGCCGTGGTCGACGGTTCGTGGTTCTACAACGACCTCGAGCGCGGTGAAATCGACTACCGCGCATACCATCTCACGAAGGACTGACGCCGTTGAAGGGCGATTGCCCTTGCGTCGGTAGGTCTGCACGAGGGGGTTTGTCCGCATGACGCTGGCTCGCAGGCTGCGATTTCGCGCCAGCCTGATGAAGGTCGGTGTCGACGGGGCACTCGGGGTGGCACGGGACAAGGCCACCTCCTACGGCTACTCGTTGACCGGCCGGGAAACCGCGCCCGCCACCGACTTCGACCCGTTCTCGGCAGAAGTCATGCACGACCCGTATCCGGGCTACCAGTCCCTGCTGAACGGCGACGACGTTCCAGGAGTCTGGTACAACCGCAAACGCGGCATCTGGATCATCGCGGGCTACGACGACGTCCGAAAGGCGTTGCGCGACAACGAACAATTGTCGTCAGCACAGAGCCAGAGCCGATTCCGGGTATACCTGCCGTCGATGAACGCCGCCGACCCGCCTGCCCACACCCGGCTGCGCAAGTTCGTCTCGCGCGCTTTTACCGCGCGGGCGATGACGGCCTGGCAGAAGAACATCAACGAGGTCGCCGACGAGCTGGTCGACACCGTGATCGCCCAACGTTACACCGAGGCCGTCAACGGCCTGGCCAAGCCGCTACCGACCCGGTTGATCGCCAGGATGCTCGGCATTCCGCAGCACGATCAGCCGCAGTTTGTGGCATGGTCGGACGACATGGTGGCCGGTGCCTTCGCGCCGCTGACCCCGCACGGCGTGCGGCTGTCCGCCCGCTCGGGTAGCGCGACCGCGGCGATGCGCCGCAGCCTCGACCCGCTGATCGCGCAGCGACGCCGCACTCCCGGCGACGACCTGATCTCGATGATGACGCCGGCCGACGCCGACGATGTGCTCACCGACGACGAAATCTTCTGGAGTGCCGCAATGTTGATCGGCGCCGGCAGCGAAACGACGACGAACATGTTGTCCGGTTTGCTGTTGACGCTGGCCCAGCGGCCCGAACTGTACGCGCGGCTGCGTGCGCACCCGGAGTTGATTCCGGCCGCCGTCGAAGAGCAGCTGCGAATGGGCTCGCCGGTGCAGGGCTTCTACCGCACCGCGACGTGCGATTACACCGTGGGGGCCACCACGATTCCGGCCGGCGCGCGGGTGCTGCTGCTGTTCGCCGCCGCCAACCGCGACCCGCGCCGCTACCCCGACCCGGACACCTTCGACCTCGATCGCAATCCGACCGACCACCTCGCATTCGGCGGCGGCGTCCATTACTGCCTGGGTGTACCGCTGACCCGGCTGGAGGGCGCCCGGGTGTTCTCCCAACTGCTGCCCCGGGTCGAACAGATTCGCCTGACCGGTGAGTACCGCTATCTCGACAACCCGACAATGCGTGGGCTGGAACATCTTCCGCTGGAGTTGGTCCCCGCCAAGGGTATGTGATCGGCGAGGCTCAAAGCCCGCGGCTCACGAGCCAGCTGTCGATGCGTTCGGCGACCGCGGCCCAGCCGGGTTCGAGCATCATGTTGTGACCCATGTCGGGGAAGAACTCGGCCTGGGTGCCGTAAGCGCGGGCGGTGGCGAGGATTTCCTTGCGGGTGTGCGCGCCGTCCTCGTCGGCTCCGAGCACCAGGACCGGCGCGGTCACCTTCTTGGGTCGCGGCAGCCGCAGCAACAGACTGTCGATGCCGATGCGCGAGCTGTCCTCTTGCAGGCGGGCCGCGTACTTTTCGACGTCGGCTTCCGGCGTGTGCGTCGAGAAGAACCGCTCCCGCGCCAGCTGCGGCGGATTGATGTACGGCAGTGCTTTGCCAGTGATCGTCATCTTGACGAAATCCGACGGGCGTTGCCGTATCCACCGCAACGCATTTCCGAGGTTTCCCTGCGGAGGAACGGACGTCATCAAAACGCCGGCCGGAGCGTCGTGCGACTCCAGATACTTCTGCACGATCAGACCGCCCATGGAGTGACCGATGACCACCGGGGAGCTGGGCAGCGTGTCGGCGACCGAGCTGACGTCGGCGACATAGTCGGCGACCGAGCAGGCCCACAGCGGCTTGTCAGTCAGGCTTTCGCCGTGGCCGCGAAAGCTCAACGCGACTGCGCAGTAATCCTTGTCGGCGAAGTAGCTGAGGAAGTTCTCGTCCCAACACCAAGCGGCATGCCAGACCCCGTGGACAAAAAGCAGCGGGGCGGGATGCGCCTCGCTGACACTGCCCTTCTCGATCACCTCTAGCACCGCGATAGCCTATCTGTCCGCTTTACCGGAACTCAGCAGTGTCCAAGAATCCGTATATCGCCATGTCGTCAATGGAGTTTCCTCTCTGCGCGCCACGCAAGCAGCGGCAGCAGTTGCTCGTGCGGCGCAAAACGACAACACGCCGCGACCAGTCGGTTCATCCGACCCGGAACGACGCGGCACTTGTCTGCGGCCAATCCGTCGATCGCGGCGCGGGCGACCTGGTCGGCGGACTTCCACATGAAGCCAGGCAGGGTGGCGGCCCGCTCACCGGGGTCGAAGCCGGCCACCACATCGAACCCGGTGTCGACCGGTCCGGGACACAACGCGCTTGCCACGACTCCGGTTCCGCCCAACTCGCTGCGCAGACTTTCGGTGTAGGACAACACAAATGCCTTCGCCGCACCGTATGTCGCATGCCCGGGCAGCGGGTAGAGCCCGGCCAGCGAGGACACGTTCAGCACCGCGCCGCGGCCCCGCTCGACCATACCCGGCAGAAACCGGCTGCACAGGTCCACCACGGCGGCGACGTCGACCTCGACGAGGTTGAGTTGTTGCTCCGGAATCGATTTCGCTACCGGAGCACGCACCGCCAGGCCGGCGTTGTTGATCAGGATGTCCGGTGTCACGCCCAACGCGGCGACCCGGCCCGGAAGCGCCGCGCGGTCCGCCCTGCTCGACAAGTCAGCGGTCAGGACGTGCGCCTTGCAATTCAACCCGTCGGCGAGTGCCTGCAGGCGGTCGGTCCGCCGAGCCACCAGCACCAGCTGATGCCCACGTCGCGCAAGCTCGAGCGCAATGGCCTCACCAATGCCCGACGAGGCGCCGGTGACGACTGCCACGCGGTTTGCCGACGGTTCCGGGAGAGCCACGCGCACTGACCTTACCCGCGTTAGTCACACCGGCAACACGAAACGACCGATCATGCCGCGACGCAGATTCTCAGCCTGAGAACATCTCAGAGAAGCCTGCAAGGTAGTATTTTGGAGGCCGACTGGGGGGATACATTGTGAATTGGAATTCGATGCCGTCGTGGAAAGCCCGCGGGCTTGGTTTTGGACTGTTGGCAGGCGCCTGCGCTCTGAACGCAGCACCGGCGTGGGCGGACGCACCTGACCCAACTGATTACACCGCGCTGGTTCTCGGCCATGCGTTTCTGCCCCAGCCGAACGCGACGTACATGCAGGAGGTGATCGACACCTATGTCGATCCCACAACTCCTTTCGAGGGGCAGCCGACGTACAACGTCGTCGGCGATCCGGTCAGCGTGTACACGCCCGAGACCGACTACACCACGGGGCTGACCCAGGGCGTCGCCGACCTGAACAGCCAGCTCACTCCGCTACTAACGGCGAATCCCGACGCCCACGTCGTCGTCGCCGGCTACTCGATGAGCCCCTCCGACATCACCCAGGAGATGATCAACCTCCAGGCTACGGGTGTGAAGGACCCGAACCTGGTCTTCGTGTTGGCAGAGGATCTCAACAACCCCGACGGAGGATTCTTCACGCGGCTCCCGGGTTTTGGCGGCGAGACCCTGCCTGCGACACCCGCGGATACTCCATACACCACCGACATTTACAGCATCGAATACAGCGGGGCGTCCGACTTTCCCCAGTACGACGGCAACACGTTTGCGGACCTGAACGCCGCGGACGGTTACATCGACCTTCATCCCTACCTGCTGCCCGGCTGGCCGGCGTATTTCACGCCATCAGAGCTCGCCGGCGCGGTACCGGAACCCACGTCGGGAGCTGACGTCGCCACCAATTACTACCTCATTCCCACCCAGGATCTGCCGCTGCTGAACGTGCTTCGTCTGGAGCCCGGCGCACCGTCGGCGGACGCCGATCTGCTCCAGCCCGACATGCGGGTGCTGGTCGACCTGGGTTACAACTGGACCGGCGACGCGAACGTCAGCACTCCGGCAACCCTGACAAACCCGGACATCGACACGACCGCGGTCGACTCTTACCTCACCGCCGGGGCCGACCAAGGCATGATCAACGCCCTGGTGGACATGGGAGTGCTGCCGAAATCCGACCTGACGGGCTTGGCGGATATGTACCCCTACGTGCCGGATGTCGCGAACCTGATGAGTGGCGCCCTTACCGACAACACCGCTGCGGCGCTAGACGCGACGACCTCGGCCAGCTTGCTGACCACCGATCTGGCCAGCTCGACCAACCCGCTGGCGGCTGACTTTGCCTCCTTCGCCCCGGGAATGGCCACCGATCTCGCCAATTACTTCCAACTTCTCGCCGGCTCGCTCTGACCGCTGCTACATCCGTTGAATTCAAAGCTTGTCGCGCTGATCACCGGTGCGACGAGTGGTATCGGCGAAGCAACCGCCTACCGACTGCACGACCGTGGCTATACGGTGTTCGCCACCGGGCGCAACCCCGATGCCCTGGATGCCCTGCGGCGCAAGGGTTTACCGGCCCGTGAGCTCGACGTCACCGACGAGGCCGCCGTGGATCGACTCGTCGAGGAGATCAACGCCGAGCACGGCGGGGTCGACGTCCTGGTCAACAGCGCCGGCTACCCGCTCCCCCGCCCGCTCGAGCAAGTGGAGCTGAGCGAACTGCGGCATCTGTTCGAGACCAATGTGGTTGCCACCCTTCATTTGTCGCAGGCGGTGTTGCCGACGATGCGCGCACGCGGTCAGGGCAGGATCGTCACGATCGGCAGCACCGGTGGACGGTTCACCAGCCCGGGCGCCGGCGCATATCACGTCGTCAAGTACGGCGTCGAGGCGCTGTCGCTGTCGTTGGGCGCCGAGGTGGCACCGTTCGGTGTCCGTGTCGTGCTGATCGACCCGACCGGGGTGCGAACGCGTTTCGTCAGTGCGCAATTCGAGACGGAGCACTCCTACCCCGACGACGATCCCTACGGCGACTTCAAGATTCGCTATTCCCAAACCACCCGCAGGTTGGCCACGGCGAAGGGACTGACAGTGTCTGCCGACACGGTGGCCCGTGTCGTCATGCGGGCCGTGCAGGCCAAGAATCCCAAGCCCCGCTACGTCGTCGGGGCGTCCGGAAAGGCCTCCGTGCTGGCCCGCACGTTACTGAGCGACCGGATGTGGGACCGCGTCATGAGGCTGGGCATGCGGGGCTGAGCGTGTGCGGCTGGGCGTGTGCCGCGAAACAGAAGCGGCGGCTGCGGAATTCCTCGATGGACGACCCTGGCTTCTGTTTCGCAGCAGCGACCTGAACTCAGAACATGCTCAGGAGCGACTGCGGCACGAAGCTGCTGAGGTCTGCGCTGATCTGGGCGCTGACCTCGGCAAGTATTTGACTTACCGAGTCGGCGCCCGCCGTCGCGCCCAGGCTGGACATCAGCGCGCTCAGATCGGTCGACATCGACGGATCCAAGCTACTCGCGCTGGCCGCCGAGCCCGTCAGGCCCGGGTCGCCCTGTGTCGGATCGAGGAGGAACCCGACGGTGTTGGCGTTGTTCAAAGACGAGAAGTTCCAGTCGTTGTTGGTCAACAGGGTCAACAGGTCCTGCCCGTCGAGATTGGGGTCGTAACCGCCATAGGTCGGGTCGAAGGTTGTCGTCAATGGATCGGCCGCGTACGCCACGTAGTTGGGGTCGGTCACGATCCCGTCGTTGGTGAACAGCGCCGGCAGTTCGGGGTTGATGGCAGCCAGGTCCGCGTCGTAGGTCGCCAGTTGATCCGGGGTCAGGTTGTAGTAGCCGGTCTGCAGCAGCGCGACGGCATCGTCGGTTTCGGCCTGGGTCGAGGTGCTATCGGTGGTGCTGCTCAGGTAGTCCTGAATCGTGGTGTTGCTCGGATCCCAGGCCAGGATGTCCTGCACCAGCGCTGTCTGCGTGTCGGCAGCGGGGATGTCGCACAGCGCCGGGCAGGCCGGGCTGCCCTCGACGAAGGGGTCGAAGGCCACCACCGTCGACGCGGCGAAGTTCTGGAAGGCTTGGGTGAGGTCTGTGAGGCTGGGCAGGTCGATGCCGGTGCCGTCGATCCCGGAGGTCGACGGCGTGGCCAGCAGGCTGTTGTAGAAGTCCTGGAAGGGCCCGAGCAGGTTCAGCTTGAACGTGGCGTTCTCCCACGGCATGTAGTCACCGGCACCCGTACCGTTGACACCGGTCGTGCCGTCGAAGCCGAAGGCGCTGGCCACTCCGCCACCGGTGCCGGTGTCGGGGCTGGGGTCGATGATGCCGCCCGGGTCGGTGGTGGAGTTGAACGTGAAGTTACCGCTGGTCAACTCCGAGAGCGGCACCTGCAACCAGTGCGAGAAAAGTCCGAAGGGCTCACCGTTTTGGGTGGTGGCCGTCCCGCCGAGGGCCTGGAAGAAGCCGATGTCGCGGTCGAAAGCGGTGCTGCCGGTGATGACCTCCGGTGGTGTCATCGGATAGCAGGTCTGCGCGTCGCAGGAGGCACTGACCGGCAGTTCGGCGGCGGCCAGCATCGCGATCTGCTGCGCCAGACCCGCCGTACCGTCCGACAGCGCGGTCGGATCGATTTCCGGCTGGTCGAGCCCGGAAATCTGCGAAAACGGGAGCGCTATGTCGAGGAGTCCCATGTAGTGGCCGATGTCGCCGGGGTCGGTTCCCCACAGGTTCGTGGCGTTGGGGACCCACCAGTCCCCGCCGAAGAACAGCGAATTCGACAGCACATCGAGGCCCTGGATCTCGTTGGACGGGATGTTCGCGATGTCGTCGAACAGGTTGATCGGAACGTTGAAGATGTCACTGCTGGCGTCGACCAGTCGGGTGTCGATATGGCGGACCGGGGGTTGCCCCGGTCGCAGCGGGAGTTGCACTCCCGCGATCGCGCCGGTCGCTAACAATGCCGCACTCGCCAAGATGCACGGACGTCCCGCAGCGCGCATGGCGCCCCCTCTCCCCAGACGGTCAAAACTTCGCGCACTCAAGCTACACTAAGGGAATCTAAGTTCGGGCGAGTACCTCAAAACTGGGCGTAAGGATATCGTTAGCAAGCCCTTTATTAGATTGACGCCGAGTAGGCGAGCAACAAAAGTCCAATTTCTTGGATATCCGCCGGCGAGGGACGCGCCGACTATGTCAATCCCCTTTCCGCGGTAAACACCGACCAGCCTGTGAGATCGGCGTCTAATTATGACTCGACGCCGACCCCGCACGCCGCTGATCGCAGTTCTGCAGTCAGGAGTCGACAACCGCAGTCAAGGAGCCCCGACACAGACTCGTCAGATCCGGGCGGTCAGGCCCGGCGGACCTCCTGCTAGCGGAGTAAGGCGGCTTGACGTCGATGTCCGGTTGGATGGGCGGCGAGCTTTTGGCTAAGCGGCGGTCCTTGACAAGTCTTGGCGCCCAGCCCTGAAACTCTCGTGCTGCAGCAAAAGCCACGGACTCGCTGCCGCCCGCCTGCGCGTTGGGGGCCGGCCGACCGACCGTCAAAGCTTAGAACAGGCTCAGCAGGTCCGTCGGCAATGTGGTGCCGAGGTCCGTCGACAATGACGTGCCAAGCTCGGCCGACAATGTCGTGGTGATGTCCGTCGACAGTTGTGACAGCATGGCACCGAAGTCCGTCGGGAGGGTCGATGCTCCGCCGAGGCCGAGCAATGCGCTGAGGTTGGCGCCATCGTTCGCCATCGAGCTGGTGTCCGAGCTGGCGGCCGCCGAGCTGGCCGCCGCTGCGCCGGAGTCCGCCACTACATAGCCGGGATCGACCAGGGCCAACAGATTACTGGGGTCAGACAGCGCGGTGGCACTGGTGTCGTTGTTGGTCAGCAGGGTCAGGAGGTCTTGCCCCTCAAGTTCGGGATTCAAGCCGCCGTATACCGGGTCAAAGGGCGGATTCGCGGCCTGGTTTGCTTCTACGGCGTCCGCGTAGGTCAGGTATCCGGGGTCGGTCAGTATCCCGGAGTTGGTAAACAGCGCCGGCAGTTCGGGATTGATGGCGGCCAAGTCCGCGTCCTCGGTCGCTAGCTCTGTCGGGGGCAGGTTGAAGATACCCGTCTGCAAAACTGCTATGGACGCGTCGACTTCGGGGGTAGTTGCAGCACTGTCGCTCATGTTGGTGCCGGGGACCAGCCCGTTCAGGTAGGTCTGAAGCGTCGTGTTGCTCGGATCCAGGTTTTCGATATCTTGCACCATCGCCGCACTGCTCAAACTTTCCGGTACGTCGCACGCCGCCGGGCAGACCGGACTCCCCTCGACAGCCGGATCGAAGGTGACCACCAGGGACGCGGCGAAGTTCTGAAGGGACTGGGTGAAATCCGTCAGGGTAGGAATCTCGATGCCGGTACCGTCGATGCCGGAGGTCGAGGGCGTGGCCAACAAGCTGTTGTAAAAGTCCTCGAAGGGGCCGAACAGATTCAGCTTGAAGGTGTCGCCGGCCCACGGCACCAGGCCAGCGGTGGCGCCGTCGGCCCCGGTCGTGCCGTCGAAGCCGTAAAGGCTGTTTACCGCTCCGTCCGGGCCGGTGTCGGGGCTGGGGTCGACGAGGCCCGCGTCGTCGGCGGAGGTGAACGTGAAGTCGCCGCTGGTCAAATCCGAAAGCGGTACCGTAAACCAGTGGTCGAAGATTCCGAGGGGCTCCTGCCCGGTAATCGTCTCGAGGAACTCGATGTCGCGGTCGAATTCTGTGCTGCCGGTGACCACATCTGTGGGGACGATCGGCGCGCAGGTCTCGGCGTCGCAGGACGCACTTATCGGGAGTTCGGCCGCCGCCAGTAGCGCAAGCTGTTGGCCCAGGCCCGCCGTACCGGCCGCATCGGCGGTCGGATCGATTTCAGGTTGATCGAGCCCGGATATCGATGAGAACGGGATCGCCGTGTCGATGATCCCCATGTAGTGGCCGATGTCGCCGGGGTCTGTTCCAAAAAGGTTCGTGGCGTTGGGGACGAAAATGTTCCCGCTGAAGAGCAGCGAATCGGAGAGCACGTTCAATCCCTGGACCTCGTTGTACGGGATGTTCGCGAGGTCGTCGAACAGGTTGACCGGGACGTTGAGCACCGAGCCGGCGTCCACCAGGCGGGTCTCAACACTGCGGACGGGAGGGTGGGCGGTCCGCGACGTGAACGGTGCGGCGGCAAGGGCACCGGTCGCCGCCATCGCCGCACCCAGAAGGACATACGAACGTGACACAGCCTGCATTGCCGCTTCCCCCCAAAATCTCGCAAGTGCCGCCCAGAACCCAACTGGAGGCTTCTATCGACCTATCATTCGGAGCCGTGCAGTTGTTGGATCGTATGCCGAGCCGACTTTTCGGATGGCCACGGATCCCTTGCCCGACGATCAGCCCGTGAGCCAGGCGCGGTTGCCGTAGCGGTCCAAATGCACCACCTGCTCGACCGGCACTCGCGTGGTCGGCCCGTAGCGTCCGCGAGGCCAGCCGAGTGCCACCACGCAGCACGGCGTCACCGAACGCGGAAGACCGAGGATTCTGCGGGCCCGCGCCACTCCCCACAGCGGCAGGGTGATCAGCGACGCGCCCAGGCCGATCGCGCGCGCCGCCAGCAGTAGGTTCTGCACGCTCGGATAAATCGATCCCCAGTATCCGGACAGGGCGGCATGGGGCATCACCGAAGACGGCACCCGCCCTTCGCGGACGGTCAACCGAAGGCACGCCACCACCAGGACCGGGATCTCGGTGAAATGGTCGACCTGCCATTGCGCCGCACGGATCACCTTGGCCAGCGATTCATCGCGGTCACCGGCGCCTTTGAGTAGACCGCCGTAGGAGAACTTCCAACCCCGCCGGTAACGCTTGGCGAGCTTTTCCACCACCCGGCGGTCCTTGACGATGATGAATTCCCAATTTTGGCCGTTGGCGCCGGTCGGTGCGCGCAGCGCCAACTCCACGCACTTCAACACCACCGCGTCATCGACCGGGTCGGGATGAACGCGCCGCACCGCCCGCTGCGTCATCATCGCCTCGATCAGCGGCATGTCCAGGCCGGCCAGCGCCTCGGCGGTGCTCGGCGCGACCGGGGACTGCCCCGAGGTCGCAGGGTCGGTGCGCGGCGCGTCGGTCATGTGTGGCGTCCTACCTCGGTGCGGGTGTCAGGCATTCTCGGTGATCCACGTCGAGGTGAACTTCTGAATTTCCGGGATTTCCCGGGTGAACTCGCGCGCGATGAAGGTCTCGACGGTGCCGCCGACCAGTGGCACGTTGAATTCGACAGTCCCGGTGAAGGTCATCCGGCAGCCGGCGGACGTGGGCGCGACCCGCGCGGCCCCAGAGCCCGATCCCGGTGCCCCGGACACTTCGACGCTGATCTCCCCGTGCAACTGACCGTCGCCCGGTCGCCACGTTTCGCTGTGCCGGACTTTGAGATCGCGGCGATAGAACTTGGCGAGCAGTCCGGGCAGCAGATCGCGACCCAGATCTTGGGTGGTGACCACCCGCACGGTCCGGTCATCGTCGACGATCAACGAGTCCAGCGTGGTGCTGCCGTTGAGCGTGGCAAGCCGGGCCAACCAATAGTCCTCGCCGCTGAACGCGGTATGAATCTGCTCGATACGTGCGGTCGAATCGGCGGACACGTCGAACGAACGCGACATCGTGAACCGCACTCCTCACTAGTGGTCGTCATCGCGGCGGAGCGATCTCCTCGCCGGCTTACCCAGATCCTTTGCCGAACAACCGATCCGCCAGCGTAGCTGCAAAGGTTCGGGTCTGCTCCAGCTGCTCTGGCTGCACATTGGTCGACGGGATGGGTATGCCCAGATAGCGCTTGCGGTATTCGCCCGACCCCAGATAACTGGTCAGCGACAACATGGAGCGCAGCGGATCGCCGGGATAGGTGAAATGAATCTCGTCGACGAAGCGGCCGCCTTGCTGTTCGGCAAGCTCGCGCACCGCTTCGAAGTTTTCCCGCCAAAACTGGCGGCACACGGTAAAAACCGCAAACGACTTGCCGGACAACAGCTTAGTCGCCTCGTCCGACTTCAAGAAGGAGCGCAAAGGCATGCTCACCGTCTGCCACCAGGTCGGTGAGCCGATACAGACCAGGTCGTAATCACCGGCACGCGCGGCATCGGGGATTGTGATCTCACCGGTCTCGCCGCGCTTCTGCGCCGACAGCACGCTGAGCATGTCGGGCCACACACGTCGCATCGGGAACCGCGAGAACCGCTCGGCATACCGCCGATCGGTGAACTCGATCCCCGCCTTGTGCACCTCGCAACCCCGCTCACGGAAGACTTCGCCCGCGGCCTCGAGCACCTTGAGTGACTGCCCGGTGTAGGAGTAATAGAGCAGCAACACCTGCGGGGGCCGCTCGCCGCGACCGGGTTTCGTCATATCCGTCATCACATCTCCATTGTCGAAGGTCGCGCACTGGCCCGATCAGGTGGTGACCCGCTGCGCCCGGCTCCGCCGCGCT
>NZ_JAVKSG010000006.1:71298-93702 GCF_039583785.1 Mycobacterium sp.
TCATCACATCTCCATTGTCGAAGGTCGCGCACTGGCCCGATCAGGTGGTGACCCGCTGCGCCCGGCTCCGCCGCGCTGGCGATCACCACTAGGTTGATCAGGTGGTGACCCGCTGCGCCCGGCTCTGCCGCGCTGGCGATCACCACTAGGTTGATCAGGTGGTGACCCGCTGCGCCCGGCTCTGCCGCGCTGGCGATCACCACTAGGCTCTGGGCCGTGAACGACAAAGTCGCCGTCGACCTCAGCGGCCCCGCACAGACTATGCTGACGACGCTGTACTGCAAAGCGCTGGACGCCGACTGGGATCGGCCCATCCTCGGTGACGAATTCGCGAAGGGCGCGGTCGACCGAATCGACTACGACTGGCGCGAACTCAAGGTCTCCGACCGCTGGACGCCGCTGGTGACGGTGCGGACCGCCCAGTACGACATTTGGGCCCGCGAATTCTTGGCCGCCAACCCGCACGCGACCGTGGTGCATCTGGGCTGCGGTCTGGACAGCCGGGTGTTCCGGCTGGACCCCGGCCCGGACGTCGAATGGTACGACGTCGACTATCCTGCGGTAATCGCACTGCGGCAGAAGGTTTTTCCGAGCCGCCCGCGATATCACCTGATTGCCACGGCCGCCACCGATCCGTCCTGGCTCGACCGAATCCCCGCCGACCGGCCCGTCCTGTTCCTGGCCGAGGGCATCAGCATGTACCTGACCGAAAGCGACGGCATCGCCCTGCTGCAACATGTCGTCGACCGATTCGAATCCGGTGAAGTGCAGATCGACTTCTACAACTGGCTCACCATCCGCTCGCAGAAGGCGCACCGCCTGCAGCGGCAGTCCGGTTCGACGCTGCATTGGGCCGTCAATCGTCCGGCGGACGTCGTGGACCGAGTCCGTGGGATCCGATTGCTCACCGCCATAACGTTTTTCGACGCGAACACGCTGCGCCGGGCGTCGGCCGTCTTCCAATTGGCGCGGCACCTGGTGCGCGCCGTGCCGCCGCTGCGGCGGGCACTGCAGTACCACCGTTACGCCTTCGGGACGGTTAACTGACACTGGTGGCGGCGTGCTGCTCGGCGACGGCGCAGAGCAGCGAACGTATCAGCTCGATCGACCGTTCCGGCACCGGACCGTGCGAGTGGTACTCGACGTTGAGCTGCTCGGCGAAGATCTGGGTGAAGTAGATCTCGATTCCCGCGCTGACGACGAAGTACATCTCGCCGTGAGTGGCGGTCACTCGCACATCCGGAGGTGTCCGCACCGGGGGGACCAGACCATTGTCGGAAAGAAGAACGACATCGGGTAAGCCCGGCGCGTTCCCGTCGTATTGCGGGCTGAAGTGCAGCCGAGACTGTTGAATCACCCCGTCGGACAGATCTGCCCGAAAAGTTTCGGCGATGTCGCGGGCGAGATCGATGACGCCGGTCTTGCGGTCGATCTCGGCCAGATATGTCCCCAATCCGACCGGGTTCGTGCACCCCGTCGCCGACACCGGCGGCGACAGGAAGTACCGCAGATCGACGGTGTAGATGAACGGCACCGGGACGTTCAGCCGGCCCCGAAGCTGCCATTCCGCGATGAGGATGACCGCGGAGAGCACGGCATGCAGGCCGAGCCCGTGGGCGCGGCACAACTCGACGAGGGCGTGTGTCTGCTGCTCGCTCAGCCGGCACGACACCGTCGGAACACGCACCGGCGAAGCCGGTTTGGCGCCGGTAGCTCCTCGTCGCGACGGCGGCAGGTCGTAGGCGAACATCGCCGGGAGGAATCGCTCGATCCCCGAGCGCTGTTGTTTCGTGATGCCCCGCTCGGCAAGCACAGCCTCGATCGATTGCGGCGCGGGCGCAGCGGTGATCGGGCCGATGCTCCCGGTGCAGACCAGGTCGGTGTAAAAGGACAGCAACTCCTCGATGAGGCCGTACATGTGGTGGCCGTCGGCCAGGGCGTGATGGACATACAGGGTGGGGTGCGCCTGCCCGGCGCGGATGGTCAGCCGGAGCGCAACCAGGGACTCGCTCTGGTCGAAGTGCGGCGCGGGGGCTTCGGCGTCCGGGTCGTCGAGTTCGATAACCTCGATGCCGGAGTGCAGCAGGTCATCGGTGACGAACTGATGCCGCCCCTCGGCGTCCCGCTCCAGACGGGCGCACAAGATCGGATGCGCCTCCAGCAGCGCGTCGAAGGCGTCCGACAGAGCGTCGATATCGATCGGCCCCTCGAGGTGGGCGCCGAGTCCCACGAAATGCTCCGTCGCGGCCAACATTTCCTCGCTGTTGGCCAGCTTGCGAATGACCGATGATGGAAACAATCCCTTACTCCCCTGACCGTTTGCGAACGCGATGACGAGCCGACCGGGCTCGTCGTTGTGATCACAAACTACCGTGCTCGCTACCTGCCGGCGCCGACTCCACGTGGTCGAACAACTCGTCCAACACACCGCTCGGCGAGTCGAGCATGACCCCGCCAAGGTTCTCCTCGGAGACGCCGTCGGCTGCTTGCGGTGCGGCAATCGTGTCCGCCAGACACCTGGCCAACGACGAGATGGTCGGGTTTTCCCATAACATCGTCGCCGGTACTTCGAAGCCCACCAATCGGGTGGTCTCCCGTAGGACGACCATCGCCATCGTCGAATCGAGCCCTAACTCGGGGAACGCCCGGTCCACGCCCACCGCTGACGTCGGCATCCCCAGTTCGCGGGCGAGCACGGTTTGCAGCTTGGACTCGAGTTCGTCGACCATCTGCTCCCCGGACACCTGCGACCAGGTGACCGGCGCCGATTCGGACTGCGACGCGGCTTCGTAGCGAAGGGACCGGATGTCCACGCAAATGGTGCCGTCGGGCGCCGTCGCGACGATGTCGACGATCACCTCGTTGTCGTTGCTGTCGCGCCGACGCACCTCGACGGCACCGCGGGCATCAGCGAGACCGGCGTGCAACCGGACGCTTTCGGCGGCTATCGGCACCAGCAGCCGAGGGCCGGCGCCGTCCACCAGTCGCGCGACGTCGACGGCGGCGTCGGCCAGTGCGACCGTCGACGCCTCCGACAGCACCACGTCGGCGTAAAACGCGTCCGGTGCCGACCGGCACGAGTGAATCGACCACGCGAACGGCTGCCCCTCGATCCCGCACTGGGCCCGCGATCCGGTCACCGACGACGCGTCGCAGGCCGACATGTCCGGGGTGCTGCGCTGGAGTGTGCGATCGTCGTGGGGCGTGTGCACGATTCGGGCACTGGCGTGGCTGATCCAGCCGTCCGTGGAGCCACCCACCGTCAAACCTGATGAGACCGTGACCGATTCGCCGTCGGCGACCACCTGGACGACCCTCGGCTGGTCGACGACGATCGCCTGCTCGAATCGGACGTCGGACAGTGCTGCTGCGCCGCATTCGGCTGCCGCGGATGACAGTGTGTGCACAAGAACGGATATCGGCACCACTTCGACACCGGCGACGCGATACGCGCCCGGGTAAGGCTTGGTTTCCGAGTTCAGCGATGCCTGCCACAGATGCACCGCCGGCGTGGTGGCGATCCGCACATGCTCGCCGAGCACGGTGCCGGGTCGGGCCGCGGATACGGCAGCTTCCAACCGTTCGGTGATGCTCAGCCAGTGCGATGCGGGCTGGCGCACCGATGGTTCCGGCGCGCTCATCCAATGCCGGGTGTGGTGCCAGGGGGTGGGCGGGAGAACCGGGTGGGGCCCGGCGGGATGATCGGTCTCCGGCGGTGCGGTGGTGTGGGTCCGGTTGAGGTTGGTGTGGAACGTCCACGTGTCGTGGGTGTCGCGCTGCAGGGTTCCGATGCTGTGGTGATGATCGTCACCCAGCGTGTCGCTGACCGCGTCGGCCAGCACCGGATGCGGGCTGACCTCCACAAAGGTGCCGTAGTCGGCGCCGGCGGCCGCCAGGGTCTGGCTCAACCGCACCGGGGCACGAAGGGTTTCCGCCCAGTAGTCAGCGTCGAATACCGGCTTGGCGCCGGTGGTGACAATGACCGGGATGCGTGTCGGTCGCGGTGCCACATCGGCCAGCGCCGCCCGGAATTCCGGCAGCGCCGTATCCAGCACGGGAGCATCCGGCAGCACCGTAGCGCCGTGTCCGGACAGTCGGGCCATCAGTGCCGAGCGGGTGGTGATGACGCGCAACCCCTCGGCCGGACTCAACGCCCCGGCGACCACCGCCGCGGTCACCTCACCCATCGAGTGCCCGATCACCGCATCGGGGTGCACCCCATAGGACCGCCACAGTTTGGTCAACGCCACACCCATCCCCACCAGCACCGGCTGGATCCGCTCGATCCCGGTCAGCGGCTCACCACCGGCCAGCACCGCACGCAACGAAAACCCGGCCTGCTGAACAAAGATCGGCTCCAACTCCTCGATCGCCGCGGCAAACACCGGCTCATCGGCCAACAACTGCCGGCCCATCCCCGGCCACTGCGACCCCTGCCCGGAATAGACGAACACCGTCCCGGCCCGGCACTGCCCCTGATGCGGGGCCACCACCCCCGCCGCGGAGCGGCCCGCCGCCAACGCCCGCAACCCCGCCACCGCCTGCTCACGATCACAGGCCGCCACCGTGGCAAACCGGGACTGACGACTGCGATGATGATTGAGCGTGTGCGCCACATCAGCCAGCCCCACCTGCGCCCCGGCCCCGTCCATCCACTGCGCCACCATCGCCGCCATCGAGGCCACCCGCTCATCGGTCTTGCCCCCGATGACCAACGTCGTCACCACACCCGCAGACCCGGCCCCCGCGGCGGCATCCACCGCCACCGGATCAGGCCCCTGCTCGACCACCACATGGGCATTAGTGCCACCAAAACCAAACGACGACACCCCCGCCCGCCGCGGATAGTCGGTCACCGGCCAATCCGTGGGCGCCGCCACCACTTTCAAGCCCAAGTCGTCAAACGGGATGTGCGGGTTGGGGTTGCCGAACTCCAGATTCGCCGGAATACGACCATGCCGCACAGCCAGCACCGCCTTGATGAAACCCACGATCCCCGCCGCCGCCTCGAGATGACCGAGATTCGATTTGACCGAGCCGATCAGCAGCGGGGCGCCGGGCGGGCGCGCCCGGCCCAGCACCGTGCCCAGCGCGCGGGCCTCGATCGGATCACCCAGCAACGTGCCGGTGCCGTGCGCCTCGACGTAATCGACCTCGTGCGGGGCCACCCCGGCGTTGGCGTAGGCCGCGTGCAGCACCGCCATCTGCGCCGCCGGATTGGGCGCCATCAACCCATTGGACCGGCCATCCTGATTGACCGCCGACCCCCGCACCACCGCCAACACCGCATCCTGATCACGCACCGCATCCGAGAGCCGCTTGAGCACCACCACCGCGCAACCCTCACCACGGACAAACCCATCGGCATCAGCATCAAACGCACGACACCGACCCGACGCCGACATCGCCTCAGCAGCATCGAAACTGCGCGTCACCGCCGGCGACAACACCAGATTGACCCCACCCACAATCGCCAGACTCGACTCCCCGCTGCGCAGACTCTGCGCCGCCAAATGCAACGCCACCAACGACGACGAACACGCCGTGTCCACCGTCACCGACGGCCCCCGCACATCAAAGAAATACGACACCCGATTAGCGATGATGCTCAGCGCACCACCCGTGCCCGACCACGCATCCACCGCACTGAGATCAGCCGACGCCAGATACCCGTACTCACCAGCACACGCACCGACGAACACCCCCGTCTGGGTACGCCGCAACGCATCCGCCCGAATCCCGGCATGCTCCAACGCCTCATAAGTCACCTCCAGCAACAACCGCTGCTGAGGATCCATCTTGGCCGCCTCCCGCGGCGAGATCTCGAAGAACTCCGCATCAAAGGCATCGACATCACTCAAAAACGAACCCCACCGCGTCGTGGCCGACAACGCCGCCGCCACCTGCGCAGACCCATCCTCAAAACGCGCCCACCGATCCCCCGGCACCAGCCCCACCGCCGAGCGACCCGCACCCAAAAACTCCCACAACCCATCCGGCCCACAAATCCCACCCGGCAACCGGGCACCCACACCCACCACCGCAACCGGCTCATCAGCACCCACACGATCAGCGCAATCCGCTGTGCCGGAATGCATGCCAGCCGTTATTTCCGATTCGGGCGTGGTGAGGAACTCGACCAGGTCGTTGATCGTCGGGTGCTGCCAGAGCTCCAGCGGCGACACTGCACGGCCGACTAGTTCGGCAAGTTCACCGGACAACACCACTGCGTCACGAGACCCGATCCCCAGATCCTTGAACGGTGCGTCCAGATCGATCTCATCGGCTTCGCAGCCGATGTAGGCGATCAGATAGTTGACGAGCCAGGTGCGTAACTCAGCCTTCGAGTGCGCCGTCATTGCGAAGCCTCCACGTGATCGAATAATGCGTCGAGCACCTGGCTCGATGGGGGCGGGTCGTCCGCGTCACCCGGCGAATCGATTCGCCCTGAGAGTTTTTCGACGAGGTACGCCGTGAGTGCCGCAACCGTCGGATAGTTCCAGAGCATGGTCGCAGACATCTCGATTCCCGCGAGCTGCTCGACCTCTCGTCGAACCGACATCGCCATGACCGAGTTGAGGCCCAGCTCCGCGAACGGCCGATCGGATTCAAGTTCTGAGTCCGGCAGCCGAAGTTCGCGAATAAGGATCGCGCGCAGCCCGGTCTCGACCTCATGGGACAGGTCTTCGGCGGACATCTGCAACCACGCCGGGGCCGACGTGGATTCGCGATGCCCGCTGGATTCACCCGAGGGCATCGGGACCATCACTGCTTGCGCGACGTCGTAGCGGTCGACGTATTCCCATGCGGCGAAGGCCTCTTTCGCGCTCACCGGCCGCGACCCCAGGCGCTCGATTTCTGCGACGGTCAGCGCCGCGTCGGCAGCGAATCCGAGCCCCCGCCAAGCTACCCAGTCCAGGCTCACGCTATGGCAGCCCTGCCGGTGGCGCGCACGGGCCAGGCAGTCAAGATAGGCGTTGGCCGCAGCG
The DNA here is from genome assembly GCF_039583785.1 of Mycobacterium sp. Taxonomy (GTDB): domain Bacteria; phylum Actinomycetota; class Actinomycetes; order Mycobacteriales; family Mycobacteriaceae; genus Mycobacterium. The sequence continues at coordinate 78,288 of NZ_JAVKSG010000006.1, forward strand.
TAGGCACCCTGACCGGGAATTCCGAAAACCGTTCCGGCTGAAGCGGTCAGGAAGAAGAAGTCGAGCCGGCCGGGCGGGAAAGCCAGGTGCAATGCCTGTGCCCCTGCGATTTTCGGCCGCATCACCCGCTCGAGCATTCCGTCGGGCATCTCGGTGAGAAGTGCGCTCTCGTCGACCCCGGCAGCGTGCACGATTCCGCGGATCGGCGGCGCCCCGCCGTCCGCCCGCGTTTTCACATAGTCTCCGATCGCGTCGGGTGAGCCGACGTCGAGAGCCACGGCGTCGACCGAGATGCCACGTCTTTCCAGCGAGCGGATCGCGGCGATCTTGTGTTGGGCGCCTGGATCGGTGGTGGTGTCCCAGTCGGGCCGAGGCGGTATCGGGGTGCGGCCGACCAGTATCAGGCGGCGTGCACCGTGGTCTGCGAGCCAGTCGGCGATCAGCAGACCCAGCGCCCCCATGCCACCGGTGATCAGGTAGGCCGCATCCGGGCGGCACCGCAACGGTTCCCGCACCGGTTGACCGGGCACCGGCACCATTGCCGGTGCCAGTAACGCGCCATCGCGCAGCGCCAGAATGCATTTCGCCGGCGTCGCCAGTACCCCGGTCAGCGCGCCGACCCAATCGCCGAGGTCCACCTCGGCCGGCGTGTCGAGGAGTCCGCCCCATAGTTCCGGGTGCTCGGCCCCGATCACCGCCGCGAGTCCCCACAGGCTGCTCTGGGGAAGCGCCGCGCTCGAGATGGCCTCGCCCACATCACGAGTGACGATCCACAGCGTTGCCGGGCGGCGCACGTCACGCTTGACCAGCCCATCCACCAGGTCGATCACGTGCGACGACATCTCGGCCGCACGGTCCAACGGATTGTCGTCGTCGTTCGCCTCGGCGAGGTAGACGACATAGCGCGCCTCGGCGACGGCGGCGGGCGGGTACCCGGCCTGAGCGAACTGCTTTTGCAATTGGGCGCAGCGAATGCTGTTTGCACCGACGACAGCCAGTGCGCCCAATGCTGTGGTCTGCCCGTCACGCTGCGGCGGCGACCAGGGTTGCCAGTCGATCGCATGCGCGACCGATTCTGGCTCGGCGTCCTGGTCGGTAGCGTGCGCGGGGCCGGTCTCAATGTCGGCGTATCGCAGCGCGTGGACCTCCAGACAGGCAGTACCGTCCGGTGTCTTCGCGGCGATGTCGACGACGATCTCGCCGGCATCGCCAGCCACTCGTCGGATTTCCACCGAGCCCTTGCCTGAGTCGGGCGCTGTTGCCAGCCAAAGGTTTTCCACCGAAGCCGGCACCATGAGCCGCGAATCCACCTCGTCCGTCAGACGGGCCAGGTGGACCGCGGCGTCAAGCAACGCCACCGTCGACTTCTCGTTCGAAAAGACCTCGCCGAACAGGCCGTCCGGTGTGGAGCGTAATTTTTCCACCGACCAGTCGAACGGCTGCCCCTCGACACCCCATGCCTGGGAAACCTCTGCCGCCGATGGCATTTCCCGACCGTTGTGTGATGCGGCATCATCGGTCAGATCCGCGGCGCCGCCGGAAAGGGTACGGCCGGGCGAACGCGGTGCCAGCCGGCCGCTGAGGTGCTTGACCCAGTGGTAGGGGGGCGCAGCGTCCGCCGGACGCGACGACACCGTGACGAAATCGTCGTCGACGAGCACTTGGATCGCCCGCGCCTGGTCGACGACGATCGGGTACTCGAATCGGATGTCGGATAGTGCTGGCGCACCGCAGTGGGCTGCGGCGGTGGCAAGTGTCTGCAACAGCACCGATACCGGAACCACTTCCACGCCGTGAATTCGATGGAAACCGGGATACGGTTTGGCTCCGGGCTGCAGCCTCGATTGCCAAAGCCGGGCAGCCGGTTTGGTTGCCACGCCGATGTGCGCACCGAGCAGCGTGCCGTACTTCGGGGCGGACCCGGCTTCCTGGAGGCGAACCGGCTCGTCTAGCCAGTGCCGGGTGTGGCGCCACGGCGTGCTCGGCAGCTGCGGATGGGGTTCGGCGGGATGGTCGGCCTCCGGCGGTGCGGTGGTGTGGGTCGTGTTGAGGTTGGTGTGGAACGTCCACGTGTCGTGGGTGTCGCGCTGCAGCGTGGGCACACTGTGGTGGTGAACCGCGGCGAGCGTGTCGGTGATTGCGTAGGTCAGCACCGGATGCGGGCTGACTTCCACGAAGGTGCCGTGCGTGGCGCCGGCGGCAGCGATGGCCTGACTGAACCGCACCGGGTTACGCAAATTGGCCGCCCAGTAGTCAGCGTCGAAAGCTGTTGCGGCGCTTGATTCGTGGTCGTGGGACGTGGTGATGATCGGAATGGTCGGCCGCCGCGGAGTCAAGTCGGCAAGCGCGGTCCGCAACTCCGGGAGCACCGGATCGATGATGGGGTTGTGGGACGCGACGTCGACCTCGATGCGTCGCGCCAGTCGATCCTGGGCGGCCACCGTGGCGATCGCCGCATCCACCTGCTCGGGTGGGCCGGCGATCACCGTTTGACGGGGCGAGGCATACACCGCAACCGTGACCCCGGGGTAGTCGGCGACCAACGCAGTTGCGCTGTCGGGATCGACCTCGAGCAGCGCCATCGCGCCGTGTCCGGACAGTCGGGCCATCAGTGCCGAGCGGGTGGTGATGACGCGCAACCCCTCGGCCGGACTCAACGCCCCGGCGACCACCGCCGCGGTCACCTCACCCATCGAGTGCCCGATCACCGCATCGGGGTGCACCCCATAGGACCGCCACAGTTTGGTCAACGCCACACCCATCCCCACCAGCACCGGCTGGATCCGCTCGATCCCGGTCAGCGGCTCACCACCGGCCAGCACCGCACGCAACGAAAACCCGGCCTGCTGAACAAAGATCGGCTCCAACTCCTCGATCGCCGCGGCAAACACCGGCTCATCGGCCAACAACTGCCGGCCCATCCCCGGCCACTGCGACCCCTGCCCGGAATAGACGAACACCGTCCCGGCCCGGCACTGCCCCTGATGCGGGGCCACCACCCCCGCCGCGGAGCGGCCCGCCGCCAACGCCCGCAACCCCGCCACCGCCTGCTCACGATCACAGGCCGCCACCGTGGCAAACCGGGACTGACGACTGCGATGATGATTGAGCGTGTGCGCCACATCAGCCAGCCCCACCTGCGCCCCGGCCCCGTCCATCCACTGCGCCACCATCGCCGCCATCGAGGCCACCCGCTCATCGGTCTTGCCCCCGATGACCAACGTCGTCACCACACCCGCAGACCCGGCCCCCGCGGCGGCATCCACCGCCACCGGATCAGGCCCCTGCTCGACCACCACATGGGCATTAGTGCCACCAAAACCAAACGACGACACCCCCGCCCGCCGCGGATAGTCGGTCACCGGCCAATCCGTGGGCGCCGCCACCACTTTCAAGCCCAAGTCGTCAAACGGGATGTGCGGGTTGGGGTTGCCGAACTCCAGATTCGCCGGAATACGACCATGCCGCACAGCCAGCACCGCCTTGATGAAACCCACGATCCCCGCCGCCGCCTCGAGATGACCGAGATTCGATTTGACCGAGCCGATCAGCAGCGGGGCGCCGGGCGGGCGCGCCCGGCCCAGCACCGTGCCCAGCGCGCGGGCCTCGATCGGATCACCCAGCAACGTGCCGGTGCCGTGCGCCTCGACGTAATCGACCTCGTGCGGGGCCACCCCGGCGTTGGCGTAGGCCGCGTGCAGCACCGCCATCTGCGCCGCCGGATTGGGCGCCATCAACCCATTGGACCGGCCATCCTGATTGACCGCCGACCCCCGCACCACCGCCAACACCGCATCCTGATCACGCACCGCATCCGAGAGCCGCTTGAGCACCACCACCGCGCAACCCTCACCACGGACAAACCCATCGGCATCAGCATCAAACGCACGACACCGACCCGACGCCGACATCGCCTCAGCAGCATCGAAACTGCGCGTCACCGCCGGCGACAACACCAGATTGACCCCACCCACAATCGCCAGACTCGACTCCCCGCTGCGCAGACTCTGCGCCGCCAAATGCAACGCCACCAACGACGACGAACACGCCGTGTCCACCGTCACCGACGGCCCCCGCACATCAAAGAAATACGACACCCGATTAGCGATGATGCTCAGCGCACCACCCGTGCCCGACCACGCATCCACCGCACTGAGATCAGCCGACGCCAGATACCCGTACTCACCAGCACACGCACCGACGAACACCCCCGTCTGGGTACGCCGCAACGCATCCGCCCGAATCCCGGCATGCTCCAACGCCTCATAAGTCACCTCCAGCAACAACCGCTGCTGAGGATCCATCTTGGCCGCCTCCCGCGGCGAGATCTCGAAGAACTCCGCATCAAAGGCATCGACATCACTCAAAAACGAACCCCACCGCGTCGTGGCCGACAACGCCGCCGCCACCTGCGCAGACCCATCCTCAAAACGCGCCCACCGATCCCCCGGCACCAGCCCCACCGCCGAGCGACCCGCACCCAAAAACTCCCACAACCCATCCGGCCCACAAATCCCACCCGGCAACCGGGCACCCACACCCACCACCGCAACCGGCTCATCACCACCCACACGATCGGGACCCGGTACCGAATCGACCCTCGAGTCGGTTTCGCCGGTGACCAGAAACCGCGCCAAATCGTTGATGGTCGGGTGCTGCCAGAACTCCAGCGGCGACACCGGCCGGCCGAGCAGCTCGGACAACTCACCGGCCAACACGACCGAGTCTCGCGACCCGACGCCCAGGTCTTTCAAAGAGGCGTCGACGTCGACGTCGTCTGGATTGCAGCCGATCGTGGTGACCAGCTGGTCGGTCAGCCAGTGTCGGAGTTCGGCTTCGTCGAAAGAAGTCATAGCGTCATGTCCCATTGATTGAAGGCGCCTTGCATGCGACGCTCGGCGCACCCGAAGCGGAAGAACTGGCCGTCGGCCGACTACCGCCGTCAGACCTGAGAAAAATTAAGTCCCACCGTCTCCAGCGGACTGCGATTCGTGGTCAGCCAGGCGCGCATCCGGCCTCGGCCGGACCTGCGCAGTTGGCGCACCAGTTGCCACAACACTCCAGCTCACACTGCGATAATCCCCTGCCGATCAAGACCTGCGGACTACATCAGCTGCTTTTGCAGCATTACCCGATGAAGCGGAGGTTAACACCAGCGGCTGTGAGGTACCCCCTCGCCGAAGTCGGCGAAACTCAGAGTTTCGGGGGGTGGCCTGTTGAAAACCTCTCTCGTTCTAAGGTAGCTTTCAGGTAGGCCGGGGGCGAGCGCGAAAGTCTGGGAGGAAAAATCGTGCGGATAGCTGTTGTTCCATGTGCGATGGCGGGCTCGGCGCTGATGGCGTCGGGCCTGATCGCCGTCACACCGGACCTATCGCGACCCGCCGCGCCTCGGGTCGCCCGCGGTGATGTGCGTCTGGTGGACTCCACCGCGGCGGCCGACTTCGATGCCCTGGTCAGCGGCGTCCTCGGAGGCACCCCGGTGACCAACCTGGCCACCATCGAAAGTGACTTCACCAGCATCAACGACGCCACCGGTCTGACTACTCTGGTCAACGACGCGGACAGCCTGCTCAACTCCAGCGGCACCGCCAGCGACCTGACCAACCTCGGTAAACTGGCCGACCCCAGCGGTCTCGACGGCCCGCAGAACATCCTGTACAACCTGTTCGCCGACATCGTCAACATTCCGTATTACGAATCGTTGGCCGAGCAGGAGTACGGGTTCGCCCTCGGCCCGGGCGGCTCTGTCGGGGGGGTGGCGGGATGGATTCCACCCGGCGCAACCGTGGCCAATGGAGGTGTCGACCCGGCCACGGATCAATACGCTCTCGGTGGGACCGGCAGTTACCTTTATGAATCCGTCGGCAACACCTGGGGTTGGGACGACGGCAACTACCCGCAGCTGGACGGACTGGCCCATTTCTTGCTGCCGTTCCAGTTCAGCGAGCCCATCGCCGAGCAGGTACAGGGGGTGCTGCAGGCCGAGGCCGTCGATGGGGCCGACGTCAACTGCGAGTTCCAGTGCGCCAGTTTCACCGATTATCTCGGCCAATGGTTCCACGTACCGGCTTCGCAGCTGTTTTCCCCTTCCGGCTACACCTATCCGACGGTCCTGGAAGACACCGTGGGCGCGACCAGCGCGACAGGCGTCGTCAATTCCGGCGGCACGGCGGGCGAAGACGTCATCTGGTCCGGTCAACACGTGACCTTGAGTCCAAATTTGGACCTGAGTGCCATCTTGACCAATCTGGAGTCAAGTCCGTCGGCCGACCCGATCCAGTTCCCCACCCTGGCCAACCTGCTCACCGACAACGAACTGCTGGCCTACGACTTCAACTACGATTTCAACTTTGGCGTCGAGGGCAGTTTCTTGTACTGGGGTGCGCCGAGCCTGTACAGCATTCCCGACCTGATCGGCGGCGAGCTGAAGGATCTCACCGGCATACCCAACGAGTTCCTGCTGCCCAACGACGGCGCCGAGCCGCTTTCTGGGTACACCGACACCGCGTCGTCGCTGCTTCCCGGTCTCGAGCAGGGCTTCCAGTACCTGGCGCACGGCCTGGAAGGCTACCTGGATCCCAGCACGTACGCCGGCGTTGCCAGCAGCGCCGATACCAGCGCGCTGGTCAGCGACCTCAGCTCACTTTTCCCCAACCTGGCGACTGACCTGTCGGCACTCATCCCCTGAATCTGTTGGGGTTGAGCCGCACTCGAGTGCGACCGCCCGCACGGTCCGCGTGGCCGGGCGTGGCGTCGCCGCGGGTAGGTTTGGGTATTGATGACTAAATTTCGATTCGGCATCCTCGACGGGATCGTGAACTTCCGCTTCTCGCCGACCATCCTGCCGCAGGCGAGTTACCTGAGCGCCGCTGCGACCGGCGCCGACTCGTTCTGGGTCGGTGACCATCTCAACGCGCCGCTGCCGCAGTCGATCGCGACGTCCGAGTATCTCGGCGTCACAGCGAAATTGGTGCCCAGTGTCGATGCCGTCCTGGAACCGTGGACCATGCTCGGACATCTCGCCGCCCGCAACCGGGTGCGCCGGTTGCGACTCGGTGTGTGCGTCACCGACGCGAGTCGTCGCCATCCGGCGGTCACGGCGCAAGCCGCCGCGACCCTGCATCTGCTCACCCGGGGTCGCGCCATCCTCGGGATCGGCGTCGGGGAACGCGAAGGCAACGAACCCTACGGCGTTGCGCGGGCCAAACCTGTTGCGCAACTGGAAGAGGCGATCGCCACCATCCGCGCGCTGTGGGATTCGGGCGGCGAACTGGTCTCGCGTGATTCCCCGTACTTCCCGTTGCGCGACGCCGTGTTCGCGCTGCCGCCGTACCGTGGCAGACAGCCGGAGATCTGGGTGGCCGGCCACGGTCCGCGGATGCTGCGGATCACCGGACGCTACGGCGACGCGTGGGTCCCCTTCGTGGTGTCCCGACCCGTCGACTACGCCCGCTCCCTCGAGGCTGTCCGGGCGGCAGCCTCCGATGCCGGTCGGGACCCGATGTCGGTCATCCCGGCGCTGAACCGTCTCGTGGTCACCGGGCGCAGTCGCGACGACGTCGATGAGGCGTTGGACTCGGTCATCATGAAAGCCTCCGCCCTGGCGGCGCCTGCCGAGGCGTGGACGCGACACGGCGTCGAGCATCCTCTGGGCGCCGACTTCTCCGGTGTGCAGGATTTGGTTCCCCAATTGATGGACCAGGAAACGGTTTTGGGTTATACCGCACAGGTTCCCGCGGCACTGATGAAAGAGCTGATGTTCAACGGCACCCCCGACGAAGTCGTCGAGCAGATGGCGGAATGGCGCGATCACGGACTGCGATACCCGCTGATCATCAACGGCAGCCCGGTCAATCCGCGACTGCGCAAGACGGTGGCCGCGACGGCGCCGTTCCTCAAGATCCTGCGCAGACTCAAAAGTCTGTGAACGGCCGGTGTCTCACGTGTCGGACCAGGCTCGATTGCCGTACCGATTGAGGTGGGCCACGTCGGTGACCGGTTTGCGCGTGGTGGGTCCGTAACGCCCACGCGGCCAGCCGAGGGGCACCACGCACAGCGGTGTCACCGAACGCGGCAATCCCAGCGTCCTGCGCGCCGATGCCACACCCCACAGCGGCAAGGTGATCAGCGACGCACCCAGACCCATCGCCCGGGCGGCCAGCAACAGGTTCTGCACACCGGGGTAAATCGACCCGTAGTAGCCGGACTCCGCGGTGTGCGGCGACGGCAGTAGCGGCCGCTTTTCGCCCCGCGCGTCCGACCGCAGGCACGCCACCACCAGGACCGGGATCTCGGCGAAGTGGTCGACCTGCCACTGCACCGCGCGCGCAACCTTGGCCATCGACTCGTCGCGGGCGGCGACCCGTTTGATGACCACGCGGTAATACACTGACCACACCTGCCGGTAGCGCTTGGCCAATTTGGCCTTGGTGCGCCTGTCGGTGACGACGACGAATTCCCAGTTTTGGCCGTGGGCGCCGGTCGGTGCGCGAAGCGCCAACTCGATGCAGGTGCGCACCAGCACGTCATCGACGGGGTCGGGTCGGACGCGGCGCACGGCGCGCTGGGTCATCATCGCCTCGACGAGTGGCATCTGCAGGCCGGCCAGTGCCTGCGCGGCGATCGGTGACTCGTTGACCTTCTCCCGCGACTGAAGATCGCGGGATTCCCTATGCCGCTTGCGCGTCATCGGGTCTTCTCGCTTGCGCGAGCACACCCGCATCGACGGGTGTTGCCTCCGGTCCGGAGGTGAGCGCGGGCGCGGTGGCCCGGGCAAGGATGGTGTTGGCCGCCTGAATATCCGCGTGGTCTTCGTGGCCACATCGCACGCAACGGAATTCCGTTTGGCTCTTACGGTTTTCCTTCACGCTGTGGCCGCAGTTGCGGCACTTCAGACTGCTGTACGCGGCCGGCACAAACACCAGCTTGGTGCCGGACGCGGACATCTTGTGGTCGAGCCGCTGGGCGATCACACCCCAGCAGTTCGCGTAAATCCCCTTGTTCAAACCAGCTTTCGAGGCTTTCCCGTTCGGCAGGTAGTGCCCCACCATGTCGGGGTCGGGTTTGGGTTTCGGCGCGCGCACCATGTTGCGGGCCGCGAGTTTCTCCACCGCCACCACACCGTAGGTGGCAGCAATTCGTGTGGTGGTTTTCTCGACCCAGTCCCGCCGCCGATCAGACACCCCGGCGTGTAGCCGTGCGATCCGCGCTTTCACCTTGCCGCGGCGGATACTGCCCTTGCGGCAGCGGGCAAGCTGACGCTGTAGCCGCACCAGCGTCTTCTGCTCGCCGCGGCGCATGATCGGCGCCCGTAGCATCGTGGCATCCGACAACGCGAGCGTGGTTCTGACGCCCCGATCGATACCGACGGCCCGTCCCTGTCTGCCCGCCACGGCAGTGACCGACGGTTGCGGGGCAGGAAACGCCACATACCAGCGGCCCGCTTTACAGGTAATCCGGGCCATGCCCAGCTTCCCGGCCGGCAGCGGGCGCGACAGCCGGAACTTCACCAACCCGAGCTTGGGGATGAACACCTGCGCCCACTTACGGTTGACGCCCTCTACGCGGCTATCGCGGACACAGAATCCCTCATCGACACACTTGCGCCGCCATGTCGGCCGCCGGTGGGTACCGGCGAAGTACGCCGCTGCGGCGCGGTCGAAGTCCCGCAACGCCTGCTGCTGCACCGACGATGATCCTGCCGCCAGCCAGTCGAACGCTTGCCGGGCCGCGGCGAGTTGTTTCTGCCGGGCAGCCGGTCCCGGCGCTGAGCGCCCCGACCGACCCCAATTGAACTGCTCCACAGCAAGATTCCACACATAACGGGCATCAGCACAGTGCCTGGACAGCATGAACGCTGCTTGCTCGCTGGTCGGATATAACCGGTACCGGTGCGCCACCGCTACGCCACCTTCCCATGGCGCGCAGCGGCCACCATCTGGTTCTCCACATACCGCCTGACCACGTCCAGCGGGGCGCCACCGACAGTGGAGACGAACCAGGACGGCGACCATAAACACTTCATCCGCGCCAGATGCGCGAACTCCTGGCGCAGCAGCCGTGACGACCTGCCCTTGAGGATCTGGACGAGTTTGGATACCGCCACCTGCGGTGGCAACTCGACGAGTAGAAGCACATGATCGGGCGTCGTCGCGACCTCGATCACGATCCCCCCGAACTCGGCGACCACTTCACCGATGATCTGTTCCAACCGCGTCTGGATCGGCCCACCCAACACATCACGGCGGTACTTCGGGCACCAAATCACATGGTACTTAACCGAAAACACCGATTTACGTGTCGACCGATACTGCATGAACCTCACGATAAACCCCACCTACGACAAACACGGCCCGCTACGCGGACCGAAAAGACGGGATCGGCTATCCCCCGACTGAAGTCGAGGGCTTGCGCCGAAGAAAGTCTCGGTCATACCGGCGACGCTACCGTCCAGTTCTTCACAGCCCGCGGGCACTCAGCCAGCAGTGGATCCGTTCGGCCACCGCGGCCCAGCCCGGTTCGAGCATCATGTCGTGTCCCATGTCGGGGAAAAACTCGGCCTCGGTGTGGTACGCGCGTGCCGTTGCCCGGACTTCTTTCACGGTGTGCGCACCGTCCTCCTGCGCCCCGAGGACCAGCAGCGGCGCGCTCACCCGCTCGGGCCGGGGCAGATTGAGCACACAGCAGTCCAACGCGATTCGGGTGCTCTGTTCGCCCAGCCGCTGCGCGTAATCCGCCACCTCGACGGCCGGGGTGTGTGCGGAGAAAAACCGCTCCCGCGCGAGCCGGGGGGTGTTGACGTAGGCCAGTGACCTGCCGGTGACGGCGATCTTCAGGAAATGCCACGGGTGCTGTCTGGCCCAGCGCACAGCGGACCCGAAGTTCCCCTGCGGGGGCGTGGACGCCAGCAGCACGCCTGCGGGTGCGTCGTGGGTTTCCAGATACTTCTGCACGACGATGCCGCCCTGGGAGTGGCCGATCACCACCGGTCTGCTGGGCAGGCTGTCGGCAACCGCGTTGACATCTTCGACACAATCGGCGAGCGAACAAGCAGGCAGCGGCTTGACGGTCGGGCTGCCCCCGTGACCGCGAAGGCTCACCGCCAGGGCGTGATAACCCTTGTCGGCGAAATAGCCGAGGAAATGTTCATCCCAACACCATGCCGCGTGCCAGGCCCCATGAACGAAGAGCAATGGCGCGGGATGCGATTCGCTGCGGCACCCCTTGTCGATCACCTCGAGCATGGCGGGCTCAGTGCGACGGCGCCGCCGCGGATGTCACACCCGGCACAGCTGGATGCGGTAGAGGTTCGCGTGTCCGAGTTGGAATTGCCGGATCGAGGCTTCCAGGTACGCCTCATACACCGCCACCTTCTCCGGGCCGGTGATTTCGGTGGCCGCCGCGCTGTTCGCCCGGAGCATGTCGAGCCATGCCGCACAGGTACGCGCGTAATGTTCCCGATGGTTGACGACGTATTGCACCTCGAAGAGCTTCTCGGCGGCATGCATGATTTCGGCCAGCCGGGGCGGATCAGATTCGGGAAAGATGTGCTCCATGATGAACAGCGTCTCTTTGAGCCCCTGCTCGTCGAGCTTGACGTTCCCCTTGCCGATCGTTTGCAACGCAAAACCGGCGCCGGGTTTGAGCGAGTCGTAGCACTTTTGGAAAAATCGGCGATATCCGGCGATTTTTTGCGACCGATCCCACCCGAATTTCGCGAAGTGCTCCATGGCCCCGATGCTGATCGCCGCGTCATAGGGCTCATCTGCGACGAAGTCCGCCCAGTCCTGCACCCGAACATCCAGGCGAGGATCGCCCAGGTCTTCCACCTGGCGGGCCTGCGCCTCGCTCAGGGTCAGCCCGGTGACGTGCTCGGCGCCGTGCTCGGTCACCAGCCGTCGCATCGTCGATCCCCACCCGCAGCCGATGTCGAGTACCCGGTGTCCTTTGCTGACCCCGGCCAGCGCGGCAAGGTGGTCGATTTTGCGGGCCTGCGCCGCGGCCAGGCTGTCGTCGTGGCCCTGCCACAGCGCACACGAATACGTCATGGACTCGTCGAGCCACAGCGAGTAAAACGCGTTGCCCACATCGTAATGGTGCTGAATGGATTCAGCTGATGCTCCGCGTTCGCTTACCGATGTCATTTTGATACTCCATTCCTAGTGTGAATTCCCGACCTGAACCTTTGCGCCGGTCAGCGCATGAGTCACCGGCGCCGCGTCACGCGGACACGTCCAGTCGGTCGAAATCGTCCTGGCGGTAGCGTTCGGCGCACGCCGAGCGGCGGACCTTACCGCTGGTGGTGATCGGGATAGAACCCGGCGCTACCAGCACCAGGTCGGACACCCGCAGCCCGTGCGACCTGGAGACCGCCACCGACACGTCCCGCTTGACCGTGTCCAGACCCTCTCGCATCTCCACCTCGGAGTTGCCACGCTGCTTGGACTCGATGACCACCACCAGTTGCTCACGCCCCTCGTCGGCGACGGCGATCGCGGCGGCCCGGCTGCGGGTAATGTCCTGGATCGTTGCCTCGATGTCGTCGGGGTAGTGGTTGCGCCCGTCGACGATCAGCATGTCCTTGATCCGGCCGATGATGAACAGCTCACCGTCGGAGATCACCCCGACGTCTCCGGTGCGAAGCCACGGCCCACGCGGCGTGTCAGGCGACGGGTCGACCAGCTCACCGCCGAAGGTCCGCTCGGACAGCTCCGGGTTCTTCCAATAGCCGGTGGCGACGTTGTCGCCGTGCACCCAGATCTCACCGACCTTCCCGGCCGGGTTCTGCACGCGGGTCTCGGGGTCGACGACGCGCACGGTGCAGGCTCGCGGTGTGCCGTGGCTGACCAGCTCGGAACCGGGCACTTCGTCGCCGCAGCGCTGCGCGTGGCCGGCCGTGAGCTTCTCGTAGTCGAAACGGACCCGTGGCGCGGGCCGCCCCGGGTTGGACGTCGTCACGTACACCGTGGCCTCGGCCAGCCCATACGCCGCTCGTAGCGACGTCTCGGAAAGGTTGAACTGGGCGAACCGGTCCAGGAAACGCTTCACGGTCGGGGCGTGTACCCGTTCGGCGCCGTTGATAAAGCTGTGCACGTGGCCGAGGTCGAGTCCGGCCATGTCCTCGTCAGACGTGCGCCGTGCGGTGAGCTCGTAGGCGAAGTTCGGCGCCGGCGTGACAGAAGCGGTGTGACTGGCCACCAGGCGCATCCATCGGGCTGGCTTCTGCAGGAAGGCGACCGGGTCCATCAGCACCGACTGCAGACCGAATCTGACCGGGATGAAGATGCCGAACATCAGGCCCATGTCGTGATAGAACGGCAGCCAGGACACCAGGGTGCAATCGCGGGGCGGAATTCCGCCCTGGGGTTCGAAGTAGTCGGCCATGATCTGCTCGAGGTTCACCATCATGTTGCGGTGCGTCACCGCCACGCCGGCGGGCGCACGGGTCGACCCCGAGGTGTACTGCAGCAGGGCCGTGGCGCTCGGCAGCCGGTCGGCGGGCGGCGAGGTCTGCGGTGCGTAGAGGTCAAGCGCGTCGATCTCGATCACCGTCGGTGTCGAGCCGGGTAAGCCGTTGACGCACGCGACGACGCCGTCGGCGACCGCCGATGTGGTCAACACCGCTGCCGGGGCGCTGTCGGTGAGCGCCGTGACGACCCGCTCGTCGTGGACGCCGAGCATCGGCACCGAGAGCGGGACCACGACGAAACCGGCCCACATGGCGCCGAGCACCCCGATGACGTATTCCAGGCCCTGCGGAGCGCAGATCGCCACCCGGTCGCCGGGCGCCCCGCACGACGCCAGCGCATCGGCGACCACCTGCGCGCCCTGCTGCGCCCGGGACCACGTCAAGACCTTGGGACGCCCGGCCGGGTCGACCTGGTAGTCGACGAAGGTGAACAAAGGCGCATCGGGCTGCTGGCGGGCCCAGTCCGCCAGCCAAGCCGACAAGGTTAGTTCCATTGCTGACATCGGTGTTACTCCCATAGTGGTGATGAGTGACGGCACAGCCACGGTGCAGACGCCACGACGACGGTGTCGGGCACTTCGTGACGACTTCGGTGAGCTGACGGCTTCGCTCACTCACCACATAATGCCCGACGAAGAGTTACCTCGTTGCTGCGATCGGCAAACATCAGCAGGTCGGCGGAGACATTCTCAGCGAACCCGAAGCGGGCATACAGGGACGCGTCGCGACGTAGTCGCCTTCCGGGCGCCCGGTTCCGATGACGGCGGCGAACATGCCCGGTGCCGTCGGACGCGCGTTACGCCTTGTGCGCCACTGCCAAGATGTAGTCGACGTGCCATTCGTGGATCCAAAAATTGTCCGGCCTGACCGTCAACCGGAGAAGCGGATTCACAGAATTTCTGTTCGGCGCAAACAGGCTTTTTGACAGAAACTTGGCCAGCGGCCGGAAAACGTCGCTTGCGATGGACTGGGTTTCGGCTTCGGCAAAACCCATGTCGAGCAGCAGTTCTCGGTAGGCCACGACGTTAGCCGCTTTCCGGACCGCTTTGCGCGATGCACCCCGCCAGCCGAGCCGGTCAACCTGCCTGCGAAACCGCGTATTGAGGAACGTTCGTTTCGGAACGATATCGGCCGTCACCAAGCAGCCGCCCGGTTTGAGCACCCGCAGCGCTTCGGAGAAGAAGTCGACGCGCGACGGAAAGTGAAAAGCCGATTCCAGTGCGACAACCTTGGTGCACGATTCGTCGTCAAGCGGCAGATCGGTGGCAGACGCGTTGATGTAGGTGATTCTGTCGGCCAGCCCAGCTTCTTCCACACGGCGCGTGGAGATCGCGATTTGTTCGGCGGCCACATTGACTCCGGTGATGTGCTTTACCCCAAATTCGTTGGCCCACAAGATATCTTGATCGCCGTAGCCGGGCCCGCAGTCCACCACAATGTCCGACGCCTTGAAGTCACCGCTCCGCGCGGCAAGACGGGCCAGCTCGCTGCTCGCCGCGTCCAGGGTTGCGGGGTTGTTTTTCCAGTAGCCGAAGTTGATGAACATCGACTCCTCGCCAAAGAGGTTCTGGGTGCCGATAATGTCGTATATCTGACCAGTCTTTGAACCGTCGGAGCGCGACAACAACACGCGCGTCGCCCGCCGACTCTCGTCCGCCCAGCGACGCAGCCGAGCACTGGTGGTTTCATCGTGAAGGCGACTTGGAACTGTCACAAACGCTGCCCTAATCTACTCGTCAACTACTGTCAGCCACGCGGCCGCAGCACTGGCTAGGGTAACAATCGATGCCAGGGCCTCGGCACACATGGCGACTCGACTGGCGACCCGCAGCCGGCTACTCGCCTGGCCTAACCCCAATGCCGCTCAGTTAGGGTCTATCGCTAATTCGGTGTAAGTGGTTCTAACCGCCCCCGGCGTGGGGCAGGAGGTACCACTGTTATGAACGA
>NZ_JAVKSG010000007.1:0-35146 GCF_039583785.1 Mycobacterium sp.
CACCCGAACACACCGGCTCACCGGCCACTGTCGGTTCACCGTGGTAGGCGTTACCCATCTGCACGCCCACACCATAAAGCCGACCACTGACAACCCAGACGTATCGCCGCGCCCGACACAGCGTGTCGCTGCTACACGCCCACCTCGTCCTTTGTGACCAAGTTCCGACCCAAACTGTTCACCGATCCCATGCTCACCTTCGCCGAAACCACCATGCGCGCCGTGTGCGCCGAGCACCATGTCGAGTTGGTCGAGTTCAACGGCGAGGCCGACCACGTGCACCTGCTGCTCGCCTATCCGCCCACGCCGGCGATCTCCACACTGGTGCAACGCCGCAAAGGCCGAACGGCTTACACCGTTCGGCGGGAATTCACCGGCGCATGCGTGCGCGCCCGCATGCGCAGCCACCTGTGGTCGCCGTCTTACTTCGCCGTCTCCTGCGGAGGCGCACCCTTATCGATCATCAAGCAATACATCGACGGACAGGCTCGACCTCTACGAGCGCCGGGCTGCGCCCGGCAACAAACGGGATGGACTCACCCCGCCATAAACGGCGGGGCTTGCGCCCAAGATGACGGTCAACGCCGTGCGGCGCAGGGCTTACCGCCCAGGTAGCAGCCGTGTTTGCGAACCCGGAGTACGGGTACGCCGTGACGCATGGCCGAGCACACGCGGGTGGTTCGCCGACTGCTTGATGCCGCCGGCACCACCTTCGCCGCCGAGGGGGATGTGGTGCGGGCATCGCTCGACGATGACCTGCTCCAGCAGGTAACGAGCAGATAGGAGTGATCGTGGCTGACTCGCAAACCTTCGTCATCATTGGTGGCGGGCTGGGCGGAGCCAAGGCAGCGGAAGCGTTGCGAGAGAAAGGTTTCGACGGACAAGTTGTGCTGCTCGAGGACGAGGAGTACCTCCCCTACGAGCGACCGCCGCTGTCGAAGGACTTTCTCGCCGGTACGAAATCGCTCAAGGATTTCACCGTGCATGATTGGCAGTGGTACCGCAACAACAAGATCGATCTGCGCACCAGTACCGAGGCCTTGTCGATCGATCCGACCGCTCACACGGTCACGCTTTCGGATGACACCAGCCTGCACTACGACAAACTGTTGTTGGCTACCGGATCTCGCTCGCGATGGCTGTCGATTCCGGGCGCGGACTCCACCGGAGTGCACTACCTACGCCACTACGACGACGCGTCGAACCTGGACACCAGTCTCAAAGAGGGGTCATCGCTGGCGGTGATCGGCGCGGGGTGGATCGGGCTGGAAGTCGCTGCCAGCGCCCGCCAGCGCGGCGTCGACGTCACCGTCGTCGAGACCGCCAAGGTGCCGTTGAGTGGCGCAGTCGGCGAGGAAGTCGGCACGGTGTTCGCCCAACTGCATCGCGACCACGGCGTGGACCTGCGATTGGAGACCGAGGTCACCGAAATCACTACTGAGGACGGCAAAGCCACCGGCCTGAAGCTGGGTGACGGATCGACCATCCTCGCCGATCGCGTGCTGATCGCCGTCGGGGCCCAGCCCAACATCGAATTGGCCGAACGAGCAGGTCTTCCGACCGAGGGCGGCGGGGTGCTGGTCGACGCATCGCTGCGTTCCGGCAACCCCGACATCTACGCGGTCGGCGACATTGCTGCCGCCGAACACCCACTGTTCGAAGAACGAGTCCGCACCGAACACTGGGCGAACGCGCTCAACCAGCCCGAAGTTGCGGTGGCCGGCATGCTCGGCGAGCCCGGTGAATATCAAGAGCTGCCTTACTTTTTCACCGACCAATACGACCTGGGCATGGAATATGCCGGCCACGCGCCGAACTGCCAGAGGGTGGTGTTCCGCGGTGACAAGGCCGCCCGGGAATTCGTCGCGTTCTGGCTCGACAACGACAACCGGGTGCTGGCCGGGATGCAGGTCAACGTCTGGAATGCCCTCGATGACATCAAGAGCTTGATTCGCGAAAAGGCCCCGGTGGATCCACACAAACTGGCCGACCCGGACGTGCCGCTGCCCGACGCGGTCAGCTGACCGCGATGACGTCGGGCAGACGTGATCCCTGAAACCGCTCCCGCTCCGCGCGACGACGCTTGATGCGCAGCCGGGCATCGGAAGGCACGGTGACGGTCTCGTCGCAGGTGAGATAGAAGATCTCGCCCGCAACGTCGATCACTTCAGCGAAGACGAGACGAGAACCAAGCTCGCGCAATGTCATTCGTAGTTCGTGAGTGAACCGGATGGTGGTGTCGAAGGCCATTTCCCGGGAGGCGCGGGCGCTGGCGACCAGCCGTTGGGGCAGCGTCGCATCGGACTGGGCCGGCGGCATCCGCTGCGGTAGCTCGGTGGCGGCTCGCCCGGCCGCGGCCAGCAGAATCGCCGGATCGTCATCGATCATCAGGTTGGCCAGTTCGACCTCGCCCGGACCGCGGTGCCCGATCTGGCCGACCGCCGCAGCGAAAGCCGACCCGGCTGACGGCGACCGTGCCCTGATGCCGTCGAGATCGCCGTCGATTGCCAGTGCACACAGCCGCACATCGTCGCGGATCAGTGCGGCCAGCGAGGCCGTCTTGGCGGTGACGGCATCGCTTTCCAGCAATGCACCCAGACCGGCGACGGCGACGTGGACGCCACGGCGCTGCACCGTGGCTGCGGTGACGCCGCTGTCGATCAACCACAAACCGGTCAGCGCCCAACCGTGATGGATCCGGTCTCGCAGCAGGCGGACCCGGGACTGGAGTTGGGCAATTGGAAGCGAATTCAGTTGCGCCGCAGGCAGATGTTCCGCGGTTGCGGCCGCGACGTAGGTCTGGGTATCCGTCTTCAGATGCCGCAACTGCGCGAGGACGCGCTTGACCACCACGGCTTTTGCCGCGGCAGAGCCGAGCCGCCCGCTCCGCGGCGGACGGCCTCGCGGAAACAGCTCAACCGATTTGCCGCCCAGCGACTCGCGGATGACTTCGTCAACGTCCCAGCCGGGCAGCTGCTCCGCCGCGATGAGGCTGGCCGAAACGCCGACGTAGGGGCGGTGACCGAATACCGCGATTGCCCGGCTTCCCCATTCGGTGGCAACGATCTCGCCGCACGCCAGCACCGGGCTGATCATCCGCATGGCGGTGCGTAAGCCGGCCAGCTGGACATCGAGCGTCATCGGAGACAGCGGCCCGGGCAGGGTTTCGGCCAGCGGGGCCGCGCTGAAGACCGGAAAGCGCGGGTCGATCCGATCGTCGAATTCGCCTTCCTGCTCGTCCGGCGAGGCCGACCGCAGCAGCGCCCCATCCCACGGTTCGATCGGCAGAGCAACCTCGACCGGTAGGGGCAGGTATCCGGGGACGTCCGTACCGCCGGTGACGCTGAGCTTACGGCCGGCCAGCCCACGCCCGGTATCGGCGATGGCATCGGTTGTATACCAGCCGAATTCGAACCGCCACACCTCGTTCAGTGCTGCGATGTCGAGGGCGGGTGTCAGCTCGGTCCAGCAGGGCAAGCGCGCCAGCCGCGGGCGTTGCCCGGCGGACCGCACCATGCTGCTCGCGGCTGCCAGGTCGATAGCGTCCGGACTGGCCAGGTCGACCACTCCGGTGCGATTGGTCGCCACGGCGAGCACCAGGAAGCGAAGCAGGTCGTCGAAATGCAGTACCCGCACTGGGGCGCCCGCTGACTTGCTGTGCACCAGGCTGCCGACCGTACGACTGATCATCCAGTCCAGCTGGCGACCCACCAGCGGCGCGATGCGCACCACCAAGCTCGGCGCCCACCCGCTGGTCACCAGCGTTTCGGCCGGCCCGCAGAGGGTCGGGTCCCCGGCCGCAGCAGACACATAGATCAATCGGGCGCCTGAACGCGCCGATGCGTGCGCCACCCGGACCAGGCCGTCGATCCCTGCGCTGCCGGGCGCCTCTGGCTCGATCGGTGCCAGGTGTAGCACCACATCGGCCGCATTGGCCAGTTCCTGCAGAATCGGATCTGCGAGTGGGCCCCGGACAAATTCGACGTCGGGATGCAGGTTCTCGTGTGGCCGGGTCGCGATGCCTGTCACCGGGTGGCCCACGGCAACCAATTGCCGGGCCACCGCGCGCCCGAGTACGCCGGTGACGCCGGTCAGCAGAATCCGCACGGCCGAGCACCTCCACGGCGTTTAGTTGAACAATAAACAATAGTCGCGCAGGACGGTTACGGGTAGCTGTCAGCTGACGCCGTTAGCTCATTGCAATGTGGCCGAGCCGTCGCCGGCGACCTTGACTTTGGCGCCGCCGATGTCTTCGTGCACGGTCGCCGCAGCCGCGGCCGGGTCCGAGATCAACGCCAGCGTGCGCCGTTCGTCCGGAGTGCGAACCGCGAGGAATGCCTTCTCAGGCTGACCTTCCCGATCGAACGGTGTCGTCCATGCCTCGATGGTGCCCACGCCTTCCCATTCCACCGCAACGGCGCGAGTAGGTTCCCGGTCGACCACGGATTGCACGTCCTCCCAACGGAACTCGGTCTTCGGTGGCTCGGTGCCGTAGACGCCGAAGCTATGCTTGGTCAGGTAACCGCCGTTTGCGGTGACCAGCCCGTGCCGGCCGGGGTTGTCGGTCAGCAGTTGGGCCATCGTCGCGATGGAGTGTGCGACGTAGTTGTTCCACGGACCCCCGGCGAACGTCAGCCCACCCGTGACGGTCAACGGCCGGGCCGGGTCGTCGATCGGCAGCCCGAGCTCGTGCGCGGCGATCTGGACAGCGGATGGGAAGCATGAGTAGAGATCGACGTAGTCCATCTCGTCGATGCCGAAGCCGGCCAACTCCAGGGCTCGCGCGCCGCCGATCCTGATGGCCGGCGAGCGGTGCAGTTCGGCACGCTCGCTGATCGAGTAGGTGTCATGCGCGTCGGTGCCCGCGTACGGGTACACCCATCGCTCGGTGGGGATGCCCAGGCGGGTGGCAGCCTCGACGGACATCAAGAGCAACGCGGCGCCCTGGTCAACCATGTTGTTGGAGTTCATCAATTTCGGGTAGGGCCAGCTGATCATCCGGTTCGTCGGCCCTGGCTGTGAAATCTCTTCGGCCGTAACCGGTTCGCGGATCCAGGCGTGCGGATTGTGCACCGCGACCTCGTTGAAACGTCCCCACAGTTCGCCGATGCGGCGACGGTGATCGTCCACCGACTCCCCCGTGCTGACGCGCAGGGCCTGCTCGAACATCGGATAGATGTACGCCGGTCGGTCCAGTTTGATGCGGATCTCGGACTCCCCGGCCATCGGCACGTTCTCGTCGCTGCCTGCGGGCTGCGGAATCGAGTCGTCCTGCGCCGTACAGGCCAGCCGTTTGCCGTCGGCGCGTAACTGCGTGCGGGTCCGCCACATCTCCGCGCCGGCCACCAAGACCACCTCGGCCCGGCCCTGCTGGATGTCCACGCATGCCCGGCTGACCAGTGTCTGCGGGACGTTGCCGCCGATGCCGCTGTAGCGGGTGGTGAAGTGGCGGGCGCCGATGCGCTCGCCGAGCAACAGTGCGGGGTCGCGGTAGTACACCGACAGCAGGTTGACCACCCGGATCGAGTCGACGGCCGCGAGCACCCGCGCGTCGGCTGCCTCGCGCGCCGCCGCGACCATCAGGTCGACCGGTTCGAGGGTGTTGTGCTGTGCGGGCTCGCGGTGGTTCACCTGGCCGTAGGCGACCAGCACCGGCGTTCTGGGGTGGACGGGCATCAGGCGCGACCTTCCGTGGTGTCGGCGGGCGCGAACAGCGCCCCGTCATGGATCAGTTGCTCGGTTTCCTCGCTGCTCATGTCCAGGATCTTCAGACATATCTCGCGGGTGTCCTGCCCGGGCATGGGCGCTGGCCGCTGCGGCGCCGGCGGGATGTGCCTAAACGGCGCCGGCCCGGTCTCGGCCGGCAGGGGGTGGTCGAACAGCGGATGAGTCATGTCGCTGAACAACTTTCGCTCGCGCAGTTGCGGGTCTTCCAGGATGTCGGGTGGGCGATTCATCTGCCCGGCCGGGACGCCGGCCGACTGTAGAGCCTCGGCGACCTGTCTCGGGCTGCGCTCGCGGGTCCACGCCGACACCAGCTCGACCAACTCGTTCCGGTGTGCCAGTCTCGCCTCCCCGGTCGCCAAGCGTGTATCGCCGGCTAGCTCGGGCAAACCGAAAACGTCACTGGCCGAACGCCAGTCGGCGTCGGTGCGGATCGAGATCACACACCACTCGTCGTCGCCCGCGCACGGAAAGACCTCGTGGACGCTAGTGTCGTCGTTCAGTTCAGCGCCATGGTCGGCGCGTGCCGCGTCAGTGACGTAGCGGACGTCGAGCTGGTTGACCACAGCTTCGGCTTGCGAGACATGCACGCGCGCGCCGATCCCGGTCCGGTCGCGATGGATCAACGCGGCGAGCGCGCCGAGCGCCGTGATCCGCCCGACCACGTGATCGGGGAAAACCGTCGTCGCGTCGTAGAATCGGTGCCGGGCAACGGATTCGTCCGGTTGCGGACGCGGGTCGGTCCAGAGGCTGCTGACGCCAGCGGTGGCGCGCACCAGCGGGCCATACCCCAGCCGGTTGCTCCACGGTCCGCGGTCGCCGAACGCGCTGCTCTCGGCCAGTACCACCCGCCGGTTCAACGAGTGCAACGTGTCGTACGGAAAGCCCAGAGCAGCAAGCGTTCCCGGTTTGAAGTTGGCGAAAACCGCGTCGGCGTCGGCGGCCAAGCGGCTGAACACCCGCTTGCCGGCGGCACTGCGCAGGTCCACGCCGAACGCCAGGTTGTTGCGATGTGTCCAGGCGAACGACTCGCTCATCGGTTCGCCGATCCGGGCCTGGCGCAACCCGTCCGGGTAGGCCGCACTTTCGACCTTGATGACCTCGGCGCCCAGATCGCCGAACAGCCGGCTGAGTTCACCGCCGGCGACGATGATGCCCAGGTCGATGATGCGCAGCCCGTCGAACGGACGCGGACCCGACTTCGCGGGTGCCGTGATCGTCGCCGGTGGCGCGGCCCAGCCGGCGTCGCGGGCCCCGACCGGTGGCGCGGGTTCGCGGAACCCGATGTGCTCACCGTTGACCGAGTAGTAGCCGGTCGGGATGGTGCTGCGCACACCGGGAACGAGTTCGGCGTCGGCCACCGCATCGACCGCCTGGAAATGCCCGGACGCCAGAATCTGCGCGGGGTCCAGCACGGCGGATATCGCGACACCGTGCGACTGTCCCTTGGCGA
Organism: Mycobacterium sp.; assembly: GCF_039583785.1. Lineage (GTDB taxonomy): Bacteria > Actinomycetota > Actinomycetes > Mycobacteriales > Mycobacteriaceae > Mycobacterium. Next base: position 7,178 of record NZ_JAVKSG010000007.1, read on the forward strand.
CAAGCGCTTTCATCGTCTGGTCGGCGAACAGTTGCGCAACCAGGAGCCCGATCTGCGGCCACGCCTTGAACCGCGCCGCGATGACGTCGTACTTGGGGTCCTGAAATTCCTCGGGCTCCCCCAGCCACCGGCGCAACCCGTGCCACTGTCGCGGCGACATCACGCACAGCCGGACGTAGCCGTCCTGGCAGGCGTAGATCGGGTAGGCGTCCTGGTTTTTCGGGCGTCCGCGCCATCGATCCGGATGCCGGACGCCCGCGGCGGCCTGCCCGTGCGCCCCGAACGCCGGGTCGAGCGCCATCACTACCGCCTCGTAGCGCGAGAAGTCGATGTAATCGCCTGTGCCGCAACGTAACCGGTTATAGTAGGCAACCAGAGCAGACCATCCGGCCTGGACGGCGGCGGTGGCCGAGGCGATACCGTCCGGTGGTGAGACCGGAGTGCCGGTGGTGGGCCCAGACCGGGCCAACGCGCCCGACAGGGCGTAGAGCACCGGGTCGGTGGCCTGCCACGACGCCTGCGGCCCAGTTCTGCCGAAATCGGTGACCGACAGCGTCACCAGGTGTGGGAAGCGGTCGGCCATCGCCTCGCATGAGGTCCCATACGCGGCGGCCTGGCCGGGCATCCCGCTGTCGACGACGATGTCGGCGCCGGCGGCCAGTTCGATCAGCCGCTCGCGGTCGTCCGGGTCGGACGGGTCGAGCACAGTGCTGCGCTTGTTCGCATTGTGCAGGGCGAAGCGCACGCCGGTGCCGCGCAGCGACGGCCGACTGGTGCGCGACGGGCTGCCGCCGGGCGGCTCCACCTTCAGCACGTCGGCGCCCAGGTCAGCGAGCAGTCTGGTGACCGCGTCGCCGTCGTCGTCACACAGGTCGAGCACCCGCAGCGACGTGAGCAGGTCGTCAGGCATCAGGCCAGCGTAGTTGGCAGGTGTCAACTACCGGTCGCCTACCTCGCTGCCGTCGGTAGCCTGATGAGCTGGCTGGCTACGAGAGCGCCGCGGCGGAACCGCATCCACTGCTCGTCCAGCTCTCGGCGCTGCACCACTTCCGCATCCAGGTCGATATCGCCGTCGTCGTGGTGGTGCTGGCGTTGACCAGCAGCAACGTCGGCTTCACCCGGCTGTTCGGGGGCGGCGTCCTCGGGATGCTGGCCGGGGTGCTGATGGCGGTGGTCGCGACCGCAGCAGCCGGACTCGTGTTCAGCTGGCTGCGGCGACGCAGTGGCAGCCTGCTGGCGCCGATCGCGCTGCACTGGTCGCTCAACGGGCTGCGGGCGCTGGCCGCCGCGCTGGTCTGGCAGCTGTGCAGCTGACCTAAACTTAAACGAGCAGGACCGCCGCCCCGGCGACGCGGCCTGCGCTGAGATCCGACAACGCGCGATCCGCCTGGCTCAGTGGATATTCCGGTGTAGTCACGGTGACGTGGTGCTCGGCGACGAAGCCTAGGAACGCCCGCGCGTCGGCCCGGGTGTTCGAGGTCACCGAGCGAATCTGACGCTCCTGGAACAGGTGACGCGGGTAGTTCAGGGGCGGGATGTCGCTGAGGTGAATTCCCGCGATCGCCAGGGTGCCGCCACGGTCGAGCGCCTCCAACGCCGGTAGCACCAGATCGCCGACGGGCGCGAACAGGATTGCGGCGTCAAGCTTTACCGGTGGCGGATCGGCGGCACCTTGCGCCGACGCGGCGCCCAGACCGCGGGCCAACTCCTGGGCCGCGGCGCCCCGCGTCATCACATGCACCTCGGCGCCCTGCGCCAGCGCGACCTGCGCGGTGATGTGCGCGCTGCCGCCGAACCCGTACAACCCCAACCGGCCGCCGGGCGGCAGCGCCGCGCGCTGCAGCGACCGGTAGCCGATGATCCCGGCGCACAGCAGCGGCGCCAGTTCGCTGTCGCTGTACCCCTTCGGCAGATGGTGCGCGAAAGCCGCAGGGACTGTCGTGAATTCGGCGTATCCGCCGTCGGCGTCCCATCCTGTGTAGCGAGAATTCGGGCACAGATTCTCGTCGCCGCGTCGGCAGTAGCGGCACGCCCCGCAGGTGTGCCGCAGCCAGGCGATCCCGACGCGGTCGCCAACGCGAAACTCGCCTCCGGCGTCCTCGCCGACGTCGACCACATCGCCGACCACTTCGTGTCCGGGTGTGACGCGATCCCGATGCACCGGCAGGTCGCCCTCGGTGACGTGCAGGTCGGTACGGCACACCCCGCACGCACGCACCGCGACAAGAAGCTCGGCCGGCCCGGGTTGCGGAACCGCTGCGCTGACGTACTCAAGCGGCCGGGTGTTGACCGGGCCGGGGCGAGCAACCCGCCATGCGTACATGGTGGTGGGGATCGGGTTGGAGCTCAAACTGTTTGACGGCCTGTCAGGTGCGTGATTTGACCGCTTTGTAGATGAACACCAGCAGCACGGCGCCGACCAGCGCACCGAGGAATGAGTGGTTGATCGGCGGAGTGACGGTGAATTGGTGCGGCGGGAACACCACGCTGCCCAGCGTTCCACCGACATAGCCACCCACGATCCCGAGCAGAGCGGTTGCGATCAGGCCCAGTGGCTGACGGCCCGGAACGATCAGTCGTGCAACGAGGCCGACGATGAGGCCGAGGATAAGCATCCAGATGATGTGCAAGATCACGACCAGCTCCTTCGCGTATTGATTTGTGTCAGCCCACTGCAGGACCGTATTTGGAGAACCCGTTCAGCGTAGCCAGTCGATTGCTCGACGGGCCCTTTTTTCGGGACGGAACGGTATCGGTGTCAGGTCGACAACGCGCCGGGCGTCGGCGTCGCGCCGTTTCCCCCGGCCGGCTGACCGGGCGTCGGCGCTGCGGGCGGAGGAGCTGCCGGCACCGGTGCGCCGGGGGCGGGAGCCGGGGCTGGTGCATCCGGAGCCGGCGCGGGAGGTGGCGGGGCGCCCGGAACGGGTGCTGGAGCCGGCGCGCCCGGCGCAGGTGCCGGGGCCAGCGGTCGGATCGACTCGGCCAACGCTTTCGCCCCGGCCTTGTCGACCGGGTCGTTGCTGGTGCCCAGCCACACCACGAACCAACGCTGGGTCGGCGCGCCCGCCGGCTCTGGCGGACTGACTACTCCGGCCCAGATCTGGCCGTTCGGCTTGGTGGCGTCGCTGAACTTGACCTCGTAATACGACGCTCCACCTGCCGCGCCGTTGGCGCCCATCGGAATCGTCTCCTGATTCAAACGGGTGCCTGGGTAGGGCATGAAGAACTCGCCCATGTCGGATGCCAGCCGCGCCGCGGCCTTGGAGTCATCGGCTTCCGCGCTGGCATACAGCTTCTGGTCCAGCCTGCCGAGCACAATCCGAGTGTCGTTGGCGACCGGTGGCGGCTGACCGGGGCTGGGCGCTCCGGAAATCTTGCTGAGCAGCGCCGATCCGTAGTCCAGGTGGGTCGCATCGGACTCCACCCACCCGGCGGGAAGGACGTAGCTGAAGCCGCCGACCGGGTTGTCGATCCGCCCGGCATTCGGGTCGACCGGGGGCGGGGCCGGAACATTGGGGTCGGTCGCGGGCGGCGCGCCAACCGGGGCGGCGGGCGGCGGTGCCACGGCGGGACCGCCGGGGCCCGGTGCCGCATCGGGGGCGGCCGGAGGGGCCGGCGCGGGCGCGCCCGGGGCGGGGGCCGGGGCCGGGGCCGCGGGGCTGGGGGGCGGCGGTGGCACCGGATCGGCGCCGGCTGCCGCGGGCCACCCGAACGTGATTGCTCCCGCACCGCCGATTGCCGCGATAACGCGCGTCAGCCTGCGGTTTTTGGGCCGTGTCGAATAGCGGTCCAGCTGGTCCATGAGCCAAAAATCTACCGTGTCATACCCGTGCCGCACGGGTGAATTGCAGGCGTTTCGGCCGATTTTTCGTGAACGGCGCACCCGGAGGCGTCCGGATACCCGCAGCTCCCCGCTTTTGCCGGCGGCCGAGGTGACAATTCGCTAACGGCAGCGCGGTCGGGCGCGTCACAACCGTCGCGATGTACCAGCTCACGGACTGACGAAGCCGGCCTGGGTCAGCACGCGCTGGCCCGTCGCGCCGATCACCAGGTCGACGAACTTCTGCGCCAACGCCGACTGAGACCCTTGTGCGAGTACCACGATCGGATAGATGTTGACCGCGTCTGCCGACTCCGGGAACCGTAGGGAGTCGACCAAGGCGCCGGCCTGGTGCGCTTCGTTGAGGTAGACCAGTCCTGCGTCTGCTTGCCCGCCGGTGACTTTCGCCAGCACACCGGCCCCGATCGACTCCTCACTCGCGGGATTGAAGTGCACGCCGACGTCGTCCTCGATGCGTTGCGCCGCCGACCCGCAGGGCGCCGACGCCTGACACGTCGCGACACGCAGGTCAGGCCTGGCGAGATCGGCGAAACTCCGGACCTGCTTCGGATTGCCCGGGGCGGTGACGATCACCAACGTGCTGGACGCGAAGTTCACCGGTTCGCCGCTCGTCAGGCCTGCCTTGATCACCGTGTCCATCTCGGCGGTGTCTGCCGAGGCGTAAACGTCGGCGCTGGCGCCCTGGGTCAACTTGTTCGCCAGTTCCGCGGACGTGGCGAAATCGAACTCCACTGTGGCGTCGGGATTGTCGGTAGTGAACTTGCCGGCAAGCAACGTGAAGGCGGGTTTGAGTGGGAGGGCGGCGAACACCATGATCGAGCTGGCCGGTACCTGACCCGACGGTGCAGAACCCGTCGTCGCCGCCGGCTGTCCGCTGCATCCGCTCAGCGGCGTCGCCAGCGCCAACGCCAACGCCAGCAATCCAGCCATCCCGGCCGTGCGCGCGCCGCCGAGTCGAGATGTCACGATGCTCAGCGTTGTCCAAACGGTGATCACGCCGTGCCGGATTCGGAGTTTCATATCTAGCTACCGTCCAGTAACATAAGGAAACGGTAATGCCATACACGCCCTGAAATCCCAGGGACCGGCGTTTCGGTGTGCCACCATCGAAGCGACGGAGAATCGTAGCCCGAGGTGTAGGCCGCGGTGCTCCTGACGGGTCGGCACCTGGATTCGACGGTGAATACGAGGAGGTCATGGCGGTGGAGGTACTTGTCACCGGAGGCGACACCGAACTAGGTCGCGTCGTTGCTGAAGAGTTCCACAACAACGGTCACACGGTCACGCTGCTCGGCGCCCGTCGAGACGACCTCGAGGTAGCCGCCAAGGAAATCGAAGCGGACGCCATCGTCTGCGACAACACCGATCCCGCCGCACTGGCGGAGGTCCGCCACCTGTTCCCGCACCACTTGGACACCATCGTCAACGTTCCGGCGCCGCGCCGGGACGCCGGCGACCCGCGGGCGTACTCGCTGTCCGACCTGGCATCCGCGTGGCGCACCACAATGGACGACACCGTTCTGTCCGCAGTGCTCACCCTCGAGACGGTAGGTGACCACCTGCGATCCGGCGGAACGATCATCAGCGTGATGCCGCAAAATCCTCGTCCGGGTAGCGCCGAGGCTGCGATCAAAGCCGCGCTTTCCAGTTGGGTGGCCGGCCAGGCGACGATTTTCGGCACCCGCGGTATCACCGTGAACGCGGTCGCGGCCGGACGCCGCGCGAACCCCGGCTACGAAGGCCTGTCCCGCACAGCGCCGTCGGTCGCCGCCGAGGTCGCGCGGATGTCGCTATTCCTGACCAGCGGCGCCGCCCGCCACATCACCGGCCAGACGCTGCATGTCAGCCACGGCGCACTGACGCAATTCGCTTAACGCGTAATTCGCGTCCGCGACGGTCGCCGCCGTACGCCGGTCACTAGGGTGGGCACCACTGGCAACACGTACCGGAATCCCACGTTGCTGGCCAAGGTCATCACCACCCTGGACGATCCCTCTGGCGGCTCGGCACTTCGACCACCTCAACGTCAGCGTCGTCCGGGAGCGCTGCGAAGAGATCGGCCGCGACCCCGCGACACTCGAGACCAGCATGCTGGTCACCGTGCTGCTCGATGACAACGTGAAGCCGGACCAGATCCCCGACGAGATGGACGGACGCCTGCTGGCCGGAAGCGCCGACTTCATCGCCGAGCAGGTTCAGGCCAGGGTGTTGGACGCCTGAATCGACGGCGTGATCATCAACATGCCGTTCTACAAGCCCGGTAAGATGTCAGAGGTCGGTGACGCGCTGCGCCCGCTGGTCGGTCTGTAGATCTCGCAGCGAGGTCCGTCACGTGTGGTCGCGCGGGTGTGGGCGATCACACGCCGGTCACGTCGATAGTTGCAGGTGCGGACGGCTATCGTGGTGACGAATCCACATGCCGCTGAGGAGCAACCACGTTATGAACGTCCAGTCCGAAGACACTGCACCCGATCGTCGACACCGGGTGGTCGTCATCGGATCTGGATTCGGCGGGCTGAATGCCGTCAAGAAGCTCAAGAGGGCCGACGTCGACATCAAATTGATCGCCCGCACCACCCACCACTTGTTCCAGCCGATGCTCTACCAAGTGGCCACCGGGATCGTGGCCGAAGGGGCGATCGCTCCCCCGACCCGGATGATCCTGCGGGGCCAGCACAACGCCCAGGTTCTGCTCGGCGACGTCACGCACATCGACCTGAAGGGTAAGTTCGTCGTCTCGGATTTGCTCGGCCACAGCTACGAAACCCCGTTCGACAGCTTGATCATCGCGGCCGGGGCGGGTCAGTCGTACTTTGGTAACGACCATTTCGCCGAGTACGCACCCGGTATGAAGTCCATCGACGACGCCCTGGAATTACGCGGTCGCATCATGAGCGCGTTCGAGGCCGCCGAGCGGTCCAACGATCCCGAACGGCGCAAGAAACTCCTGACGTTCACCGTGGTGGGCGCGGGACCGACCGGCGTCGAAATGGCCGGTCAGATCGCCGAACTCGCGGACTTCACCCTCAAAGGCGCCTACCGCCATATCGATTCGACGAAAGCGCGGGTCATCCTGCTCGACGCCGCCCCCGCTGTGCTGCCGCCGATGGGCGAGAAGCTCGGCAAGAAGGCCGCCGCTCGGCTGGAGAAGATGGGTGTCGAGATCCAGCTCGGGGCAATGGTCACCGATGTCGACCGCGACGGCATCACGGTCAAGGACTCCGACGGAACCACCCGCCGCATCGAGTCGGCCTGCAAGGTGTGGTCGGCCGGCGTCGCCGCCAGCCCGCTGGGCCGCGACTTGGCCCGGCAGTCGGGCGTCGAACTCGACCGCGCCGGCCGGGTCAAAGTGTTGCCTGACTTGTCGATTCCCGGCAATCCCAACGTGTTCGTCGTCGGGGACATGGCAGCCGTCGACGGCGTGCCCGGGGTTGCGCAGGGCGCGATCCAGGGCGGCAAGTACGCGGCCGGCTTGATCAAGGCAGAGTTGGCCGGCGCCGACCCGGCCCACCGCGAGCCGTTCCAATACTTCGACAAGGGGTCGATGGCCGCGGTGTCGCGGTACTACGCGGTGGTGAAAATGGGGCCGCTCGAGTTCGGTGGCATCATCGGCTGGTTTGCCTGGTTGCTGCTGCACCTGGTCTATCTGATCGGGTTCAAGAACAAGATCACCACGGTGCTGTCGTGGATCGTGACTTTCTTGAGTGGTCGGCGCGGGCAGCTGACGATCACCGAGCAGCAGGCGTTCGCCCGAACCCGACTCGAGCAGTTGGCGGTGTTGGCTGCCGAGGCGCACGAGGGCGAGACGGCGAAGGCCGCGAGTTAACTCTCGGCCTCGAGGTTCTGCAGCCGCACCTGACCGCGGGCGACCAGTCGCTCGTCGGAGTCGACGATGGTGACCTGCCACAGTTGCTGACGTCGACCGCGGTGGATCGGAACGGCGGTCCCGTAAATCATTCCGCTACCGATCGCGCGCAGAAAGTCGGTGTTGTTGTTGACGCCGACGACCGATCCCCCGCCGCCTTGGGTGGCCATCCAGGTGTAGGCGGCAACGCTGGCCAGACTCTCCACCATCGCGCAGTAGACGCCGCCGTGCACGATGCCCATGGGTTGCAACAACTTTGGTTGCACCTCGAGCCGGGCTTCGGTGCGGTCCGGGCTGATCTGGGTGAACACCAACCCTAATTCGTGATCGAACGGCGCTTCTGGCAATGGCTGCACGTGGATGTGTCTACACGCCATGTGTCGACAACGGTGGACGGGGTACAACGAGGCCGGGCATGGTGATCCGGATACCCTTAGGGTGAGATCGGCGAGGATACTTCGGCATCAGCAAGAGGGGGGGCGAAATGGCGACGGCAACAACCGAGCAGGTACGGCTACCACCGGGTCCGCGGATACCGAAGGCCGGTCAGGCCGTCGCGTTTGCGTTGAGGAACCATGCGATGTTCGCCTCGGCGGCGCGACGCTACAAGAGCGGCGTGATCAGTGTGAATCTGCCCGGCGCCGGACATGCGGTGGTCATCACCGACCCGCTCCTGGTCAAAGATCTGTTCAACACCAGTACTGATCTCATCGAACGCCCGACCTTCGGGTCCGGAACGTTGGGCGACGCCTTCGGGCCGGGGTCGACGTTCAGCCTCGCCGGCAACGAACTCCTCGCACGACGCAAGATGGTCGTCCCGATGTTTCACGGCAGGCGTTTGCGGAGCTACGAGCACATCATCGAAGAAGAGGTGATGCGCGAGATCGCGACCTGGCCGGAGGGCCGCGAGTTTCAAGTGCTGCCACCGATGACGAGGATTGCTCTCGGCTCGATCTTGCGTGCCACGTTCGGCGTCGAGGGAATCGGTCTGGACGAGTTTCACGATCTGGTCCCAACGATTGTCACGCTAATCGGCCTGGGTCTGCTGGTGCCGCAAGCCCTCCGGCGTGACCTGGGTCGGTGGACTCCGTGGGGACGGTATCTGCGATATCGGCGCCGTTTTGACGCTGCCGTCGAATCACTCATCGTGGATGCGCGTGTCGACCCGGCCCTGGAAGAGCGCAGTGACGTGCTTGCGTTGCTGGTTCAGGCCCGCTACGAAAATGGTGAGCCGATCACCGATCAGCACATCTCGGATGAATTGCTGACCTTGTTGGCCTCCGGTCACGAGACCACCGCCTCCTCGCTGGCCTGGGCGGTGGAGCGGTTGATCCGCCATCCGGAATTATTGGCGCGGCTGGCCGAGGAAGTCGACGCCGGCGGATCCGAATTGCGGCAGGCGACAATCTGGGAAGTGCAACGCACCCGGCCGGTTCTGGACGCCTCCCTACGCCGCACAAAGACGCGAGTCCGGTTGGGCGACTGGGTTATTCCGGAAAACACCAACTTGATATCCAGTATCCGACTGGCGCAGGAGTCAGAAGAGAATTTTCCGGATCCGACGTCCTTTAATCCGGACCGATTCATCGGCACGGGTCCCAAGCCGGCAGCGTGGATTCCGTTTGGCGGCGGCGTCAACCGATGCGTCGGCGCAGGGTTCGCCAATATGGAGATGGACGTCGCCCTGCGCACGCTCCTGCGCGAAATACGTTTCGCCCCAACCGATGCGCCGGACGAACGACGACGATGGCGCGGTGTGGCGACCGTGCCGGCGCGTGGTGCCCGGGCGGTGGTTCACCGGCGATCGGCTGGAGCGTCGAGCGAGGCTGTTTTTTCGCCTGAGGCCGACCACAGCAGCGCATAGGTGCCTGGCATACTGACCGCTGTGACAGGCACTCTCCGGCAGTATGTGAAGCCCATCGGCAGTTACTCATGGTTTAAAAACACCATGAACAAGTACTGGTACCCCTTCATTACTCGCCGTTGGCAAAACGACGATGTGGTGTTTCTCAACTGGGGCTACGAAGAGGACCCGCCGATGGGTCTGCCACTTGACCCGTCCGACCAACCCAACCGTTACTGCATCCAGCTCTACCATCGCACGGCGACACAGGCAGACCTCAGCGGCAAGCAGGTCCTTGAGCCCAGCTGCGGCCATGGCGGAGGAGCCGCCTACCTAGTTCGGACGTTGCACCCCGCCTCATACACGGGTTTGGATTTCAACCCGGACGGCATCGAATTCGCCAAGAGACGGCACGACCTGCCAGGGCTCGAGTTCGTGCACGGTGACGCCCAGGACATGCCGTTCCCCGACGGATCCTTCGACGCGGTGGTCAATGTCGAAGCATCGCACGCCTACCCGCACTTTGATCGCTTCCTCCCGGAAGTGGCGCGGGTGCTCCGGCCGGGAGGACATTTCCTCTACGCCGATTTCCGCGGGTTCCTCGAATACGACGCGTGGGACGCAGCACTGGCCGCTTCGCCGATGCGGATGGTGTCGAAGCGGGAGATCAACTCTGAGGTTCTACGAGGGCTGGATAACAACTCGCAGCGGTATCTGGACCTGGTTGGTCGGCATGTACCCGCCTTTCTGCAGTCCTTCGGCCGCCTGTTCGCCGGTGCGCCTGGCACGTTGATGTACAAGGAATTGCAGCGCGGGCGGTTGTCGTACCGGATGTATCACTTCATCAAAGACTGAAGCGCGACAACGCGTCCGCGGACACCGAGAGACCGGGGTTCGCTGCAGCCCTCAGCACACCGTCACGGTCATCTATCGCTCGATGTCACAAGGATAGGCAAGGCTGCCCTAAACCCGCAAGAGGTTGCTTGGGTTGTCGCTGTTATTAGGTTAGCCTAACCAGATTATCGACGTCGAATCTGCTGGCACCCTCCCAAGGCGGACAGGTACGACCGTCGGTAGTAAGCGCGAGTACGCTGACGGCATTGCCAAGGAGATGAGCAAACATGGTTAAGCTGACGCGGCTCGGGGAACTTGAGCGCGCGGTGATGGACCACCTCTGGTCCGCTCCTCACCCGCAAACCGTCCGCCAGGTGCACGAAGCGCTCTCCCAACAGCGCGATCTGGCCTATACGACGGTGATGACCGTGCTGCAGCGGTTGGCCAAGAAGAATCTGGTCTTGCAAATCCGCGACGATCGAGCGCACCAGTACGCGGCGGTGCACGGACGCGACGAATTGGTCGCCGGTCTGATGGTCGACGCACTCGACCAGGCCTCAGGCACCGGAAGCCGACAGGCCGCCCTGGTGCACTTCGTCGAGCGTGTCGGCGCCGAGGAAGCCGAGGCGTTGCGGCGCGCACTCGACGAACTGGAATCAGGTCATCGGAAACCCCGGCCTGCTGGCGCGCTGCCGGAGCACTGAGGGACACTGGGGCCATGTCGGGACTGGCGTTCACCGTTCTTGCGGTGATGCTGGTCGGCCCGGTCCCGGCCCTGCTGGCGCGGGCCACCTGGCCGCTGCGCGCCCCTCGCGCCGCGATGGTGCTCTGGCAGGCGATCGCCGTCGCCGCAGTGCTGTCGGCCTTCAGCGCCGGCATCGCCATCGCCAGCCGATTGTTCGTCCCCGGTTCCGACGGCCGCCCGACCGCCAGTCCCGCCGCGGAAATCGGCCGGCTCGGCTGGTCGCTATGGCTTGTCGACGTCGCGGTCTTCGGGCTCACTTTGATGATCGGGGCCCGGCTGGCCGTGGCCGTCATCCGGGTCGCCGTCGCCACCCGCCGGCGTCGGGCCCACCACCGCATGCTGGTAGACCTGCTGGGCTTGTCGTCCGATGTGGTCTCCGCGCGGGCTTGCGCCCGCGGCCGCGACCTGCGCGTGCTGGAAGTCGCGCAGCCGCTGGCCTACTGTCTGCCCGGCGTGCGCAGCCGGGTGGTGGTCAGCGAGGGCACGTTGGACTCGCTCACCGAGAACGAGGTCGCCGCGATCCTGAGTCACGAGCGTGCTCATCTGCGCGCACGCCACGATCTGGTGCTCGAAGCGTTCACCGCTGCTCATGCCGCGTTCCCTCGATTCGTCCGCAGCGCAAGCGCTTTGGACGCGGTGCAGTTACTGGCCGAGCTGTTGGCCGACGACGCCGCAGTCCGGGTGGCCGGCCGCGCTCCCCTGGCGCGCGCCCTGGTGGCCTGCGCGTCGGGCCGCGCGCCGAAGGGTGCGCTGGCCGCCGGTGACACCCACACCCTGCTGCGCGTGCGACGGTTGTCCGGGAGTGGGAACAGCCTGTGGGTGTCGACGGCCGCCTATGCCGCCGCCGCCGCAGTGCTGGTGGTGCCGACCGTCGCGCTTGCGATCCCCTGGCTCACCGAACTGCACCGGCTGTTCATCGCGGCCTGACCCGGCAACCTTTCCCGCAACGCACTCGGGCGATACCGTGCACAGGCATGAATCTCGCTGTGCCACAGTGTTCGGTGGATGAAGTCACGGATTGAGAGGCGCACACATGAGCTCGTCGGAATCAAAGACCGGGACCGCGCAGATCGGCGTCACGGGCCTGGCGGTGATGGGCTCCAACCTCGCCCGCAACTTCGCCCACCACGGTTACACGGTGGCGCTGCACAACCGGTCGGTGGCCAAGACCGACGCGTTGCTCAAAGAGCATGGCGACGAGGGCACATTCGTCCGGTCGGAGACCATCGCGGAATTCCTGGACGCGCTGGAGAAGCCGCGACGGGTGATCATCATGGTCAAAGCCGGTGACCCCACCGATGCCGTCATCAACGAGCTCGCCGACGCGATGGAAGAAGGCGACATCATCATCGACGGCGGCAACTCGCTCTACACCGACACCATCCGTCGCGAAAAGGCCATCCGCGAGCGCGGTCTGCACTTCGTCGGCGCCGGCATCTCCGGTGGCGAGGAAGGCGCGCTCAAGGGCCCGTCGATCATGCCGGGCGGACCCGCCGAGTCGTACAAGTCGCTGGGCCCGCTGTTGGAGGAGATCTCCGCGCACGTCGACGGTGTTCCGTGCTGCACCCACATCGGCCCCGACGGCGCCGGACATTTCGTCAAGATGGTGCACAACGGCATCGAGTACTCCGACATGCAGCTGATCGGCGAGGCCTACCAGTTGCTGCGCGACGCGCTCGGCAAGACCGCGCCCGAGATCGCCGACGTGTTCGCCGAGTGGAACTCCGGCGACCTGGACAGCTTCCTCATCGAGATCACCGCACAGGTGTTGCGTCAGACCGACGCCAAGACCGGCAAGCCGCTGGTGGACGTCATCGTCGACGAGGCCGAGCAGAAGGGTACCGGCCGCTGGACGGTGAAGTCCGCGCTCGACCTCGGAGTGCCGGTGACCGGTATCGCCGAGGCGGTGTTTGCCCGCGCGCTGTCCGGCTCGGTGGCCCAACGCAAGGCCACCACCGGCTTGGCGTTCGGCCATCTGGGTCAAAAACCAAACGATGCAAAGCAATTCATCGAAGACATCAGCAAGGCGCTGTATGCGTCGAAGATCATCGCCTACGCCCAGGGCTTCAACCAGATCCAGGCCGGCAGCGCCGAATACAACTGGGGCATCACCCCCGGCGACATGGCCACCATCTGGCGCGGCGGATGCATCATCCGGGCCAAATTCCTCAACCGGATCAAAGAGGCGTTCGACGAGAACCCCGACCTGCCCACCCTGATCGCTGCGCCGTACTTCCGCAGCGCGATCGAAGCAGGCGTCGACAGTTGGCGTCGCGTCGTGGTGACCGCGACCGAACTGGGTATCCCTGTTCCGGGCTTCGCCTCGGCGTTGTCCTACTACGACGCACTGCGCACCGAGCGACTGCCCGCCGCGCTCACCCAGGGCCTGCGGGACTTCTTCGGCGCCCACACCTACGGACGGACTGATGAAGACCCGAGCAAAAAGTTCCATACCCTCTGGAGTGCAGACCGCAGCGAAGTTCCGGCCTCGTAGGGCCCGATGAAGTTTCTGGACGGCCACCGCGCCGCGTACGACCTGACCTACGACGACGTCTTCATCGTGCCGAACCACTCCGACGTCGCGTCGCGGTTTGACGTCGACCTGTCCACCAACGACGGCTCCGGAACCACCATCCCGGTGGTGGTGGCCAACATGACCGCGGTCGCGGGCCGGCGAATGGCCGAGACGGTGGCCCGCCGTGGCGGAATTGTCGTTCTGCCGCAAGACCTTCCGATCACCGCAATGCGGCAGACGGTGGACTTCGTCAAGAGCCGCGACCTGGTCGTCGACACCCCGGTGACCCTGGAGCCCGAGGACTCGGTGTCCGACGCGCTGGCGCTGATCTCCAAGCGCGCGCACGGGGCCGCGGTCGTCACCTTCGAGGAACGCCCGATCGGGCTGGTCACCGAATCGTGCTGCGACGGCGTCGATCGGTTCGCCCGGGTGCGAGACATCGCGATCACCGACTTCGTCAAAGTCCCGGCGGGCACGAATCCGCGCGAAGTTTTCGAGTCGCTCGAGCACGCCTCGGTCGGCGTCGCGGTGATGACCGCCGCCGACGGGACACTCGCCGGTGTGCTGACCCGAACGGGCACCATTCGCGCCGGTATCTACTCGCCGGCGGTCGACGCGCGCGGTCGGTTGCGCATCGCGGCAGCGGTCGGCATCAACGGCGACGTGGTCGCCAAGGCGCAGGCGGTGGCCGAGGCCGGCGCCGACCTGGTGGTCGTCGACACCGCGCACGGCCACCAAACCAAGGCCCTGGACGCCATCAAGGCGATTGCGTCGCTGGACCTGGGCGTGCCACTGGCCGCGGGCAACGTGGTGTCGGCGGACGGCACCCGGGACCTGGTCAACGCCGGCGCGTCGATCGTCAAGGTCGGGGTGGGCCCGGGCGCGATGTGTACCACTCGCATGATGACCGGCGTCGGGCGTCCGCAGTTCTCGGCTGTCCTCGAATGTGCCTCGGCGGCAAGGCAACTGGGTGCGCACGTGTGGGCCGACGGCGGGGTGCGTCACCCGCGCGACGTCGCGCTGGCGCTGGCCGCCGGGGCGTCCAACGTGATGATCGGATCGTGGTTCGCCGGCACCTACGAGTCGCCCGGCGACCTACTGCGCGACCGGGACAACAAGCCGTACAAGGAGAGCTACGGCATGGCCTCCAAGCGGGCGGTGGTGGCCCGCACCGCCGCCGACAGCGCCTTCGAGCGTGCCCGCAAGGCGCTGTTCGAAGAAGGCATCTCGACCTCACGGATGGCGCTGGACCCGGTCCGCGGCGGCGTCGAGGATCTGCTCGACCACATCACCTCCGGCGTGCGCAGCACCTGCACCTACGTCGGGGCGTCGACGCTGGCCCAACTGCACGAGCAGGTGGTGGTCGGCATCCAGTCCGCGGCGGGCTTCGCCGAGGGCCATCCCCTGCCGTTCGGGTGGTGAACCCGGGCGTGTCGACACCGCGACGAGAACTCGGGCGCGTCACGCCTTCGCTACCATCAGATCTCACGCGTGAGTGGATACGTCGACGAAAGGGTTACCGTGCCGCAGGAACCCGCGCCGACCAACGTGTGTGACGCCGACCCAGAGGAGCCTCCTTCTCGCGGAGTGATCGCGATCGCGGGCGAAGCCCGGGTGAAGCGGGTCACGACCGTTGGAGGGCGGCCTCGATGAATCTGGTTGTCACCCTGCTGAGCTTGCTGGCGATTGTGCTGCTCACGGCCGGCGCGGCGCTGTTCGTCGCCGCTGAGTTCGCACTGACCACCCTCGAACGCAGCACCGTGGAGGCCAACGCACGCCGCGGCGGGCGTCGCGACCGGTATGTGCAGCGTGCTCATCACAGCCTGTCGTTCCAGCTGTCCGGTGCGCAGCTGGGTATCTCGATCACCACGCTGATCACCGGCTATCTGACCGAACCGTTGGCGGCGGAGCTGCCGCACCCGGCGCTGGATGCGCTGGGGGTGCCCGACCGGGTCGCCAACGTGATCGTCACCTTCGTGACGCTGTTGGTCGTCACGTCGTTGTCGATGATCTTCGGTGAGCTGATCCCGAAAAACCTTGCGGTGGCCCGTCCCCCCGCGACCGCGCGGGCGGTGGCCGGCATGCAGCTGCTGTTTTGCTGGCTGATGACGTGGCCGATCCGGCTGACCAACGGGGTGGCCAACTGGATTCTGCGCAAACTGGGCGTCGAGCCCGCCACGGGGTTGCGGTCGGCCCGTTCGGCGCAGGAGCTGGTCTCGCTGGTGCGCACGTCGGCGCGCAGCGGCGCGCTGGATCCGGCGACCGCGGCGCTGCTGGACCGGTCCCTGCAGTTCGGTGAGCTGACCGCCGAGGAGTTGATGACACCGCGGTCGAAAATCGTTGCGCTGCAAGTGGACAAGACCGTCGCCGACTTGGTGGAAGCGGCCGCCGGGAGCGGGTTTTCGCGGTTCCCGGTCATCGACGGCGACCTCGACGAGACGGTCGGCATCGTGCACGTCAAGCAGGTCTTCGCGGTGCCGCCGGCCGAGCGCGGGCGCACGCCGGTCACCGCCGTCGCGCAGCCGGTCGCCAAAGTCCCGTCCACGCTGGACGGCGACGCGCTGATGGGACAGATCCGCGCCAGCGCGCTGCAGACCGCGATGGTCGTCGACGAGTACGGCGGCACCGCGGGGCTGGTCACCGTCGAGGATCTGATCGAAGAGATTGTCGGCGACGTCCGCGACGAACACGACGACGCCAGCCAAGATGTGGTGGCCGTCGACAGCGGCTGGCGGGTGGCCGGCCTACTGCGCATCGACGAGGTGGCCGCCGCGACCGGCTATCAGGCCCCCGAAGGCGAATACGAGACGATCGGCGGGCTGGTCTTAGAACAGCTGGGCCGTATCCCGGTTATCGGCGACGAAGTGCAGCTCAGCGGATATAAGCACGACGGCGGCCCGCACACCGCCGGGTGGCGGGCCAGGGTGCTGCGGATGGACGGTCGCCGCATCGACCTGCTCGAGCTGACCCAACTACCGGATGGCGCCGATTCCGGCGCGCGGCGAGGTCGCTGATGGGCGATCTGCTCGAGCTGATCGCGACCGTGCTGCTGATCGGCACAAACGCGTTTTTCGTCGCCGCCGAGTTCTCGTTGATCTCCGCGCGACGGGACCGCCTCGAAGGGCTGGCGGAGCAGGGCAGGTCGGGCGCGATCACGGTGATTCGGGCGGGTGAGCAGCTGCCGCTGATGTTCGCGGGCGCCCAGCTGGGTGTCACGGTGTCGTCGATTCTGCTCGGCCGCATCGGCCAACCGGCCGTCGCCGACCTGCTGCGGCGCTCGTTCGATCTGCTCGGCAAGTCCTCGGCGCTGCTGAACACCATGGCGTTCGTGGTGGCACTGGCGATTGTGGTGACGCTGCACCTGCTGCTCGGCGAGATCGTGCCGAAGAACATCGCAATGGCCGGCCCGGAGCGGGCGGCGATGCTGTTGATCCCGGCCTACCTCGTCTACGCACGCGCGGTCCGGCCCGTCGTCAATTTCTACAGCTGCTGCAATAACGTGATCTTGCGCGTGCTGCGGGTCCGCCCGCGCGACGAGCTCGATGTCACGGTGTCCACCGTCGAGCTCAGCGAGATGATCGCCGAGTCGGTGTCGGAGGGATTGCTGGACCGCGAGGAGCACACCCGGCTGACTCGGGCGCTGCAGATCCGCAACCGCACGGTCGCTGATGTGGCGGTTCCTGTTGCGGAGATCCGCGCCGTCCCAGTGGCCGCAGCAAGCTCCGGCCCAACCGTCGCGGTCGTCGAAAACGCCTTGGCCGCAACGGGTTACTCGCGATTCCCGGTGGTCGGCGTCGACGGCAGCTTTGTCGGATACTTGCATATCAAAGACGTGCTGCCGTTGGCCGACGAGCCGCAGGCTGTGATCGACCCGGCCAGAGTCCGGCCGCTGCCCCGCATTTCGGAGTCGCTGAGCGTGCCCGAGGCGTTGTCGCGGATGCGCCGCACCAACAGCCACCTCGCGTTGGTCACCGCCTCCGACGGCGGCGCCGTGGTCGCCATGGTCGCGCTGGAGGATCTGGTACGCGAACTGGTCGGTGTGGTGCGCGACGGGACGGGACGTGGCTGAGACGGCCACCCGGTTGGACGCCGAGCAGTGGATGGCCCGCGCCGACGACCACGCCTCGCGGGTCGACGGTTTGGTTGCCCCACACGCGAAGCGCGCGCAGGTCGGTGAGCCGCATCCGGTGTGGGACTTCCTGTTCAGCTACTACACCCTGCGGCCGGGACAGTTGCGTAGCTGGCATCCCGGCTATGGAGTCACGCTGGCCGGCCACCAGGCCATCCGCCGCTACCGGGGCCGGCGCGGCTACACCGTCGACGTGTCCGGCGTTACGGTCAGCCGCGGGCATCTGCTCAGCCGGGTGGAGACGATTTCGTTCGTCGCAAAACTGCTACGCGCGACCAGCCAGCGGCCGGCCCAGTTGAACTGCTTCGGGCTGCACGAGTGGGCGATGGTCTATCGCAGCGGTGATGTCCGCCACGATCGGGTTCCGCTGCGACTCGGCGCCGCGGGCACCGACTCCGTGGTCGAAGCCGAGATCGCGGGACCGTTGCGCTGCAGCCACTTTGACGCGTTCCGTTTTTTCAGCGCCGAAGCCGCACCGCGCAACGCCGGCGTGCCCAGCCGCGCCACGCAACGGGATTGGGAACAGCCCGGTTGCCTGCATGCCAACATGGACCTGTACAAATGGTGCTACAAGTTGAGCCCGCTGATCGACTCGCAGACGCTGCTCGACTGCCTGGAACTGGCTGCGGTTGCGCGGGAAATCGACATGCGGGCCAGCCCGTACGACCTGAGCGGGTACGGGTACACACCGATTGCCGTCGAGGATGCGGCCGGCCGCGCCGAGTACGTACGTCACCAGAAGGCCATCGCAACTCGCGCCGAGCCGTTGCGTGCTGCCCTGCTGGAGCGGTGTGACCTGCTGCTGCAGGTTGCCGGTTACCGGCAGGCAGGTGACCGGCCGGTAGGCTGAGATGAGATTTCGTCAGGTGAGTCCGGAGGAAAAATGATGACTGATCGCGTGTCGGTGGGGAACCTGCGCGTCGCCCAAGTGCTGTACGACTTCGTCAACAACGAGGCTCTGCCCGGCACCGGCATCGACCCCGACAGCTTCTGGGCCGGCGTGAACAAGGTCGTCACCGACCTGCAGCCGCAGAACCAGGACCTGTTGGCGCGCCGCGACCAGTTGCAGGCGCAGATCGACAAGTACCACCGCCAGCACGTCATCGAGCCGCTGAACCCCGAGGCCTACCGCGGGTTTCTCACCGAAATCGGTTATCTGCAGCCCGAACCCGCCGACTTCACCATCACCACCGCCGGCGTCGACGACGAGATCACCACGACGGCCGGACCGCAACTGGTGGTGCCGGTGCTCAACGCGCGCTTCGCGCTGAACGCCGCCAACGCGCGGTGGGGCTCGCTGTACGACGCGCTGTACGGCACCGATGTCATTCCCGAGGACGGCGGCGCCGAGAAGGGCACCAGCTACAACCGGGTCCGCGGCGACAAGGTCATCGCCTACGCGCGCGCATTCCTCGACGAGGCGGTCCCGCTGGCGTCCGGCTCATGGTCGGACGCTACCGGGCTCAGCGTCGAAGACGGTCACCTGAAGGTCGCGACCGCCGACGGCTCCGTCGAGCTGGCCAGCCCGGAGAAGTTCCTCGGCTACACCGGTGAGCTCGGCTCGCCCAACTGGTCGGTGTTGCTGGTCAACCACGGCCTGCACATCGAGATCCTTCTCGACCCGGAGTCGCCGGTCGGCAAGACCGACCAGGCCGGCATCAAGGACGTCGTGCTGGAGTCGGCGATCACCACGATCATGGACTTCGAGGACTCGGTGGCCGCCGTCGACGCCGACGACAAGGTGCTGGGCTACCGGAACTGGCTCGGGCTGAACAGGGGTGACCTGTCCGAGGAGGTCGACAAGGGCGGCAAGACGATCCACCGGGTGCTGAACCAGGACCGCGTCTACCAGAAGGCTCGGCCCGATGTCGCCGGCTCCGCGGCTCCAGAAGGCGCCGGGCACTTCACCCTGCCCGGCCGCAGCCTGCTGTTCGTCCGCAACGTCGGCCACCTGATGACCAACGATGCCATCGTTGTGAGCGACGGCAACGAAGAAAAAGAAGTGTTCGAGGGCATCCAGGATGCGCTGTTCACCGGCCTGACCGCGCTTCACGGATTGCGGTCCGGCTCGGACAACGGGGGGGCCAACGGGCCGCTGGTCAACAGCCGCACCGGATCGGTGTACATCGTCAAGCCCAAGATGCACGGACCGGACGAAGTCGCGTTCACCTGCGAGCTGTTCAGCCGCGTCGAGGACGTCCTCGGCCTGCCGCAGGGCACGCTGAAGGTCGGCATCATGGACGAAGAGCGGCGTACGACGCTCAATTTGAAGGCGTGCATCAAGGCCGCCGCCGACCGGGTGGTGTTCATCAACACCGGCTTCCTGGACCGCACCGGCGACGAGATCCACACCTCGATGGAGGCGGGTCCGATGATCCGCAAGGGTGCGATGAAGAGCACCACCTGGATCAAGGCCTACGAGGACAACAACGTCGACACCGGGCTGGCCGCCGGCTTCAAGGGCAAGGCGCAGATCGGCAAGGGCATGTGGGCCATGACCGAGTTGATGGCCGACATGATGGAGCAGAAGATCGGCCAGCCCAAGGCCGGCGCCACCACCGCGTGGGTGCCCTCCCCGACTGCGGCCACGCTGCATGCCATGCACTACCACTACGTCGACGTCGCTTCGGTCCAGGACGAACTCGAAGGCAAGAAGCGCGCCACCATCGACGAGTTGCTGACGGTCCCGTTGGCCAAGGAACTGGCCTGGGCGCCCGAGGAGATCCGCGAAGAGGTCGACAACAATTGTCAGTCGATCCTGGGGTACGTGGTGCGCTGGATCGACGCGGGCGTCGGCTGCTCGAAAGTTCCGGACATACACAACGTTGCGTTGATGGAAGACCGTGCCACGCTGCGGATTGCCAGCCAGCTGTTGGCCAACTGGCTGCGGCACGGCCTGATCACCGAGGAGGATGTGCGCGCTAGCCTGGAGCGGATGGCTCCGCTGGTGGACGAGCAGAACGCCGGTGACTCCGGATACCTGCCGATGGCACCGGACTTCGAGGACAGTATCGCGTTTCTGGCCGCTCAGGAGTTGATTGTTCAGGGCGCTGCGCAGCCCAGCGGTTACACCGAGCCGATTCTGCATCGGCGCCGTCGTGAGTTCAAAGCCCGCTCCCATGAGTGAGATCTATCCGGGGAATATCGACCAGCCCCATGACTAGACATCTCCGGCGCCCAGGAGAGGACCGGGATGGGTAGGCACAGAGCTCCCGACGGCGATGAACCGATCGACGAATCACCGGACGACTACGCCGAGCCGGACGACGATCGCGGCGGGGAATTCGCGCGCCCGGCGCCGCCGGAGTGGGACGCGCCCGCTGCCGAGATCGATCCATCCGAGGACTTTCCCGACTTCCCGCGGCGCGACCACGGCCCTCCGCCCCCGCCCTCGGGACCCCCGACCGGCGGCCATCGTGGTCTCTCCGGTTTCGGTGGTGGCCATCGTAACGAGGGTGCACGGCGCGGCGTCAGCATCGGCGTCATCGCCGCTTTGATCTCGGTCGTTGTGGTGGTGGGCGTCGTCATCCTGTGGCGGTTTTTCGGCGACGCGCTGTCCAACCGCTCCCACAACGCCCGCTGCGTCGGGGAAAAACTGCCGGTCGCCGTGGTCGCGGACCCGTCGATCTCCGATCAGGTGCAACATTTCGCGGACCGCTTCAACGGGCAATCCGCACCGGTTGGCGACCACTGCGTCGCCATCGGGGTGAAATCCGCCGACTCCGACGCGGTTGTGGACGGCTTCATCGGAAAATGGCCCGCAGACCTGGGCCAGCGACCGGCGCTGTGGATCCCGGGCAGTTCGGTATCGGCGGCGCGACTCACCGCCGCGGCGGGCAAGGAAACCGTCTCCGACAGCCGATCGCTGGTCACCTCGCCGGTGGTGCTCGCAGTGCGACCGGAGCTGCAGAAAGCACTGGGTGACCAGAGCTGGTCGACGCTGCCCGAGCTGCAAACCCAGCCCGACTCGCTGGCCGGCCTGAAGCTGCCGGCGTGGGGATCACTGCGGCTGGCGTTGCCGATCGGCGCCAACAGCGACGCCGCCTACCTTGCCGGTGAAGCGGTAGCAGCCGCGTCGGTGCCGCCCGGTGCCCCGCCGACCGACGGCAGCGGTGCGGTGCGCACGCTGATCGGCGCACAGCCGAAGCTCGCCGACAACTCGCTGGGCGAGGCGATGAACGCACTGCTCGCCCCGGGCGACGCGGCGAAAGCTCCGGTGCATGCCGTCGTCACGACCGAACAGCAGGTGTTTGCGCGTGGCCAGTCGCAACCCGACGCCGGTGGCATTTTGAGCGCGTGGCTGCCGCCGGGCGCCGCCGCGGTCGCCGACTACCCCACGGTGCTGCTCAGCGGGTCCTGGCTGTCGCAAGAGCAGGTGACGGCGGCCAGCGAGTTTGCCCGCTTCATGCGCAAACCCGATCAGCTCGCCGAGCTGGCGCAGGCCGGGTTCCGCGCCGAGGGCACCAAGACGCCCAAGAGCGATGCCACCAGGTTCCCCGCGCTGCCGTCGACCCTGTCGGTCGGCGACGACGGGACGCGTGCCGCGCTGGCCAACGCGGTGTCGGCGCCGGCGAGCGCGCCTGCGGTGATCATCATGCTCGAGCAGTCGATGACCACTGAGGAAAGCGGTACGACCCGGCTGGGCAACGTGGTCGGCGTGCTCGACGATCGGATCAAGACGCTGGCCCCCAATGCCGTGGTCGGGTTGTGGACCTTCGACGGCAAGGAAGGCCGCTCCGAGGTGCCGGCCGGTCCGCTGGGCGATCAGGTCGACGGCAAGCCCCGCTCCGAGACGTTGACGGCGGCACTCGACCGGCAGCGCGCATCGTCGGGTGGAGCGGTGTCGTTTACCACGCTGCGGATGATATACAAGGATGCGCTGGCGAATTACCATGCCGGGCAGATCAATTCGGTGCTGGTGATCACGTCCGGGCCGCACACCGACCAGAGTCTGAGTGGACAGGGCCTGCAGGATTTCATCAAGCAGAACGCCGACCCGGCCAAGCCGGTCGCGGTCAACGTCATCGACTTCGGGCCCGACTCGGACCGGTCGACCTGGGAGGCCGTCGCCAAGCTGTCCGGCGGCAGCTACCAGAACCTCGCGACGTCGGCGTCGCCGGACCTGGCCACCGTGGTGGCGAACTTCCTGAGCTGAGACTCGCTCGTCGGGTGGTCCGGACCTGCCTGGCGGCGGCGGGACGTGGACGGCTCTCAGCGAGAGCGGCGGGCGAACACGTCGGCCAGCGCGTCTAGAGCGGTAGGCACCAACCGGTAGTACGCCCATTTGCCGCGCTGGGTTCGCTTGAGTAGACCGGCCTCCACCAGGATCTTGAGGTGGTGTGACACCGTCGGCTGAGTCAGGCCGACCGGGGCGGTCAGGTCACAGACACATGCCTCGGCGCCCTCGTGGCCCGCGATCAGCGACACCAGCCGCAGCCGGGTCGGCTCGCCCAGCGCCTTGAGCACAGCGGCGAGCCGCTCGGCGGCGACCTCGTCGAACACCGTGTCGGTGATGGGGCGGCACGATGCGATCGCGGCAGGCATAACTCAGTATGACACACGCATTGACAGTCGTCGATCAATAGTGCAGGCTAGCCCATAGACATCGGTCTATGTGAGGAGCTTGGGAATGGCCGAGAACCAACGCGGCGTGTTGCGCGATCGGGTTCGTGCCAACCGCATTGCCGCTCGGTCCGGTTGGTGTTGTCCCACGGCTGAGACAGTGGCCAGCATGGCCGCACACATCCAGGTCCATCGCAGCTCGATAAAGGAGGCTGGCGTTGTACATCGACTATGGGTTGTTGCCGCCCGAGATTAACTCCGGGCGGATGTACGCCGGTCCCGGGCCCGGGTCAATGCTTGCTGCGGCAGCGGCCTGGGACAAGCTGGCCACCGAATTACATTCCACGGCAGCTGCCTACGGGTCGGTGGTCGCGGGGTTGGCCGGCGGACCGTGGGTAGGTCCGGCATCGGCGGCGATGGCGGGGGCCGCCCATCCTTATGTGACCTGGTTACACACCACCGCCGCTCAAGCCGAACAGGCCGCTGGCCAAGCCACGGCGACGGTAGACGCCCATTCGGCGGCGCTGGCGGCGACCGTTCCGCCGCCGCTCATCGCGGCCAACCGGGCCCTGTTGACGGCGCTGATCTCGACCAACTTCTTAGGGCAGAACACCCCGGCCATCGGGACGACCGAGGGCCAGTACGCCGAGATGTGGGCCCAAGACGCGGTCGCGATGTACAGCTACGCCGACGCCTCGGCGACCGCATCGAGGCTCGCCCCGTTCAACAACCCGCCGCAGACCACCACACCGGGTGGGCAGGCTGCCCAAGCCGCGTCGGCCGCCCAGACCACCGGGACATCTGCCGGCACGGGCGCACATTCGACACTGGCACAGCTGATGTCTTCGTTGTCAACGACGCAGAGCCCGCTGACATCGTCGGCTCCGTCAGCAACGTCGGGCCTGACCGGCCTCTTCGGTCCGTCGTCAACGGCGGGGGAGTTAGCGAATGTCGGCGCTCTCCCATCCCAGGGTCTCGGCAACGTCGCGAGCTTCTATTCCGACGCCGCGGACCTCGTCAGCAATTTCAACAACGGAATCGGCCTGACCAGGTTTTTGGCGCAAAGCCCCGTCGGAGCGTTGAGCGTGCCGATTACGGGGCCGGCGTTGACGTCCAGTGTTGGTGGCACCGGACTGTCGGCGGGGCTGGGTCAGGCGCTCAAGATCGGTGCGGTATCGGTGCCGCCGAGTTGGGCCATGCCAGCCCCGGCGGTCAACCCCGCTGCGCTCACGCTGCCGATCGGCGCTCCGAGCGCGGCCACCGCCCTTGTCGACGGAATACCGGGTGGCGCATTCGGCGAAACCATGCTGGGGACGCTGGCCGGTCGCGGCCTTGGCGGCGTCTCGGCCCGCGCTGTGGTAGGCCGCAACCGCAAAGTGGTGACCGGATCGCCCGCCGCCGGATGACAGCCACGTCGCCGCCTGCCCCATCGACGCGCTATCTGTCGAGCCCCGACCGGTTACGTCTCTTGCGGAGATAAACGACATGGATTTTGCGTTGCTGCCCCCGGAGGTCAACTCGGGCCGGCTGTACTCCGGTCCCGGGTCGGGGCCGATGCTGGCAGCCGCGGGCTCTTGGGATGAGCTGGCCGCCGGGCTGGCGTCCACCGCGGTCGGTTATTCGTCGGTGATCTCGGGGCTGACCGGTCAGGCTTGGTCGGGCCCGGCCTCGGCGGCGATGGCGGCTTCGGCGGCGCGGTACGTGACGTGGCTGCAGGCCACCGCCGACCAAGCCGAGCAGACCGCCGCACAGGCCAAAGCGGTGGCGGCGGCCTACCAGGCGGCGTTTGCGATGACGGTGCCCCCGCCGGTGATCGCGGCCAACCGGGCGCTGTTGACGGCGCTGATCGCGACCAATTTCTTCGGACAGAACACCCCGGCGATCGCTGCCACCGAAATCCACTACGCCGAGATGTGGGCCCAAGACGCGGTCGCGATGTACGGCTACGCCGGCGCCGCCGCGGCCGCGTCAACGCTGATCCCGTTCAGCGAGCCGCCGCCGACCACCGACCCCACCGGACAGGGCACCCAGGCCGGTGCGGTAGCCCAAGCCATCGGCGCCCACACCCACACCGTGGCGCAGCTGAACGTGGCGTTACCCACCGCGTTGCATCAGCTGGCTTCGCCGGCGGGCTCGGCGAGCACCGCCACGACGAGCACATCGACGACATCCGCCTCCGGGTTGGGCGGCCTCAGCTCGGCGCTAGTCATCCCCGACATTGCGGCAAATGTCGGCGTGACACAGCCGTACACGTTCTTGACCGGCATTTATGACTTTCTGTCGGTCGGCCTCGGTTGGGCCAGGGAGATCTTTGTCAGTGGCGGGATAGAGGCCTACTTGAATCAGGTGCCGTTCGGGCCGTTCAACGCGTTGGGCGGTGTCAGCGTGTCGTCGGCAAGCCTGGGCAACGCGGCGTCGGTCGGGGCGTTGTCGGTGCCGCCGAGCTGGGCGACGGCCGCATCCGACACCGAGCCGATCTTTCTTTCACTCGCCGCCACCAGCGTCGACGTCGCCCCGGCGACAGCCGTCGGCCTGCCACCAGGATTCACCTTCGGGCAGGCCCTGCTGGGGACGATGACCGGGACCCAAGCCGTCACCGAGACGATGGAGCGCCCGAGGGCCGAAAGACACGACAAAGACTCGAAAGACAAAGATGAGCACGCAGAAACCGGGCGGCCCGCCGTCGAACTGGTCTCGGCCTTCGGTTGG
The DNA here is from genome assembly GCF_039583785.1 of Mycobacterium sp. Taxonomy (GTDB): domain Bacteria; phylum Actinomycetota; class Actinomycetes; order Mycobacteriales; family Mycobacteriaceae; genus Mycobacterium. Next base: position 33,221 of record NZ_JAVKSG010000007.1, read on the forward strand.
ATGGCGTCGGCGGCGGCCCATCACGCACGTCGACGCAGTGACGCGTAAATACGTCCCTTGATGCGAAGCCGTGCCGTTCGGCGAGTGATCTACCGCCAAGTTCTACCCACGCGCCGCATGTGCTGCGGATAAGTCAGAGCTCGGCCTGGCCTGTGGAAAAACCTAAGCTTTGCTGAGGTGTTTCACTTGCATCCAACACTCGGTGCTGGATAAAGTTCGACTCGTCACTGTGCAGTGCATCACAGTCCGCCGTTAAAGGAGTCGATGGTCGTGCAGCACGTACTTCGCCCGTACGCCACCGCCGGTGTCGCCTTGGTCGGCGCCAGCATGATTGCTGTTACCCCGCTGGCCACGCCGCTTCCGGCGATTCAGATGCGGCCGGTGAAGCTGGTCGACGCCTGGTCGGAGCTCATCGCCAACACGACTACCAATCTCGACAGCATCATCAGTCATGCCAGCTCGCCGGACATTACCCAGCTCTTCAGCGAGCTCTTCACCAACCCGTACGGCGTGATTGAGGCGTTGGCGAACTTCGACCCGACGGTCACCACGGACCTCACGTCATTGCCCGCCACCATCTCGGTGGAGTTGCCGCCGGGGCTGGAGCTCGCGATCGCCGGCCTGGGGGCAGAGGGGGCGACGTTCAGCGCGCTCGAGAGCGTCCTGAAACAATTGCAGGCCGACCCGTCGGCCACCAACCTCTACGAGGGCGTGGCCACCGTCTTGAACGCCTACCTCAACGGGGCGGACAACGTCAGCCTGCTCGATGGTGCCATCACCATCCCGCTCTACAACGGCGTCCTCGCCCCGGCAACATCCGCAAACATCGATATTAACCTGCCGGACCTGCTGAACGCGCTGGGCTTAGGTAACACGCCCCTGACCAATCTCGACCTCAGCAACTTGTTGAGCCAGCTCGGGCTGGGCGACCTCACGTTGGGCTCGTTGTTCAGCGACCTCGGGCTCAGCGATAAGGGACTGGGAACACTCCTGGCCGACGCCACTAGCCCCGTGACCACGCTGAGCGGTTTGTTGAACCTGCTCGGTCTCAATGCTCTGGGTTCTGGTGACGGGATCACCCTGGGCTTGACGAACATCTTGCAGGGGCTGGGGCTCGATACCAATGTGGACCTGAACAACCTGTCGCTCAGCAGCGTCTTGAGTGCATTTGGCATCGACCCGACCCAGCTGTTGTCCCCGGACAGCCTGCTCGGTGCGTTAGGTCTGAACACGGGCGACTCGGTAAACGTCGATAGCCTGCTGGGCGCGCTCGGCCTTGATCCGACGTCCACTATTTCGACGAGCGCGCTGGACAGCCTGCTGGGCACGCTCGGTCTGGACCCGGCCTCGACCATCTCGTCGACCACGCTGACCAACCTGTTGACCTCGCTGAATCTGGATCCGTCCGCCCCACTCACGGGGAGCACGCTGGATACCGTGCTGACTGCGCTTGGTGCGGACCTGACCGCCCCTCTCACGGGGAGCACGCTGGATACCGTGCTGACTGCGCTTGGTGCGGACCCGTCGGGTTCCCTCACGACGACCGTGCTGGACAGCCTGCTGTCTTCGTTGGGCCTCAACACGAGTTCCACTATCGGGTCGACCGTCTTGACCAGTCTCCTGGACGACCTCGGCCTGGGCTCGACCACCACGGTGAATACAACCGTGGGCGATCTACTCACGGGCGTGCTGACTGCGTTCGGAATACCGGAGTCGACCCCGATCCAGACTGCGCTTGACGCGCTGATTAGCATCCTTCCATCGGGCACCGCTCCGACCGTCGGCACCTTGCTGGACGACCTGGGCATCACAGCGGCCACCCCGACCGTCGGCACCCTGTTGCACGATTTGGGTTTGTCGAGTACTGCGTCGGTCGGCACTCTGCTGGCTGATCTGGGTTTGTCGGGTAACGGGGTGGATGTCGGC
>NZ_JAVKSG010000007.1:35246-92429 GCF_039583785.1 Mycobacterium sp.
TGGGTTTGTCGAGTACTGCGTCGGTCGGCACTCTGCTGGCTGATCTGGGTTTGTCGGGTAACGGGGTGGATGTCGGCACGTTGCTCAGTGACCTGGGTTTGACCGGTGGTGGGAACACGGTCGGTGACCTGTTGCACGATCTGACTTCGTCGAGTGGTACGATATCTGTCGATAGTTTGCTGAGCGATCTGGGCTTGTCGAGCAGTGGCGTGTCGGTCGGCAGTCTGCTCACTGACCTGGGTCTGTCGGGCAATAGCCTGACTGTAGGTGGTCTGCTGGGTGATCTGGGTCTGTCGGGCAACAGCCTGGGCCTCGACACCCTGCTGGGTGACCTGGGTATCGCGCCGGGCACCGGCCTGAGCATCGGCGGGGTGTTGGGCGACCTCGGCTTCTCCAGCTCAACCGGTGATCTGACACTGGGTGGCCTGCTCAGCGATCTGGGTAACCCCTTCGGGGCCCTGAACATCACCGACCTGCTGAACGGTCTGAACGTGGGCAATCTGCTCGGCGACCTCGGTCTGTCCAACCTGCCCGTCGATCTGTCCAACTTGGGTGATCTTTCGAACCTGACGCTGGGCGGCCTGATCGGCGATCTGGGTCTGGGCGACCTGGCCAACGTCAGTGTGCAACCGCTCGGCGGCTTCGACACGTTGCTGGTGGACCTTGTCCCGCAACAGGTTCTCGCCTCGCTGGGCATGTAAGGCTCAGGCGTAGGCCTGGACCGGCGGGCAGGAGCACACCAGGTTGCGGTCACCGTAGGCACCGTCGATGCGGCGCACCGGCGGCCACACCTTGGGCCGGAAACCCTTGCCCAGCGGGTAGGCGGCCACCTCGCGGGTGTACGGGTGCTCCCAGGTGTCGACCAGCAGGCACTCGGCGGTGTGCGGCGCGCCGCGCAGCGGATTGTCGTCCACCGTCCACTCGCCGGCGCCGACCTTGTCGATCTCGCCGCGGATGGCGATCATCGCGTCGCAGAACGCGTCGACCTCGTCGAGGCTCTCGCTTTCGGTGGGCTCGACCATCAGCGTGCCGGCCACCGGGAAGCTCATGGTGGGCGCGTGGAACCCATAGTCCGCCAACCGTTTTGCGACGTCGTCGATGGTGACGCCGGTCGACTTGGTGATCGGCCGCAGGTCCAGGATGCATTCGTGGGCGACCATCCCGTTCTCGCCGGTGTAGAGCACCGGGTAGTACTCGTCGAGGCGGCGGGCGATGTAGTTGGCCGAGGCGATCGCGGTCAGCGACGCCGCCCGCAACCCGGGGGCACCCATCATCCGGATGTAGGCCCAGCTGATCGGCAGGATCGACGCCGACCCGTAGGGTGCCGACGACACCGCCGGACCCGACGGCAGTTCGGGCGCATACAGGTGGCCGGGCAGGAACGGCGCCAGGTGCGAACGCGCCGCCACCGGTCCGACGCCGGGGCCGCCGCCGCCGTGCGGGATGCAGAACGTCTTGTGCAGGTTCAAATGGCTGACGTCGCCGCCGAACTTGCCGGGCCGGGCCAGCCCGACCAGTGCGTTGAGGTTGGCGCCGTCGATGTAGACCTGTCCGCCGGCGTCGTGCACGGCCGCGCAGATCTCGGCGATGTCGTGCTCGTACACACCGTGGGTGGACGGGTAGGTGATCATCAGCGTCGACAGCCGATCCGCGTGCTCACTGACCTTGGCGCGCAGATCGTCGAGGTCGACGTCACCGTTGGACCGGCAGGCCACCACCACGACTTTCATGCCGGCCAGCGCGGCAGACGCGGCGTTGGTGCCGTGCGCGCTGGACGGGATCAGGCAGATGTTGCGCTCCGACTCGCCGCGGCTGGCGTGGTAGGCGTGGATGGCCAGCAGGCCGGCGTACTCGCCCTGCGATCCGGCGTTGGGCTGCAGGGACACCGCGTCGTATCCGGTCAACTGCACCAGCCAGGTTTCCAGGTCAGCGATCAGCCGGCGCAGGCCCGGGCTGTCAGACGCCGGCGCGAACGGGTGCTGGCGGGCGAACTCCGGCCAGCTGATCGACTCCATCTCGGTTGCGGCGTTGAGCTTCATCGTGCACGAGCCGAGCGGAATCATGGTGCGGTCCAACGCAAGATCCTTGTCGGCCAAGGAACGCAGGTACCGCATCATCGACGTCTCGGTGCGGTACTTGACGAACGCTGGATGAGTCAGGAACTCCGATGTGCGGTTGACGATTCCCGCACAGACCGGCGCCGCGGGCGCGGCGCCGAACGCGTCCAGCACCGCAGCGACATGGGCATCGGTGGTCACCTCGTCACAGGTCACCGACACGTGGTCGCCATCGACCCGCCAGAGGTTGATGCCGTGTGCCTTGGCCGCCGCGACAACCTCGTCGGCGCGACCCGGGACCTTCGCCACGACGGTGTCAAAGTACTTGTCGTGCACTAATTTATCGCCGAGCGCGGCGGCGATGGCCCCGGCATGGCCGTGCACTCGCCGGGCGATGCCGCGCAGTCCGTCTGCGCCGTGGTAGCTGGCGTACATGGCGGCCATCACCGCCAGCAGCACCTGGGCGGTGCAGATGTTGCTGGTCGCCTTGTCGCGACGGATGTGCTGCTCGCGCGTCTGCAGCGCCAACCGGAACGCCGGTGAACCGTCCGCGTCGACCGAAACGCCGACCAGCCGGCCCGGCAGTTGGCGAGCATGTTGGGCGTGCACCACCAGATATCCGGCGTGCGGGCCGCCGAATCCCATTGGCACACCGAAACGTTGGGTGTTGCCGAACGCCACGTCGGCGCCGATCTCCCCCGGCGGGGTGATCAGCGTCAGCGCCAGCAGGTCGGCGCCGATGGCCACCAGCGCGCCGCGCTCATGCGCTTGCGCAACCAGCGCCGACCAGTCGGTGACCCGGCCGCTGGCGCCGGGCAGTTGGGTGATCACGCCGAAGAACTCACCCTCGGGCAGGCCGTCCCGCAGGTCGGCAGTCACGATCTCGATGCCCAGCGGCTCAGCGCGGGTGGCCAGCACCGCCGCGGTCTGGGCGAACACGTCGACGTCCACCGCCAGCCGGTTGGCGGTCCCCTTCGCTGCCCGCCGCATCAGCGTCATCGCCTCGGCGGCCGCGGTGCCCTCGTCCAGCATCGACGCATTGGCCACCTCGAGCCCGGTCAGGTCGGCCACCATGGTCTGGAAGTTCAGCAGCGCCTCCAGCCGGCCCTGGCTGATCTCCGGTTGGTAAGGCGTGTAGGCGGTGTACCAGGCCGGGTTCTCCAAGATATTGCGCAGCAACACCGGCGGTGTGTAGGTGTCGTAGTAGCCCTGCCCGATCATCGACACCGCGACGGTGTTGGCGTCGGCCAGTGACCGCAGCTCGGCCAGCGTTTCGGCTTCGGTAGCCGCCGGCGGCAGCTGATCCAGGCCGGGCGCGGCACCCGAATCGGTCAGTGCGTCGAGAATCCCGGCAGGCAGAGCCCGGCGGGCAAGTTCGTCGAGCGAGTCCACCCCGATCACCTCGAGCATCGCCGCGACGGCGACGCTGTCCGGGCCGATGTGCCGGTCGGCGAAAAGCGGATTGGTGTGGTCGGACATGGCGAACTCCTGACGAAGAGGTACCAGGCCCTCCCCCTCTGTCGTCTACCCGAACCGGGCGCCTGAGAGATTCGACATGTGTCTTTCCCCATGGGCGGGTGACTGATTGCCACCGCTTTCCAGAGGCATCGGGGTCCGGCGCGGTCCGGGTGCCTGAGAGGTTGACGGAGAGGTGTTGCTCCTTCGGCGTCCGTGGCTGGCAGCCACGGAACTCTCCCGCGCAAGAACGATGCATACACCAGTTTACCGACTCGGCGGCGCCGGCGCGGCCGGCGGCACCGACAAGAAAAAAGCGGGTCAGCCGATCTTGCGGTCGCGGTGTTTGCGACGAGAGGCCAACTCGTCTTCCGGCGTGGCGATCGACTCGCCGCCGTCGGCCCGCTCGCCGGGGAAATCTGCGATGGCGCCGGTCAATTCGCGCATTGCGCCGGAGACGGCGATGCCGAACACGCCCTGTCCGCCCTGCAGGAGGTCGACGACTTCCTCGGCTGAGGTGCACTCGTAGACCGTGGTGCCGTCGGAGAACAGGGTGATGTTGGCCAGATCCTGAACACCTCGTTGGCGCAGATGGTCGACCGCGACGCGAATGTTGTGCAGCGAGATGCCGGTGTCGAGAAGTCGCTTGACGATCTTGAGCACCAGGATGTCTTTGAAGGAGTACAGGCGTTGGCTACCGGAGCCGGCGGCGCCGCGGATCGACGGCACGACCAGTGCGGTGCGGGCCCAGTAGTCCAACTGGCGGTAGGTGATGCCGGTAATTTGGCAGGCACTCGGGCCGCGGTACCCGACCAGTTCGTCCGGTACCGAGTCGTCGGGAAACAAGCCGCCTTGCACGGGTTCGCTCGACACGCGGATCACCGGTTCGGGGCTGGCTGCTGGACCGTCGTCGAGGGTGGTCACAGACTCGAGATCCAGTTGATCCTGACGTGGCTGGTCACCCACGGTGCATCCTCTCGCCGATCGCGCGCTCGTTACGGGCTGCCGTTTTCGCGTTTGCTCAATCGAGTGCCTGTGAGCATACGCTTTTCGACGCGCTGTGGTGTTCGTAGAACTAATCAGTCGAAGCAAAGTATGGCGGTCGTGACGGTGTCTCCACGCTATGCAAAGGGCGTGTCGAGGTCGAACTCGCAGATGAGACGCATCCGTGATGTGGCCGGGTCGGACGCCAATGCACCTGCCGGCACCTTAGGTGGCCTTGAAATCATCGGGCGAAACGCTGTCCAGAAACTCTTTGAACTTCTCCACCTCGTCCTCGCGAACACCCGCCGGCTCGTCGTCGTTCTCGTCGGGGATCAGCAGGCCGGCCTCGGCGAGCACCGCCTCTTCGACGTAGATGGGAACGCCCGCCCGCAGCGCGATGGCCACCGAGTCCGATGGCCGCGCCGAGACGGTGATATTGCGGTCAAAGATCAGGTCGGCGTAGAAAGTTCCTTCTTGGAGATCGACGATCCGCACCTCTTTGAGTGAATGACCAAGTGCGGCAATGAGATCCCGAATCAAGTCATGGGTCAGCGGACGGGGCGGCTCGACTCCCTGCTGCTCCAGAGCGATCGCCTGAGCTTCAGACTGGCCGATCCAGATGGGCAGGTAGCGGTCACCGTTGGCCTCGCGCAGCAACAGCACCGGCTGGTTTTGCGGCTGCTCGACGCGAATGCCGACGACGCGAACTTCACCCATCTGTGTCTGCCCTCCGCACGTGCTGCCGTTCCGTGTCAGACCTGCCCCGACGCCGCGATGGAAAGACCAAGCCGCCGAACGCAAGCTGTGGTTTGGAAGTCTAGTCCTTCAGCGGTGGAACACGTCGCGCACGGCGGACTTGATCAACGACGTATGAAGCGTGATCGCGAGGGCAGCGACCTCGCGAGCCAGGTCGTCGGCGCGGTCACGGGCACCGGTTTTTCCGGTGTTGACGAGGGGCCCGGCGATCTGCGCGATCAGGTCGGACTGCCGGTCGGCGGCCGAGCGGAATGCCCTCAGGTGGCGGGGTTCGACGCCGTAATCGGCGAGCGCACGTGCGCACTGCAGGATCACCGGCGCGTGCTCGTCGAAGAACCCGCCCGGACCGGTGGTGATCACCCCCGCTTTGAGCAGCGCCGTCAGCAGGTCGCCGTCAACGCCCGAGCGGTCCAGTAGGTCCTCGCGGCTGAGCCGCACGCGGGTCGGCGCGACAGTCACCGGATCCGTGTCGGCGGGGGCGCGGTCACCGACCGTCACCAATCGCGGTGCACCATAAGGCGATTTGGCCGGCGGCAGCTCGCCGTCAGGCTGAGCGTCCAACTGTGCCTTGATGACTTTGAGCGGCAGGTATTGATCACGCTGCGCCGTCAAGACAAAGCGCAGGCGAGCGCAGTCGTACGCAGTGAACCGGCGGTAGCCCGACGCCGCGCGTTGCGGCGTCACCAGACCCTCGGCCTCCAAGAAGCGAATCTTGGAGATCGTCACGTCCGGGAAGTCTGGCCGTAGCAGGTCGAGGACCGCTCCGATAGACATCCCGCCCAGTGCGGGAGTCTCGGGCGCGGTCACTAGCCTCCGGACCCTCCGTCTTCACCGACCTTGGGCCCGGTCAGGAAGACCAAGCGGAATTTACCGATCTGGACCTCGTCGCCGTTGGCCAACACCGCCGAGTCGACCGGCTCGCGGTTGACGTAGGTGCCGTTCAGGCTGCCGACGTCCACCACCTGGAACTCGTCGCTTTCCAAACGGAATTCAGCGTGCCGCCGGCTGACGGTGACATCGTCGAGGAAGATGTCACTGTCTGGGTGCCGGCCCGCCGAGGTGGTCGGTTGATCGAGCAGGAAGCGCGAGCCGGCGTTCGGCCCCCGCTTGACCACCAGCAACGCCGAACCGGCCGGCAGTCCCTCGACGCCGGACACCGTGGTCTCGGAGCTCGTCGGCGCGGGAGCGTCCAGCTCGTTGAGGAAGTCGGCGCGGAACACCGATGTCGTCTCCACGGTGACTTCATCAGAAGTCAGGTCGTTGTCCTTGTCCGTCACCCGCTGCTCCTCACTGGCCGCTGCTGCGTTGTCTCACTTGGGTCCGGCCGGTCAGGCTTCACACCCGCGGTGGCCGTCGATGTGACGACCGTACCCCGCACCGGAGCCCAATGTGCCGTCCCCCGCCGGATCGGCGGCTACATCATCTGCTAGCCACGTAACTTCCGCCCCGGTCGGGCTGGCGGGGAAACGATAACAGCGGTCACTCGGACAGCGAGCCGCGGTACGCCTCGGCGTCCAGGATCTCGGCGAAACTCTTCTCCAGCGCAGCCTCGGAGACCTGGAGATCGATCAGCCAGCCGCCGCCATACGGCTCGGAGTTGACCAGTTCGGGTCTGCCGTCCAGATCCGGGTTGACGGCAACGACTTTCGCCGAAACAGGTGCATAGAGGTCCGACACGGATTTGGTGGACTCCACCTCTCCGAAAGCCTCACCCGCGGTCAGCTCGTCACCCACGTCGGGCAGCCGCACGAACACCACGTCACCCAACGCCGACTGGGCGAAGTCGGTGATCCCCACCCGGACGGTGTCCTCACCGGTTCGCCGAACCCACTCGTGGTCGGTGGTGTAGTGCAAATCTGGTGGGATTTCGCTCACGGTGTTCCTGTTCTGCTCGACTGATCAGGGGTAAATCACTTTCCGGGCTGAGCGTATTGGCGCGGTTTCGGTTGCCGCAAGGCGGTGATGCTCACCTTGTCCGCTTGCTGCACCGACATGGTGCCGCCGACCCGCTTGACGCTGTCCGCCGCGCCGCCGGGGATGTTCATCGCCGCGGCGAGCGTTGGCGGATCACCAATGGCGACAACCGAATACGGTGGAGTAAGGGTCTTGCCGTCGACGGTCAGCGCGCCAGGTGCCCCGACGATCCAGGTGTCGACACCGGTTCGCACCGCCTGGTTGCGATCGCCGATCTGAATCGCTTCGGCCCCGGCGGCCCGCAGCTCGTCGAGCACATCGAGCATCGCCTCGGGCGCCACCCCCGGCCCCGGGTCGTCGATCCGGACCGTGACACCGGGCCCGGTGGCTCCGACGGTGCCGATCAAAATCGACAGCGCCGCCAAACGGGCCTGGGCATTCTGGATGGCCGTCTGGTCGTTGCTGCCCGAGGCCTGCAGCGCGTTCAATGAGCGCTGCAGTTCCGTGACTTCGCCGCTCAGCGTGGCTTCGCGCTGACGCAGGGAGTCCAGCAGCACCAGCAGATCGGCGGGCCGCGCCGTGTCGAGCGAGTCGCCGGTCGTGGTCTGGTGGGCCTGGGTCGCGATGGCCACGCCCAGCAGCAGGCACAGCATCACCGCCAGCGTGCCGAATACGGTTCGGCCGCGGCGCAGAAATCCGCGCGCCCGCAGTCCGCCGATCGCGGGTTCCGGCTGATCCGGCGCCAACTCGTGTCGCCTGTGTTCTTCATCCGGTACCCGCTCGAGCTTGCGCGTGGCGGTGTCGTCCGGTTCGGGATCGGCGTCGCTCATGCCGGCCGCATACCCGTTATGCCCCGAACAACCGGCGCCGCAGCGCGGCGGCGTTACCGAAGATGCGGATACCCAGCACGACGATGATCGCGGTGGACAGCTGTGTGCCGACGCCCAATTGGTCGCCCACGTAGACGACCAGCGCCGCGACCAAGACGTTGAACACGAACGACACCACGAAGACCTTGGGGTCGAAAATTCGCTCGAGGTAAGCCCGCAACCCGCCGAAGACCGCGTCCAGCGCGGCGACCACCGCGATCGGTAGATACGGCTGGATGACCTCCGGCACGTTGGGATGGATAACCAGGCCCAGTACGATACCGACGGCCAGCGCTACGATCCCGATCATCGGCGCTCTGCTCCCAGTCGCTGGACTCTTCGCACTACGGCGAACCAATCTGTTTGGCGAACTTGATATCTCGCGCCGCCCCGGCCGGCAGCGTGAGATTGGCCCCGGCGCTGACGTCGACACCGACACCATAGGAGGTTTCCAGGAGTCGTAGCCGGCGCAAGCCGGGGCTGCTGTCGAACACGTCCTGCATGGCATGCGGTGGCCCGACCGCCAGGACCACATACGGGCTGCTGACCGGGTTGTTGTCGACCAGAATGGCGCCGCCCGCCTGCCGGATGGTGACGTTCGGTCCGATCCGGACCCCGTCGACCGAGATCGCCTCGGCGCCGCTGGCCCACAGCGCGTTGACCACCAGCTGTAAGTCGCGGTCCAGGATGATCTGCTGACTGCCGGCGACCCGCTGCTTGGACACGTCGGACAGATTCGGTCCAACGCCGGGGTCGGTCACGGTCACGCTCAGCCCCGGGCCGATGACCGGGGTGCTCGCGGCCGCCAGGCTGAGCCGGTCGAGACCGGCCAGCAGCCGCCGTCCCGCCGCGTCCTCGGCAAGCGTCCGTCGCTGCACGTCATCACGGTGCGCCGCAAGCGTATTGCGCTCCTCGATGAGCCGGCCCGTCGTCGCCTCCTCGGAGCGCACGTCGGCCGCCAGCACCCGCTGGGCAGCGCTCACTCCGGGGGCGACCAGCCGGGCCTGGGCGACCGCGGCGGCGAACACCGCTGCCACCAGCAACGCGGCCAGCGCCTGCCAGAACCAGCCCTGAAGGCGGGCGCGACCGGTCGGCTTGGCGCTGCTGTCCCGCTGCGCGGCGGCCGCCGCATAACCGGGGTCCAGGTGCTCGGAGAGCAGGGCGCGCAGCAGCGAGGGAACCGGGATCCGCTGCACCCGCCCGGCCTCGTGCGCACCAAGACCGGAGTAGGGCTCGTAGCCACCCAGCGCCGGGTCAGGCATTGCGCGCCTTCACCGGTGGCATCCGGCGCAGCACAACGACCACCTGCCAGGCGTAGATCATGAACGACCACAGGTACATGTAGGTACCCCAGATCAAAAACGCCCAGCCGCAAGCAAATACGACGCGACTCCACAGCCCCTCGAACTGGCCGAGCAAGATCAGCGGGAAGGCCGACATCAACGCGAACGTCGCAGCCTTGCCGACGTAGATCACCGGCAACGCGGTGATGCCTCGGGTGCGCAGCAGTGGCACTTCGGCGGCCAGCAAGATGTCGCGGATCAACAGGACGGCGATGATCCACCACGGCAGGAGGTGTCCCAGCCCGAATGCGATCGGCGTGGCCACCATGTACAGCCGGTCCACCAAAGGATCGAGATATGCACCCAGCTTCGAGGATTGGTTCATCAGCCGCGCGATCTTGCCGTCGGCCCAGTCGGATGCGCCGCTGAAGATCAGGACGGCGACCGCGAGCGCGTCGGCGTGCGCGAACAACAGCAGGTAGATGAAGACCGGGATCAATACCAGGCGGAGGCCGCTCAGCACGTTGGGCACCGTCAGCACCCGGTCGTAATTCATGTGTGGGCCATCATCATCTGAAAATGCCGGGCAGGCTCAGCGCGGAAAGTGAGTCGTCGGACAACGGGTTGTCGTGCACCATGTAAGTCCACGTCGAGGTCGGCCGGGCCAACTTCGACAGATCGACGCCCGGCTCGTCTTGGATGGACGGCGACGTCTCGAAGGTCTGCTGGGCCGCTTCGATGGCGTCGGCGGCCAGCGACGCGAACGCGTCGACCGCCATCCGGTGGAACTCGTCGAGCGGGTTCTGCCGTCCCAGCGCCCGCAGGTGAATGCTCTCCCGGATGTCGGCCAGGTAGGCCAAGTGGTCGGCCCAGCCGCGGTCGAGATGAAACAGCATGATCAGCCGGCAGATCTTCTCCAGCTGCTCCTCGGAAAGCTCGCCGGACAGTTCCTGGTAACGCTCAGGAGCCAGCTCGGCCAGCTCTTCGCGAGCGGCGGCGGTGGACAGCAGCGTGTTGCGTCGCTCGACGATGATGGCGCGCTGCTGCGCGGTCAGCTGGTTGTAGCGCCAGGTGTTGGCGTGCACGTCGAGCAGACGGCCCTCGGCGACCCGCTGCGCGTGGTCGAGCAGCCCGGCGACCTTGGTGCTGACGATGCGGCCGTCCCCCTTTTCTGAGTCGGTCTGCATCGGCAGCTTGTTGGGCTCGAGGTTGGCCGCCGCGACGTCGTCTTCCCAGCTGGAGAAGAACACCGACGAACCCGGATCACCCTGGCGGCCGGCGCGGCCGCGCAGCTGATTGTCTAGCCGCTCGGTGTGATGCCGGCCGGTGCCGACCACGTGCAGGCCGCCCAGCTCGACCACCTCTTTTTTCTCAGGGTCGTGGTCGCCGACGCCGGAGCCGCCCAGGCGGATGTCGGTGCCGCGGCCGGCCATTTGGGTCGAGACCGTGACGGCCCCGAGCTTGCCGGCCTCGGCGATCACCGAGGCTTCCTCGGCGTCGTTCTTGGCGTTGAGCACCACCGCGGGCACGCCGCGACGCTGCAGGCGCTCGTGCAGCTCTTCGGATTCGGCGACGTCGTGCGTACCGACCAGGACGGGCTGTCCGGTCTGGTGGATGTCGATGATGTGGGCGATGATCGCGTCGATCTTCGCCGCGGCGGTGATGTACACCCGGTCGGTTTCGTCTTCGCGGATGTTGGGTGTGTTCGGGTCGATCGGCGACACCCCGAGCTTGTAGAACTGGCGCAGCTGTTCGCCTGCGGCTAAAGCGGTTCCGGTCATCCCGCACACCGTCGGATAGCGGTTGATCAGCGCCTGCACGGTGATGGTGTCGAGCACCTCGCCGGTCTCGGTGGTCTCGATGCCTTCCTTGGCCTCGACCGCGGCCTGCAGACCATCGGGCCAGCGTTGCAGCGCAGCAATGCGACCGCGGGACGAGTTGATCAGGTGCACGGCGTCGTCGCGCACGATGTAGTGCACGTCGCGGTGCAGCAGCACGTGTGCGTGCAGCGCGACGTTGACTTCGGTGAGCGTGGTCCCGACGTGTTCTTCGGAGTAGAGATCGATTCCGCCGAGCTGTTTTTCGAGTTTGTGCGCCCCGGCCTCGGTCAGGTGGACGTTGCGGTTGTCGGCGTCGGTGGCAAAGTACTCGTCAGCGGACTCTCCGCTGACCAGCTGCCCTACCAGCCGGATGATCTCCAGCCGCGGCTGCTCGCGGTGGCTGGTTCCGGCCAGCACCAGCGGCACCAACGCCTCGTCGACGAGCACCGAGTCGGCCTCGTCGATCAGGGCCACGTCCGGGTTGGGCGACACCAGATCGACAACGTCGGTCACCAGCTGGTCACGCAGCACATCGAAGCCGATCTCGTTGACCGAGGCGTAGGTGACGTTGCACTGGTAGGCCGTGCGTCGCTGCTGCGCGGTCGACTCCCCCGTCACCCAGCCGACGGTGACCCCGAGGGACTCCAGCAGCGGGCCCATCCATTCGGCGTCGCGGCGGGCCAGATAGTCGTTGATGGTGACGACGTGAACGTGTCGGCCTCCCAGTGCATAACCGGCGGCCGCGATCGCCCCGGCCAGCGTCTTGCCCTCGCCGGTCGCCATTTCGACCACGTCGCCGGCCAGCATCCTCAGCGCGCCGAGCAGCTGTACATCAAATGGACGGAGTGCGGTCGTCCTTTCCGCGGCTTCCCGCGCGATCGCCAGGAACTGCGGAATGTCGGCGGCCTCGGCCAGGTCGTCGAGGTTGAGCAGGCCCGCGGCCTTGCGCACCTGTTCGTCGTCGAGCCCGGCGGCCTTCTCGTCGTACTCGGCCGATGCGGTTACCTGGGCCAGCGAGCGGCCCTGGTTCTTCTCAGCGCTGGCACCGAGCAGTCGCCAGAAGCGACCGCTCAGACGGCCCGACGTTGAGCTGGTGGTCTTTGTCACAGGTCAACGGTACCGGCCGACGACGATGCGGGGCGGGACGCCCCGGGGAGAAGTCGGCCGTTTAAGCCGGAGCGCGCGTCAGGCGAGATTGGACCGGCGTGGATAGGCGACGTCGGGATCGGTCAGCACATTGACCACGGCCGGCAGGCCGCTGTCGAAGGCGCGCTGCAGCGCCGGCTTCAGCCCGGTGGGCGTCGAAACCAGCTCGCCGTGCCCACCCAGCGCACGCACCACCTCGTCGTAGCGGGTCTCGGGGCGCAGTTCGGCCACCACTGAATAGCCGTAGAGCGCCATCATCGGATGATGCTCTAAGGCCCAGATGCCGTTGTTGCCGATCACCGAGACGACGGGAACGTCGTGTCGCGCCAACGTGTCCCATTCCATCCCGCTGAAACCGAATGCGCCGTCGCCCTGTAGCAACACCACCTGGCGGTCCGGCCGGGCCAGCTTGGCGGCCAGCGCGTACCCCGGGCCCGAGCCGAGGCAACCGAACGGGCCGCTGTCCAGCCATGCCCCGGGCACGAAGCTGTCGATCACCCGGCCCGCGTAAGAGCCGAAGTCACCGGCATCGACCACGACGATCGCGTCGCGGTCCAGCATCGGGGCCAGCTCGGCGTAAACCCGCATCGGGTGCAGCGGACTGCGGTCGTCGGCCAATTCGCCCTGCTCACGCTGACGCGCGGCAATCTCGGTCGCCCGCAGATCGGCGACCCATTCGTCGTGGCCGGCTACCGTCGTTTCGCCCAGCGCGGTCAAGGTCGCCGACAGGTCACCGTAGAGCCCCGCGGCGATCGGCCGGGGATGCGCGCGATCGGGCCGGACGCGGTCGGCCACGATCAGCTGGGTCTGTTCTCCGAATACGCCGCCGAATCCCAGCCGGAAGTCCATCGGCACCCCGATCACCACGGCGACATCGGCCTCCCCCAGCGCTTTTGAGCGCGCCCGAGAGAACGCCAGCCGATGATCGGCGGGCACTGTGCCGCGGGCCATACCGTTCATCAGCACTGGTATCCCTCGCTGCTCGGCCAGTCGCAGCAGCGCCTCCTCGGCGTGCCCCCACCACACATTGGTGCCGGCCATGATCACCGGACGCCGGGCCGACCCGAGCAGGCTGACCGCGCGGTCGAGGGCGTCGCCGTCGGGCAGTTTCGGTACCGGCGGCGTAGTCAGGGCGCCAGGCTGCCCGCTGTCGGCGGCGACCGAAAACACGTGGTCCATGGGGAAATCGATGAACGCCACCCCCGACGGCGCGCCGACGGTGGCCCGCAGCGCGTCGTCGATCAACCCACTGACGGCCTGCGCCGACGGCGCGGTGGCGGCGAATCGGGTCAGCGGCGCCACGAACGGCACGTGGTCGATCTCCTGCAGCGAGCCCATGCCCCATCGCCCGGCAGGCGCCCTTCCGCCGAGAACCAGCAGCGGCGAGGAGTTCTGCTGGGCAGCGGCCATCGCGCTCATGCCGTTGGTGACGCCCGGGCCCGCGGTCAGCGCGGCGACCCCGGGCTGGCGCGTCACCTTCGACCAGCCTTCGGCCGCGAAGGCTGCGGTCTGCTCGTGGCGGGTGTCGATCAGCCGGATACCCTCGCTGCGGCAGCCGTCGTAGATCGAGAACAGATGGCCACCGGACAACGTGAAGATGGTGTCGATTCCGCTGGCCTTCAGGCGGCGGGCGATCAGCCGGCCGGCGTGGAAAGTGGTCGCCGCGTCGGTGTCCATCCGCCGAGCGTACGACCGGGCGTCGGTAGCGAAGATGCCCGCCTCAGGCCCGCTGCGGTAGCTTCGCGGAGTAATTCGTCTGGCGGGCGTTCGACGCTGGCCATGGACCGCACGCCAAAAACCGGAGGAGCAGGCGCACCGTGGAGCTGTTCAAGCCATCCATCAACTGGGGTCACGCGCTGACCGATTCAGTGTCCTGGGTTGCGCTGGCGTGGTTGATCAGCGCCGTGAGCGCGATCGCCGTGCTGGTGCTACTGCGGTTCCTCACGCCGTGGGGTCGGCAATTCTGGCGGATCACCGGCGATTACTTCATCGGCAGGCATAGCTTCCGGGTGTGGCTGCTGCTCGGTGTGCTGCTGTTGTCGGTCGTCATCTCGGTGCGCCTGAATGTGTTATTCAGCTACCAGGCCAACGATCTGAGCTCGTCCGTCCAAACCGCTGTGCAGGGTATGGCTACCCACGATCAGGCCGTGAAACAGTCTGGCGTACATGGCTTTTGGATGTCGCTGTTGATCTTCAGCATCATGGCGGTGCTGTTCATCGCTCGCTTTGTACTCGACATTTATCTGACCCAGCGATTCATTGTCGCGTGGCGGGTTTGGCTCACCGACCGGCTGACCGGCGACTGGATGGAAGGGCGGGCGTATTACCGCGGCCGGTTCATCGATAGCACCATCGATAACCCCGACCAACGTATTCAGCAGGACATCGACGTGTTTACCGCCAATGTGGGAGCCACTCCCAACGTGCCGTCCAACGGCACCGGCAGCGTGCTGTTGTTCGGCGCGATCGATGCGATGCTGTCGGTGGTGTCGTTCACGGCGATTCTGTGGAACTTGTCCGGAACGCTGACGGTGCTCGGTGTCAGTCTGCCCAAGGCGATGTTCTGGATTCTCCTCCTCTACGTGTTGATCGCGACGATTGGCGGCTTCTGGATCGGGCGACCGCTGATCGGGCTCAGCTTCCGCAACGAGCTCACCAACGCCGCCTTCCGCTATGCGCTGGTGCGGGTGCGCGACGCCGCCGAGGCGGTGGGCTTCTACCGCGGCGAGCGGGCCGAACGCGCGCAGTTGAGCGCCCGGTTCCGCCCGATCATTGACAACTATCTGCGGTTCGTGAACCGGACCGTCGGCTGGTTCGGCTTCAACGTGTCGATGAGCCAGGCAATCGTCCCGCTGCCGTGGGTCCTGCAGGCACCGCGGTTGTTCTCCGGCCAGATCAAATTCGGCGACGTCACGCAGACCGCGGCGGCGTTCGGCAACATCAGCGACGGGCTGTCCTTTTTCCGTAACGCCTATGACCAGTTCGCCAGCTATCGGGCGGCGATCATCCGGCTCAACGGCCTGGTGGAGGCCGACGAGAAGGCCCGCGAGCTGCCCGAGCTGCTAGTCCGGCCAAGTGCCGACGGTGCCGTCGACATCGAGGGTGTCGAGGTGCGCACCCCCGACGGCGACCAGCTCATCGACACCCTCGACGTGCACTTGACGACCGGTGACGCATTGGTGATCACCGGCCGGTCCGGCAGCGGTAAGACAACGCTGCTGCGCAGCCTCGCCCAGTTGTGGCCGTACGCGACCGGAACACTGCGCCGGCCCGACGGCCCTGCAACCATGTTCCTGTCGCAGCTGCCCTATGTGCCGCTCGGTGATCTACGGGCGGTGGTGTCCTATCCGGCCGACGCCGGCGACATATCCGACGACGACCTCCGCGATGTGCTCAACCGAGTTATGTTGGGCCACTTGGTCGACCGGCTCGACGACCTTCAGGACTGGGTGAAAGTTCTCTCCCCCGGCGAGCAGCAGCGGGTCGCGTTCGCGCGGGTGCTGTTGACCAAACCCAAAGCGATTTTCCTCGACGAGGCCACCTCGGCGATGGATGAGGGTCTGGAGCTGGAGATGTATCGGCTGCTGCGCGGCGAATTGCCGCACACCATCGTGGTCAGCGTCAGTCACCGCAGCACGGTCGAGCACCATCACAATCAGCGGCTCGAGCTACTCGGCGAAGGCCAATGGCGGCTGGGCCCGCTGGAGAGCGAGCCGGCGGCAGTCTAGCCAGCCGCGTGCGTGCCGGCTCGACGACCGAAGAAGGATCCCTCACCGAGCTGGGTGCCGCTGGCGTATCCCTTACCGTCCTGGGCGATGTTGGACGCACACGCCCCCACCGCGTACAGGCCGGCGACGGTCGTGCCGTCGTCGCGCAGCACCTGACCGTCGACCGTGACCGCCAGACCGCCCATCGTGAATCCGGAATACATCGCTCGCCCCAGTGACAGATCGAACACGGCCCAGGGGCCATTGTCCTGCGGCGCAAGGTATTCCGGCTGCTTGTGGAAGTCCGGGTCCGCACCCTTGGCGGCGAAGTCGTTGTAACGTGCCAATGTCGCCGCGACGTTGCCCGCGGTGATCTCAAGTGCGGTCTCGAGTTCGCCGATCGTCTCGTAGCCGTCGAGGAACTTGATCAACGGCATCGCGGGCATCTCGGTATGCGCCTCGTCAACGATCAGGTACGCGGTCTGCTCCGGTTGCTCCAACACGAAAGCCGATGTGCGCGAATGGTAGGAGTCCTCTGCGACGAAGCGCTTGCCCTCCTTGTTCACGATCACGCCCGTCAGCAAAATCTCGGGTGGATAGGCGGCCGCGGTGATGAACTTCTCGTTCATATTCTCGGCGACCCCGCCCGCCGATATACCCATCCGCAGGCCCAGGCCGTCGTCGCCTGCGTTGCCCAGAATGTAGGGCGCAACCACACCGTGGTGTTTGGTGCGTCGCGGCTGGCCCAGTTCAGGCGTGTGTTCGGCGACCATCTCCGGGTTCATCGCGAAGCCGCCGGCGGCGATGATGACCGAGTTGGCTTTGACGGCACCGGTTTCGGTGAAGTGTTTCCAGGCGACGCCGACCACGGTGCCGTCCGCATCCAGGATCAGGTTGGTGGCCCCGGTCTCGTATCGGAACTGCACATCCAACGCATCGGCGCGTTCGACGAGTAGATCCATCACCATCGACGCGCCGCCCAACTCGCCCGGCACCGGCACCGAATGACCGCGTGGCGAGGGAACGGCCTGCTCGCAGAACGGCCAGACCTTTTCGTTGCCGGTGTAGCTCAAGCCTTCGGTGCCCGGCGGGACGACTACCTTGCCCGGGTAAAAGCTGCGCTCGAACTCAAATCCCAAGTCTTCCAACCAGTTGAAGTGATCGACGCTGCCGTCGCTGTAGGCGCGGATCTTCTCGTGATCGGGTTCACGCGCCACCGCCACCAGGTACTTGTACATTTCCTCGGCCGAGTCGGGATGGCCGGTCGCCTCCTGGACCGCGGTACCGCCGCCCAGGTAGAAGTGCCCGCCGGCCATCGCGGTGGTGCCACCCGCGGCGGCGGCCCGCTCCAGCACCAGCACCCGCGCGCCGGCGGCGGCCGCGCTGACCGCCGCGCATCCGCCCGCGATGCCGAAGCCGATCACCACGACGTCGACCTCATCCGACCATGACGCGATGTCGTTGACACGCAACGTTGCTGGGATGTCAGAGCTCATTGGCGCCACTCCTGCTCATCGCTGCTCCTGCTTGATGTAGTCGAAGAACTGGCGCATCTCGGCCGAGAAGTGCGCGATCTCGACATAGGGCAGCCCAAATTGCGGGGCGGACAGATAGGCGAACCGCAGGCCGCCGGGCATCACACCCTGTTGCGGCACGGTGGCTCCTTGCCCGGCGGCGCAGGCCAGCGCGGCATCGAAGTCCTCGCGGGTGTCGGCCTCGACGCAGATGTGGTGCAGACCCGGTCCGCTGCTCTGCAAAAAGTCACTATAGATATTAGGCCCGCGGACCGGTTCGATCAGTTCGAGTTGCATGTCGCCGAGATAGCTCAGCGAGATGTTGGCGACGAAGTCAGCCGGTGCGCCGTGGTAGCTGCAGGTCTGCGGAGCAAAGTGAACATCGGGCAGCCGCACCCACTTTTTGACCCCTAACAGGCCGGTGAGAGCGGTTTCTGTGGCATCCAGGCCGGGTGTCACCCACGCGGTTTGGACCGGGGATCGGAAAGACACGCTCATCGTCTGGCAGAATAACCCAGCATCTCCGGTGGCTGAAACTGCCACCGGAATGTTGCCGGTATCGGTGCGGGCGAGCCGGTAGGAACCCCGCTGAACACGTTCTAATTTTGGGTTGTCACGCGGAAAGGAGCCACGTCGGCGTCGGCGTGGCTCAGCATCCCGAGCAGCAGTCGCACCTGGGTGTCGAAAACCGTCCGCACATCGCTGAGCGTGTCAGCGCCGTACTGCCCGAACACCTCGAGGGTGATGGCACCCACCACGCCCGCCCAGATCGCGAAGCACTTCGCGATGACGGAATCGTCACCAGGAAAACCGAATTCGTGTCTAATCCGCTCGAAGTCAGACGATATCGGTTGTGGTGCATGGTAATTGGTCAGCATGATGTCACCGGTGGCGATGCCGGCCGCAACGGCGTCGAAAAGTGCTCCGATAACCCGCGTTCCGGGGCCGACCGTTCGCTCGGCCGGTGCGTGATAGCCGGGCACCGGGCTTCCGTACAGCAGCGCCCAGCTGGCCGGGTGGGTAACGGCCCAGGTGCGCGCCGCGTGCGCGATCGCCACCACGTCATCGCTCCACACGTATGGCACGGCCTCGCGGGCGAGATCCACCACGTCGGCGAGTTCGGAGTACGCGTCGATCAGCAACAGTGTCAGCAACTCGTCGCGGCTGGACACGTACCGATAGACCGCCGAGGACACCATGCCCAGGTCACGGGCGATCGCCCGAAGCGACAGTCCGGCCGCCCCGTGCTCGACCAGGTGCCGCCGGCCGAGCTCGATGATCTGCGCCTCGATGCGCTCGCGCGAATCACGCCGGTTCGCCATCGGTCAAGTCTGACACAACGGGAGATCAGTGCTCTTGTTTTTTCGGGTTCAGCATGTCAGTGTCGAAACGGTAGAGAGCGGTGCTCTCCTGGTCCGAGAGAGGACATATCGTGCAGGTCCGATACGACGCACCCAACGGCTTGGCCAAGGCCGCCAACACACTGGTCCGCTGGCTGGCCGACGCGGGTTCCAGGCGATCGAGGTCGACGACGCGGCGAAGCCCGAGCTACTGAGGCGCTACTTGGACAGGTGGTACTGGCAGGTCAAAGAGCACATCGCGGGGCTGACCCCCGATTCCAGCCCCGCCCAGATCGCGGCGGCGGCACCGTCGATCCCGGTCTTCGCGCTGCAGGCCGACGCCTAGATCGCCGGACCGCCCACGTCCTGACGGATCTGCTGGATGGTCGACTGCCACGACACCGCGGCCGGGAAGTTGCCCCAGAGGCTGTTGAAGATCCCGACGATTCGTGCGGGACCGGGGGCGTTGGTGAGGTAGACCGGTCCGCCCGAGTCGCCCTGTTGGCTGACCGCGCCGTGTCCCATCGTGAACCAGCCATTGTTGACGGCTTCGACCGTTCCACAGCTCTGGCCCGTGACAACGCCGAAGTGGCAGACGGATTCGCCCGGCGTGACGACCAGGCCGGGGTCGGATTGCAGCACGCGGCCGCCGGGCAGGACGTTGTTCGCCGTGACGTCAGGGGCCAGCACGATCGACTCGTAGTCGGAGATCTCCTGGTCGGTGTTGACGAATGCCCCGTTGGGTGTGTTGTCCCGGAAGCTGGCCACCTTGCCGATGACCCTGTTCTCCCGGTCGAGCACTGGGCCGTCGCTACGGCAGTGGCCCGCGCTGAATGCCACCCGCAGACCGGGGTCCACGTAACCCAGGGTGCACCGGTGCGCGCCCTGGTGGATCTCCATCCCGGGAAACACGACGACCGGGTCGGCGTGGGCGCAGATGGGCACAAACGCCGACAGCGCCGCCGCGATGACCGTCGCGCCGAAAGCGCGGATTACCGGACCCCCCACCCGCCGACTCCGATCCGTCGCGGCCGACGCCCCACCGGCCGGCCATTAGGCTACTTAGTCAATATTAGGCGAGCCGACCTCGCGGAGCGGGTGAGTTGGGAATGCGCCGAGCGCGGGTACGACCGGCGCGCTCGCATTGACGCTCAAGGGATGGTCAGCACCTGTCCCGGCTGGATCAGATCCGGGTTGGAGATGCCGCTGGCGTCGGCGATGATCTGGTACTTGCTGCCGTCGCCGTAGAACTGCTCGGCGACGGCCCACAACGTGTCGCCGGATTCGACGGTGTAGGTGCGCGCGGCTGCGGGCTCGGGCTCCGCGTGAGCGGCTTCCTCAACCGCAGGTTCTTCCGCAACTGCCGGTGCCGCGGCCGCTGGCTCCGGCGGCGGCGGTGCGTCGGTCTCGGTCTTAGTCGACCAGGCGGCAGCATCGCCGGAGTAGAGCACCAGATTACGGTCGTCCTGCAGGACCAGACGCACGTTCTTCTTGCCTTCGGTGTCGGTGTGCCACACCGGCTTGTCGCCCGCGTACAGAACAAAGTTGCCGTCGCTCTGGACCTCGGCGCGGACCACATCTTCTCCGTTGGTGCCCGACGCCCAGATCGCGTGCCCGCGCGATGCCAGCACCAGGTTCCCGTCGTCCTGCAACGTCAGGGTGTAAGCCCCGTTGCTCGAGGTGAGCGATTCACCTTTGACCAGCTTGTGCCCCTCGGTGAGAGTGTCTCCCACAGCGATTCCCTTCTCGTGGTCACGGCAGGCGGATACCAGCCTCGCCGTCGAACTTACTGACCTCGGCCAAACCGCGGGGGTTTTCGGCTGGCGGTTTTAGAAACGCGGGGTGAACAAGGGCTCACCGCTGAGCAGGTGTCGTTGCTCTGGGTCAGGCCGCAGATGAGGGCTGCCAGCCCGGCGGCCCGAACACGTAGCCGACCCGGTCGCGCAGACAAGTCGCGGAACGGAAATCGCCAGCAATAGACCGGTATTCGTGAGTCTGCAGCTTCCAGACGTTGAAGAACACCATCCACGGCGGAATCCCCAAGAGTGGCAACGGAATCCACATGAGTATCTCGCCGCTGTTGTTCCATTTCTGACGCAGCGCGGTGGCGAAATTGAAGTACTGGCTGGAGTGGTGGGCCTGATGGGTCGCCCACATTAGCCGAATCCGGTGTGCGCTGCGGTGATAACGGTAGTAGAGCAGGTCGACGCCGAGAATCGCGATCGCCCAGGTGTACCAACGCGTCGCCGGCAGCTGCCAGGGAGCCACGTAGGCGTAGATCGCCGCATAGCCGAGAAGCGCGATCAAACAGCACCGGATCCCGCATGGGCTCGGGGAGCACGGACAACAAACCCGCGAGCGCATTCACGCCCGCACCCTACGACGCCCGGCTACTCCATCTCCTGTTCCGGGGGCATCCGGTCGTCTTGGTCTCCGGCGTACCAATGCACCGCCTGAACGCCTTCCTGCAACGACAATTCCGCGACGAGTTGCTCCAGCCGGCCAGGCGCGTGGCCGTCGCTGAGCAGATACGCAGTCAGGGCGACGTTGTCGTCGCTCGTGCGGCCAGTTCGGATGCCACGTAACTGCAGGCGATCACCGCCGCCCCCGGTACGCTGCACAACCTGGGCGCGGGCGTACTTCGCGGACTTGGGCCGACAGATCAGCTGCAGTTGGTACGGCTGGTCGTCTTCGTCCTCCTCCACCACGTTGTCGTTATCGATCAGGTGGCCCAACGGACGTCCCAGCAGGTGGACCAGCACGATGGTGCCGGTGGCGATCAACGCGAACACCAGGTGCCCGCCGGCCGCGAGAACACCGACCGCGGCCGAACACCAGAGCGTCGCCGCGGTGTTGAGCCCGCGCACATTGAATCCCTCCCGCAGGATGACACCACCACCGAGGAAGCCGACTCCGGAGACGACGTAGGACGCCACCCGGGTGGGGCTGCTGTCGTTGGTGGCCACCGCGTACAGCACGAACAGCGTTGCGCCCGTCGCCACCAGCGCGTTCGTGCGCAGCCCGGCCCGTCGTGCCTGCCATTGCCGCTCGATTCCGATGAGGGCGCCGCAGCCGAGTCCCACCCCTAGCCGCAGCGTGAATTCCGCGATACTCAGCGTCTGCATGACGCGACTCTCCTTTTCTGTTCGCCGAGGCGCGTTTCAGTGTGGACGAATGCAGCAGGCGACCTGCACGTCACCGGGCAGTTGCTGCCGGCGGCCGGTTCCATCGTGCGCGTGAGCTCAAGCATTGCCAAGCTGTATAGCCTTAACGGCCAACAAGATCCCGCTGACGGTCGGGTGTCCACCAGGTGCCAGCATGCCCCGTGGAGTATCCATCGACCACTTGATTGGGTTCTTATCCGGCCGCCGGTGGGCGAGAGACCACAGTCGGTTTGAATCCGTAGCGAGGTGCGGCAAAGCCATAGCCGCGGTTGGCGAGACCGCCGCCCGGCACACCTGGCAGTCCGGGCAGCCCCGCCGGAGCTGCCATCTCCGCCATCCCCGCGCCCGGCGGGATGGCCCAGCCTTCGGCTGCCGCCGGCAACGATCCAGCCACGGTATCGCCCGCAGAAGCGGTGCCGGTCCAGCTTTGCGGCACGGACATTTTCGCGACCAGGGTGGCGCGACCGACGTCAGCCGACGCCAAACCCGGCGACCCGATTGAACCGAGAGCCGGTGCGACGTGGCCCGCTGCGCTCATCGCCGCGGGTGCGGTGGCCGTCATCAGCAGGCCCGGGTTCACGCCGCCGAAGCCTTGGCCTGCTAAGGCGAGGAATCCGATGTCGCTGAACGAGCTGGTGACAGCCGGACTGAGGCTGGCCGGATTGAACCAGTTGCCCGAGAGGATCCCGTTGGAAAGGCCAGACGTCAAATAGCTGCCAATGGCCGAGCCGGTCTGTCCGTCCATGAGATTGAACAGGCCCGCGATTCCGGTGGTGGCGGTATTCGAACCGGGCGCAAAGGGATTGAGCCCCAATGACGCCGATGACAGGGGCGACGCGAGTTGGTGCAGGGTGTTGGGAAGGTTCGAGACCACCTGCGCCAGCGTTGACTGGACACCGCTGCCGGCCGAGCTGGCGGCTGTTTGGGCTACCGCTCCCCCTTGGCCTGCCACCGCCGCCGGGTTGGTGGTGTCTGGCGGTGGGCTGAACGGAGTCACCGTGGCGGCAGCGGCCGAGGAACCTGCGTAGCAGTACATGGCCGCCGCGTCTTGCGCCCACATCTCCCCGTAGAGAGCTTCGGTGACGGCTATCGCCGGGGTGTTCTGGCCGAGCACATTCGTGGCGACCAGCGTGGCCAGCTGAGTTCGGTTGGCTGCGACGACGGCTGGCGGAACCGTCGAGGCAAACGCGGCATCGAATGCCGCCGCAGCCGCTCGTGCCTGGCCTGACGTCTGCTCGGCCTGTGCGGCAACAGAATTCATCCACGCGACATAGTGCGTGGCCGCTGCCGACATCGCCGCTGACGCCGGACCTTGCCACGATCCCTCGGTCAACTCGGAGACCACCGTCAGATACGACGTCGCAGCGGACCTCAGTTCGGCGGCCAAGCCATCCCAGGCAGACGCGGCAGCCAGCATCGGCGCCGAACCCGGACCGGCATGGATACGGGCGGAATTGACTTCTGGTGGCAAATTTCCGTAATCCATTGCAGTAGAGCCTCTTAACTCGCAGAAATGGCGGTGGTGTCGGCTGTGCCGTCAGGTGCGGCACAGTCATCGATTTCGGACAGCTCTGCGCAGGACCATCCCCGTGAGCGCGGGTGTTGGCCACCCTCCTCCCCGCCGGCACACCCGCCGCGGAAGTTCGAAGAGAGGAGCATTGCCCGATACAACGGTCGGAGAGCACCCCTCTCGCCGGAGCTTTGGCACTGCACGGCGTATCCGGGCCTAGACAGAAAATGCAAGGCCGGAAACAACTTGGGCTCAACCCTTAAGCCGGGAGGAGCTGTCCTGACCCTGGGCGTCTTTCGACGTTCGAGGTCAGTGGTCTGTGTCCGCGCAGACGCCTCACCTAGCGAGGTGCATGTAACGCCTGTTCGAGGTGATGGTGACAGCGCTACGGCACTTGGTCAATTCAGCTCAACGCCCAGCAAGATGTCGGATGGATGTGCCCTGGCGCCCCCGCGCAGTGGCTAGGGCGTGTCTCCCGATTTGTTGCTTCCTACGCGGGAATGGATGACGGCACAGGCCAACAGGACACCATCGAGGTAGGTCAGGGCGTATTTGTTTTGAGCCGGTTGTAGCCTCGTTCGACGGTGTTGCGCAGCCCGTAGAGCTCGGTATCGAATGCGGGCGGGCGACCCCCGGCTGATCCCTTGGCCGTGCGCCGGGCGATCTGGTCTGTGCGTTCAGGAATCGTGTGCTTGATTCTGCGGGAACGTAATTCGGTGCGGGTGCTCGGATGCGAATACGCCTTGTCGGCGAGCAATCGGAAGTCGCGGCCGGCCACACCGCGCTCAGCGGATGGGTCGTGGTAGTCGTCGAGCAAAGGCATCAACTGCGGATTGTCGCCGGCCTGGCCAGCGGTCAACCCCGAACGCCGCCGCTACCTTCGCAAACATCGCGTCGTAGGTGCCATCCAGCGACCATCGATGATGGCGCTTCCACACCGTCTGCCACGGCCCGAAATCAGCAGGCAGGCCCCGCCACGGGCTGCCCGTACGAAACCGCCACGCAATGCCTTCCAGCATCAGGCGATCACCGAACCTGTTGCCCCGCTTGCCCACATCCGAAAGCATCAACGGCTCAACCACCGCCCAGAACTCGTCAGGAATCACACCAATCCGCGTCACCAGCCAATCCTGGCTGGTCAGCACCCGAAAAATATGGGCGACACGCACTAGTCCCACCAGTCGCAGGAGTCTCCACAAGCGGGGACACAGTGACTTTTCGATTTCGACGCGCATGCGCTATCACGTTGGGGTGAACCGCTACACCTACCGCGCCGAATGGTCCTCCGAGCACGGCGAATACCTGGCCCGCTGCCTTGAACTGAGCTGGCTGCGGCACTGGGCGCCGACGCTGCAGGAAGCGATCGCCGGCGTCGCGCAGGCCGTCGATGACTACATCGCGGACTGCGAAGGGGAGGTTACGCCACCGCTCACCGAGCGAAAGTTCAGCGGCAAGTTTCTGGTGCGGACATCGCCGACATTGCATTCTCAGCTCGCTGTCGAGGCCGCCGAGCAGAACGTGTCGATGAATCAGTGGGTCGTGCAGAAGCTGGCGGGTCGGCCACCAATTGGCTTGTTCGACTTGTGATATCGCATGTGGTCACGTTTGCAAAAAAGAATATGTCCCCAGTCTTGGTGCCAATGTGACCGATGTGGCCCTAGTCGCTCTTCTTCTCTGCCACCGCCGCGCTGAGGCCCTCGTTGAGGTCGTCGCGGGTCAACTCCTTGAACCGGCGCAACTGGTCGTCGCTGAATTCGTCGAAGTCACTTGCCAACACCGCGTCGAGGTCCTCGTCGTCGAGGCGGAAGCTGCGGTGATCGCGGGCCTTTTCCACCACGTTGCGCACGAAACCGGCGTTGCCCAGCGTGTCGATGCCGCGGATCAGGTCGCCGTCGGGGGAGATGGTCTCGTCGTCATAGAACCTGGTGTAAGACGGCAGCAAGCTCTCGACGGCGTCGTCGGTGATGACGTCTTCGTTTGCCCGGCCCATCAGCTGGGTCAGCGCGACGAGCTCCTTCGGGTTGTAGCTGTAGAACTCGATGACGGTGGAAAACCGGCGTCGCAGACCCTGGTTGACTTCGAGCATCTTGTCCATCGCCTTGGCGTACCCGGCTCCGAAGACCACCAGTTCGTCTCGATGGTTCTCCATGTAGAGCAGCAAGGTGTTGATGATCGCGTTACCGTATGCGTCGCCGGTGGAGTAGCCGCTCTCGTGCAGGTTGTGCATTTCGTCGAAGAAGACGGCTCCGCCGCGCGCCTCCTCGAGCATCTCCTCGGTGTTCTTCTCCGCATCTGCCATGTAGCGGCCCAGCAACTTTGCCCGGCTGGTCTCCACCACCAGCGGCTTACGCAGCACGGTCAGTCCGCACAACTGCTTCGAAAACGCCCGCGCCACAGACGTTTTGCCGGTGCCGGGCGGGCCCAACAGCAAGGTGTGGCGCGACGTCACCGGGACCGGCAGGCCCATCTTCGCCCGGGCCAGGTTCACCTTCGTGGTGGACTTGATCAGCTTGATTTCCCGCTTGGCCGCATCCATGCCGAGCATCGCATTGAGCTCGGCATCGCCTTCATCCAGGTACTTTTTGGCCATCTCGACGTGCCGGGCGGCCTCGGCTTGCTCGCGGGTCGGTGCACTGTCTGCATCCCACGGATCTGTCCGTGCCTCGATGGTTTCCGGATCGGTCAGCACCAGCCGATAGCTCGGGTTGTCCAACGCCTCGCGGGCCGGCGTGAACTTCGCGTCGCGCGAGTACACCCGGCGCAGGCTCTCGACAGCCTCTTCTTCGCGGCCCAGGTGCCGCAAGCACATTCCCTGGGTGTAGATCGCGACGTTGGCCGCGCTGGGCACGCGGTCGCCCTCGATCGCTTCTTGAGCGCGTCGGGTTGCCTCTTCGAACACGCCGAGCGACGCCAGCGCGGTGGTCGCCATCGCCGCCCCGGCAGCCTTCAGTTCGGGGTGACGCCAACCGGCCCCCGGCGGGAACTGGACGAGCACGTCCGGCCAGCGGCCGGTGCGGAAATAGAGCAGCCCGCGCACATACTTGATCAGTTCCTCGTCCGAGCCGTGCCGCGGTGTGATCGAATCCAGCAGCTCGGCCGCTTCGGCGTACCGCTTCGCCTCGGTCAGGGCGGCCGCGTAGCCGGCAGCAAGCGACTCCACGCTGGTGACCGCCAGCTTCAGGAACATCCCATCGGAAACCTCGGGACGGAACTCCAGCTCCGTCAAGCCCAACCGGCGGATCTCCCAACCGAAGGTCTTGACCGATTGCCATGCGCCGGTGAGCACTTCGATGCTCTGGTCGCCGGCCAGTAGCCGCGCCAACCAGGCGTCACACATCTGCGGGTCGAGACTGGTGGCCGTCGTGAACATTCGCAAGGCCACCTGCGGATTGTGGCTGGGCTGAAGCCCGTTGACTGAAATGCCGGACGCCAAGAGGCCCGCGACCATCGCATTGCGGGAGTCCGGTGCGGTGGTCTGCGGTCGCGTCATCCTGTCATCGTAAAGCTTCAGCGCCGCTCGCCTGCATGCCCGCCGTTGCACCAACCGGAACCAGAATGTCTTCGCCGTGAGTCAACGCGCGGCTCGGCATCGGCAGCGGCCGGCGCGACATCGGTGCCGGGAGGCTGGCGGCCACCGCGCCGAGTTGACGCCCGGTGAGTCGATTCAATCCGCTGAAGGCCTCTTTAGGCAGGCGCTGGCGGCTGTGGTAGCGCACCCACACCGACACCTCGGCTTCGTGACGCGCCGCGATGATGCGAATCGTCATCACGGTGACATCGGCGTCAGTGAGCCACAGCTCCTCGAGCGTCTCGCTGGTGATGTCGCCAGGAGACACCCAAAAGCTGGTCACGAAGCCGTCCGGGGTCTTCAGGTAGCGCCAGTACGGGCGGACGTGAGCCGGTTGCAGCCCGGCCAGCACCTCACCGTCGACGTCGGCGATCTCCTCGGCGGTCAGCGGTCGGGCAACGCAGCTGCCTCCGTCCAGGTCGTGGGCCAGACGCTCGACGGCGGCGGCCAGCGTGCATGCCACCGAGTCACGGGCAGCGACGGCACTCACGTTGTGCTGAGGGTCCATCCGCAGCACCAGCCAGGTGTTGCTCTCCTCGACAGGGCGTGGATCGCGACCGCCGCCGAAATCGTCGCTGACGGCCGACTGAACGCCCGTGTTGGCGTGGCGGGTTCCGACCGAGACAATGTCGACACTGTCCAGGCGGACGTCGAACTGACGCAGCGATGCGACCACGGTTTCCAGCGGGATACTCGTCGAGAGCCCATCCCGATGACGGTGTCTGCCGGCCTCACCCGCACCGTCGACGGCGATCACAGCGGCCAGTTGGCCGTCGTATTCCCGGATTCCGACCGTTTCGCGGCTGAACTGACGACGGTGATCGGTGGCCGGGGTGCAGCCGACGGTCAACGCCTCCGGGTCGGCGTACCAGTTCCGGATCCGCACGATCGGAGCCGACGAAACGGCCACTCCCCCGTTGGTCAGCAGGGCGACGACGGTCACGATCACCGCCAGCGCGACACCGATCCAGAAGCAGAGGTTGCGGCCGGCTTGCCACGAGTCGGGCAGGTGGCTCGTGCTGACCAGCAGCGCAACGTCAATCAGGAACACCGTGGTGACTCGCGGCCACGAGAGCGACAGCCCGTACTCACGTTGCGCTTTCATTCTTGTCTCCCTGCTGTCTTTCTCATCAAGACGGCTCCGCCGAAGACGAGACCGGCCAGCAGCAACGCGCCACCCAACCCGCCGGCGGCGACCCACACCGGAGCCATGTTGCGCGGGGCAGGGGCGGGCGGCATCGTCAGCGGCTTCGCCGAATCCTTCGGCAGGACAGAGCCTTCGGGTACATCCCAGGTCAGCGCGGCAACCGGGTCGATGATCCCGTAGCCGATCTGGTTGTCGACCCCGCGAGCAGGTGCTCGCGCAGTTCGAGTCAGACGATCGATGATCTGATGCGCAGACAGATTCGGGTACTTAGCCCGCACCAGAGCCGTCACGCCGGACACGATCGCGGTCGAGAAGCTGGTCCCGGACGGCACCAGCAAACTGTTGTCCGGACCGTCAATTGCGTTGATCAGATTGTCATCTCGCGGCGAGAGCCCGACCACGTCGGTACCAGGCGCTGCAATTCCGACCCACGGCCCGGCGACACTCAATTTGTCCATCGGCGTACCGGAGGAGTCCACCGCGCCGACCGTCAAAACGTAGTCGCTGTACCAGGACGGTGTCACTACCGTGGTCACGCCGTTCCATCCGCGAGGGTCGTTGGGGTGCAACGGATCAACCAAGGGGTTCTGTTTGCAGTCTCGCTGGCTGGTGTCACCTGCGGCGGCGACGATGACGACATCCTTGTCGACCGCGGCGTAATGCACCGCCGCACCGAGGTCAGGCGCGTCGATCAGGCTGCGCGCGCTCATGCACATCACCTGAGAGATGTTGATGACCCGCGCGCCCATATCGGCGGCATGCACGATCGCGCGCGCCATGGTCAAAATGTTGTCCCGCTTCTGCCGCGTCTGCGGGTCCTCGTCGCCGGTGTAGGAGTCCTTGAGTCCAAAAGCCTGGCTGGATTGCCGGATCGAGATCAGTTCGACATCCGGGGCGATCCCGGTGTAGGCGTCACTCGGCGCCGGCTGCGGTGGCGGGTCCAGCGGCCGTGGCGGCGCGGCCGGCCGCGGGTAATCCACCGAGACCACCGTGCCGTGCTTGCTGCCGGAGAGCCCGGGTAGCACCGCCGTGCCGCGGTCATGGCTGGCCGCTCCGCCCACCTTGGGCGCCGGTGGGCACCCCGGGCACGCCGGAGCTTCCTCCGACTGCGGCTCGGGTGGCGGCGCCGGAACCATGGTGATGGTCTGCGGCGGCGGCGGCACGACGCTGATGGTCTGCGGCGGCGCCGTTGGCGGTGGTTCCTTGGTGGGCACCGGCGGTGGCCGACGCGGCGCAGGTCCTTCGAGCACCCCGGCGGTGCCGGGCGAGGCGGCGATCATCGACGCTACGAGCGTGCCGTGCGCATCGCAGTCGGACAGCCCGTCGCCGCCGGCCATCACGTAGTCGCCGCCGGGAATCAGGTGCGGCAACCGCGGATGAGGCGTGACACCGGTGTCGATGACGGCAACCTTCACCCCGGCGCCGCGCCCGAACTTCCACGCCTCGGGCAGATTGAGCATGTCCATGTACTTCGGCTGGACCCGAAAGTCCGTGCCGGGCAAGACCCCAACCTCGGTGCAGTAAGCGTTCTGCTTCATCGGCTGAGGCGGTCCGGGGGTACCGTTCGCTGGCGTTGCGGCCGGATCAATACCAGGCGGGTTGATCGCGTGGGCCGGCGAGCCGGACAGCGCGACCGAAGCGACGATCAGCGTAGTGGCCGTAACTGCGGCCGCACGAAGCGGCTTCAGTGTCACGTGGCGACCCGCTGCGGCCGGCTTCGCCGCGCTTGCGGTCGCCATGAGTCGGCGACTACCGGTAACGGATCGCGGCATAGACATTCATCAACCACAACGCCAGCGGGAAGATCGGCATCAGGCAGAAGTATTCAACCCATTCGACGAGCTTGCGGAACAGCGGGCTGTAGATGGTGTTGGGCACGGTTGCCGCTGCCGTCAGTCCAGCCGCGGGCAGTAGCACTGCGAGGCCGGCTGTGACCGCAATCGAGGCCGTCGAGGACAGCACCAACGAGTAGCGAACGATGACCGCGCCGATAATCAAGACGGACGTCACCGCGAGAATGATTGCCTGCAAACGGTCTACGTATGAACGACCACGCAGCATCAAGAAGCCCGCAGTGGAGGCGGCCAGCAGCAGCGGCAGCCAGCGGTCGGCGGTCCGTGGGTCGGATACGCCGGCCAGCGAGAAGATGGTGAGCACGCCGAACCCGACCAACAGTCCGGTCAGGAACGAGCGGGCCCGCTCGGCCCGCAGCACGACGTCCTGGATGGACTCAGGGCCCGCCAGGGTCGGACGCCCACCGTCGACGCCGTGCGAGACGGTGGTCGGAAGGTCAGGCCGGGCTTCGAATACCCAGCGACTGGTGGCCGACGGGAAGACCGGCAGCCGGATACCCGACAACCAGCGAGACATCGCCGGTGCGCTGTGGTAGCCGAACACACAGACCAGCAGGATCGACGTCAACAATGTCACGGCACCGGTGTCGAAGGCCATCCGGAACAGGCTCGCGATCGTCGCGATCAACGACACCGTGACGATCGCGGTACCGATACCCAGTCGACGGCCGGTGAACCGCATGACCAGCATTGCGGCGACGGTGGTGGCAGCAAATCCCATCACCGCGTGGGGCGCGCCAACCGGTCCAGGCGGAGCAGACGCGGCCGCGATCGCAAGCGGGCCGACGCCGCTCCACAGCAGCATGTCGCCGGCGCGCCGGTTCTGCGGCGTGTGCGCGCGGTTCAGGATCAACAGCGCGACGGTGCATACCAGCACCGCGATCACAAAGGCGTACGGCGCCGGAACCCAGGACTCGTGCTTGTAACGGAACCAGCCCAGCAGCCCCGACCCCAGCAGCACACCGACCGCGACCATCGCCGCACCGACCTGAATGGCCACCGCCGGGTTGACCGCACTGAACCGCTTGCTCAGGTTCACCGACACGGCCGTCGAAATGTGCTCGATGACTTGGGAACGGTGTTCGGTGTCTTCGATGAACCGCAGCCACACTCGGTCACCGTCGAAGATGTCCTGCTCGGCCAGCGACTGGGCAGCCCGCAGCGGCGTGCCGTCGACCAGGCACAGCGCCCACCTGCCGCGCTGTTTGGCTTCCAGAGCCGGCAAACCCAGTTCCCGCAGTCGCACGTTGACGACCTTGAGCAACGGGTCGACCATCACCGAGACTGGTGCGTTGGCGTCGAGCAGCACGCCGATTTGCGCGCCCTCGCCGGCGATGATGCCGACCACGACGGCCTGCGGCGATGAGACTGCCTCCAGACCAGGCTGGGGAGCCTCGGCAACTGCGGTCATTGTGCAACCCCTCTGTCGACGAATTCGGTGTACATGTGTCGTGCCTCGCTATGTGGAATTGTGACGTCTGGTCCCAATTGTTGTGCAAATTCTAGAGCATTTCGCGGCATCTGCACCATGAGTGAATGCTGCACCGAAACTCTTTGCCGTGCATGGTATCTGCGTAACAATTGGTTAAACTCTGCTATGCGTTTTCCACTCGCCGTAGGGCAGCGTCTCCAGAACCGTCTTTATCCCGACCTGGACCAACTGCGGGGTGGCCGGGCAAATGGCGAGCCAAGCCTCATTGGACCCGGCGGTACGCGCCTGCTGATACATCGCGATGCGTCCGCCCGATCCGTCCTTCAGTGACAGCACCGAGGCGCTGGGTGCCTTGGCGTCGTCTTTGTACTGCCGGGCGTAGACCGCGGCCTCGGCCGCCGGGTCTGACAGCGCCTGACCGAGGGCGGCCACCGTTGCCGCGCTGATGCCGAGGCGCCGCAGATCGCCACCGGAGAACACGTTGAACCCGGAACTCTGCCAAGCTTTGGTAATCTCCAGCATCTCTTCCAGCGGCACGTTGACCGCGTTGATTGCCGCTGGGTCGGCGTGGTGAATCGATTCCAGCGCGTCGAACACCAGCGCCGCGATCGAGGCGGTGTCGGCGACCGCGACGTCGTCGACGGTGATCTCGTCGCCGACGCGCACGGCCGAGACCCAGTGGCTGCCGCGGCGGGCCAGCAGCACACGGAACTCGTTGTCCGGGATCTCGCGGGAGCCCACCGGCTCGTCTTCGCCCTCCTCTTCCTTTTCCTTGACCCCGTACAGCAGCTTGCCCCGCGACAACAGGGCGACGACCTCCAGGTCCGGCGCAGCCAATACCCGCATTCGAGCCGCGATCGATTCGTCGACGGTCTCGCCCGTCACGATGCCCTGCTCGCGCATCACCGCCATGCCGGGATGCTCGTTGAGCCAGTCCATCGAGTCAGTGGAAACGAATGGCCGGCAGCGCAACTCGGGCGCGACGTGGCGGATATCCAGCAACGCCTGCAACATCCATAATCCCTCGACGTTGACTGTGATATCGGTCCGGGTGGTTTGATCCATCACTACTCTCGTGTCTCGGCTTGCTCGGTAATCGCACGACGCGACAGCACACCGCGTTCGGTGTGCTGCCGCGCAGTGTGGTGACTGTTTAGGCCCAGCTGGAGCCGACGGCGGAGTCGGTCGACGACATGTTGTTGCCGGCAGACTGCACCTTCTGACCGTGGCTGTTGGCCTGCTCGTAGATGACCTGGAAGTTGCGGCCCAACTGGGTGATGAACTCCTGGCAGGCCACCGAACCCGAGCCACCCCAGAAGTCACCGGCAGCCAGCACATCGCGCACGATGGCCTGGTGTTCGGCCTCCAATGAAGCAGCTTGGGCGCGAATCAGCGCGCCGTGGGAATCGACATCACCGAACTGGTAGCTGATCGACATGAGTGTTCTCCTTGATAAGGCTAGCTGGACAGGATCTGCTGGGAGGCCTGCTCTTGCGCCTCGTAGTTGTTGGCGTCACGGATCAACCCGTCACGCACCCCGTGCAGCATGTTCACGATGTTGCGGAACGCGGTGTTCATCTGCCCCATGGTGTCGTGGGAGGTCATCTGAGCGGTACCGCTCCAGCCCGCACCGGCAATGTTCTGGCTCGATGCCCACATCTTGCGGGCCTCGTCCTCGACGGTCTGGGCGTGGGTGTCGAACCGGCCCGCCATCGACCGCATCTCGTGCGGGTCAGTCATAAAACGCGTAGGCACTTATTTATCTCCTTGCTTGTGTAGTGATCGATTGCGACGAACGTAAAAGTCGGACGAGTTACCTGAGGTCACCGCCGACTTGGAACACACGGCTGATCCCCCCTTTCCCGCTAACTGGCAGCCACCGTGCGTGGCACCACAGTGGGACAGGCTTCATGCCGACACTTAGCCGGCAGCGGCTGCGTTAGCAGCTTCGGTAGCGGCGTAGGAACCGGCGCTGGTGCCCAACGTGTTGACGAACATCTCGTGGATGGCTGCGGCCTGCTGGCTGACGGCCTGGTAGAGCTGCGCGTGCGCGGCGAACTGGGCGGCCGTGAGCGCTGAAACCTCGTCGGCGGCAGCGGGCACCACACCCGTTGTGGGAGCCGCTGCGGCCGCGTTCTGGGCCTGCATACCCGCGCCGATACCCTGAAGGCTGGTGGCTGCTGCCGACAAGGCCTCCGGCTGGGTGGTCACGAACGACATTGCTGTTTCCTTATCTCTCGATCGATCCGCCAATCTGTCCGTGCATGAGAGTAGCCGCGCGCACGGCTCTGCGCTGGGCCCGAAGCCACGTGTCGGCAACTGTTCACCCGCCAGCAACAACTGTTCACCTGCGGTAACAGCCGCTTAACTTAAACGGCTCTGACCGGTTGGTTTGTCCTATCGCAGTACTGCGAAGTGCGGATATGTTGCGGTCCGGTTGGCTACGACCGGGAGACCAGTCCGAGCGGATGAAATCCAGCCGCCGATAAGTCCGCTCCCCAAGCCCGCCTACACGGCGCTAGCTGAGGTTTTATCGCGTGGCATAGCCCGAGTCGTCCCGGCTTCGTCGTCGCGACGCCTCGGGCTGCCGGCGTGTCTAGGATTTGACCATGCCGTTCTCCAGCGGTGCGACGTTCGTCGGATACAGCGTTCTGCGGGTCCTGGACCACGACGACACGGGTGACGTCTATCTCGTCCAACATCCACGGTTGCCACACTGGAGCGCGCTGAAAGTCCTGTCAGAGAAGTTGACGGAGGACCGCGAGTTCCGCGACCGATTCAGCCGCGAGACTCCGGTAGCGACCAGCCTGCGTCATCCGCACATCCTCAGGGTCGACCATCGGGGCGAGTTCGAAGGCCGGCTGTGGATCACCATGGACTTCGTCAACGGCACCGACGCTGCGCACATCATCGCCAATCGGTTTCCGGCCGGAATGCCGGTCGGGGGGGTGCTGTCGATCGTGACGGCCGTCGCGGACGCGCTTGATTACGCGCACAGCCGGGGCATGGTGCACCGCGCCGTGAAACCCGCAAACATCCTGATCGGCAATCCAGCCGACGGTGCACAACAAATACTTCTTACCAACTTCGGAATAGCCCGCCGGCTCGGTGACCGCGACGGCGGCTGGGTTCCGGGTCTGACCGATGCAGCGGTCGTCTACGCCGCACCCGAACAATTGACGGGCGCCGACATCGATGGACGCGCCGACCAGTATGCGCTCGCCGTCACGGCGTTCCACTTGCTCACCGGAGCACCGCCGCCAAGCCTGCGTGGGCGGCGTCCCGACCTCGCGCGCCTGGACGACACACTCGCGACCGCGCTGGCCAAAAACCCCCACGATCGGTTCCGCAGCTGCCGTGCGTTCGCGGATGCACTCAGTGACAGCGCCCGGGCGTGGACCGGTGATCGCAGTGCCGCGGCCTACCTCACCGTCGTCGATTATCCCGATGACAGCCCGGAGCCTCCGCCGACAACGGGAACGGTTCGGCGTCTGGCGCAGCAGCACGCCGCGACCGGACAGCCGGTCGGTGCCAGCGGGTCCACCGCGCCGGCGGCCATTCGGCGCCGCCGGTGGCCCTGGGTTGTCGGGCTGGGCAGCGGGGCGGCTGCCCTGTGCGTCGGCCTGCTCGCCGTCGGCATCGTGATCGGCCGCGGGAATGACGCCGCGTCCAGGCAAGCCACTGGCCCACTGGCGGCCATCCGCGGCTCCGCTCCAGTCGCTGCCCCAACGACGACCGATGGCCGTGACTTTCCCGGTCCGGGAGAAGCGCTCGACGGGTCATACCGTCTCGACGTGAACCGCGCACAGCAGACTTACAACAGCACCCCCGACCCGCAACCGCCGAACGTCAGCACTTGGTGGGCTTTTCACACTTCATGCACGCCGACGTCCTGCGTCGCGGTCGGTACCTTGCTCGACGATAACGACCACCAAGTGGTGAGCCCGACCGGCGGGCATACCTCGCTCGTGTTGGATTTTCGCGACGGCGCCTGGCAGTCGCGACCGGACAAAGTGCTGTTCGCCTGCGTGGGGCCGAACGGCGTGCCCGGCGCGCAGACCACCACACAGGTGATTCGGCTCCAGCAGGCAGGTGGTGCGCTGCGCGGCGCGATGACAGTCACCGTCGACAGCGACGAATGCAGCCAACAAGGTGCGGCGATTGAGATTCCGGCGGTGGCCGCGCATGTCGGCGCAGTACCGCCGGGGGTTGAGGTGCCCGACCCCCCGACGAGCACACCGCCCGCGCCGGCCACCACAAGACCAACCCGCTGATCGCGGGCTTCGCAACACCTGGTCGACTGAGTCGCAGCGGCACTGTCGTGAGCGCGAAATTGTTACGGGCAAACCGGAGTTCGGGCTCTTGCCGTCCATTACCAGCTCCGCTCTCGCCCGAGCAGTGACTGGGCCACTTACCGTTGGCTCGTGTCCGGTCGAG
The DNA here is from genome assembly GCF_039583785.1 of Mycobacterium sp. Taxonomy (GTDB): domain Bacteria; phylum Actinomycetota; class Actinomycetes; order Mycobacteriales; family Mycobacteriaceae; genus Mycobacterium. The sequence goes on from NZ_JAVKSG010000007.1 coordinate 71,203, forward strand.
AAAGAGCAGCCCGATGAAGGTTCGTCTTGCGCAGTCGAAATGCGTGGGCCACGCCCAGTGCTACGCGGTCGACCCGGAAGTTTTTCCGATCGACGAGTCCGGCTACTCCATTCTCGACGAACACCAGGTGCGGCCCGAGAACGCGCAAGCAACCCGCGACGGGGTCGCGGCCTGCCCGGAGATGGCGCTGATCCTGGAAGAGGATTAACCACTCGCGTTCCAGCCCGCGATGTTCGCCCAGTGGGCGAGGCGCAGAGCACCGGCCGTTTCTCGGCCGCCTCCACTACAGGGGCGCCATGGTCGTGGGCTTCTGGGATCTCGCGGTGCCCATCGTGGGCGCTCCGATGGCTCGAGGTGATCGCCGATGTGCGACCCGAGGTGGTGTCGTTCACGTTCGATGTTCCCTCAGCCGACGTGCCGAGACGGCTCGGGGCGTTGGGGATGCTGCTGTTCGTCACGGTCACGTCGGCCTATGAGGCCGCGGTTGCCGCCGAGGCCGTCGCCGACGTGCTGCGTCGAGGGGCGGTGGCCGCCCAGGTCGGGACCGCGCTCCTGCTGGCCGACGAGGCCGCCACCAATGCCGCGCACCGGACCGCCCTGCAGAACCCACAATTCGTCAGTACGCAAGTGACCCCGGCGTTTTCGGGCCGCTACGCGCGCGCCCTGGAAAACGACTTCACCCGGCTACTGGACGACGTCGCGCCGCTCGGATACCCCGAGATCCACCACATGACGACGCCGATCCGACAAGCCGCGGTAGCCGCCGATGACCCGCACGGGACGAACCTGTGGGCGGGCACGGCCTTCGCTGCCGCTCGCCCGGGTCCGGCGGCGGACATCGTCGGCGCGCTAGGCGCGGTGTAGCGAGGAGCCGTTTGCTGGACGCAGTCACCTTGCGAAAAAGCAAACATTGGGCGAACAAAAGATTTCACAAAACAAACAGTTGTAGAAGCCCCGACGAACCTTGTCCGTCGGACCTGTACCAGGCCGCCGGTAGCACTTAACGTGCTGGTAGACCACTGAAACGGGCACGCTGTAGCGGCTCACGGACACCGACGTCGGAGCTGCGGCGGCATCACCTGTGCGGACAAGGAGATACAAGATGGCGAACGGGAAATCGCGTTTGGTTGCGAAGCTGATCGTGATCGGCGCGGGCGCGGCAGCCGCGGTCGGCGTGGCCGCGCCGGCATACGCCGAGCCGACCGACACTGATGTGTATGTCGCAAGTGCGACAGACGAAACGTTCTTGGACTCGCTTGGCCGTCTCGGCATCGATCAGCCAACCGGCCCTGAAGCGATCGCCGCCGCCAAAGCCGCCTGCGGTCAGATTGCCAGCGGCCAGAAGACCCGCACTGCCGTAGATTCGGTGCGGAGCACCTATCCCAACCTGACCGTGTTGAAGGCTGCACATTTCGTTGCGGTCTCGCGGGCACTGTATTGCCGCACTACCGCGGTCGAGAGAGGCCCGTCTCGCTCTGAGGAGTTGACGGAGCCAGATTCGCTGCCCTGAGCATCGCCGAGGCCGAATTGGTCGGTGTGTGCGAGTTCCCGCCGAAAACAATTCGGGTCAGCACGAGGACGGGTCTGTCAGAGAATAGGCAGACCTGGTTTTGCCAGGCCATCTTGACCACCGGTGAGACGGTGGATGAACTGGCGTCTTCGGGCCCGGTTTCATGGGGCGCGGCCGGGTAGCTGCGGGCAGAGTCCGTCTCGGGTCAGCAGTGCCATAGCTATCAGGGCGTTCGGGCTCTGGAAACCGCAGGCGCGCTTGGTCAGCTCGACGTCAGCTCGACGAGTATCAACGCCGACCGGCCACGTCAGCCCCACGGCCGAATTGGGTTTGGCCGGATTTGTCACGCCCCTCAGGCCTCGGCTATCCGCCCGACGACGGCCGAGGCATCTTGTAACGCGGAGGCGTGACCTGCAAGATGGCGCTGACGCTGGGACGGGTTAGCTTCCGGGCCGCGGCAGCGCCGGCCGCCCCCACCATCGGTCCCATCCCGGCCGCTGGCCCCGTACCGGCGTAGTGCGCCACCGGAGTTACCCGCCACGACTGGCTGGTGCCCGACGACAACCATTGCTCGGTCGCCGCCGCGGCCGGCGTCGCCTGCGCCCACGCCTGGGGCACCGACAACAGCCCCCTCGGAGCGGCCGTTCCGGCACTGGCCAGCACCGCGTTGCGAACACCGGCCCCCGCGGTCGACTCAGCCCCCGCGGTCGACTCGGCAAGCCCGGCGGCCAACGGCGATGACGCGTCGGCCAATCCGGGAACCGCCACAATTGTGCCGTCGCTGAAGTAGCCGACGGAATTCATGATGGCGCTACCGACCGCCCCGACATTACGCGCCTGGATGAACACATAGGTGTCGATGGGTTGGTTCACATAATTGATGTCGCTTAAGAATGTGATGAACGATTTCGGTACCGGTATGCCAGATGGCACGGCCGTGCCCGAACCCGCTGCCGCCGCCGAAAGCTGTTGCGGCACAGCCGAAAGCAGCTGGGACAGGGTCTGCGCATGGGTAGCGCCCGCGGAGGCGGCCGCCGACGCAGCCGCAGCGGGAGCATCGGCCGCTGCCGCGGCGTTGGTGGTCTGCGGCGGCGCGGTGAACGGCGACAGTCGTGTCGCCGACGACGCCGACGCCGCATAGCCGAACATCGCGTAGGTGTCTTGAGCCCACATCTCGGCGTAGTCAGCCTCGACGGCCGCGATCCGGTTCGCGTTCTGACCCAAGATGTTGGTCGCGATGAGCTGCAACAGCAGGGTTCGGTTAGCGGCCACCACCGCCGGCGGCACCACCGCCGAATGCGCAGCCTCATAGGCGGCTGCTGCCACCCGCGCCTGGCTGGCCGCCTGCTCGGCCTGCACTCCCGTCGTCGTCGCCCATTGCGCATACCGTCCGGCTGCGGCCGCCATCGCCGCCGCCGCGGACCCCGTCCACGCCTGGCCCTCCAACGCCGAGATTTCCGCAGCGTAGCCCCGCGCGAACGACTCCAACTGCGCGGCCAGCAGGTCCCAGGCGCCCGCGGCAACCATCAATGGCTCCGAACCCGGACCGGAATACATCTGGGCCGAGGTGATCTCCGGCGGCAACGTCCCGAAGTCCAACATCCACATCCCCTTTCGTCGATCACACCCGACAGCCGTGTGGTCTCAACTGGTGCTATCCGCCGACCGCCGGCCGGGGCATCCGGAAGCGGCGATCTCCCGTACGGAAGACGGCGTTGCCGGTGCGCTGCTGCGCCGAACCTCCCATCGGTCCCACCGACAGCGGCGCCTGGTCCATGGGTCTCGCCGAGTTGGCCAGGACGGCACGGTGGCTGGTATCCGGCGACTGCGCCGGGGTGGCGTCGTTGGCCGCCAGCAGTGTCTGGCCGCTGGCCGGTGACGCCGGCGACCAACTCTGCGGAACCGACAATGTGCCCACCGACCCTGCGTTGCCGGTACCGGCCAGCGCGAGGCCCCTGGCGCCTACCAACTCCGGCTCCTCGGGGTTGTCATAGAGGAACGGTGGCACCCTCGGCAGCGCCATATGCTGGAAGAATTTTGGCAGCGTGGCGTTGAAATCTCCCTGGTCCCCGATGGTCACGCCGTAGTTATAGAAGTTTTTGTTAATGGCCTCGTTGTAGATGTCGTAATACTGCTTGAAGGTTTGGAAATTGGTGATGTAGACATACTGTGAAGACGACGATGTCGAGGTTGCCGACGACGTAGCTGAGGTTGCCTGCGATGTAGCTGAGGTTGCCTGCGATGTAGCTGAGGTTGCCGACGACACTGCCGAATGGGCCGAGCTTGATCCGGTCGAGAGGCTGTGCAGCTGGTGTGGCGCAGCTGAGACCGTCTGTGCCAGCATTTGCGTCTTGTCGGCGGTCGCGGTGCCGACCGCCTGAGCTGCCGCGGCGTTCTGCGTGGATTGTCCGTTGGCATTGGTGGTCTGCGGCGGTGGGGTGAACGGTGTCAATGCGGCTGCTGCCGGCAACGCGGACCCCGCATAGCCGTACATGGCAGCGGCGTCTTGGGCCCACATCTCCGTGTACAGGGCCTCGGTGGCCGCAATCGCCGGCGTGTTCTGCCCGAAGAAGTTGGTCGCCACCAGCGCCATCAGCAACGTCCGGTTGGCTTCGATCACCGGGGGCGGCACCGTCATCGCGAACGCCGCCTCATAGGCCGCCGCGGCCGCCCGACCCTGGGCGGCCGCCTGCTCGGCTTGCGCGGCCGTCGTGCTCGCCCACGCGACATATGGTGCGGCAGCCGCGGCCATCGCATGCGAGGCGGGCCCCGACCAGTCCCGGCCTTGCAAACTCGCCAGCTCCGAGGTGTAGCCGGTGGCGAACACGTCCAGCTGGCCGGCCAGCGCATCCCACGCTGTCGCGGCCGCCATCATCGGCGCCGAACCCGGGCCGGCATACATCCGAGCCGAATTGACCTCGGGCGGCAGCGCCGCAAAATTCAGGACCACGGTTTTTCACACTCCTCGACTTGGACAAGATTGGCCGTGCCGCGCACCGCGGCTGAGGGGCAGCAAAGGGGTAGCGCTATCCACCGGAGGTGGGGCGCGGCATCTTGAAGCGGCGCGGCGCAACCCGCAGCATGTTGTTGACGACGGGGCGTGCCAGCATGCCCGCCGCGACCGCGCCGGCCATGCCTGCCATCGGTCCGATACCCGCCGCCGGCGCCGCGCCGGCCGCGTTCGCCGCCGGATCGGACGCCCACATCGCCTCGCCTTCCGACAGCCACAGCGGCTGTTCGCTCGCGGTAGCCACCGGAGTCGCGCTGGCCCACGCCGGAGGAACCGACAGAGGCCCCATCGGAGCGGCTGTGCCGACGCTGGCCAGCGTCGCGCTCTGCACGCTTCCCGCGGCCGACGCGGCCAGCCCCGCCGATGCCAGCCCGCCCAGCGGAGCCGCCGACGTGGCGCTGGACAGCCCCGTCAGCGGCGAGTAGATGGCGAGGTCGGCAAAGACCCGGAACGCAATCACGGCGGCGGCGGTGGAGTTGGCGCCGGTACGGGTCAGCGCCGCGCCGAAAGATACCGGCCCGTCAATGGTGTTGAAGTTCCCCAGGCTCGTGAGGAGCGATGACGGCACCTGCACGCCGAACAGCGTGGAGGTGCTCGAGCTTGTCGCCGCCGGTGCGGCTGCCGCCGAGAGCTGTTGTGGCACCGATGAAAGCAGCTGCGACAGGGTCTGCGCGTGGGTAGCGCCCGCGGAGGCGGCCGCCGACGCGGCCGCAGCGGGAGCATTGGCCGCTGCCGCGGCGTTGGTGGTCTGCGGCGGCTCGGTGAACGGCGAGAGTTGCGTCGCCGTCGACGACGCCGTGGCATATCCGTACATCGCGTGGACGTCCTGGGCCCACATCTGTTCGTACTGAGCCTCGGTCGCCGCGATCTGAGCGGTGTTCTGCCCCAACAGGTTGGTAGCGATCAGGTGGGTCAACTGGGTCCGGTTGGCCGCCACCACCGGCGGCGGCACAACTGCCGCACGTGCGGTCTCGTAGGCGGCTGACGACCCGCGCGCTTGGCTGGCCGTCTGCTCGGCTTGCGCCGCTGTCGACGCGGCCCACTGCGCATACGGTGCCGCCGCCGCCGCCATGGCAGTGGCAGCGGGACCCGTCCAGCTCTGCCCCTCCAAGGCCGAGATGACCGACGAGTAGCTCTGCGCGAACGAATCCAACTCCGCCGCAAGGGCATCCCAGGCCGATGCGGCTGCCGTCATCGGCCCCGCTCCCGGGCCCGTGTACATCTTGGCGGAAGTGATCTCCGGCGGCAAAACCTCGAAACCCAGCATTCGACTCCCCTTATCGTCAGCAGTCCGCGACGCCCACCGAGTGTCGCGATGCGCGCTAAGCCTCTGTTCGTCGATTGACCCAGCGCCAACAAGAAGCTGAACTGCACATGAAGGGAAAGGGAAGGTTGTGAGTTTGCATGAAGGTGCCTTGATGAAGCCTGGGTCGCGGCTCGGCAGGCAGGATTGGCGACTGCCCTCGCTTTTCGGCAGCGTGTGCGCTGTTGGCGGGCCTGCGAATGCCAAGGCTCGCGCAGAGGCGCTAATTCCCAAGATATTCGGAGCTCATTGCCAGTTACCGGGATGCTCTTAGCTGTCAGCACAGTGGTCACGAGAAGCGCGTGGTCGGTCACCACAGCGGGATGCGCGCCGGCGCTGCGCCGACGCACTGGGAACTTTCAGCAAACGGCCAGTTCGCGGGCCTGAGGCTGAACAGATTTCTGCAGTCCGGACCCGAGTTGCCAAGCGGTTGGCCATCTCACGTTCACCGAGTGGAAACCCGTTCCTTCGCTGTGCTTCGATCACCGGTCGGCTGCCAAATCCCGGGAGCGGTTTGCTGAAGGTGCAAAGTCGCGCCCCGGGCAGAGGAGCCTGCTGGTCGCCTGGACAAAGTCCGCCGCACCACATCGGGGGTTACCGGTCTAAAGCTCAAACGCGGAATACACTGCGTATTGCGGGCATGCTGGCCTGGGCTTGCCAGAAAAGTGGTGTGGTCGGCGGGTCGCTGTTGACTCTTCCATCTGTTCTCGCAGCCGCTCGTCGGGCGAACCGGCCCGCTGCGCGGCGTTGGGTGGTCAGCAAAGTGCGGCGGGTGGGTCCTCGGCTGCGACTGCTCGGGGAAAGGGGACGGTGATGCTTGATTTCGGCGCACTGCCGCCCGAGGTCAACTCCGCCCGGATGTATGCGGGTCCGGGCTCGGGTCCGATCATCGCCGCCGCGTCAGCGTGGCAGGCGATAGCCAGCCAACTGGACTCGGTCGCGCGTGGCTACACCGCGGTGATCGCGGGGCTACAAGACGAAGCGTGGTCAGGTAACGCCTCGAACGCGATGGCCGACGCAGCGCTACCGTATGTCGAGTGGATGGCGGCGGCGGCGGCGCAGGCCGAGGAGACGGCCGGTCAGGCCCGCGCCGCGGGCGCCGCCTACGAGAGCGCATACGCCGCAACGGTGCCACCGGCGCTGGTCACGGCCAACCGCGCCGAGTACGCGGCGCTGGTCGCGGGCAATATCTTCGGGCAGAACACCACCCAGATCGCGGCCACCGAGGCGGCATACGCCCAGATGTGGGCACAGGATGCGTCGGCGATGTATGGCTACGCCGCGTCGTCGTCGGCGGCGAGCAGGCTGACGGCGTTCAGCGAGCCGCCGCAGACCACCACTGCCGGCGCCCAACCCGCACAGGCCGCCGCGGTGGCCCACGCTGTCGGCAGTTCCGCCGCCTCGAGTTCGCAGTCGACGCTGTCCCAGTTGCTGACGGCATTGCCACAGCAGCTCCAGAGTCTCGCCAGCGGGGGGGCTTCGACAGGGTCGGCGGCGGCGGGGTTAGGGCCGTTTTCGTCGCCGCTGCTCAACGCCCTTTTTGCCTTCAATCAAACTCTCTTCCCGACAGTTGCCGGTGCCGCTTTCACCCGCACGTTCTTCAGCGGCGGAAGCTTCAAACTCGCCGCCGAGCGGACTGCCCTCCAGGAGAACGATCTGCCGAAGATCGGAGAAGGGGACGCTGGGGCTCGGGCTGCCGCGGCTGAACAGCTGGTGCCGCAAGGTGTTCGGGCGCGGGTTCTTGTCGACGTGGCGCGGGCGGAAAAGATCGGCGGATTGTCGGTCCCGCAGACCTGGGCATCGGCAACTCCGATCGCCAGCGCCTTCGAAGAGCCGGAGTGGATGTCGAACACGGATCTCGGCGCAGTTCCGGCATCGGCCGACAGCGGGCCCAGTGCGGGCGCTGGTCCGATGGTGGGCATGGGCCCAGGTGCGAATACGCGTTCGTCGGTCAGCAGCTCGTTGCGCGTGCCGCCGCGTCGCTTCACGATGCCGCGTCCGCCCCAAGGCGGGTAACGATGGTGTCTGCGCTGGCCGGGAGCCGACACCCTCACGATGACTGTCGTTTGCCCGGCCGCCACCGCTGCCACACCCATGCCGATGGTTGATTTCGGGTCGCTACCGCCCGAGATCAACTCAGCGCGAATCTATACCGGCCCGGGCCCGGGCCCGCTGCTGGCCGCCGCCGCGGCTTGGGATGGCCTGGCCGCCCAATTGGAAACGTTCGGCGCCGGGTATTCCGCGGCGACCTCGGAGCTGCAAGGCCAGAGCTGGTCGGGCCAGGCCTCGACCGCGATGGCCGCCGCGGCTGCCCCCTACATCGCATGGGTGACGACCACGGCGGGGCAAGCCGGGCAGGCGGCCGGCCAGGCCCGGGCGGCGGCGGCCGCTTACGAGGCGGCGTTCGCCGCGACCGTGCCCCCCGCGGTGGTGATGGCCAACCGCACTCTGTTGGCGACACTGGTCGCGACCAACTTCTTCGGGCAGAACACGCCGGCGATCGCGGCCACCGAGGCCGTCTACGCCGAAATGTGGGCGCAGGACGCCGCGGCGATGTACGGCTACGCCGCATCCGCCTCGGCCGCGGCCACGCTCACGCCGTTCAGCCAGCCGCCGCAGACCACCAACCCCGCTGGGCAATCCGGCCAGGGTGCTGCGGTCGGCCAAGCCGTCGACACCGCCGTCGGACATTCTCAGGCGAGCGTCTCGCAGCTGATGTCCGCGGTGCCACAGCAGCTACAGGCCCTCACCTCGGGTGGGCTCACGAACCCGTCCGCGGCGCAGACTTCCGCGTCCACGACAGCGCCGTTGATACCGCTCGTCAGCGACCTCAGGGATTTGAGGGAGTTGATCCTGCCGGTTTTCTTCGCCGCCCAGTTCACGAAAGTGTTCTTCTACATCGGATTGTTCGTCACCGCGCTGCAACGAAACGGCGCCCTCGCGGCCGGTTTGCCGGCACTCGAAGCGCCCGCGGCCGGCGCCGCTGCGGCGGCGCAAACATTGTCGCCGGACTGGGTGCTGGCCAGCGCGGGTCGGACGGTGCCGGTCGGCGGTTTATCCGTGCCGCCGGGCTGGACCGCGGCGACTCCGGCGGCCGGCCCGGGTGCCGCGCCGGCGGCTTCGGCGGAGACGGGTTTTCGCGCTCTGCCAACGTGGGCAAACCGGACCACAACCTCGGCCGGCCTGCCGACCGTGGGCCAGATCCCGAGCGGCGCGGGACGCCCCACCAACAAGAAGGCATTCCGCATGAGAAACCGCAGCTACCACATGCCACGACCCACCCTCGGTGGATAGCCCGCGGCTGACCGCTGACGGCGTGGCAGGTTATCGACGCAGTTCGGTCGCCGCGACCTGGACGAACACCCCGGTATCCTCGGCCATCAGCAGGCCACGACCGCGGGGCAGCGGCCCACCTTTCATCTTGCCGCGGATGAAGCCCTCGTCGGGGTCGGCGTCCATGACCAGCAGCGGTGAGTTGGCCTGAGCCAGCGCCCGCAGCATCGGGTCGCTGCCCGCCGACGACCACCCGCCGAAGGTGCGGGTGACGATCACGTGCAGACCGACGTCGGCGGCCCGGGTGACCCACGGTGCCGCCTTGTGTAGCGGTGAGTCGAAGCCCGGCGGGAGCTGTTGCACGTCGTCGATGATCAGGAAGATCTCCGGCCCGCTCCACCACGCGCGGGACAGCAACTCTTCGGCCGACAAGCCCGGCGGGGGCTCGCGACGCGCCAGCACCTCGCCCAGCTCGTTCATCATCGCCGAGACGCCGTCGAGATTGTAAGCGAACTTCTCGACGTAGTCGGTGCCCAGCGTGGTCAGCAGCTGACGACGCGGGTCGACCAGCCATACCTGCGCCGACGGACGTGACGTCGCTTCCGCGATGCTGGCCCCCGGCGCGTACACCCGCCCGATCTCGGCCATGATTGTCGCCAACGTCGTCGTGCGACCGCATTCGCGTCGACCCGTCACCATCAGGTGCGCGTTCTCGGCAAAGTTGAGGTACACCGGCTGCAGGTCCAATTCGTTGATGGCCCAGGCGATTCCACCGACGCCGACGTTCTGCCGCTGGTCCTGCTGGGTCAGCGCCCGCACCTGCTCCAGCCCGAACTTCGCCGGCAGCCGGCGCACCGGCGGCGCGTGGCCGACCGCGACTTGGCTGACCGCTGTTGCGACACTCTCGGACGCGAACACGTTGTCCGGTGTATCGGTGAGCGCCGGCCGAGCCACCAGGGTATGCAAACCGGACTGCGGGTCGCTGTCCAGTCGCACGTAGTTCACCGCGACCATGCCGCGACCCGGCTTGACCGGAACATCCTTGGCGAACCGCGAGCGCACCAACTTGGCATCCTCGACCGCGGCCAGACGCAGCTCGATCCGCGATCCGAAACCGCTGCGAACCGGGGGCCGAAGCTCCGATTCGCGGTCGGCGGTGACCATCACGTGCACACCGAACGACGGCCCCTGGTTGATGATCAGGTTCACCTGCTCGATGAGCACTTCGTTTTCTTCGGCGAGCGCGCGGTAATTGTCGATCACCAGGAAGACGTCGCCGAAGCCGTCGTTGGGCACCCGGCCGGCTTCCCCACCGAACTTGCGTCGCCGGAAGACCTCCATCGACGGCACGTCGTACTCGAGGAAGGTGTGCTTACGCACGCGGAGCAGCGCGAGCAACTCGGCCACGGTGCGGCGGACGCCGTACGGGTCGGTCGGACCGACGACCTCACCGACGTGCGGCAACCCGGCCACTGTCGTCAGCGCGGTGCTGCTGTAGGCCAGCACATAGAACTGAACCTGCTCGGGCGTGTGGGTCAGCGCAGCTGAGGTGATCAACGTCTGCAGCGCGGTGGTCTTGCCCGAACCGCCCGCGCCCAGAATCAACACGTTTGCACCAGATCCCGAGGTATCCACTGTCCACGGTGGCTGGTCGTGCTTGAACGGACGGTCGATGATCCCGACCGGGAACACCAGTTCGGTGGCCTGACCGTACTGCTCCTGCCACGGGTGCCCGAGGAAGCGGTTGACCAGGTTCTCGATCGGCACCGGCTGGTCCAGCGGCGGCTGCCACAACCGGTACGGCTCGAAGTCGATCCGTCGAAGCTGGTCGATGATCACGGTACCGACCTTCGGCGTCCGGATCGCTTCCTCTTCTTCCTCTTCTTCCTCGACCACGTCGGCGCCGAAACCACTGAAGGCCTCGCCGTTGCCGCTGTCGCCGTTGGTCAGGGCCGCGAACTCGTCCGGCCCGGTCACACTGACCTCGATCGGCGTGAACCCGGTGGTGAACAACTGTGGCCGAATGTAGTCCACAGCGTGGGTCAGCATCGCCGGCCCGTCGTCGTCGAGCGATACGCCACGGCGGTAGTCGCGCCACAGGAACTCGGCCTGGAAGCGGATGATCTCGTCGAGGCTCTTGCGGAAGTAGCCCAGACCGGCCTGTGCGGGCAGATTGACGGCGTTGGGAACACCGGCCGCCTGTGCCGCACCAGCGGTACGGGCCTTCAACACCAACCGGTAACCCATGTTCTCCATGAGCTTTTCGGCCCGACTCTCGATCGTCTGCGAAGCCATCATCAGGTGGATCCAGTAGGCGCGGCCTTGTCGGCCGATGGAGTCCAGCACATCGACGGCGGTCGGCATGATGCGGAACCACTCGTAGAACTCGTCGATGACGACCACCAGCATCGGCAGCGGCGGGATGTCCTGGCCGCGCGCGCGCATGCGCGAGCGCATCTCGTTGTATTCCTTGGCGTCGTCGACACCGGCGTTGTCGCAGACCGCCTTTCGACGGGCGATCTCACCCCACAGCGAATCCAGAAAACGCTCCATCAGCGCCTGGTCCTCTTCGAGGTCGGTGATGATGCGCGACACGTGCGGCACGCGGGCGAACGGCTTGACCGCGGATCCACCCTTGAGGTCGGCGAGCACGAACTGCAACTCGTCCGGCGGATGCGACAGCATCAGCGACTCGAGAACGGTACGCACCAGAGTCGACTTACCGGAACCGGTCGTTCCCGACATGACGCCGTGCGGACCGTCGCCGCCCTCATCGAGCGACTTCATGTCGAGAAACAGCAGCTCGCCGTTGTCAGAGCGGTTTCCGAACGGGATGCGCAACCGGGAGCGGCTCGACAGCGCATCGCGCCGACTGCTCCACAGCGCCTCGAAATCGATCTTGGAAGGATCGTCAATCCCGAAGTAGGACAAAATGTCTCGGGCGCCGATCTGGGCAACCCGCTGACCGATCTCCTCGTAGGCCTCGGCCAGCCGCCAGCGGGCCAGCCCGTGCGCGAACTGCTCGGCCTCAGATTCGGTGACATTGTCGGCGAGGGCGAAGAACCACCGGTTGTCGTCGATCACCATCCAGGTGTCACGGTCGCGGGGCAGCGCTTCGATCACGCCGACGTCGTTGGTGAACTTGAGCACCCGTTCCGGGTTGCCGGTCCACAGGGCAGAACCGGTCAGGTCGAAGAACGTCACGCCGTCGACGCCGTCGACGCTGATGACGTACTCCCACTGCGGGTCGTCGACATCGGCGATGATCAGGTGGTGCGGAGTCGGCGTCTCGGCCGACGAGCTGGCGTGCCGCGGCGTGAAAGATCCACGCCCAGCGAACAATTCAGCCTGATCGGTGGCAAATTCGCGAACCGAGGCGTACACCATCCGCGCGTTGCCGGCAGCATCGCGGCGACGCGGGTCGCCGAAGTGCGGCAGCCACTTCACCCAGTCCCACTTGCTCATGTCGGAGGTGACCACGATCATCTGAAGGTGGTCGGGTCCATGTGAAAAGGCCAGCTGGCAGATGAGCGCGCGCATGGCACCCAGGGTCTGCTCACGGTTGCCGACCAGGGCGTACCACGGCTCGACAAGCAGCGAGATCATCTTCGGCAGGTTGTACACCACGCTCTGGTAGCGACCGAACTCCTGCAGTGCCTTACCGGTGACCGGCTCCAGCTCGATGTCGGTCGGCATGTTCTGCGGCTCGCCCCAGGTCACCTCGGGACGGGTCATGCCCACGCCGATCCGGGCGACACCGAAGTTGAGGTCCTTGCCGTCGGGTTTGCGCTCCCACATCCGGGACGAACCCACTGCGGCGGACAGCGTCGTCGGATCCGGGTGGAACCACCGGTAGTTAGCGTCCATGCTGTCGGCCGACTCGTTGGCGGTCTCCCGCAGCATGTCGAGCATCAGCATGAACTGGGCGCGCATCGCGTCCAGCTTCGGCCGGCTCATCTGCTGCTGGCCGCCGCCGCGACCGAACATCATCATCGCGACGCCGCCGATCATGAAGATCGGGAAGATCGAACCGGCGCCCAGGAACATCCGCGAGCCGTTGGCGATCGTCATGCCGACCATGCCGACCAGCAGGCCGACCACCAGCACGCCAACCACGATCAGCCACCACGGTTTGCCTTCGGGCGGCGGGACACTCAGCGGTGTCGGGAGGACGATGTTCTCGGGCCTGACGGCCGGTGCCCGCTCAGGCGTTGGGCGCGCGAAACCTTGCTTCACTTGGGTACCACCAACTCTGCGGGGTTCATATCGGTCGGAAGGGTGTCATGACGCACCATTGCGTCGGCGCGGGAGAGGGCGGGACCCGGTGCCAGCAACCGCAGTGCGACCCACGGCGCCGGACTCGGCTCCGACGTCAAGCCTAGTGCTTTGCGGGAATCGCGAGAGTTTTCCACGCCGAAACGGACCCCGGAGCTGGAAAGCCACCACATCGATTCGGCGGTGGCCGAGGCTGGGTCGTTGCCCGTGACGACCACCCAGTTGCCGTAGTCGGATCCAAAGTAGACGCGATCGGCTTCGCGACCCGAGGGGTCCGCCTTGACCAGCGACACGATCTTGTCGGTCGATCCGTTGGGTACCGGGATCGTCGGGCCGGAGATCACCTGGATGCGGGCGCGCTCCTCCCCGGCGGTCTTCTGCCACCACCAGCACGTCGCGGGGTTTTCCCGCAGGTCGACCGGTTTCAGCGGACTGTCGGGGTAGGCCGACAGGTCCAGCCCGTTGACAACCGGCATCTGCGCCAACGATGCGGGCGCCACCACTATGGGTGAATTGCCTGCCGAGGTCCCGGCGTTCTGCAGGATTTGCGCGACCACAGAGTTGACCGTCTGGACACCGTCGGCCAACACCACCGAAAACTGTTGCGGCCCGCTGACCTGCGGCGTCACCAACACGGTTCCGATCGGTCCGGGTGCATTGGTGAATGCCGCCGGCTGGCCGACACCCGGGACCTTGGGCACCGACAGTTCCGGTCCGACTGGCAGCGCGTCGTACAGGGCCCGGCTCATCGGATGCGCCTGGCTGACGTTTTCCGGGGTCAACCCCAGCGGCAGCAACACCGCGCGGTTGGTCGCGTCGATCTTAGACCGGCGGCTCTGCCGGATCACCCAGGTGTCCTTCTCGTACTTGAGCACCACGGCGTCCGAGCCGCTCAGCACGTTGCGACGACCCGACAGGTCGGGCGTGCCGTCGATGACGGTGACCGTCACCGGCGAGGGTGCGCCCACTCCCGCCTTCGGCGCCACCGAATCGCACACCAGCCACGACGAGGTCGCCGGGGTGGTCGGGGAAAACTCCGACGGTGCGCCCGGGATGCCGACCAGCGGACCGTGTGGCTGCTCGGCGATCTGGCTGCCGCGCACCTTGTGCGGGTTGTCCGCGCGTCCGGCGATCAGCCGGGCCGAGGCCAGGTTCAGCGCGGGATACAGCTTGTCACCGACGCGGACATACAGCGCCCCGGAATCGCGGTCGGCGATGATCGGCGTGTCGTTCAGCTGCCCGGACGGGTTGATGAAGGACCACAGCAAGGCGCCCAGACAGATCACCAGGGCCGCCGACACCGATGCCACCACGGCCAGCGTCTGGCGCCGGCCGGGTTCGATTTCCATCCGCACCCGCCAGCGAGTCAACGCCATCGCGGTACGACGGGCCAGGAATTGGTAACCGGTTACCTGTGTCCTGGTGGACAGTCCGAGGCCGTAGCCCGATCCCCGTTGCTGATCACCGGCCATTGTTGAGCACGCTCCAGTCGGACGCTAAGACCGGCAGTTGTGCCGTCCCACGATTCACAGGGCTAACGGTAGGGCACCCCGCGCGACCCCGCCACGCGAACGTTCCAGCGCGGGCGACGTCCGCGTCCACGCCGTTTGTGGTTTGCGCCACAATGCTGTCACCTGCCAATTGGTAGTGAGGAGATGCGAGAAGGTCTTCACTGCAAATGGTACGGCTAAGAGCAAACTCCGCCCGCCGAAAATACGACGTCGAGGTGAACACTCGGGTCGTCCGGGTGTCATCCGGGCACCGACGATTGGGATGATGACACGTGCCGGCGACGATGATGCCGGCCGGACCGGGATGCAGGAGTGGCGTATATGACCCAGTTGCCGCCATCGTTGGTCGACCTCGCGGGCCGCTTGGGGATCGCGACCGACTACGAAGACTGGAGCGGGCGTCGGATCGATGTCCCGGAAAGCACCCTGGTCGCCGTCCTTGCCGCGTGCGGCGTTGCCGCGACGACCGAATCGGAGCGGGCCGCGTCGCTGGCCGTTCGTGACCGTGCCTATTGGTCACGCGCACTGCCGCCGACCATTCTGGGGCGTGCCGGCGCGTCGTCGTCGTTCTGGGTTCACGTGGGTCACGGCCAGCCGGCCGAGGTTGGGTTGCAGCTCGAGGACGGGACCGTCCGCACCGGAATTCGCCAGGTCGACAACTTCACCGCACCCTGTGACGTGGACGGGCAGCTGATCGGCGAAGCCAGCTTCGTGCTGCCCGACGACCTTCCACCGGGCTATCACCGGGTGCACCTGCGTTCCGGGGCGGATCAGGCCAGTGCTGCGCTGATCGTGACGCCGGGATGGCTGGGGTTGCCAGAGCGGCTGGGCGCCCGACGAACGTGGGGGCTGGCGACACAGTTATATAGTGCCCGGTCCCGCCAGTCCTGGGGCGTCGGCGACCTCACCGACCTGACGGACCTGGCGGTGTGGTCGGCGTCGGTGCACGGAGCCGGTTATGTGCTGGTCAATCCCCTGCACGCGGCCGCTCCGACCAAGCCGATGGAGCCGTCGCCGTATCTGCCGACGTCGCGGCGCTTCGTCAATCCGCTGTACCTGCGGGTCGAGGCTGTCCCGGAGTACGCCGATCTGCGTAAACGCGCCCAGGTTCGGCGGCTGCGTAAGGAACTGCAGCACCACGCGGCCAAGCTGGACTCGATCGACCGGGACGCCGCGTGGAAGGCCAAGCGCGCCGCCCTCACACTGATCTACCGGGTTCCCCGCACGGCGGGTCGAGAGCTGGCCTACGCGGCATACCGCAGACGCGAAGGTGCTGCGCTCGACGACTTCGCCACCTGGTGCGCGCTGGCCGAAAAATACGGCGCTGACTGGCATCAGTGGCCCGCATCGGTGCGCCATCCCGGCGCCGAGGGAGTCGCCGGGTTCGTCGCCACGCATCAGACGGCGGTGGACTTCCATCGCTGGATGCAATGGCAACTCGACGAGCAACTCGCCGCCGCGCAGTCGCAGGCGGTATCGGCCGGGATGTCGCTGGGGATCGTGCATGACCTGGCCGTTGGCGTGCACCCCGACGGCGCCGACGCCTGGGCACTGCAGGACGCCCTGGCTCTCGGGGTGTCCGCCGGCGCGCCGCCCGATGAGTTCAATCAGCTGGGCCAGGACTGGTCGCAGCCACCGTGGCGCCCGGATCGGCTCGAGGAGCTGGAGTACCAGCCGGTCCGGGAATTGATCCGCAGCGTGCTGCGGCACGCCGGCGGCGTACGAATCGACCACATCATCGGTTTGTTCCGGCTGTGGTGGATTCCGCAGGGCCAGGCGCCCACCTCGGGCACCTATGTGCGCTATGACCACGAGGCGATGATCGGGATTGTCGCACTGGAGGCGCAGCGCGCGGCGGCGCTGGTGGTCGGCGAGGATCTCGGCACGGTCGAGCCGTGGGTTCGTGACTATCTGCGTGCGCGCGGCGTGTTGGGCACGTCGATCCTGTGGTTCGAGCTGGACCGCGACGGTGCCGGCGGTCCCCTACCGGCCGGGCGGTGGCGGGAGTACTGCATGTCGTCGGTGACGACGCACGACCTGCCGCCGACGGCCGGCTATCTGGCCGAAGACCATGTGCGCCTGCGGGATTCACTGGGACTGTTGACTCGACCGGTCGAGGAGGAGTTCGCCGCTGCCGAGGCCGAACGGGCGGCGTGGCTCGCCGAGCTGCATCGGGTAGGCCTGCTCTCCGAGCACGCTGACGTGGCGGAGACGGTGCTTGCCCTGCACCGCTACCTCGGCCGAACCCCGTCGCGACTGCTGGGACTGGCCCTGACCGACGCGGTCGGTGACAGGCGGACCCAGAACCAGCCCGGCACCACCGACGAGTATCCGAACTGGCGGGTGCCGCTCAGCGGGCCCGACGGTCGGCCGGTGTTGCTGGAGGAGGTATTCAACGATCCCCGCGCGGCCGCATTGGCCAAGGCCATGCGCACCGATGGCGGTCAGCCCGACTGAGACCTGTTGCTGGTCGACATCTTCCCGTGCACATCGGCGGGCACGGCAAATCGGCGGCCGGCGCCGGACGGGACCCGGCGGGTATCGAGGTGTCGCTGGGCCATTCGGTCAGCGGGTGCCCAACGGTTTTCCCTGCCGACGTGACGCTCGAGGTTGCCGACCGGGCGATGCTCAGCGACCTGGTCCACCGCTACGCCGCCGGATAATCGCTGCTGCCCCAATCTATTCCAACGCGGCGAGGTTGCGCACCGACTTACGCACATCCGACTTGACGATGCGGGCCACCAGCTGCCCGAGCGGGCCGTTGAGCAGGCCGCCGGTCAAGTCGGCAGTCAGGTCGAACGTGGACCCCGGCTGGTTGTCGGCGACGCCCATGGCCACCTTGAGCCGAACCCCGCCCCGACCGCGGCCGGCCAGTTCGATCGCGTTGGGTTCGTCGTATCGGGTGACTTCCCAGTGGACGATGCTCCGAAAACCTTTGACCTTGATGAGCGACGAGACCTTGGTGCCACGTTCAATCGTCGACGGAACTTTGCTGCGCCAGCCGCCGAATATCGTCATCCAATCGCCGAAGCGATCTAGGTCCGATGCCAGCTTCCACGCCGATTCCGGCGAGAGATCCGACGTTGTCGAGACATCGACCTGTGCCACGTCGTCTCACTTTCTGCTGTGGTTGAACACTCGACCGCCGAGTCGGCGATGAATACCCGCACCCCGCCGCGCGATAAACCGCACCGCGCAGTCACGATCGGTCAAATACCCGTCCAGGTCTGATCGAGTTGCTCGGCCACGTCGATGATTTGCGCCGCTTGCGATTGCGGGGACTCGATTTCCTCGTTGACGTATTGCGCGATGAATCGGCGGATCTCGCCGTCGACGCCGGCGAAGATCCGCAACAGCTCGCCGCGAATGCTTGTCGACGAGACGTGCACGGTGATATCGGCCGGCCGCGGCTTGGCGACATCGACGATCAACAGCAGCGGCGCGGCTGCGCGCGCGGTAGCGCTCAAGGCGATATCGCCGTCAACGGCAAACCGCTGCTTGTCGATTCGCAGATCGATGAGCAGATCGATCACCAGCGGGATGTGGATGTCAAAGGTGATGCTGTCGCCGACTTTACGGCTGACCCGCGGCTCCTTGATCGTCACTTTGGCGCTGACTTTGGCGATCTTGCCCGGACCCTGAACCATCGGAGGCATGTCGAATTGGTCGCCGGCGATCGAGGCGAACGCGGCGCCGACACGTTCTTCGGTCACGGCCACCTCGAAGAAGTGCCGCCCGAAGGACTCGTAGCTGATGTACTCGAGGCCCTGCATAAGTGAATACCGTCTCACGTCACCTACCGACACTGCGACAGAACCTGCCGTGTCGGCCGGACACGTGACCAACGCGTTAGGCAAACGCCGCCGCTGGGTACCCCGATGCCGGCGATTCACATCCCGCCGAGGGCCGGAATTGCGAAGAGCCAGCTGACAGCTGACAGGGAGTTTTGAGCAAGATGGCAGATAACTCTTTGCTAACGGCCGATTTTGACCTAAAGTTGCAGCATCCACGGCGGGTTACCGCGAAAAGCCAAGAACGGGTATCTCTTCCACGCGTGTGAAATTTGCGTTTCGGAAATCCTTGCCTACCAGGGTTTTTGCTCAGGAATGAGATGTGTGTCATTGCGCACGCGTAAAAGTGATGGCGCGCACAAATTTTGGTTGTCAATTGATCTTGTTAGTACCGTCGCGGCCCATGTTTGTTTTAGCAACGCTGATGACTCTGCTTCAGCAGATGTCGGGCACGCCCTACATCAGGGGTGGAGATTCCCCGGCAGGAGTCGACTGCTCGGGCCTGGCTTCGTTGGTGTCGAATGTGGCGACCGACCGGCCGGCCTTCGGTGACCGCTTCAACACCGGGAACGAGGAGTCGGCATTGTTGGCACGTGGCTTCCAGTACGGCACCGCCCCCGGCGCTCTGGTGATCGGCTGGAACAGCGGTCACACCGCGGTGACGCTGCCGGACGGCACTTCGGTTTCCAGCGGCGAAGGCGGCGGCGGCGTGCGAATCGGTGGCGGCGGCGCCTTTCAGCCACAGTTCAACCACCACATGTATCTGCCCGTCGACCCTGAAGCCGTGCAGGACGTCCCGCCGCCACCGATCCTGGTGAACGTGGTCGCTCCCGAGCCTCCGCCGCCTCCTGACCCTGATGCCCCTCCGGCCGACGGTCCGCAGGACCAACCGCCCGTTTGAAGTGAGTGATCTTTAGTGGTCGCATCGTCGCCATCGTGCGTGACGACGACCTCGACATCGACGCCTTTCGTTCGAGCTGGGACCGACGCCTGAGGCGGCGGTGCCGGTGGCTCGCGCCCCGTAGGCCGATCCCCTGACCGTACGCACGACCACCTGGCAGATCGGGGCGCTCGACGCGCCCGCTGCACGCCTTCGGGCGAGCGCCCGCATCGATGACACTCATCCGCTGGGAATCGTCTACGCGGCAAACTAATTCGCCGAGCCATACCAGCTCCCAGATGTCAACTTCGGCTGGTCGGCCCGCGACGCCTGCTACTTCTACGGCAGCTTTGTGCTCGACCAGGATGAGGCGCTTGTCATCACCCACCGACCGCCGCACTGCAGATTCTCCGAAGCTGTTGGTGTGGAACCAGTTTCATAGCCACCAACAGCGGCACACGACGCACCTGAACTCGCTGACGACACTCGACTATCCCCGCGGCAAACTAGCGTTTCGGTGGCTTCGCACCGATGCCGTCTCGGGACGGCCGGACGTGCGACTGGTCAAGCGTTGCGACGCGCCGAGCAAAGTAGCCGCCTCGGTCTGGATCATTGTGCTGCAGTGGCCGACTGGTGGCGTGAGCGAGTTGGCAACTCGGCTTTGTCAGCGGATCTGCAACTGCTCGGGTCGTTCGCAGAGATTTCTTAGTTTGGGACAAGCGTTCGTGTGGGAACATCGATCGGTATGAAACCCTTCTATTGCCTACTTGGTGCGGTGGCCGCCGCGACATGGGGACTGGGGTCCTCGGTTGTGTCTGCCGACGCAATTCCTTCCGCATCCGCTCGATCGTGCCCCGATACCGAGGTGGTGTTCGCCCGCGGCACTGGCGAAGATCCGGGGGTGGGTCCGACCGGACAGGCCTTCGTCGATACGCTGCGGTCGCGAATCGGCGGAAGATCGATAGACGTCTACCCGGTGAACTATCCGGCCAGCGACCAGTGGTCGACCGGCGGCCTGGACGGCATCAGAGACGCCAGCACGCACGTGGTCAACGAGGCCAGCGCCTGCCCCAACACCAAGATGGTGCTCGGCGGTTACTCGCAGGGGGCCGCGGTGATGGGCTTTGTCACCTCCCCCGCTGTCCCGGACTCAGTGCCCGACGACATCGATCCGGCGTCTATACCGAAACCGTTAGACCCCGCGGTGGCCAACCATGTTGCGGCCGTTGTGCTGTTCGGCACGCCCAACGAGCGGGCGATGAACTTCCTCGGCCAGCCGCAGCTCGCGATCGGCCCGCTTTACCAGCCCAAGACCATCGAGGTGTGCGCCACCGAAGACCCAGTCTGCTCGGACGGGATGAACTTCTCCGCGCACAACAGTTATGTGGATGACGGAAGCTACATCGCACAGGGCGCGGACTTTGCGGCGAGCCGCCTGCAGGGTAGTGGCACTTCTGCCGCCGCGACGCAGCACCGGGGCTTCGGCAACTGATCCGCTGACGGTTTTCGGCCGCGAGCTCGAGCTAGGACGGCGCCGGCGGAGCCATGCCTGGCCGTGCGCGCAGCGTCCGGGCCGACGGCGTGGCCCCCTCCAAGGCTAGCGGGAGTTTCCGGGCTAGCTTGAGGCAGACTCCTGTTATTGCTGGTGGGGGGTGGTTTTTGGGGCTGGCGGGT
>NZ_JAVKSG010000008.1:0-8650 GCF_039583785.1 Mycobacterium sp.
GCACCGCCTCCCGCCGACCCGCTGGCCGGGCCGCCGCCTGACGCCCCCGCACCACCACCGCCCGGGGCGCCCGCGCTTTTGCCCGGCGACCCGGCCGCAGCGCCGCCGGCTGTTCCGGCCGCCGCACCGGCCGGTCCGGTCGGTCCGGCCGTCGGGCAGAACCCCGAGCCGTTCACCGGCCTGCCGCCGTTCGTGCCGCCGACCTTCAACCCCGTCAACGGCTCGACCGTCGGCATTGCCGAGCCGATCATCATCAATTTTGCTCGCCCGATCGCAGATCAGCGGATGGCCGAGCAAGCGATCCATGTGTCGTCGACTCCGCCGGTGTCCGGCAAGTTCTACTGGCTGACACCCAGCCAGGTGCGCTGGCGTCCGCTCAGCTTCTGGCCCGCCCATACCGCGGTGCACGTCGACGCGGCCGGCACCCAGGACGACTTTTTCATCGGCGAAGCGCTGATGGCCACCGCCGACGACGCCACGCACCAGTTGGTCATCACGCGCAACGGCGCGGTGGAGCAGACGTTCCCGATGTCGATGGGCATGGCCGCCGGCGGTCACCAGACGCCGAACGGCACCTACTACGTGCTCGACAAGAAGGCCAAAGTCGTGATGGATTCGTCCACCTACGGCGTGCCGGTCAACTCGGCGTACGGCTACAAGGTCAACGTCGAGGACGCCGTGCAGTTCGACAACAGCGGCGACTACGTGCACAGCGCCCCGTGGTCGGTCGCCGACCAGGGCAAGCGCGACGTCAGCCACGGCTGCATCAACATCAGCCCGACAAACGCGAAGTGGTTCTTCGCCAACTTCGGTACCGGTGACCCCATCGTCGTGAAGAACTCCATCGGGACCTACAGCAAGAACGACGGCTCCAACGACTGGCAGCTGTAAGGGGTTTAGCGGCGAGCAGACGCAGAATCGCATTGCGGGGCCGCGCCGCATGCGATTCTGCGTCTGCTCGTGCCAAGGGCGCTAGTTCCAGATCCTGACCCGACGTTGCGGGTCGAGGTACAGCTCGTCGGCCGCGGTGACCTCGAAAGCGTCGTAGAAGACGTCGATGTTGCGGATCACACCGTTGCAGCGGAACTCCGGCGGCGAGTGCGGATCGATGGCCAGCCGCCGAATCGCCTCGGCGTCGCGGGATTTGGTGCGCCACACCTGGGCCCAGCCGAAGAACACCCGTTGCACGCCGGTCAGCCCGTCGATCACCGGCGCTTTCGCGCCCTGCAGTGACAGCTGGTAGGCCAGCAGTGCGATCGACAGCCCGCCCAGATCGCCGATGTTCTCCCCGACAGTGAACGCGCCGTTGACGTGCTGGCCGTCCCGCAGTGCGCGAGGCGTGTAGGCGTCGTATTGCTCGATCAAAGCCTTTGTCCGCAGGCCGAATTCGGTGCGGTCGTCGTCGGTCCACCAGTCGACCAGGTTGCCGTCGCCGTCGTACTTGGCGCCCTGGTCGTCGAAGCCGTGACCGATCTCGTGGCCGATCACCGCGCCGATACCGCCGTAGTTCGCCGCGTCGTCGGCCTCGGCGTCGAAGAACGGCGGCTGCAAAATGGCTGCCGGAAAGACGATTTCGTTCATCCCCGGGTTGTAGTACGCGTTGACGGTCTGCGGCGTCATGAACCACTCGTCGCGGTCGACCGGCCCGCCGAGCTTGGCCAGGTCGCGGTCGTACTCCAGCGCATAGCCGCGCTGGTAGTTGCCGTACAGGTCGTCGCGGGCGATCACCAGCGCGGAGTAGTCGCGCCACTTCGCCGGGTAGCCGATTTTCGGGGTGAACCTGTCCAGCTTCTCCAGCGCCCGCTTCCGGGTCTGCGGCGTCATCCACTCCAGGTCGGTGATGCTGACGCGGTAGGCCTCGCGCAGATTGGCCACCAGCTCGTCCATCCGGGCCTTGGCGTCCGGCGGGAAGTGCTGCTCGACGTAGAGCCGACCGACGGCGTCGCCCATCAGGCCCTCGACCAGCGCGACGCCACGCTTCCAGCGCATCCGCAGCTGCTCGGTGCCCGACAGCGTGCGGCCGTAGAACGCGAAGTTCTCGTCGACCAAGTCGTCGGTCAACAGCGAAGCGCGGCTGCTGATCACCCGCCAGCGCAGCCAGCGCCGCCAGTCCTCGATGTCCTCGCTCTGCCACAGCGACGCGAAAGCGATCAACGCGTCAGGTTGGCGGACGACCACCTCGCCGGCCTGCTCACCGGTTACGCCCAATCCGTGCAGCCACACAGCACAGTCGAAACCGCTTGCCTCCGAACGCAATTCGTCGAAGGTCCGCAGATTGTAGGTCAGGTTGGCATCGCGGCGCCTCACCACGTCCCAGTGTGCGGCGGCGATCTTGGTCTCCAGCGCGACGATCTGCGCGGCGGTCGCATCCCAGTCGCCCTCGTGCTCGCCGTAGACCAGCGCGAACATCCGCGCGATGTGCTTCGGGTATTCGGCGAGGATCGCCGCGTGCTGCGGGTCGCGGTAGTACGACTCGTCGGGCAGCCCGAGCCCCGACTGGCTCAGGTGCAGCAGGTAGCGGGTGGAGTTCTTCGAGTCGGTGTCGACGTAGACCGCGGTGCCACCGCCGATGCCGGTGCGCTGCAGCTCGCCGAGTTCGGCGGCCAGCTCGGTCGGCGTCAGGGCGGCGTCGACGCCGGCGAGCTCGTCGAGCAGCGGGCGGACGCCGAGGCCGGCGACGGTGTCGGTGTCCATGAAGCTCGCGTACAGGTCGCCGATGCGCTGGGGGTCGGTGCCCTCGGCGCCCTTTGACGCGGCCGCCTCGGTGATGATGTCGCGTACCTGCTCCTCGGCGCGGTCGGCCAGCAACCGGAACGCCCCGTCGGTGGCCCGGTCGGCGGGAATGGCGTAGTCCGCCAACCAGCGACCGTTGACATGACCGAACAGGTCGTCTTGGGGGCGGGCAGCGTCGTCGACATGGCTCAGGTCAATGCCCGAGCGGATAGCTTCTACCGTCACGCCACCATTGTTGCTTAACGTCCAGGTGGCGGTACCAGGTACCTTTACCGCCATGCCCGACGAGGAGCAGACCGCGCCAACCGACGACGGCGCTGCGAAGGACACGCCGGACGACGCCGACGGCCCGACGTTCTCGCCCTACGGCGTCGCCTCGGCTGTGCTGGGCGCGCTGTGCGTCGCGGCGCTCGCGCTCGGCGTGGTGATCTGGACCGGCCACCGCAACGACGTCGACGAGCGCGTCTATCAGACCCGCGCCATGCAGGCCGCGGCCGACTGGACCGGCGTGCTGATCAACATGAACACCGAGAACATCAAGGAGAGCCTGCAGCGCCTGCACGACGGCACCGTCGGCGAACTCAACGCCGACTTCGACTCCTCGATCCAGCCGTATCAGCAAGTGGTCGAGCGGCTTCAGTCACGCAGCCGCGGCGAGATCGAGGCCGTCGCCATCGAAGCGGTGCACCACGACCTGGACGGCCAACCCGGCGGGCCCAAGCCGCCCGACCAGTTGCCGGCGTCTGTCGCGCGCCGCACCGACTCCGTCATGGTGGTGGCCACATCGGTCGCCGAGCACGCCGGTGGCAAACCGCAGACCGTGCACTGGAATCTGCGGCTCGGCGTTTCCGACGTGGACGGCAAACTGATGATCTCGCGGCTGGCGTCCATCCGATGAGAAACGCTTGGCGGGTGCTGGCTTTCGACATCGCGGCGCCGCTGGCCGCGATCGCAGCGCTGCTCGCGATCGGGTACGTGCTGACCTGGCCGGCGTGGTGGGTGTCGCTGTGCTCGGTGCTGATCCTGCTCATCGTCGAGGGTGTCGCGGTGAATGTCTATCTGCTGCGCCGCGATTCGGTGACGGTGGGGACCGACGACGACGCACCCGGCCTGCGCCTGGCGGTGGTCGCGCTGACCACGGCGACGGTGGTCGCCGCGGTGCTGACCGGCTACCGGCACTGGGCGACGCCGGACCACAATCTGAAAGTCGACTCCGCCGAGGTGGTCCGCATCGCCGTCGACGTGGCCCAGGCGACCGCGACGTTTACGCCGTCCGAGCCGATGGCTGCCGTCGACAAGGCGGTAGCCATGATGGTGCCCGAACAGGGCGACACGTTCAAAGAGCAATTCGGCAAGGCCACAACGGATTTGGCGCGCCGCAAGATCACCGCCACCGCGGCGACACTGGAGGCGGGCCTCGAGGCGATCGGCCCCAACGCAGCCGCCGTGGCGGTCGTCATGCGCGCCACCCAGAACGAGCCGGGCCAGCCGCCGGACAACGCCATCCTTGCGCTGCGGGTGACGCTGACCAAGCAGAGCGGCCACTGGCTGGTGGTCGGCGTGTCGCCGCTCAACCCGCGCTGATCGTCACAATCCACCAGTCCGCAACCTCATCCACACTGTCCTCGACGGCTAGAGTCCCACCCGCCGTCGCGTCGCGAAGCTGCCGCAGCGTGCTCAGTAGCCGCGCGGCGGCCGTTGCCCAGGGCGCGGGGCCGGCTGCGGAGGTGACTCGTGCGAGCGGGCTTTCGCGAAGCGGTCCGACAGGCGGCGCATCCGGATCATCAACGACGCCGACGGGCTGGTGGTCGCTTCGAGGAAGGAGGCGAGTTCGTCGACGGGCACGCCGATGCGGGACGCGAACTCCGGCAGCTTGAGGCCCGATCGTTCGATCAGCACCCGCACGTGGCGGGCCACCTCGCCGCGTTCGTTGGCCTCCAGGTGGGCGCGGGCGCGGTCGAGGACCTCGGTGAGGGCCCTGGAGATTCCGTACGGGTGCGAACTCTCCAGCACCTCTTCGACCTGGCGGGCGGTGCGGCCGTAGGGGTCACGCTTGATAGCGACCGCGATCTGCTTCCAGGTGGCGATGTCGCCACCTTCCAGCGCCTCGCGAATCGCCGACGTCGGCCAGAATTCGACGGGCCGGTCACCGGTGCGGGGGCGTGCCGGGGATCGGTGCGGCGCCTCACCATGGCGTCGGTCCGCTGCCAACGTCACCTCGCCTCCTCCAGCATCGCCACAGCCACCGCCAGGCAGCGTCGCCTGACACTTTCCCAGTCTGCCTTCGTATCGGACTCGGGCCAACCGTCGTTATCAACATCGGCCGGATGGGGGTCAGCGAGGCGACGGACCAACTGGCTGGCGACCCACTGCCGACGCGGTGATTGACCAGAGTAATACCTGTCCATACCGGCCAGCACGACCGCGGCATTCTCGGCGTCCATGGTGTCAACCAGCTCAGCAAAGTCGGCGTAGTCGCGGCTGCTGTTGCGGCTCATGATCAGGTAGCCCTTGAGTCGTAGCGTCTCGGCGCCGGTAGGGATTTGCAGGCGGTCACCGGTCGGCAGCTGCACATGGGTGGTCTCCACCGGGCTGCGGCGCTCGATCCGCGGCTGGGGGTCCCCGTCGTCTGCGGCCTGGACTCCCAGCGCATCCAGAGCGACCGCGAGCCGCCCGCGCCACAGCGTGACGGGGTGGACGGGCTTGATCGCGCGGGGCGCTGCCCGGCCCGCGCTGCCGCGGTGCGACAGGTTGCCGACGAACTTCCGGGCCGTCGACTGATGGCTGGTGCCGTTGTTGCCGTTCGGCGTCCCGATCATGGCCAACTGGCGGGTCGCGGAGCTGGCCACGTAGGTGCTGTCCTTCAGCTTCACCGGTTCGCTGCTGCGTCCGCACCCGATGAAGGCCAGCGGGTCGGCGACGGTGATCGCGTCGGGCACCATGTTCTTCAGCCGGGCCGCCGATTTCAGCACGATCCGCAGGTCGGCGCTGGGCACCGCCGGAGCCGAGATGTTGTCGGGGATCATCAGAATATCGCCGAGATCGACTGCGGGCAAAGGCTTTTCGAAGTCGACGGACGGCAGGATGCGTTCCAGCCAGGCCGGTAGCCACCAGTTCCACTCGGCGAACACCGCCATCAGCGCGGGCACCATCACCAGTCGCACCACGGTGGCGTCCACCGCGATCGCCACCGCACAGGCCACCCCGATCTCGGCCACCAGCGGCATGCCGGCGAACGCGAAGCCGATGAACACCGCGATCATGATCAGCGCGGCGCTGGTGATGGTCCGGGCGCTGGTGCTCACGCCGTAGGCCACCGCGTCGTGGGTGTTGCCGGTCTGTAGGAATCGTTCCCGGATGCGGGTCAGCAGGAAGATCTCGTAGTCCATCGACAGACCGAACGTCATCGCCAGCACCAACGGCGGAACCGTGCTGTCGATCGAGGTGATCGGCGCGAACCCGAGCTCTTGCAGCCAGCCCCACTGGAAGACCACCACCAGGCTGCCGTAGGCCGCGGCCACCGACAGCATCGTCATCACCACGCCCTTGAGCGCCAGGAACACCGACTGGATCGACAGCAGCAGCATCACGAACGCTATCGCCGCGACGAAGACCAGCACCAGCCACTGGGTCTTGGAGACCTCGTCGTCGAAGTCTTTGATCAACGCGGTCGGCCCGCCGACGCTGATCTGCGCCGAACCGGTCGCGGCCTGCGGGAGATGGATGCGCAGCCAGGAGATGGTGTTGCGGGCGCCGAGATCCTCCGGATCCACCGCCAGCATCGCCGACAGCATGGCGCTGCTGTTGTTGTCGGCGAACACCGGTTGCGCCACCGAGATGATGTTGGGCGCGTTCCCGATCTGGTCGCGGATCGCGGTCAGGGTCTGGGTGTGAGTGGCCGATGACGCGTCTTCGTCGGGAAAGGACACCAGCACCTGCACCGGGCCCAGCGCGCCGGGACCCAGCGCTTCCGAGGCCGCCGACACCCCGGCACGGATCTCGTGTGACGAGTTGAATTGGCGAAGCAGGCTGTTGCCCAACACCATCGACATCGCCGGCACCGCCATCGCCAGCAGCACCGCCGACGCCGCCGCCGCCGACACCCACGGCCGGTGCATCACTCCGCCGATCCAGTGCGTCCAGAACCGCGACTGGGTGGTCTCAGGCCGACGCGACCAGTGCAGCGCCGCCGAGCGTTTGGCGGCCGACCGGCCGAACGTCGTCAGCACCGCCGGCGTCATGGTCGTCGACGTCAGCATCGCCACCGCCACCGCGAGAATCGCGCCGGTGGCCATCGACGTCAGCGCCGGGGTGTCGATCAGGTAGATGCCGGTCAGGGAGGCCACGACGGTCATCCCGGACAGCGTGACGGCCAGGCCCGACGTCGCCATCGCCGCGTCGATCGCCTCCTGAGGCTGGCGTCCGGCGCGCAACTCCTCGCGGAAGCGCATCAGGATGAACAGCGAATAGTCGACGGCCAGCGCGATACCGAACATCGACACCGTCGACGTCACGAAGACCGACATCACCGTGTACGCCGACAACAGGTAGACCAGGCCCATGGTGATGATCACGGTGACGATGCCCAGCGCCAGCGGGATGGCGGCAGCGGCCAGCGAACCGAACACCGCCAGCAAGACGATCAGGATGATCGGAAGGTTCCACTGCTCGGCCTTGGCGATGTCGTGCTTGGTATTGGCCGCTGCGGCGGTGCTGAGCGCACCCTGCCCGATCACATAGAGCCGGACGCGGCCGTTCTGCATCTGGCCGGGCCGTTCGCCCTGGACGCCGACCTTGACCCGCAGCTTCTTGGCGGCGTCGCTGGCGCTGTTGTTGGTGTTGCCGTCCAGCCGCAACGAAACCACGTACGGCCGGTCAGGCTGCGGCGACGACTGCGCCGGGTTGGGCACCACCACCACATCGGGCTGCTGCTTGGCCACCTGCTGCAGGAAGCCGGCGGCGGCGTTCATGTCCTGGTAGCTGGCGTCCGCGCGCGGCGCCGCGACCAACGCCAACGGTGACGTGCCCTGGTCGGGGTAGTGCGCCTGCAGCGCGTCGTGCACCCGCAGCGACTGGGATCCGGGCACCTCGAAACCACCACCGGTGAGGTGACCCGACTGGGTCAGCACCAGGTAGAGAGCGGGTATCAGCGCGAGTAACCAGCCTGCGAAAACCAGCCAGCGAAACCTGCGCAGGCCGCCGCTCAAGCGCATCATGAAGTGCTGGATTTCTTCTCTCCCCGCATTCGTTGTCACGCGCCGAGGCATTGCGTGCCCGCGAGCCTACCGCAGCCGGGTATCCGCCGAGGTGGCTTCCGGCTCGCTGAGCTGCAACGACTCGGCAACGGTGGCGATCCCCGTACAGGTGTTCCACAGGTGTGACGAGATCCCCGCCCGCGGAGTTGGCCGCGGCGGCGGAGTCGATGGCAGGATGGCCCGTGCCGGCCTCGCGCCGCGAGCTGTCTGCGGGGCGAAGGTTGCCCGCGAGCCACGAGGAGCTACCAATGAGGTCCCTGACTGGGAGCACCGCGACGCTGCGCCGTCGACTGATCGGCGTGCTGACCGCAACCGGATTGGGCGGCGCCGCGGCGGCGGTCCTGCTGTCGGCACCCTCGGCGGTCGGGGCGTCCGACCCGTGCGCGGCCAGCGAGATGGCGCGGACCATCAGCAACGTGGCCCGGTCCGCGGGCGACTACCTCGACGGGCACCCGGAGACCAACCAGGCGATGACGATCGCCCTGCTGCAGCCGGCCGGCCCGCAGGCGGCCGACTCGCTGCGGACCTATCTCGCTGCGAATCCCAAGGCTGCCAGCGATCTTCAGACCATTGCGCTGCCGCTGGCGGGCCTGGCGAGCAGATGTCAGACGCCACCGATCAGTCTTCCGCAGGTGCTCGGGTTCCCACAGTTCGCGCTGAGC
>NZ_JAVKSG010000008.1:8750-75145 GCF_039583785.1 Mycobacterium sp.
CGGGCCTGGCGAGCAGATGTCAGACGCCACCGATCAGTCTTCCGCAGGTGCTCGGGTTCCCACAGTTCGCGCTGAGCGGCTCGCCGGCAACCGGGGGCGCGGCGCAGGCTGTCTCCGGACCGCCGGGTGCGCCGCCGGTGAGCAGCGCCGCGCCGGGTGTGAGCGCTGCTAGGTAGTCCGTTCGTCGGGTGCCTCGACGGCCTCATGGCACGGCGTCGGCTCCGCGTCGGCTTCGAGCTGGTCCTCGGTCCGGAACATGAAGAAGAACACCACCCAGCCGATCGCGGCCAGCATCAGCCAGCTGATTAGCCGGTAGATCAGCATCGTCGAGACCGCACTCGGCAGCGACATCCCGCTGGACACCAGGCTCGGCACCAACACCGCCTCGACCACGAACAAACCGCCGGGCATCAGCGGGATCGTCCCGACCGCACGAGCCGCCGCGCAGGCGACCGTCAACCCGCCCAGCGACACCTGCGTCGCGCCCGCCCCGTACGCGGCGAAAACCAGGCATGCGACGTCGGCCAGCCGGTTGATCACCGACCAGCTGAACGCGGCCGCCAGGTCGCGGCGGCTCAGGCTGACCGATTCCAGCTGGCAGAGCATCTCACGCCAGTCGGCCAGCCCGACGTCGGACGGCTTGCCGCGCAGCGCGTTGAACCGCGCCAGCAGTCGGCGGCCGATTCCCTCGATCAGCTCCGGTCGTGACGCCACCGCCTGCGCCAGCAGCAGCAGAGCGACGAAGCCACCCAGCGTGAACAGCAGCGAGAACGGGTTGTTCTTGGCGCCCAGGAAGAACGCGCCGCCCAGCCCGAGCAGCGCCAGCCCGACCGCCTGCAGCACTCCCGACATCACCAGCTGCCAGGACGCCACCAACCTCGACGCGCCCCAAAGTCGTTGCTGCCGCAGCAGAAAAGTCGCCGCGAGCACCGGGCCACCCGGCAGCGTTGTGCTCAGCGAGTTGGCCGCGTAGTAGGCGGCCTCGGATCGCAGCTTGTGCACCGGCACTCCGGCCGAGGCCAGCAGCGTCCGTTGCACTTCGGCGAAACTGTGCATCAACGCGATGGCCGCCACCGCGGAGGCCGGCAGCCACCACCAGTTGGCCGCGTACAGACTCCGGGCGGCTTTGGCCAACTGGTCCCACGCCAGCGCCAACTCGACGGCCAGTACGGTCGCCACCGCGGTCAGCGTCACCCACCGCAGCCACCAGTACCTGCCGCGGGCATTCTCACCGGACCTAGCCATCGACGTTGCTGGCCGGTGCGTCGTGCGACACGCGATCAGCGTAACGCCGCAGCTCGTGTGCGGATCGCTGCGCCAGGCCGGTGTTCGCACTTAGGCTGGCGGGTATGCCATCGAAGGCCTCGGCCGATTACGCCGACTCGGTAGAACCGATCGTCCGCAAGACCGCAGCCTGGGCCTGGCGGCTGCTGTTGATCCTGCTCGCCATCGTGGTGCTGCTCTGGATCGTCGAGCGGCTCGAAATCATCGTCGTCCCACTGCTGCTCGCGCTGATGCTGAGCGCATTGCTGGTCCCCATGGTGGACTCGCTGGATCGGCGGGGCGCGCCGCGAGGCGGCGCGGTCGCGCTGGTGCTGCTGGCCGGTTTCGCGATTCTCGGTGGAATTCTGACCTTCGTCGTCAGCCAATTCATCGTCGGTGTCCCGGATTTGGTCAGCGAGGTCACCCGCAGCATCGACTCGGCCAAGAAATGGTTGATCGAGGGACCGCTGCATCTGAGCCGTCAGCAGATCGATCAGGCCGGGAACTCGGCGATCCAGGCGTTGCAACACAATCAGGAAACGCTGACCAGCGGCGCACTGTCGACTGCGACCGCCATCACCGAAATCATCACCGCCGCATTGATGATGCTTTTCACGCTGATCTTCTTCCTCTACGGCGGCCGCAACATCTGGCACTACGTCACCAAGATGTTCCCGGCCGAGCACCGGGAGCGGGTGCGCGCCGCGGGTGGCGCCGGATTCCGTGCGCTGACCGGCTATATCCGGGCCACCTTCCTGGTGGCGCTGGTCGACGCGGTGGGCATCGGAACCGGGCTGGCGGTCATGGCGGTGCCGTTGGCGCTGCCGCTGGCCTCGCTGGTGTTCCTCGGTGCGTTCATCCCGCTGGTCGGTGCCGTCCTCAGCGGCTTCCTGGCGGTGATCGTCGCGCTGCTGGCGAAAGGCTTTCTCTATGCGCTGATCACGCTGGGCCTGCTGGTCGCGGTCAACCAACTCGAGGCCCACATCCTGCAGCCGTTGGTGATGGGCCGGGCGGTGTCGATCCATCCGCTGGCAGTGGTGGTGGCGATTTCGACGGGCGGCGTGCTGGCCGGCATCGTCGGCGCGCTGCTGGCCGTCCCGACCGTCGCGTTCTTGAACAACGCGTTCCGGGTGCTGCTGGCCAAGGACCCGGACGGGGCGGCCGCGAAGAGCGACGACACGCGGATCCAAGCCGACGCAGATGAGCTGGAGTCCACAAGCCAATAGGCGTGCAGGGAATTCGCGGCTAGATGCGGCCCTCTCGGCGCAGCAGGTCCGCAGCGCTGAGCCCACCACCGCGGCGCGGACGGGGCTGATCGCCACGAGCATTCATCTTTTCGACGGCGGTTTCGGAATCCTTGTCCGCCCGCGGCGGGGCAGGAATCGCGGTGGTGGCGTCGTCCGGTGGGTCGTTGGGCGGCGGGCCCGACGGCTTGTCCTGCGGTGGGATCTGTAGCGCGCGGGTCTCGTCGGCGGACGGCTGCGGAGGCTGGGGACCAGCGCCGCGTGCAGAGGCGGTCTTCCCGGTCCGCAGGCTGCCCAGCCAGGACTCGATCTCGCGATCCTCGCCTTGCGGAGGCCCCTGCGGAGGCCCCTGCGGAGGAGTGGACGGCCGACTCGCAGACGGTTTCGGCTGAGCCGAAAAGCGGGTCGTCGGAGCCTCTTTCGGCTCGGGCTGCCCCGGAGCGGACAGCCGGCTGGCGCCCGCGGCGGCCGGCGGCGCGTCCTTGGCCGGCGGCCGGACGTCCGGCCGCGGTGCGGCGGGCGGCGGTGCAGCCGGCGGCGGGGTAGCGGGCCTGCCGGGTCGCGGTGCGCCCTCGCTGCTGGGGTGCGAGGGGTCGTGCTGCGGGCGGGGGGCGGGCGTGACCGGCGGGTGGGTGGTGGCCGCGGGCCGCGCAGCGCGGGCCCGCGCCGAGGGCACCTTGCGCTCGTCAGGCAGGTGAATCTCGCCGAGTCCCAAGCGATTCTGCAGACGCTTCATCCAATGCGGCGCCCACCAGCAGTCGTCGCCGAGCAACTTCATCACCGACGGCACCAGGAACATCCGGACCACGGTGGCGTCCAGCAGCAGCGCCGCCATCAGACCGAACGCCAGATACTTCATCATCACCAGATCGGAGAAGATGAACGAACCGGCCACCACAGCCAGCACCAACGCCGCCGCGGTGATCAGACGACCGGTGGTCGCGGTACCGATCCGGATCGCCTCGGCCGTCGACATGCCGCGGGCCCGGGCCTCCACCATGCGCGACACCAGGAACACCTCGTAGTCGGTGGCCAAACCGAAACCGACCGCGACGACCAGGGCGATCAGCACCACCATCAACGGGGTCGCGGTGAAGTTCAGCCATTTCGACAGGTGTCCGTCGACGAAGATCCAGGTCAGGATGCCCAGCGTGGAGCC
Source organism: Mycobacterium sp. (assembly GCF_039583785.1). GTDB lineage: Bacteria > Actinomycetota > Actinomycetes > Mycobacteriales > Mycobacteriaceae > Mycobacterium. The sequence continues at coordinate 12,417 of NZ_JAVKSG010000008.1, forward strand.
CAGCGTCAGGGCGCTCATCACGGCGGCCTTGATCGGCAGCACCACCGACCCGAACGCCAGGAACATCAGCAGCATCGTGGTGATCAGTAGCACCACCAGCATCAGCGGAGCCTTGTCGATCAGGCTGTGGATGCTGTCCTGTTCGAGCGCCGGCACACCACCGACCAGCACGGTCAGCCCGCGCGGCGGCGTGATCGAGCGCAACTCGTTGATCTTCTTGGCGGCGTCGCCTGAGTTGACCAGACCGTTCTGGATCACCCGGACCGAATCGTCCTTGGGGTGGCTGCCATTCGGGGTCGAGACGCACGGGTTGCCCTCGATCGTCGGGCAGGCCCGCTCGGCCCAGGTGCTGTCGGTGAAGCCGCTGATCGACGCGACGTCATTACGTATCTCGGCGACCTGCTGGTCGGTGACCTTGCTGTGGTTGTCGCTTTCGATCACCAGCGTCAGCTGGTTGGTGCGGTAACCGGGGAAGAGCTTGTCGAAGTTCTGCTGTGCCAGGCGCACCGGGTTGTCCGGCGGCAGGTACTTCTCGCTCATGCCGCCGAAGGCGAGGTTGTGCAACGGTATGACCAGCGCGATCATCCCGATGATGATGGGGATCGCGAACATCAGCGGCCGCTGCATGACGACGTTGACCAGCTTGCCCCAGAACCCGGCTTCGACCTCTTCGCGGGTCTTGGTCTTCTGCAGCCGGTCGGCCAGCCAGTTCAGGTAGGCCCGCGACGGCTTCCAGTTCGCCAAGAATGGGATCCGGAACAGGGTGCGCACCCCGAGTGCGTCGACGTGCTTGCCGAGTATCGACAGGATCGCCGGCAGCACGGTGATCGACAGGATCGCGGCCAGGCTCACCGAGATGATCACCGCGTAGGTCAGCGACTTCACGAAGCCCTGCGGCAGCAGGAAGAGGCTGGCTGCCGAGACGGCGATCAGGACCGCCGAGAACACCACCGTGCGACCGGCGGTCATCACCGTGCGGCGCACCGCGGCCTCGGTGTCGTAGCCCTCGGCGATCTCCTCGCGAAAACGACTCACGATGAACAGCCCGTAGTCGATGGCGATACCGAAACCCATCATCGACACGACGGGCTGGGCGAAGAAGCTCAGCGGCCCGAACATCGTGATCAATCGCAGGATGCCCAGCGAGCCGGCGATGCTCAAACCGCCGACTATCGCCGGCAGGGAGGCGGCGATCACCCCGCCGAACACCAGGAAGAGCACCACCGCCACCAGCGGCAGCGCCAGCACTTCCATCCGCTTCTGGTCGGTGGCGATGGTTCCGGTCAACGCGCCAGCGATCGGCTCCAGGCCGGCCAGCTGGACCTTGCCGTCGTTGAGCTTCTGCAGATCGGGCTGGACGGCCTTGTAGTTGTTCAGGATCGTGTCGTCGTCGTTGCCCTTGAGCGGAATGCTGACGAAGGTGTGCTTGCCGTCCTCGCTGGCCATCCCCTTGATCACGGGGTCGGTGCTGGTCGGCGCCGCCAGCCAGCCGGCCCAGCCGACCACCTGGTCGGGGTGGTCGGACTTGAACGCATTGAGTTCGTCGACCATCTTCTTCTGCCACGCCGGGTCGTTGATCGACTTCGGCGCGGTGAAAATCGCCACGATGTGGCTGGTCCGGTCACGTCCGTAGGTGTCGTCACCGAGCACTGACGCCTTGACCGACTGGCTGCCGTCGTCGTAGAAACCACTCTGCGTGACGTGCTTGCCCAGGCTGATCCCGAAGATGCCGCCGAGCAGGCTCAGCGCCACCATCACGCCGATTACGATGAACCGGTAGCGATATACAGTTCGACCCCACCAGGCGAACACGTAAGCTCCTTACTGGATCTGCGACGACCCGCGCATTGCTGTTAAGTTGTCGCCACACGCGAGGTCAGCAACGAGGACAGTGGCCGGAACGGTTGCAGCCACGCCCCCTGGTCAGGCAGCGAATCGAGGCCGATCCGCGGCAGTGGCTCCCGGAACACACCGGCGATGTCCTCCAGGTCGACAAATTCCAAGGTATCCGACGCTAGCGCCCAACTCGCGTGTTCGCGAAATCCCAGCACTTGGACCCCAACCCCGCTACCCGCGATTTCCTCCAAGGGTATTCGGAAAGCCTGTCCATCGGCGGACGCCACCATCAATGCCGCCAAACCCTCGTGGCAGCGCTGTGCGATGTGGGCGAGCATGTCGCTGTCGACGTCGCTGTCCTCGTCGAGTTTGGGCTTGGCGAACACCGCGAAGCCGACGTTGCGCAGGGCGTCCACCCACGGCCGCACGACCTCGGCGTTGCCCGGCGCGATGTTGGTGAACACGGTCGCCTCGGGCTCGATGGCGACGTCGTCGTGGCTGGCCGAGACTTCCGCGGTGCGGGCCAGCAGCCAGCGCCCGAGCGCGTCGAAGCGGGGCCGTTCCAGCGCGGTGGGCCGCCGGCCCAGGATCGATCCCAGCCCCATGTCCAGGTTCGGCGCGTCCCAGACCAGAAGCACCCGTCGCGGCGCCAGCGTCGATTCGACATCGGGTTCGGTTGCTTCGGTGAGACTCATGGGCGTTTTCTTTCCCAGAGGAATTCGTTGACGACACTGCCGGCGACCTCGGCCTTGCCCTCGTACTTCGTGGTCGGGCGAACGGTGCAGACCGGCGTCTCGGCACCCAGGTCGAGCCTGGTCAGCAGTGGTTCGCCAGCGCCGACCTCGGCGATCTGCGCGGCGTAGCCTGAGTGGTCGGTCGCGGCGTGCAGCACCCCGCCCGGGCGCAGTCGGTCGGCGATGGTCGCCACCACCGCGGGCTGCAGCAGCCGGCGCTTGTGGTGACGGGCCTTGGGCCACGGGTCGGGGAAGAACACCCGCACCCCGCTCAGCGAGCCGGGCGCGAGCAGGTGGTCGAGCACGTCGACGGCGTCGCCGCGAATCAGCCGGATATTGGTGACGTGCTCGCGGTCGATCGCGGCGAGCAACTGCGCTAGGCCGCGCCGGTAGACCTCGACCGCGATCACGTCGACGTCCGGCTCGGATTGCGCCATTGCCAGCGTGGAAGTCCCCGTGCCGCAACCAATTTCAAGGACGAGCGGGGCGTCGCGGCCAAACCAGGCCTGGGTGTCCAGCGGCTCGGGTCGGACCTCAGGATCCGATACCGCGACGGCGCCGAGCTCTGGCCACAGCCGCTCCCAGGTCCGCTGCTGCGCGGCCGACAGTTGCGAGCGCCGGGTGCGGAAGCTGGTAGTCCGGCGGTAACCGGAGACCTCGCGTTCCGCAGGCAGAGCGGTGGAAGGTGTCGGCGGAGTGGCCGCGTCCACCCAGGGCTGCGCGCGCATCCGTTCATCGTGACCCATCAACTCGCGATGTTGCCGCCCGCGGGTCAGATTGATACCCAACAGTTGCCTTCATTTGGTATCCGGTGACTCGCTTCCGCGCTGCGCAAATGTCACCATTCGACCGACAAGCCGATGGTGTTGCGCCGTCATCGGCAGGTACTCAGCCACAATAAACGGTCAGCGGGTTCAGCGGCATCTGCAAGGCACGAGCGGATAGGGGCAGCCGAATTTTCGTCGAAGAGCTGGAGCGGTTCGCGGCAGCGATATCCGAGCCGCGCTGCGCCGCGATCGCCGAGCGACTCGCCACCCCGTTACCGGTGGCGGTAACAGGACGCCGCGGCGTCGGCCGCACCACCGTCGCGCGCGCACTGGCCCACGCGGGGGTCGCAGTGACCACCGCGAACAGGGCTGACCTCGGTGTCTACGTCCTGGCCGACGCCGTCAAACCCGAGGATTGCGCCGCCGTCGCCGCGGCCGGCAGGCCGCTGCTCGTGGTGTTGAGCAAGGCCGACCTGGTCTCGACCACCGCAGCCGGCAGGTACCCGGACGGCCCGACCAGCGCCGCCAGGGCCCGCTGTGCGCAGCTGTCGGCCCGCGTCGGAACACCCGTCGAACCGCTGATCGGCCTGCTCGCCGTCGCAGCGCTCGACGACACGCTCTGGGCGGAGTTGCAGGCGCTGGCCGCCGAGCCGACGGCCGTGGGCCGTCGGCTGATGCAGACCCTCGACGCCTTCGGTGTCCGGCAGGCGGTCGCCGCGATCCGCCGCGGAGCGACCCGCGCCGACACCGAGGTCCACCTGCGCGGCTTGAGCGGCATCGACCACCTCGTCGACAAGCTCGGTGCGCTCGGCGCGCCGCTGCGCTACCAGCGGGTGCGCGATGCCGTCGCCCAACTGGAGGCGATGGCCGTCACCGACCGGCGGATCGGCGAGTTCCTGGCCCACGACGACACCGTGGTCGCCCGGATGATGGACGCGGTGGACGCCGTCGAATCGATCGGCATGGACGTCGATCGCGGCGATACGGTCGACGCGCATCTGCGCCGCGCGACGCACTGGGAGCGTCATCGGCGCGGGCCGGCCGCGGGTATCGAGCGCGCCTGCGGCGCCGACATCGTCGCAGGTTCGCTGCGGCTGTGGTCGAAGGCCGGCGGATCGGTGTGAGCGACAAGCAGGCGGTCGCCGAGGTCGACGCGATGGTGGCGGCGATTGGCCCCGCCCTCGGCGCTCCGGGCGTCGAGCGCCTGGACGCCGTGCTGGTGACCGGGCCATGGCTGGCCGGCGTGACCGGCGTGGTCGCCGCGCTGCGCGAGCGGCTGCCCAAGAAGAAGTTCGTCGAGTCCACGGACCTGCAGGCCGGCGAAACCCCGGCGGCGGTGGTGTTCGTCGTCTCGGCCGCGGCGTTGTTGACCGAATCCGACTGTGCGCTGCTGGATGCGGCGACCGCCGAGACCGACGTGGTGATCGGTGCGGTGTCCAAGATCGACGTGCACCAAAACTGGGAAGAGGTCCTGGCCGGCGACCGCGAGGTGCTGGCGTCGCACGCGCCGCGCTACGCCGACGTGCAGTGGGTCGGGGTGGCTGCCGCGCCCGAGGAAGGCGAGCCGCGCATCGACGACCTGGCCGCGGCGGTGTCCGACCACCTGGCCGACGCCGAGCTGGCTAAGCGAAACAGGTTACGCGCGTGGCAATCTCGGCTGCAGTCCATCGCCGACCGCTACGACCGCGACGCCGACGGCGCGGGGCGCCGCGCGCGGGTCGAGACATTGCGGGAACAGCGCAGCGAGATCCTGCGGCAGCGACGGTTGTCCAGGTCCGAGCGGACGATCGCGCTGCGCAGCCAGACCCAGCAGGCCCGGACGCAGCTGTCCTACTTCGCCCGCAACCGCTGCGCCTCGGTGCGATCGGAGCTGCAGGAGGACGCCGCGAGCCTGAGTAGGGGCAAGCTGGCGGAGTTCGAGGCCGAGGCGAACGTCCACCTCACCGACGTCATCGCCGAGGTGGACGACGGCACAACCACCCATCTGGCCGAGATGACGCAGACCTTGGGGCTGACGGTCGACCCGCCCGCGTCCACCCCGCGACCGACGGTCGAGCTGCCGTCGCCTCCGCTGAAGTCACGCAAGCTGGAGGGCCGGCTGATGATGCTGCTGGGCGCCGGCTTCGGGCTGGGTGTGGCGCTGACGCTGAGCCGGCTGCTGGCCGACCTGACTCCCGGGCTCACGATCGCCGGGGCTGTGGCGTGCGCGGCGATCGGGCTCGCGCTCACGGTCTGGGTGGTCGGGATACGCGGGCTGCTTCGCGACCGGGCTCTGCTGGATCGGTGGGCCGGCGAGGCCACCGCGCGGGTTCAGTCCGCGGTGGAGCAGCTGGTGGCGACCCGGGTGCTGGCCGTCGAGTCGTCGCTGACCGCCGCACTGAGCGAGCAGGACGAGGGTGAGAGCACCCGGCTGGCCGAGCGGGTCAGGGTGATCGACACCGAGCTGCGTGAGCACTCCGCCTCCCGCGCGCGGGCCGCGGCGCTGCGCGGCAGTCAGATGCCGACGCTGCAGGCCGCTCTCGAGGCGGTGCGGGCCGCACTCGGCGATCCCGAGCCGTCCAAAGCCGAGCCGTCGAACGCCGAGGCTGAAACCGAGTCCGACAATGCGAATGTAGAGTCCGACGTGTCGGCGCGTGACGAAGGCAACGGCGAGAAAATTGACGAAAGTTGCGACGTCGGCACCGTCGATAACGTGTTCTGAATCGTTCCTGTGAGTTAAACAATATGCTCCCGACTTTTTCTGGGTATTGAGCTCGCGATAACCTGTGTAGAGGCCGCCGCACACCATGCACACCGCGACTGCAGGAGATTTGATGACTTCAGCGACCGTTCCCGGTCTGGATACTGCCCCGACGAACCATCAGGGCTTGCTGTCCTGGGTGGAAGAGGTCGCCAAGCTGACCCAGCCGGACCGGGTGGTCTTCGCGGACGGTTCCGACGAAGAGTGGCAGCGGTTGGCCGACCAACTCGTCGAGGCTGGCACCTTCACCAAACTCAACGAGAAGAAGCACAAGAACTCCTACCTGGCACTGTCGGACCCCTCCGACGTCGCTCGGGTGGAGTCGCGGACCTTCATCTGCTCGGAGCGTGAGGTCGACGCCGGCCCCACCAACAACTGGAAGCCGCCGGCCGAGATGCGGGCCACCATGACCGAGCTGTACCGCGGCTGCATGCGCGGGCGCACCATGTGGGTCGTTCCGTTCTGCATGGGCCCGCTCGGTGCTGAGGACCCTAAGCTCGGCGTCGAGATCACCGACTCCGAGTACGTCGTCGCCTCGATGAAGGTGATGACCCGGATGGGCCAGGCCGCATTGGAAAAGCTCGGCGACGACGGCTTTTTCGTGAAGGCGTTGCACTCGATCGGCGCCCCGCTGGAGCCCGGCCAAAAAGACGTGCCATGGCCGTGCAATGACACGAAATACATCACCCACTTTCCGGAGACCCGGGAAATCTGGAGCTACGGATCCGGCTACGGCGGAAATGCGTTGTTGGGCAAGAAATGCTATTCGCTGCGGATCGCCTCGGCGATGGCCCACGACGAGGGCTGGCTCGCCGAGCACATGCTGATCCTGAAGCTGATCTCGCCGGAGAACAAGGCGTACTACTTCGCCGCCGCGTTCCCGTCGGCGTGCGGCAAGACCAACCTGGCGATGCTGCAACCCACCATGCCGGGCTGGCGCGCCGAGACCCTCGGTGACGACATCGCCTGGATGCGTTTCGGCAAGGACGGCCGGCTGTACGCGGTCAACCCCGAGTTCGGCTTCTTCGGTGTCGCGCCCGGCACCAACTGGGACTCCAACCCCAACGCCATGAAGACCATCGCCGTGGGCAACACAGTGTTCACCAACGTCGCGCTGACCGATGACGGCGACGTGTGGTGGGAAGACCTGGAGGGCGAGCCCGAACACCTGATCGACTGGAAGGGTAACGACTGGCTCCGTAGCGAGGCGGAAACCGAAGCCGCGCACCCGAACTCGCGTTACTGCACGCCGATGTCGCAGTGCCCGATCCTGGCGCCGGAGTGGGACGATCCGCAGGGCGTGCCGATCTCGGGCATTCTGTTCGGTGCTCGCCGCAAGACCACGGTGCCGCTGGTGACCGAGGCGCGTGACTGGCAGCACGGGGTGTTCATGGGCGCGACCATGGGTAGCGAGCAGACCGCGGCCGCCGAAGGCACGGTCGGCGACGTGCGCCGAGACCCGATGGCGATGCTGCCGTTCCTGGGCTACCACGTCGGCGACTACTTCCAGCACTGGCTCGATCTCGGCAAGCACTCCGACGAGTCCAAGCTGCCGAAGGTGTTCTTCGTCAACTGGTTCCGCCGCGGCGAGGGCGGCAAGTTCTTGTGGCCGGGGTTCGGCGAGAACAGCCGGGTGCTGAAGTGGATCGTCGACCGCATCGAGCACCGGGCCGGCGGCCAGCAGACCCCGATCGGCGTCGTGCCCACCTCGGCGGACCTCGACCTCGACGGCCTCGACGTCGACGCATCGGACGTGGATCGGGCGCTGGCGGTCAACGCCGACGAGTGGCGCGCAGAGCTGCCGCTGATCGAGGAGTGGTTCGAGTTCGTCGGCGACAAGCTGCCGACCGGCGTCCGGGACGAGTTCGAGGCGCTCAAGCAGCGTCTGGCCGAGTCCGACTAGGCCGCCGTCACCGCGTCGGCAGGGTTGCCATATCCGAAAGGTTTGCGAGCCGAAATCTCGGATGTGACCTTGCTGAACAGCAAATTTCATTCGTGCCGGAAATCGGTTCGGTAGCCAGGCTATGTTGCTGGACGGTTCGTCGGCGGGTACCTTAGCGGCGTGACGGCAACCGCGGGGGCTGTAACGGAGTCGCGTGCCCGATCCCTGATGTTGTTCCGTTCGCTGACGTTGGTGAGCGTTGCCATCGTTCCCGCCCTGGTGCTGCGTGTCCTCGGTGTTCAGCTCGATCCCGTTGTCGGCCTGATCGCCTACGGCGCCGCCGTCGTGGGTGCCAGTTTTGTGCTGGCCTGGGCCGCCGAAGCCGCTCAGATCGACGTAGCGGGTGGCCTCGCCGTCGCCGTGCTGGCCGTGATCGCCGTGCTGCCCGAGTACGCCGTCGACCTGTACTACGCCTACACCGCCGGCCACGTGCCCGAGTACACCCAATACGCGGCGGCGAACATGACCGGGTCGAACCGGCTGCTGATGGGTCTCGGGTGGCCGGTCGTCGTCTTGGTCAGCGTGCTGGTGGCCCGCCGGACTTCGGGACGTACGCCCGACGGGCTGGAGCTGGAGACCAGCAACCGGGTGGAGATCGGCTTTTTGATGTTCGCGGGTGTGGCCGCCTTCGTCATTCCCGTCACCGGCCGCATCCACCTCGCGTTCGGGGTCGCGCTGCTGGCCTGGTTCGGTTTCTACCTGTACAAGTTGAGTCGCGGCGACGTCGAGGAACCCGAGCTGATCGGCACCGCCGCGGTGCTGGGCACGCTGCCGGACCGGGTGCGCCGCGTCGCGGTGACCGCGCTGTTCCTGCTCGCCGCAGCCGTGATCGTGACGTGCGCAAAACCGTTCGCGGACAACCTGATCGGCGCCGGAGTCAAACTGGGTATCGACCGCTTCCTGCTGGTGCAGTGGCTGGCCCCGCTGGCGTCGGAGGCGCCGGAATTCATCATCGCGACCATTTTCGCCTCCCGCGGCAAGGGCGGCGTCGCGATCGCGACGCTGATCTCGGCGAAGGTCAACCAGTGGACGCTGCTGATCGGCTCGTTGCCAGTGGCGTTCATGCTCGGCGGCGGAAGTGCCGCAATGCATGTGGACGCCCGCCAAGTCGAAGAGATCGTGCTGACCGCGGCCCAGACGCTGATGGGTGTGACGCTGCTGCTCGGTCTGCGGTTCCAGCGCTGGACCGCCTGGACGTTGCTCGGGTTGTTCATCGTGCAGTTCCCGCTCAGCTCGACCGCAGGGCGACTGCTGCTCAGTGGCGTGTACGCGGCCATCGCCGCGGTGGCTCTGGTGCGGTATCGGCGGGAGTTGCCGGCGACGCTGGCCGCACCGTTCGGCGGCCGGGCCAAGCGGCACGGCGGACACCCACATCCGCAGCCCTCTTGACAGCTGTCAAGTTTTGCGGCGGTACAGTCTGCCCATGCAGATTCGCGAGCACACCTCCGGTCAGGGTGGTGCCAACAAGCCCGCCGTCATCCTGCACCCGTCCGGCACGGTGATCACCTTCGATGAGTTGGAGGCTCGCGCCAATCGGCTGGCGCAGCACTTCCGGCAGGCCGGCCTGGTCGAGGGCGATGCCGTCGCGATCCTGATGGAGAACAACGAGCACGTCCATGCGGTGATGTGGGCGGCCCGGCGGGCCGGCCTGTATTACGTGCCGATCAACACGCACCTGACCGCGTCGGAAGCGGCGTACATCATCGACAACAGCGCCGCCAAGGCGATCATCGGATCGGCCGCGCTGCGTAAGACTTGCGAGAACCTCGCTGAGCATCTACCGGACGGCCTGCCCAGACTGCTGCTGATTGCCGACGACCATCTTGACGGGTGGCAGCGTTATCCGGAATGCGTTGCCGGGCAACCTGATACGCCGATCGACGATGAACGCGAAGGCGATTTACTGCAATACTCGTCGGGCACCACCGGCCGACCCAAAGGCATCAAACGGGCGCTGCCGCACGTGTCGCCCGCCGACGCGCCGGGCATGATGTCGGCACTGGTCGGGTTGTGGATGCACCCGGACGCGGTCTATCTCAGCCCGGCGCCGCTGTATCACACCGCGCCATCGGTGTGGTCGATGACGGTGCAGGCCGGCGGCATCACCACGGTGGTCCTGGACAAGTTCGACCCCGAAGGCTGCCTGGACGCCATCCAGCGCCACCGGGTCACGCACGGACAGTTCGTGCCCGCTATGTTCACCCGCATGCTGAAACTGCCTGAGGCAAAGCGTAATTCGTACGACCTGTCCAGCCTGGAGCGGGTGATGCACGCCGCCGCTCCGTGCCCGGTGGAGATCAAGAAGCAGATGATCGACTGGTGGGGGCCGATCGTCGACGAGTACTACGCCTCCTCGGAAGCGATCGGGTCGACGCTGATCAGCGCCGACGAGTGGCTGGCGCACCCCGGTTCGGTGGGCAAGCCGATGATGTGTCAGCTGCACATTCTCGACGAGAACGGCAACGAGTTGTCACCCGGCGAACCCGGCGAAATCTATTTCGAGGGCGGCCTTTCCTTTGAGTACCTCAACGATTCGGAGAAGACGGCGGCGTCGCGCGACAAGCACGGTTGGACGACGGTGGGCGACGTCGGCTACGTCGACGAAGACGGCTACCTGTTCCTGACCGACCGTCGGCACCACATGATCATCTCCGGCGGGGTGAACATCTACCCGCAGGAAGCCGAGAATCTGCTCGTCACGCATCCGAAAGTGCTGGACGCGGCGGTGTTCGGGATTCCCGACGACGAGATGGGCCAAAGCGTCAAAGCCGCGGTCCAGACCGTCGACCCCGCCGACGCGACCGACGAGTTCGCCGGCGAGTTGGGCAGTTGGCTGCGGGAACGGCTGGCGCATTACAAGTGCCCGAAGTCGATCTCCTTCGAAGCGCAACTGCCGCGCACCGACACCGGAAAGATGTTCAAACACGAACTGGTGAAGAAGTATTCGGTGTGACACTGCGAGTCGTCGAGGTATCGGAGCCTGACTCGGCGCTCGACGCTGCGCTGCTCGGCGATCCGATTGTGGCCGTCGGGTCGCTGGCTCACGCATCCGAATTCTGGTTGCAAAATGCCACTTTCACGCTTACCGAGGACGTTGTCGACGACCGTCGGGCCATCGCCGTCCCGTCGATCGATACAGCCCTGAGCCAACTGAGCGAGCGGGCCGAACGCTGGCCGACCGCCGCGGCGACCTGTGACGACGTGCTGCGGTCGGTGGATCCGGCGGGTTCGACGCTAGCCGGAGTTGTGACCGAGTCGCTGGCCTATTCCACATTGCAGGCGGGCAAGGAGTTCGCCCGCTGGCTGGCCGACCGCGGCCCCGCTGCGACGCCCGGCATCCCCGATCCCGTGCAGACCCGCCGCGACGGCGACACGCTGCACATCGCGTTCAACCGCCCACAGCGCCACAACGCGTTCTGCACTGATGCCCGAGCCGCCCTGCTGGAGGCTTTAGCTGTGGCGCAACTTGATTCGTCGGTCGACGAGGTGGTACTGACCGGCAACGGGCCGTCGTTCTGCAGCGGGGGAGACCTTGATGAGTTCGGCACGTTCACCGACCCGGCCAGCGCGCATCTGGCCCGCACCCGCTACAGCCCGGCGTTGGCGCTCGACGCGCTGACCACCCGACTCGGAAAGGCCTGCCGCGCCGAGGTGCACGGCCAGGTTTTGGGCAGCGGGTTGGAGATGGCCGCCTTCTGCGGCCGGATCACGACCGCCCCCGATGCAGTGTTCGGGCTACCCGAGCTGAGACTGGGACTGATTCCCGGAGCCGGCGGCACCGTCAGCGTGACCCGCCGGATAGACCGTTGGCGCACAGCATATTTGGTGCTGACCGGGCTGACGCTCGATGCAGAGACCGCGCTGGCCTGGGGGCTGGTCGACGCGGTGGTTTAGCGCGCGCCGTGTGGCCGCTCGCTTCAGAGCCCGCCGCGGGACACCAACTGCGCGGCGATCACATTGCGCTGGATCTCGTTGGTGCCCTCGCCGACGATCATCAGCGGAGCATCGCGGAAGTACCGCTCGACGTCGTATTCGGATGAATAGCCGTAGCCGCCGTGGATTCGCACGGCGTTCAGCGCGATCTCCATGGCAGCCTCGGAGGCGAACAGTTTGGCCATTCCGGCTTCCATGTCGCAGCGCTCACCGCTGTCGTAGCGTTCGGCGGCGTAGCGGGTGAGCTGGCGGGCCGCAGTCAGCTTGGTCGCCATCTCGGCCAGGTAGTTGCCTATTGACTGATGCTTCCAGATCGGCCGGCCGAAGCTTTCCCGTTGCTGCGCGTAGGCCAGCGCATCGTCCAGGGCCGCGGTCGCCACGCCCAACGCGCGGGACGCAACCTGAATGCGGCCCGTCTCAAGGCCTTTCATCATCTGCGAAAAGCCTTGGCCCGCGTCGCCGCCCAGAATCGCCGACTGCGGCGCCCGGTAGCCGTCGAACGACAACTCGCAACTCTCCACACCCTTGTAGCCCAGCTTGGGCAGGTCGCGTGACACCGTCAGCCCCGGCCCGTGCTCGACGAGCAGCACCGAAATGCCTTTGTGTCGTGGTGTGGCTTTCGGGTCGGTCTTGCACAGCAACGCGATCAAACCCGACCGCCGGGCATTGGAAATCCAGGTCTTGGATCCGTTGACGACGAGATCTGAGCCGCCGTCGGGCAGCGCGGTGGTCGACATGTTCTGCAGGTCGCTGCCGCCGCCGGGTTCGGTGAGCGCCATCGTCGCGCGCAGTTCGCCGGTGGCCATCGGCGGCAGGTAGCGCTGCTTCTGCTCCGCGGTGCCGAAGAGCGTCAGCAGCTTGGCCACCACGGTGTGGCCGCCCATCGCGCCGGCCAGGCTCATCCAGCCGCGCGCCAATTCCTGGGTGACCAGCACGTAGCACCACATCGACACCGGGGTGCCGCCGTACTCCTCGGGCACCGCCAGCCCGTAGATCCCGATGCGCTTCATCTGCTCGATCCAGGCTTCGGGATACTCGTTGGCGTGTTCCCGTTCACGCACCGTCGGCTTGACCTCTTTGTCGACGAACTCGCGCACCGTGGCGACCAGCATCGCCTCGTCGTCATTCATGGGCCCATGGTGGCATGCCGCGGGGTGGGATCACGATGACCGTCGGCCCGTACTTCGACCAGGTGCACACCGGCCAGGTTTTCACCGGTGCGCCGTCGATGACGCTGACACCTGGGCTGGCCGCGGTGCACCAGTCCATCCTCGGCGACCGGTTGCGGCTGCCGCTGGACGCCGAACTGTCTGCCGCGGTCACCGGGCTGCCGGCGCCGCTGGCGCACCCGGGCCTGGTCTGCGACGTCGCGATCGGCCAGTCGACGGTGGCCACCCAGCACGTCAAGGCCAACCTGTTCTACCGCGGCCTGACCTTCTTCCGGTTCCCGGGGATCGGCGACACGCTGTTCACCCGCACCGAGATCGTCGGGCTGAAGAAGAACTCTCACCGGCCGGGCCGGGCGCCGACCGGCCTGATGGCGCTGCGGATCACCACCATCGACCAAGCCGACCGGCTGATCCTGGACTTCTACCGCTGCGCGATGCTGCCGCTGAGCGCCGGCGCCGACCCCGACTCCGCCGACCATGACGACGATCTGTCGACGATCGGCGCCGATCTGGCCGCGCCACCGTCGGCGGCCGCGGACTGGAACGGCGACGTGTTTCGCGAGCGGGTCGCCGGGCCGCATTTCGACACCGGGCTGGCCGGCTCGGTGTTGCACAGCAGCGCCGACGTGGTCAGCAGCGCACCGGAACTGGCCCGCGTGACGTTGAATATCGCTGGCGTCCATCATGATTCGCGACTCGGCGGACGGCGCCTGGTCTACGGTGGCCACACCATCGGGCTGGCGTTGGCGCAAGCCGGCAAGCTGCTGCCGAACCTGGCGACGGTGCTGGGCTGGAAGTCCTGCGACCACACCGGTCCGGTGTACGAGGGCGACACCCTCTACAGCGAATTGCGCATCGAGTCGGCCGAGCCGACCGACGGCGGCGGGGTGCTGGGATTGCGGTCGCTGGTCTACGCCGTCAGCGACAACCCCGAGGAGCCACGGCACGTCCTGGACTGGCGTTTCACCGCGCTGCAATTCTGATGCTGGTGCAAGCCCGCCGCGTGGCCGCCGATATCGGCGAGCTGCTCGGTGTGGCAGTCGACGCCGACACGATCCTGGCCGGTCGCGCCGTGCTACTGAACCTCGGCCAGCCCGGCCCTATCTCGGCCGGCGGCGCCACCCGACTGCTGCCCACCGCGGACGGCTGGTGGGCGGTCGCGTTACCGCGTGACGACGACATCGCTGCGCTGCCCGCGCTGTTGGAGATCGACGCGGTCACCGATCCCTGGGGCGAGCTATCCCGCTGGGCGGCAACGCGATCCACCACAGAGGTCACGGCCCGGGCCCGGCTGCTCGACATCGCGGCCGCCGGGCTGGGGGAAGCCTCGGCGGCGGCGCCGACGGTGCGGTCGGGTGGTGCCGCCGTCGAGTCGCGCCGAGCCGACGGGCTGCTGGTGGCGGATTTGTCGTCGCTGTGGGCGGGGCCGCTGTGCGGGCAACTGCTCACCCGTGCCGGAGCCACCGTCGTCAAGGTGGAAAGCCCGACCCGGCCCGACGGCACCCGGCGTGGTGGGCCGGCGTTCTTCGATTGGATGAACACCGGAAAACTCTCCTATGCAGTCCACTTCGATGCGCAAGCGGATGCCGTGCGCCGACTGCTCAGCGTCGCCGACATCGTGATCGAAGGCTCGCGCCCGGCGGCGCTGCGACGGCGCCGACTCGATGCCGAGACCGTGTCCGGCCCGCCGGGCCGAATCTGGTTGCGCATCAACGGATATCACGACCAGCCCGAGAGGCCGGCATTCGGCGACGACGCCGCGGTCGCCGGTGGGCTGGTCGGTGACGGACCGGCGTTCTTCGGCGACGCGATCGCCGACCCGCTCAGCGGGTTGGAGGCGGCGCGAGCCATCGGGGAGTCGCTGCGCCGCGGCGGCGGCGAAGTGATCGACGTCGCGATGGCCCAGGTGGCCGCGCGCTACGCGCCAACCGGTGACGTGCCGACAGTCGCACGGCCGGCGACGTCGCCCGCGTCGCCGCTCGGCGCCGACAACTCGGCGGTCGAGCTCCTGGTCGCCGAGAAGCTCTGCGCCAGATGCTGATTCAGCGGGCAGTGACGCTCGACGGCGCGACCGTCGACATCAGGGTGGGCGACCGCATCGACGAGGTGGCCGAGACCCTGGCACTGCGGGCGGGTGAGGACGTCCTCGACGCGGCGGGCGGGGCGGTGCTGCCCGGTCTGCACGACCACCACGTACACCTCTATTCCGCGGCTGCGGCCTCGACCTCACTTCGGGTCGGCCCGCCGCAGGTCCGTGATCCCGCCGGCCTGGCCGCAGCACTGGCCGGTGCCGAGGCCGGCGCAGACGGCTGGATCCGCGCGGTGGCCTACCACGACTCGGTCGCCGGACCGCTGGACCGCGACGCGCTGGACGCCATCGCCCCCGCGACGCCGGTGCGCATCCAGCATCGCAGCGGCGTGCTGTGGATCCTCAACTCGGCCGGCCTGCGACGAATCGGCCTCACCGACCACCCCGACGGCCGACTTCGCAGCAGCGACTCCTGGGCCGAAGCCTTGGGTCGCAGCGAAACCAACCTGGCCGACCTCAGTGACCGGCTCAGCCGCTACGGTGTCATCGGAATCACCGACGCCACACCGGATCTCGCCATCGCTGACATCGTCGGGCTGGCGGAGTTGCATCGACGCGGTGAATTACGGCAGCACGTGCACTGCCTGGCCCCCGGTAAACGCATCCTGCACGACGACGACCTGGACCTCGAACAGTTGACAACCTGGATCGCCGGGCGCCACAGCGAAGCCCGCCCGGTGGCGATCCACTGCGTCACCGCCGCACAACTATTGGTGACGATCGCTGCGCTGCGCGAAACCGGTTGCTACCCCGGCGATCGCATCGAGCACGCCGCCGTCGTCCGGTCGGATTGCCTGAAAGATCTGGCCGACCTCGGGATCACTGTGGTGACCCAGCCCAACTTCGTCGCTGAGCGCGGCGATCAGTACCTCGACGAGGTGCCGGCCGACGAGCACGATCAACTCTGGCGGGTGGCGTCGCTGCTCGACGCCGGTGTGCCGGTGGCACTGTCCACCGATATGCCGTTCGGCGATGGCGACCCGTGGGCGGCGATGCGCGCCGCGGTGCATCGCCGCACGCCCAGCGGCGTCCTACTGGGCGGCGGCGAATGCATCTCGGCCCAAACAGCTTTGACGATGTTCTTCGGCCGCGCCGACCGGCCCACCCGGCCACGCCGCGTCGCGCCCGGCGAGCCCGCCGACCTGTGCGTGCTGAGCGTCGCACCCGAAACCGCGCTGAGCGAACTGGACGCCGGGACGGTTGCCGCGACGATCATCGGCGGGCATGTCGCCTACCGAGACGGCTGAATCAGGTGATGTCGCCAATCAGATAGCGCTGCAACGTCGGTGCTACCGCGTCGACCAGCGTGTCGACATCGAGGGAGTGGATCGGTTCGACACACACCCCATAGCGCATGATGCCCAGACCGACGACCTGCGAGGCGCACAGCGAAGCGCGGAATGTCACGTGGTCGGCCCCCAGCTTTTTGAGCACGGGATTGAACACCGGCCCGATGAACAGGCCCTGCGCGATGTCGACCGTTTTGGCCAGGCCGGCCGTGGCGATCGCGCTGGCAGCAAACGGCCCGCCGCCGGTGACGTCCCAGGTGCTGAGCAACATGTACAAAGTCCGCCGACCTGCCTGGTTCACGCTTCCGCGAATCACCCTGTCGATGAACTCGGGCGTCCCGAACGGCAGACGTAGCTTACGCGCGACGGGATCGAGGATTCCCCGGGACGGCTTGTCGTTGGCGGCCACGCTGCCAGGATGGCTGCGAAGCAGGCAAAGTTCAAGCATCGACCCAGGCGCGTCACCCGATCAGTGCGGCAGTTCGCGAAACGGTGTGTTCTTGTACGGGTCAGGCTCTTTCGGCAAGCCCAGTATGCGCTCGCCGACGATGTTGCGCTGAATCTGGTCGGTGCCGCCGCCGATCGAGGTGAAGTAGGCGTTCAGCGTCCGGAACGTCACCGCATCGCCGACTGGGTTGTCCGGGCCGGTCAACATCGCTTGCGCGCCGACGATTTCGGTTTCGACGCGCGCGGTCTCGTGCAGGATCCGTGACATTGCGATCTTTCCCAACGCCATCAACGTGGCCGACTCGACGCGATCAGTCGCCGCTTTGGAGCGCTGGGTGTTCCACCGGTTGACCGTCGCCAGGGCGTCGACGCGGGCGATCTGCTGACGAATGTAGGGGTCGTCCAGTCGGCCGGCATCGCGCGCCAATTCGACCAGCAGATGGCCCTTCTCGTCGCGAGGGCGCTTGACGTCCTTGGCGGTGCGGGCGATGTCGGCCATGAACCGTCGCTCGTAGCCCAGTGCGGCCTGCAACACCGACCAGCCGGCGTTCAACTCGCCGACCAGGTTTTCCGCCGGAACGCGGGCGTCTTCGATGAACACCTCGTTGAACTCCGACTCACCGGTGATCTGATGGATCGGCCGGACCTGCACGCCGGGCTGGCGCATCGGCAGCATGAAGAAGCTGATGCCCTGGTGTTTCGGCACATCCCAGTCGGTGCGGGCCACCAGCATGCCGTAGTCCGCGGTGTTGGCGAACGACGTCCACACCTTCTGCCCGTTGATCACCCACTCGTCGTCGTCGCGCTCGGCCCGGGTGCGCAGGCCGGCCAGGTCCGACCCTGCGCCAGGCTCGCTGTAGAGCAGGCACCACTTGGTCTCGCCACGTATCGACGGCGGAATCAGTCGTCGTTTCTGCTCCTCGGTTCCCATGTCGTGCAGCGTGCAGGCGAACAAGTTCCCGCGGTCGTGGCCGCAGCCATGCGCCCCGACGGCCGCGAATTCCGCTGCCACGAGCCGGGATTGGGCATCGGTGAGACCGCGGCCGTAGAACTCCGGCTCCCAGCTGGGGGTTGCCCAACCGGCGTCGACCACGAGGTGCGCCCAGCCGGCGCGATCGATGCTGGGAGTCCAGTTGTCCGCCAACCAGTTTCGGACTTCTGCGCGCAATGCGTCGTCGTGCACGGGTCACGCTCCGATCTGCTGCATGTACCGCTCCCGATGCCACGACGCGCTGCCCAGCAACTGAGCATCGCTGCGGGCCCGGCGCAGATACAAGTGCGCCGGGTGCTCCCAGGTGAACCCGATACCGCCGTGCACCTGGATACTGGTCGCCGCGACGAAGACGAACGCATCCGAGCAATAGGCCTGTGCCAGGGCAAGATCCGCGATACGAGACGGCGCCTGTGCGGCGAAGGCCGCCGCGGCGAAGCGGGCTGCCGACACCGCGGATTCGGCCTCCAACAGCATGTCGGCGCACATGTGCTTGACGGCTTGAAAACTGCCGATCGCACGGCCGAACTGGAAGCGGGTCTTGGCGTACTCGCATGCCATCTCGACCGCACACTGCGCGCCGCCGGCCTGCTCGGCGACCAGGGCCAGTGCCGCGTGGTCCAGCGCCGCGTTGAACGCCTCAACGCCGGCACCCGGCTTGCCGATCAAACATGCTGGGGTGTCGACGAATTGCAGTCGGCACTGCTTGCGGGTCGGGTCGACGGTAGACAGCGGCGTCACCGACAGGCCGTCAGCGCCGGCATCGACCGCGAACACGGCCGGACCGTCATCGGTGGCGGCCAGCAGGTAGATCCGCTCCGCGGACAGCCCGTCGAGCACGAAGTGTTTGTCACCGGTGAGGTGCCAGGTGTCGCCGATCAGACCCGCGGACGTGGCGATCGTCGCCGGCAACCGGGCCGAGCCGTCTTCGGCGAAGGCGGCGGTCGCGATCAGTTCACCCGCGGCAATTCGCGGTAGCACCGCGTTACACTCGCCGACGTCGCCGATCGCGGTCAGCAAGCTCGGCACCAGCACCGCCGTCGACAGGAACGGGCTGACCAGCAGCGCCCGGCCCATCTCCTCCATCGCGATGCCCATTTCGATCGGGGTCGCTCCGGCGCCGCCGTACTCTTCGTCGATCAGCAAGCCGATCAGACCCATGGCTGTCAGTTCACGCCACATCGACGGGTCAAAACCCTTGTCGGTGGCCATCTGTGCGCGCACCTGCGGCTCACCGCAGTGACGGGCCATCAGATCGGCGACCGCGCCGCGCAGCGCCCGCTGTTCCTCGCTCACCGCGAATGGCATCACGCCGTCGCAGCCAATGCAGACCGCAGGCTTGCGCACTGGCTGGCGAAAAACGACTGCGACACAGACGCTTTGGGCACCACCAGGTCGAAGCCATGGAACGCCCCGGGCACCACCTCGACCTGGCATGGCACGCCGGCCGCGGTGAGCCGGTTGGCGTAGGCGAGGTTCTCGTCGTGAAACAGGTCGTGCGTGCCGACGCCGATCCAGGCTGGCGGCAGTCCGCTCAATTCCTGGTGGCGCGCCGGAACCGCGACGTTCGGGTCGGCGTTGCCCAGGTACGCCGCCCAGCCGAAACGGTTGCTCTTCGGTCCCCACAGCCGGTAGTTCGGGTTCGCCGGCGTCGATCCGCTGCGGTCGTCGAGCATCGGATAGGCCAGTAACTGCAGAGCCGGCTTGGTCTCGCCGCGGTCGCGCGCCAGCAGAGCCAACGCCGCCGCCAGCCCTGCACCGGCGCTCGCCCCGCCGATCGCGACCCGCGCTGGGTCGACCGCCGGCAGTGCGGCGAGCCAGGACAGCGCCGCGTAGCAGTCCTCCAGCGGCGCGGGGTAGGGGTGCTCGGGGGCCAGCCGGTAGTCCACCGCCGCGACGGTCGCGCCAAGTGCGCGGGCGAATCGGCGACACAGCTGATCGTCTTGTTTCGCAGTGCCCATCACGTAGCCACCGCCGTGCATCCACAGCAGCGCCGGGCCGGGTTGGCTGACGCCGACCGGGCGGTGCAGTCGCACCCGAACCCCGGAGCCCAGGATGAGTGCCTCGCCACCGTCCGGGGTCTTACCGCGCGGCGCGACCGATGACAGCGCGCGGATCACTCGCAACGTGCGCGGGCTCAGCGGTGCGCGGGGCGCGAAACGCGCGACTGTGCGTAGGTCTGGGTGGAAATCGGCGCTCGGCATCGGTCCAGTATCGCCAACGCCTACCGCGTCCCGGTTCTGGGCTACGTCCTGGAGTGACAGCCCTCTCGTCCGATGAAACGCCTATCTCAATTCTGGTCCGGTTCACCAGCCCCGAGTTCGAGGTCGTGGCCTGTGGTGGCGATGAAATCGTCGAGGATGTCGACCACCGCCGCCGGGGACTCGACGTGCGGGAAGTGCCCGATACCAGGGAGAACCTCGAGTCGACTACCCGGCATCGCGTCATGAGCGGCGTAGCCGTGCTCGACCGGAATGATCCGGTCCTGATCGCCCCAGATCAGCAGGGTGGGTAGGCCATCACTGACGTGAATCTTGCCGAGCGCACTGACCGCTTGACCGCGGTAATCCACCACCGACCGCAATGTACGGAGGAATGCTTGCCGGGTCCGTTGGTCCGCCAACGAGGAATACGCGCTCCACATTTCGCGCGCGCGGGGCGATTGCACCCCGGCCGACGTGAGCAATGACCCCAGCTTGTTGCCGACGTTCAACACTGGCCGCGGCGCGACGACCGGTAACAGGAGCTCGGCCCCCGGCGCCGACAACATTCGTAGGATCCAGCTCAGGTCAGGGCCGAGGCCGCCACTGCTGATAAGAGCCAGTCGCTGGCAATAATCGCGGTGTTGGTAGGTGAACTGCAGGGCCACACCGCCGCCGAGTGATTGACCGACCACTGTCGCCTGGCTGATGCCGAGTTCATCAAGAAGATCACGCAGCAATGCGGCGAACGCACCCAGCGAATAGTCACCGCGCGGCTTGGCGGACTCACCGTGTCCCAGCAGATCGGGCGCCACCACCCGATATTTCTTCGACAGCGCAGGTGTGACCTCCCGCCACGTCGCCGAACTTCCCGCCATGCCGTGAATCAGCAGCAGAGCCTCGCCGGACCCGGTGTCCCGATAGGCGACCCGCTCACCGTTTAGGTCGAGATACTGCATCTCGCTCACCGGACCGGCCTCCTTCTGCGGTTTTCGACAAGATTGGCAGAGCGTCACGACGGCAGCTTTGCTGGCGAGACCGACAGTGCTGCAACCTACGGTACCGTCGGCTACCAGCAGTAGCTAGAAAAAAAGATTGCCGCGTGAGGGTGATCGCCGGAACTCTGACCTGAAGCCGAACGCTGCTCACCAACCTGACGGAGGGTAAATGAGCTCCGAACATGCAATAGAACGAGTGCCACTTTCGGAAATCCGCGAGGGTGACATGCTTCAGGATCCGCGGACTGGCCGATGGATCAAAGTCATCCGGACAACCGACAGCAGAACTCGCGGCGCGAACGAAGTCTCGGACAAGGAGACGACGGCAACCGAGGAGTACCGCGTCTACTACGGCGACGGGGGCGAAGAGATCGACTCGCGGTCTGTGACTGGCCTGGTCAGTCGTCAGGCGAGAGAGTAGTTTGCTGGCGCCGTCACCGAACTGACCGCGTTCACCGTTTGGCCGCCATCCGTCGGGTTAGGATCCCCCGATGACGGATCCAGCGGCGAGCAGGCCTCGCCGACCGCCCCTCACGTCCCGGGCGAAATGGTTGCTGCGGGCGCGGCCGGGCGACTACGCACTGGCCTGGAGCGACGCGATGGCTTCGCTGCCCGTGGTCGGCAGACACCTGGAACCGCTCGGCGGCCTGACCGCGATGGGTGTGTGGGGCTACCGGCACCTGCCGGAATTCCTGGCGGCGTTCAAGACGTCGTGGCAGAGCCCGCGCGTCGATGTGAACCACCACGCCGACCAGGATCAGACGAATGCGGTCTTGGACGCGGCACTGCGCGGCGTCGTATCCGACCAGGACCTCGACATCGAGTGGCCGGCGCCCGACAAGGCCCCGCCGATCTGGCGCGCGCTGCAACACCGCCGCTTCCTGCACCGCACGTCGGTGCGCTACGGCAGGCTCCTGTCGCAGTTGCTGGACGTGTGGCGTCGTAAGGATCTGCCGGTGCGCCCGGCACCGGTGCTGATCTTCGTTCCCGGCGGCGCCTGGGTGCACGGCGGACGTCAACTGCAGGGCTACGCGCTGATGTCGCGACTGGCCGAGATGGGCTGGATCTGCCTGTCGGTGCAATATCGGGTCTCCCCGCACAACCGCTGGCCGGCCCACATCACCGACGTCAAAACCGCCATCGCCTGGGCGCGCGCCAACGTCGACAAGTTCGGTGGTGACCGCAATTTCATTGCGGTAGCGGGTTGTTCGGCCGGCGGACACTTGTCGGCGCTGGCCGGGCTGACCGCCAACGATCCCGACATGCAGACCAAGCTGCCCCCGGATTCGGACACCTCGGTGGACGCGGTGGTCGGGATCTACGGACGTTACGACTGGGAAGACCGTTCCACCTTCGAACGTGACCGCTTCGTCGATTTCCTGGAACGGGTGGTGGTCAAGCGCCGAATCGACCGCCACCCGAAGGTGTTCCGCGATGCTTCGCCGATTGCGCGGATTCACCGCGATGCCCCGCCGTTTTTGGTGATCCACGGCAGCAGCGACACGGTCATCCCGGTGGCGCAGGCGCGCAGCTTCGTGGAGCGGCTCCGATCGATCTCGCACTCGGTGGTCAGCTACGTCGAGTTGCCCGGCGCCGGGCACGGCTTCGACCTGACCGACGGAATGCGCACCGGGGCGGTGTCGACCGCGGTCGGACTGTTTTTGGGCCAGGTTTACCGCGACCGGATGATCGCGGCCACCGGAACCCTGGCCAAAGGGGTTATTTAGCCGCTGCGCGGTTGTAGGGTCCGACCCATGAAGCGGCTGAGCGGCTGGGACGCGGTACTGCTCTACAGCGAGACGCCGAATGTGCACATGCACACGCTCAAAGTCGCGGTGATCGAGCTGGACCCCGACCGTCGCGATTTCGACATCGACGCGTTCCGCCGGGTGATCCACAGCCGGTTGTACAAGCTGGAGCCGTTTTGCTATCAGCTGGTTGACGTTCCGCTCAAATTGCATCATCCGATGTGGCGGGAAAACTGCGACGTCGACTTGACCTATCACGTGCGGCCATGGAAGCTGCCGGCCCCGGGTGGCCGTCGCGAGTTGGACGGGGCGGTCGGCGAGATCGCCAGCACGCCACTGGACCGCGACCACCCGCTCTGGGAGTTGTACTTTGTCGAAGGCCTGGCGGATAACCGAATCGCGGTGGTCGGCAAGGTGCATCACGCGCTCGCCGACGGGGTCGCCGCGGCCAACCTGCTGGCGCGCGGCATGGATCTGGTGCCCGGGCCGCCCGATCGTAACGTCCGGTACGCGCCCGACCCGGCGCCGTCGACCGGCGAACTGGTGCGCTCGGCGTTCGCCGATCACATGCGCCATATCGGCCGGATTCCGGGGACCCTCGGCTACACCGCGAAGGGCATCAACCGGGTGCGGCAGAGTTCGCGCAAGCTCTCGCCGGAGTTGACGATGCCGTTCACCCCGCCGCCGACCTTCATGAACCACCTGCTCACGTCCGAACGTCGCTTCGCCACAGCGACTTTGGCGCTCAGTGACGTCAAGGAGACCGGCAAGACGCTCGGGGTCACAATCAACGACATGGTGTTGGCGCTCTCGGCGGGAGCGCTGCGCAAGCTACGACTGGAATACGACGGCGACTCCGACCACCCGTTGCTGGCGTCGGTGCCGGTCAGCTTCGACTTCTCACCGGATCGAGTGTCGGGCAACCTGTTCACCGGGATGATGGTGGCGCTGCCCGCCGACATCGACGATCCGCTGGAGCGGGTGCGGCGCTCGCACGACTACGCCGTCGCCGCCAAGGAGAGCCACCAGTTGCTCGGCCCGGAACTGGTCAGCCGATGGGCGGCCTACTTCCCGCCGGGACCCTCGGAGTCGCTGTTCCGCTGGCTGGCCGCCCGCGACGGGCAGAACAAGGTGCTCAACTTGCCGATATCCAACGTCCCGGGTCCGCGTCAGCATGGCCGGGTCGGCGGCGCACTGGTCACCGAGATCTATTCGGTGGGTCCGTTGACCGCCGGCAGCGGCCTGAACATCACCGTGTGGAGTTACGTTGACCAACTGAACGTTTCGGTGCTCGTCGACGGTGCGACCGTCGACGACCCGCACGAGGTCACCGAGGCCGTGATCGACGAGCTGATCGAAATCCGGCGCGCTGCGGGGCTTTCCGAGAAGCTGACAGTGATCGAGGGGGCGTTGGCTCCGGCCTGAGCCGCTTGCGTCACGCTGGCCGCAGACCCGGGCGCCAAGCGATGTGCCCGCCTTCGAGCGAATTGGTTTCGGCTTTCGCTCAGAGGTGGGCAGAAAGCTTGCCAGCGCACTCAGGTGCTGCTGGTGCCGATGTGACTCTGCAGATCGCGCCGCTAAATCTTGCCGGTACTGCTGCGCGGCAATTCGTCGAGCACGATGATCTCGCGAGGCACTTTGTAATTGGCCAGGCTGCCGCGGACATGCTGCTTGAGGTCGTCCACCGTCGCCGACGCGGCGGGCGTCAGCACCACGAAAGCCGCCAGTCGTTGCCGGTATTGCTCGTCGTCGACGCCCAGCACGGTGGCCTCGGCGATATCGGGATGCGTGGCCAGCGTCTTCTCCACCTCGATCGGGTAGACAGACGTTCTCGCCGCCGGACACGATCATCTCGTCGTCGCGCCCCACCACTTACAGTCGCCCGGCCTTGTCGAGGCGGCCGACGTCGCCCGATGCCATGAAGCCGTCGTGGCAGTTCTTGCCGTCGCCGGAGGTGTAACCGTCGAAGCGGTTGGAGTTGCGCACGAAGATCTGGCCCACCTCACCGGCGGGTACCGGACGATGCTCGGAGTCGAGAATCCGAATCTCGTTGCCCAAACCGGGTTTTCCCGCGGTAGCGGCGGCGCACGTCCTCGGGCAGGTCCACGATCCGGTCGAACAATACCGGCACCTCCGGCGAAGATGCGCTGCGAGAAACCCCACGCGTGAAACATCGGCGCCACCACCATCGGAATGTTTGGCGCCCTTGGGATTACTGGTGGTCTCAGAGGTTAGTAGGAGCATCTTGCCCTTGCGGTCTGTTTTGACGGGCCGCCCGCCGAGGTGACTCGAGATCAGACTCTCGACGGTGATGTGGTGCTGCGAAGGAGGATCGGTAACCGACTCGGTGAACTCCTCGTCGTAGATCACCGCATCCGCACCTTCGCGGTCGACCACGTCGGCGAGCCTTGCAGCGCAACGGTCAACGCGTCGGCGCGCTGGTCGAGTTCGCGTTAGCTCAGTGAGCCGAGTTCGTCGATCAGCGCGGCCCGATTCGGGCAACGCTGCGCCGACATGCCGAATCCGCTTGTCACAGAGAGACCTTCGCGGCGAACCACTGCGACGATGCACAGGTACTTGTCGGGCCGAACACTAGCCGAGCACCGGCAGGCGACGCTGCGTTGCCAGCCCGTCGAGCGCCTTCTGCATGATGCGCCGGACGTGCGAGTCGACCGTGTCGATGTCGGGGTCGTCGCCGAATTGGGCTGTGACATCGATGGGTTCGAGCACCTGCATCACGATTTTAGTGGGCAGCGGCACGTTGACCGGCAGTACCGCGGACAGCCCGAACGGGAAGCCCACCGAGATCGGCAGGATCTTCACCCGCATCAGCTTGTCCAGCCGCAGCGCCTTGGCCAGTCCCATCCCGCGGGACAGGTAGAGTTGGTTCTCCTGACCGCCGATGGTCACCGTCGGCACGATTGGGACCCCGGCGTTGATCGCGGCCCGCACGTAACCTGTTCGTCCGTCGAAGTCAATCACGTTCTCCGACAACGTCGGTCGATACACGTCGTAATCACCGCCGGGAAACACCACCACCACGCCGCCGGATCGCAGTGCCTCGTCGGCGTTTTCGTGGTTCGCCCGAATGAACCCGGTGCGACGGAAGAACTCGCCGGTGGGTCCGGTGAAGATGATGTCGTGGCTCAGGGTGTAGACGGGACGGTCGTAACCGAATTGCTCGTAGAAGCCGGTGGCGAACACCGGCACGTCCATCGCGAACAAACCGCCGGAATGGTTTGCCACCACCAGGGCGCCGCCCGGCGGGAAGGACTCGAGGCCGCGTATCTCGGCGCGGTGATAGCCCTTGATCAGCGGACGCAGCCACCCCATCACCCGTTCGGTGAGACCGGGATCCCACTTGTTCATCTCGCTGGGTTCGACATCGGTGGCCGCCATTTGGCTGTGATGCTAGCCGAGCTGAAATGGCTCGATACGATCTCTCGACAGACAACTGTCCAAGATCCAAAAGGAGCGTCACAGCGTCGTGAGCACTGAAGAAGTCGCAGAACCCGAAGTCCTCGTCGAACAGCGGGACCGGATCCTGATCATCACCATCAATCGACCCAAGGCCAAGAACGCCGTCAATTCCGCGGTGGCCCACGGTCTGGCCGACGCGATGGACAAGCTCGATTCAGACCCCGGACTCTCGGTCGGCATCCTGACCGGTGCGGGCGGCTCGTTCTGTGCGGGCATGGACCTCAAAGCGTTTGCCCGTGGCGAGGTGCCCATCGTCGAGGGCCGTGGCATGGGCTTCACGGAGCGACCGCCGGTCAAGCCGCTGATCGCGGCGGTGGAAGGCTACGCGCTGGCCGGTGGCACCGAATTGGCGCTGGCCACCGACCTGATCGTGGCTGCCAAGGACGCCTCATTCGGCATCCCCGAGGTCAAGCGCGGACTGGTGGCCGGGGGTGGAGGGTTGCTGCGGCTGCCCGAGCGCATCCCTCCCGCGATCGCGATGGAACTGGCGCTGACCGGGGAGAGCTTTACCGCCGAGCGGGCGCACGCGCTGGGCATGGTCAACGTGCTCGCCGAGCCCGGCGGCGCACTGGACGCCGCGATCGAGTTGGCCGAGCGGATCACCGCCAATGGGCCGCTCGCGGTGGCGGCCACCAAGCAGATCATCGTCGAGTCCCGTGGCTGGAGCCCGGACCAGCGGTTCGCCAAGCAGAACAACATCCTGATGCCGGTGTTCGGCTCCGACGACGCGAAAGAAGGTGCGGTCGCGTTCGCCGAGAAGCGGCCGGCCAAATGGACCGGCACCTGAGCTCCGGCGCTCGGCCATGCGCAGCGGAATTTCTGGCGTCATCTAGACTGGCATGACACTTTTGCCAAACTTTGTAACGTGTCGACTCCACGGAAAGTGCGAGCGTGAGTATTTCGCTACTTCTCGAGATGGCCAGCTCGAGCGATTCCGAGCGGACGGCCGTCGTCTCCGGGGATGTCCGACTGACAACGCGGCAGCTCAGCGATCTCGCCGGCGGCGGCGCCGGCGTCATCGCCGCATCGGATGCGTCCCACGTCGCCTACGTCGGTGTGGGTGGCGCCATGCTGCCGCTGCTGATCTTCTCCTCGGCGCGGGCCGGGCTGACGTTCACGCCGATCAACTACCGGCTTTCGGCCGAGGGCATCAAGACGCTGATCGCGCGGCTGCCCGAGCCGCTGGTGGTCATCGACCGCCGCTATCTCGACGAGTTGGGTGGGGCGGACGGTCTGGACGGTGCCGCCAAGCAGGTCATCCTGTCCGACGATTTCCTGACCCAAGCCCGCGACGCCGAACCGGCTGCCGAGTTCGCCGACCCCGACTCGGTGGGCATCGTGCTGTTCACCTCGGGCACCACGTCGCAGCCCAAAGCCGTTGAGCTGACCCACAACAACCTGACCAGTTACGTCATGGGCACCGTCGAATTCGGGTCCGCCGAGGGGACCGACGCCGCGCTGATCTGTGTACCGCCGTACCACATCGCCGGGGTCAGCGCGGCCCTGTCGAATCTGTATGCCGGACGCAAGATGGTTTATCTGCCGGTCTTCGACGCGCAAGAGTGGCTGCGCCTGATCGACGCCGAGCAGGTCACCAGCGCGACCGTGGTGCCGACCATGCTGGACCGGATCGTCAGCGCCCTGGACGGCGGCGGGCAGCCTCTGCCGTCGCTGCGCACCCTGGCCTACGGCGGCTCGAAGGTGCCGTTGCCGCTGGTACGCCGGGCCCTCGAACTGTTGCCGCACGTCGGGTTCGTCAACGCCTACGGACTGACCGAGACGAGTTCGACGATCGCGGTGCTGACGCCCGACGACCACCGCGAGGCGCAGGCCTCCGCCGACCCGGCGGTGCTGCGGCGGTTGGGTTCGGTCGGTCAGCCGGTGCCCAGCGTCGAGGTGCAGATCCGCGGGGAGGACGGCGCGGTGTTGCCGGCCGGGGAGACCGGCGAGCTGTTCGTCCGTGGCGAGCAGGTGTCCGGGCGCTACACCGGGATCGGCTCGGTGCTCGACGCCGACGGATGGTTCGCGACCAAGGACATCGCCATGCTCGACGAGGGCGGCTACCTCTTTATCGGCGGCCGCAGCGACGACACGATCATCCGCGGCGGGGAGAACATCGCCCCCGCCGAACTGGAGGACGTGCTCGTCGAGCACCCGGCCGTGCGTGACGTCGCGGTCGTCGGTGTCGAGGATCCGCTGTGGGGGCAGGCAATCGTCGCGGTGGTGGTGCCGGCCGTCGGCGCCGACCCCGACGCCGAGGAATTGCGCGAGCATGTCCGCAAAAGGTTGCGGGGGTCCCGCACCCCCGACCGGGTAGTCTTTCGCGACGAGCTGCCCACCAACGCGACGGGCAAAGTGCTTCGCCGCGACATCGTCGAAGAGCTTCGCGCCGCTTCGGCCGAGCAGTAAACGAACGCAAGGATCGAGATCATGATCAAGAACGGAACCCGGCTGGCCAGCCAGGTCTGCGACACCCAGGTGATCGTCGTCCGGAGCGCCGACAGCCTCGAAGACCTGCGCTGCGGTGGGGTGCCGATGGTGGAGTTGGGTGCCGAGCGGTCCGGCAAGCTCGACCCCGCCTTCGGCGAGGGCACCGTGATGGGCAAGCGCTACGTCGACGACACCGGCGCCGAGGTGCTGGTGACCAAGCCGGGCGCCGGAAGCCTCAGCGTCGGCCAGGCCAAGCTGCACCTCAAAGAGGTCAAGCCGCTGCCCGCCAGCGACTGAAGGCTATTGACTCAGCTTGTTGCGAACCACAAATTCCCTTGCCTTGATGAGGAATTCGAGCTGATCGCCACCGCGTCGGCTAACCGTAACCGCGTCGCTGGATGGAAGTTTCATCGGGCATCCGCTCCCGCAGGCTGTCGTAGATCGGCCGCGACCTCACGGCGTGCGCGGCGAGCACCGCCGCTGCGGTGGCTGCCATCATCGGCACGAGCACCTCGGTCGTGGCCGTCATCTCTGCGACGAGGACCATCCCCGTCACGGGTGCGCGGATAGTGGCCCCGAAGAATGCCGCCATTCCGACGAGCGCCATCGGAACCGCCAATTGCGATGCGTGCCAGGGCCACACGGCGCTGAAGCCACTGGTGAACAGCAGTCCCCACAGCGCACCCACGGCCAGCAGCGGCGCGAACAGCCCGCCGGGTACGGCAGCCGAGTACGAGAGAGGTCCGGCGATGAACCGCACCGCGAGGTATCCGACGACCACGGAGAGTGCGAGGTGGCGTGCGCCGAGTATTTCTTGCGTCAGGGGGTCGCCGCCGCCCACCGCGAGCGGGTAGACGAACATCGCTAGGCCGATGATGGCACCGATGACGGCTGCTTTCGCCAGGGTCGGGATTCGGCGAATCGCCGCGACGTGGTCGAGGAACCACAAAATCAGCCCGTTGTAGACGGCGCCCAGGAATCCGGTGAGCAGGCCGAAGACGACGAAAAGGGGCAACCACGCGAGCGCCGGAGTGCCGATGGGGCCGACCTGGAAGTCGGCGCGGTTTCCCAGAACGACGCGGGAACACGCGACAGCGGCGGAAGCCGCGAAGAGCGTCGCCAGCACGGTTCTCACCCGGAACGACTTCGTGACCTCCTCGAGGGTGAACAGGGTGCCTCCGACCGGTGCGTTGAACGCGACCGCCAGGCCGGCACCGCCCAAGGCCGTCTGCATCATCCGGACCTGGGAATCGGGCAGCCGGGCGCGCCGCGCCGCTTCGGCTCCGATCGCGGCGCCCATATGCACCGTCGGCCCTTCCCGGCCTAGTGTGAGCCCCGATCCGATGCCCAATAAGCCACCGACGAACTTCGCCGGGAGCAACCGGATGAGCGGTGGCTGGACTTCGCCTTCGTAAACCGCCTCGACGTGCTGGATGCCGCTGCCGGCGGCCAGCGGCTGCCACCGCACGATCAAGGCGGCAAGGATCGCGCCGGCCGCGGCGGCGGCCACCGGGACCAGCCAACCTGGCCCCGCTAGCTTGTGCGCCCAATCGACCAAATCGATGCGCAGTCTCTCGGCTGTTTTCAGACACCAGCGGAATACGCCGCCGATGAAGCCGATAAGAACCCCCGCGACGATCGCCGTGACATAGATGAGTAACGAACCCCGCAGGGTGTCGTCGGGCTTATCGGGATCTGCAGTGGGGATCGTCATCGCGTCGTGAGAGTGGCTCTGCGGACACTGTGGTTGTCCGGGCCGCGAAGATTCACGAGCAATGTTTCTCCTTCGTCATCGGACCGCCGGGCTGTTGGCCTCGCGTGTCACCAAAACGTGGCTACGGCATCGCTCTGGGAGCGACGCTACGAGTCGGTGGTGTAGCCCATCGGCATCAGCACGCTCTTCTGCTGGGTGAAGTGCTCGACACCCTCGGGGCCGTTCTCCCGACCGATACCCGAGTTCTTGTAGCCGCCGAACGGGCAGCACGGGTCGAACGCATACCAGTTGATCGCGTAGGTGCCGGTGCGGATCTGTTCGGAGATCTTGATGCCGCGCGGCACGTCGGTGGTCCACACGCTGCCGGCCAGGCCGTACGTCGAGTCGTTGGCGATCTTGACCGCCTCCTCTTCGGTGTCGTACGCAATGATGCTCAGCACCGGGCCGAAGATCTCCTCCTGCGCAATCGTCATCGTGTTGTCGACGTCCGCGAACACGGTGGGCTGCACGTAGAAGCCGTTGTCCAGGCCTTCGGGGCGGCCACCGCCGGTGACGAGTCGCGCGCCCTCTTCGATGCCCTTGGCGATGTAGCCCTCGACGCGGGCCCGCTGCTTCGCCGAGATCAGCGATCCGATCTGCGCGCCCGGGTCCGACGGCGGGCCGACGGGCAGCGAGGCCGCGAAAGCGCCTACGGCTTCCACGATTTCGTCGTAGCGGGACCGTGGCGCCAGGATGCGGGTCTGGGCCACGCAGGCCTGCCCGCTGTTCATGATCCCGGAGAACACCAGCATCGGGACCGAGGCGGCCAGGTCGACATCCTCGAGCAGGATCGCGGCCGACTTGCCGCCGAGTTCCAGCGTGCACGGCTTGAGCATCTCGGCGGCGCGCTTGCCGATCTCCTTGCCGACGGCCGAGCTGCCGGTGAACGAGAAGATGTCGATGTCGGGGTTGGACGTCAGCGCCTGTCCGGTCTGGATCCCGCCGGGCACCACCGACAGCACCCCCTCGGGCAGGCCGGCCTCGGCGAACACCTCCGCCAAAGCATTCGCGCTCAGCGGTGTTTCGGCGGCCGGCTTGAGCACCACCGTGCAGCCGGCCAGCAGCGCCGGGCCCAGCTTGTTGATCGCAAGGAACAGCGGCACGTTCCACGCCACGATCGCGCCCACCACGCCGACCGGCTCGCGATAAACAATGCTCTGCCCGTAGCCGCCGTTGCGGACTTCCCGCCACTTGACCTGATCGACGGCCGGGCCGGCGAAGAAGTTCAGGCACCCGATGCCACTCATCCACTGCATCGTCTCGACGGACATCGGCGGCTGGCCGGTCTCGTCGCCGAGCAGTTTGACGAAATGGTCTTTGCGCTCTTCCATCAGCTTGAGCGCGCTGGCGATGACCGCCGCGCGTTCTTTCGGCGGCGTCGAGGGCCACAGGCCGGTGTCGAACGCATTGCGGGCCGCGGCAACCGCGGCGTCGACGTCGGCTGCTGCCGCCATCGGCACCTTGCCGACGTACTCGCCGGTCGCCGGGCAGTGCACCTCGATGACCTCAGACGTCGACGGCTCGGCCCAGGTGCCGCCGATGAAAAGCTTGTCGTACTCCGTTATAGCGTGCTCCGTTGTAGCGTGCTCCGTTGTGACTTGGCTCATGGCGGTCACCCTACCCAAGCCGCGGCGAAACGAGTACACGTTGCATTATCGCCGCCGGAGCACCAGCACGAGATTGCTCACCAGGAACTCACGCAGCACCGGCACGCCGGTTAGCCACCACGCCCATTTCGGATGGTAGCGCGGGAACGCGGCGATCAGCGCGCCGGTACTCGCCGCCCAATCCAGGCCCTCGGCCGCCGATACCGCGAACAACGACGACCCGTAGTTGTTCTTGGCCGGATGGCCGTGTTTGCGGGCGTAGCGCGCGGCCGCCCGGGCCCCGCCCAGATAGTGAGTCAGGCCCATCTCGTGGCCGCCGAACGGGCCGAGCCAGACCGTGTAGGACAGCACCACCAGGCCGCCGGGCCTGGTGACCCGCAGCATCTCGCCGCCGAGTTCCCACGGCCGGGGCACGTGCTCGGCCACGTTGGACGACAGGCAGATGTCCACGCTGTCGTCGGCGAACGGCAGCGCCATGCCCGACGCCCGGACGAACGTCCCGGATTCCCGCGCGAAAACCGATCTCGCAGCGTGTATTTCGTCAGGGTTCGGCTCGACGCCGATGTAGCGGAGCCCGGCGTCGGCGAATGCCCCGGCGAAATACCCGGGCCCGCCGCCGACGTCGAGCACGCGGCGACCGGCCGGTCGTTCGCCGTGGACGCCCTGCCAGAGATCGCCCACCATGTCGACGGTGTCGATCGCCAGCGGGCCGTAGAACCGCGCCGGTTCGGGATGCTCGTAGCGAAAACTGGCCAGCAGTCGCACCGAGCGGCGCAGGGTCGCCCGCCGCGCAAACACCTCGGTCACGGCCACCGGCCAACACTAAAGCCCAGGCATCGCTGGATTCGACTGCCGGTCGCGCCCCCTCGCCGCTTCGCGGCGAGCTACGTCACCCGGTTAGGCTGACCCGATGTCCGGTGTGCGCTCAGTGCTGCTTTTGTGCTGGCGCGATACCGGGCACCCGCAGGGCGGCGGCAGCGAGACCTACCTGCAGCGCATCGGCGCGCAGTTGGCCGCGTCCGGCGTCGAGGTCACGCTGCGCACCGCGCGGTATCCCGGCTCAATGCGACGGGAAGTCGTCGACGGCGTCCGCATCGACCGCGCGGGCGGGCGGTACTCGGTCTACATCTGGGCGATGCTGGCGATGGCGGCCGCCAGAATCGGCATCGGTCCACTGCGGCGGGCGCGACCTGACATCGTCATCGACACCCAGAACGGCCTGCCTTTTCTGGCCCGGCTGATCTATGGCTCGCGCGTCGTGGTGCTGGTGCACCACTGTCATCGCGAGCAATGGCCGGTTGCCGGCTGGTTCCTCGGCCGGGTCGGGTGGTTCGTCGAATCGTGGCTGTCGCCGAAGCTGAATCGCCGCAACCAGTACGTGACGGTGTCGCTGCCGTCGGCCCGCGACCTGGTCGGCCTCGGTGTCGAGAATGGGCGAATTGCCGTGGTGCGCAACGGACTCGACGAGGCGCCTGCGCTGTCGTTGACCGGCCCTCGAGCTTTGACGCCTCGGGTGGTGGTGTTGTCACGGCTGGTGCCGCACAAGCAGATCGAGGACGCTTTGGACGCCGTGGCGCGGCTGCGGATGTCGATGCCTGATCTACACCTCGACGTCGTCGGCGGTGGCTGGTGGAGCGAACGCTTGATCCGCCACGCGCAACGGCTGGGTATCAGCGGCGCGGTGACATTTCACGGGCACATCGATGACGGTTCCAAACACCTTGTCATGCAACGGTCTTGGGTGCACTTGTTGCCGTCACGCAAAGAAGGTTGGGGTCTGGCGGTGCTCGAAGCGGCCCAGCACGCGGTGCCCACCATCGGCTATCGGTCATCGGGCGGACTAGCCGACTCGATCATCGACGGCGTGACCGGCGTGCTGGTCGACGACCATGCCGACCTGGTCAATCGGCTCGAGCAGCTCCTCATCGATCCGGTGTTGCGCGATCAGCTCGGCGTCAAAGCCCAGGCGCGCAGCGCCGAATTCTCGTGGCGGCAAAGCGCGGACGCGATGCGCGCGGTGCTGGAGTCGGTCGTCGCCGGCGACCGCGTCGCCGGCGTTATGTAGCAACGGCTTGGCCATCGTGCGCCGAGCGCTCCGCTAGCCGCACACTCGTCGGTCCGACACCGCGACCCATGGCCGCCAACTCGCGACCACCAGCCCGACCGCCCCGGCGATCAGCATCGCCAGCCACGCCAGATGCGCGACGATGACCACCGCCCGCCGACTCGTCGACACCCCCGCGCCAACCCCGCCGACGCGGTACAGCATCAGGTCGCGCCCGCGATACGCGATCGGCAGCCGCGCCAAAGTCTCTGTGGTGGGGCTCATGTCACCGGGTGTGCCCATCTCGACAACCAGCCAGCCCACGCCGGCCGCTCGGATCTGTTCCGGGTCGGCGCCGGCCAACAGCATTCGCTGCACCTCCCGCGCCCGGTCGCCCTCGCCGAAGACCGTGGTACCAGAGATCGTCAGATCGCCGGTGGTCAGCACGTCGGCGCGGAGCCAGCGGGGCAGTGGATCCAGTACCGGCGCCCGCCCGGACCAGCTGAACCGCCGCATGGTGTCGGCGGGTAGCACCGCGACTTCGGCAGGCTCGCGGTTGATCGCCGCCGCGACGGCCGGCCAGTCGCCGGGGTAGTGCACCGATGCGACCCTTCCTGCTACGCCCCAGGCCAAGTCGGGCAGCGACAGTACCAGAGCGAGGCAGCACAGTAGAGCTGCCGAACAGGGCCGCAACCAGCGCCGCAAGGTCAGCACCGCACCTGCACCGGCCACCGTGTAGCCGGGCAGCGCCAACGCCACCCACTTCTGCGCGTCGCGCAACACACCCAAGCCGGGTATCGCCTCCACCACGGCGTGCAAGACGGCCAAACCCGGGCCCGTCGCCAGCCCGGCGGGGATCAGCACCGACGCCACCGCCAGCACCAGCAGTGGCCGCACTGCGCGAAACCCCGCAAGCGCGACGAAACCTGCCGTCACCACCGCGAGCAGCACGAAAGCGGACACCAGTGTGAAATACGTTGTGCGTGAGGCTGGTACCGCGTCGGCGTTCCAGATCCCACCCAAGCTGGCCAGGCTGCCCAGTGTGCCGAGACCGGGCTCGGCGCGGGCGGCGAATGCCGCTATACCCGGCGTATGTGACCACACATCCGACGACGAAAAACCCAATGCCGACGCCGTCAACCACGGCAGCGCGGCCACCACCGCAGTGCCCGATGTGATTGCGGCGCAACGTCGGCGCGACGTGCCGGCACCGGGCACCGCGACACACACCAATCCGACGATGGCGGCCAAGATCAATCCGGTCGGCGTCAAGCCGGCCAGTGCGATCCAGAATGCCATTCCGAAAACACTTGACCAAATGCCGTTTTCGGTAATCCGCAACCGTGCCACCGTCGTCGCAACCCAGGGCAGACAGCCGTATCCGAGCAGCAGGCTCCAATGTCCTTGCAGGAGCCGCTCGCCGACGTAGGGATTCCAGATCGCCAGGGTGATCGCCACGAACTGGCCCCCCGTACCGGACTCCGGCACCAGCTGCGCCACCAGTCGGGCGGCACCCCAGCCCGCCAGCCAGAGCCCCACGACGAGCAGCGCCTTCACCACCACGCCGCCGTTGATGCAGTGCGAGGCCAGGGCCACCGCGAAGTCCTGCGGCGTCGCGCGTGGCGCCGAAACCAGCCCCAGCGCGCTGTCGGTGAGATACGACTTCGGCGTCGACACCGCGTCGCGCAGCAGTAGATAGCCGGGGCTCAGCAGCGGCGCCACTACGAGAAGTGCCAACGCCAGCGCGTACCCGGGCCGAGACCAGCGCACGCTTGCGACGAGCTACCGGAGGTCGGGCGGCCCAGACGTCGAAGGACCTCCCGAACTCGACGTGCCGCCTCGCTTGACGTCCTTGGGCGACGTGGGGATTTTCTCGGTCTCAGCCTCGGCGCCGGGCACTCGCGCCGGCGGTGGCTCGCCGCGGCCGAAGAAGCCGTGATCGTCGTTGTCTGAGTCCGATTCCTTCAATGCGGTCTCGGTCCGCAGGCTGAACGCCCCGAGCAGCAGCCCGCCGATCAGCGCGATCGCACCTGCCGCGGTGAACGTGATCGGCAGCACCCGGGACCACAGCGCTAATCGGTCGCGCTCGCTGCGCGCGGCGCTGACCTGCGACTCGACCGTCTCCTCGGTGGAAGTGACCTTGTAGTCGGCCAGCGTCACCTCTGGCTTCAATGCGTCGCGCGCATAGTAGTGGTTGGCGCGCTCTTGCTTCTTGACGATCGTCCCCGACTCCGGATCCACCCAGAACGTCTTCTGCGCGGCGTAGTAGCGGGTCAAGGTGATCTTTTCGTCGGGATCGCCCGGCAGGCCCCACATATACGCGGTGTTGGTGACCTTGCTGTCCGCGTCGTCGGCGTACAGCGACGGATAGCGGATCGGCTCAATGAGCTTACCGTCGGCGTCGTAGCCGACGTCCTGGGTGAACTTGTAGGCCGTCAGACCGTTGACGTCTTCTTCGCCGGTGTAGTTGGCCTCGAACGCCTTCTGCGCGATCGGATCGAAGTATGGGTAAGACCGCTTCTCGGTGTGGAACGGGAATCGGTAGGCCAGACCCTCGTGCGGCAGCGCGATGTTGGTGGCCGGGCTTTCGTCCTTGAACCCGCGCGGCTTCTGCACCGCGCCACCGGGATGGGTGTCGTCGGACACCGCGAACGCCGTCTTGCGGTTGAGCGTGACCGTGTCGACCAGAGCCAGGAGCAGGCCGGAATCCTTCTGCTTGTCGCTGCGCCGGACCGAGCTACCCACCTGCAACGTGACGACGTCGGCGTTGGCGGGGGATTCGACGTCGATCTGCTGCTGGGACACCACCGGGACGTTCTTGTCGACGACCAGCTTCGGGCTGTACAGCGATGCCGGGTCGACGACCGTACCGTTGCCCTCACCGATCAGCGTCGCATCCAGATCGAGCGGAATCTTGGTGATCCGGCTGGCGGTGTAGGTCCACAGCAACAGCGCGGCGATCAACAACGCGGCTCCGAGTCCCATGATCCCGCACGCGGCCATCCGCAACATGACTGCTCGGTTCACGTTGCCGTGACCTCCTCCTGGTCTCGTCCGGTTCCTGTACCCCCGGCCACCTGGGGTTACACCCGACTACCGCGCTGCGGCGAAGCAAAACTCGTTCGACCCTAACAGCATTATTTAAGGTTGCGATTTACCTCCCCTGAGAAGGGAATTGCTGGGCAAATCGGGTGCCGGGCAGACTGTCGTCATGAACCCCGCCGGCGACGATCAACAGAGCAGTGCGATCAGAACGGGCACGCAGCAGCGGCGTACCGACCCCGCCGGACTGGTGGGCGGCACTCGGAAGTTCCTGCCCGCCGTCGAAGGCATGCGGGCGTGCGCCGCGATCGGTGTGGTTATCACCCACGTGGCGTTCGATACCGGACATGCCAGCGGATTCGACGGTCGGCTGTTCGGCCGCTTCGATCTGGCGGTGGCGGTGTTCTTCGCGTTGTCCGGATTCCTGTTGTGGCGCAGCCACGCTGCCGCGGCCCGCGGCCTGGCGCCGCGTCCCGCCACCGGCCACTACGTGCGATCGCGGGTGGTCCGCATCATGCCCGCCTACCTGGTTGCGGTCGTGGTGATTCTGAGCCTGCTGCCGGACGGCAACCACCCGAACCTCACGGTCTGGCTGGCGAATCTGTCGCTCACCCAGGTCTACGTGCCGTTGACGCTGACTGCCGGGCTGACCCAGATGTGGAGCCTGTCGGTCGAGGTCAGTTTCTACCTGGCGTTGCCGATCCTTGCGGCGCTGGCCTACCGACTACCGGTCCGCGCCCGGATCCCAGCCATCGCCGCAGTGGCCGTCGCGAGCCTGTTCTGGGGTTGGATCCCGTTCCACGCTCCGCCGGGCCTCAATCCGTTGACCTGGCCGCCGGCGTTCTTCTCGTGGTTCGCCGCGGGCATGTTGCTGGCCGAGTGGATCTACTGCCCGACCGGTTGGCCGCACCGACTGGCGCGCCGTCGGCTGCTGATGGCCGCCGTCGTTCTGGTGGCCTACCTGGTTGCGGGCTCGCCGTTGGCCGGGCCCGCCGGGCTGGTCCCGAGCAGCAACGCGCAATTCACCGTGAAGACCGCGATGGGTGCGTTGGTGGCCGCGGGACTGGTGGCGCCGTTGGTCCTGGACCGGCCCGACGGCAGCCACCGGTTCCTGGCCAGCGCGCCGATGGTGACGCTGGGACGCTGGTCCTACGGAATCTTCGTCTGGCATCTCGCCGCATTGACGATGGTGTTCCCGGTGATCGGCCAGTTCGCGTTCCACGGACACCTGCTAGAGGTGCTGACGCTGACGCTGATCTTCACCATCGCCATATCCGCGGTGAGTTACGCGCTGGTGGAATCGCCGTGCCGGGACGCGTTGCGGCGCTGGGAGTCTCGGCGCACAGAGGCCGTCAGCCCGCGTCAGGAGGACGCAATCGCTCCATAA
Source organism: Mycobacterium sp. (assembly GCF_039583785.1). Lineage (GTDB taxonomy): Bacteria > Actinomycetota > Actinomycetes > Mycobacteriales > Mycobacteriaceae > Mycobacterium. The sequence goes on from NZ_JAVKSG010000008.1 coordinate 51,044, forward strand.
TCCGCGCGCGGACCGCCGAGCGCCGCGCCTTGCCGGCATCGTCGCGCAGTGGCGTGTCGACGAACTCGACGGTGGACGGCACCTTGTAGCCGGCGATGCGATCACGCAGAAACTGCTGCACGGTCGGCTCGTCCAGCGCAGTCCCCGCCTGAACCAGTGCGTAGGGCACCTGACCCAGATCCTGGTGGGGTACGCCAACGACCAAGCAAGACAACACATCTGGATGCTCGGACAGTGCAGCCTCGATCTCGGCCGGGTACACGTTGCGGCCCCCGACGGTGAACATGTCGACCCGGCGGTCGGAAATGTAGAGGAACCCGTCGGTGCCGCCGTAGAGTTCCCAGACCTTCTCTGGCCCGAGCAGGTCGATCCAGGCCTGCTTGATCGCGGGCGGGCACGGCGCGCCCAGGTGCCAGAACCGTCGCAGCGACGACAGGTCGAATGCGTCGGGGTTGTCGTGGTACACCGGCAGGCAGCGCTGCATGATGGTCGGCACCGTGGTCAGGAAGGTGACACCATGATCGCTGATCAGCCGGAGGAATGTCTCCGGTTCGAAGCGGCTCATCAGGATCAGGTGGTGGCGCATCAACAGCGCGATGGTCGCGGTGGTGAAACCGGTGTTGTGCGACAGCGGACCTGGGACCAGCGTGATGTCGCCCTGTTGGGCGCCGAGCGGATAGCCGATCGCCGCCGGAATCCGGCTGTCACCGCCGGACTCGATGAGTTTCGGACGGCCGAGTGTCCGTCCGTCGCACGTGACGGCCGGCTCGTCGGGAGCGAGTTCGGCCAGCGCGGAGATCTGGGCGCCGATCGGTGGGACCGGCGCCGTCACGAGTAGGCGCCCTGCCGATCGAAGATGCGGCGCGGGTTGTCGACGAGCATGGTGTGCAGTTGCTCGTCGGTGACCCCGCGCTGCTTGAGCGCGGGAATGACATCGTTGTGGATGTGCAGGTAGTGCCAATTAGGGGCGGCGATCGGCAGCAGTTCTTCGGGCAGCGCGTCGAAGTAGCAGTTGGCGTCGTGCGACAGCACCATCTTGTCGGCGTGGCCGCGCTCGCACATCTTCGCGACCGTGTCGACCCGGTCCTCGAACGGCAGGATGGTGTCGATGCCGAACCGGTCCATGCCGAGGTACGAGCCGCCGGAGATGAGTTCTTCGAGGTAGCCGATGTCGGTGCTGTCGCCGGAGTGGCCGATGATCACCCGACTCAGGTCGACGCCTTCCTCTTCGAAGATTCGCTGCTGCTCCAGGCCCCGTCGCAGCCCGGCGTGGGTGTGGGTGGAGATCGGCACCCCGGTGCGCTTGTGCGCCTGGGCGACCGCGCGCAGCACCCGCTCGACGCCGGGCGTGATGCCGGGTTTGTCGGTGGCGCACTTGAGAATGCCGGCTTTGATGCCGGTGTCGGCGATGCCCTCCTCGATGTCGCGGACGAACATGTCCGTCATGATCTCCGGCCCGCCGAACTCGGCGCCGGGACCCACGTAGTGGAAGCGGAACGGCACGTCGTTGTAGGTATATAGGCCGGTGGCGACGACGATGTTCAGCTCGGTTTCCGCGGCGACCCGGGCGATGCGCGGGATGTAGCGGCCCAACCCGATCACGGTCAGGTCGACGATGGTGTCGACGCCGCGCGACTTCAGTTCGTTGAGCCGGGCGATGGCGTCGGCCACCCGTTGGTCTTCGTCGCCCCAGGCTTCGGGGTAGTTCATCGCGATCTCGGTAGTCATGATGAACACGTGCTCGTGCATCAGCGTGACGCCGAGATCAGTGGTGTTGACAGGTCCGGAAGCGGTATTCACCGAAGACACGTAGCCGACTCTAGGACGCCCGATCGGCCGCCGTGGGCAGTTCGTGGGATCTGCGGGTCAGCAGGCCTCGTCGTCGAGGTCCGTCAGCGCCGTCCAGGTGCGGGCCAGAATCCCACGGCTGGCCGTGATCTCCGGCAGCACGTTGCCCGCGAAGAACTGCGCCGCGGCGATCGTGCCCTCGGATAAGCCCCTGTCCTGACCGTCCGCGCCGCAATCCGATGCGCGCAAGGCGATTTCGGCATGCAAAGCACCTTCAGCCGTTGGTCGGGCGCGATATCCGCCACCGTGGCTGCCGCAGCATCGGACCAGATCGTTCGACCCAGACCCTTGCATGGTGACGCGGCTCACAGTAAAGTGACCAGTGGTCATCCAGTCGAGGAGGGCGATGCCGACAGTCACCTGGGCTCGCGTCGACCCCGCGCGCCGCGCCGCCGTAATAGACGCTGCGGAGGCGGAGTTCGGTGCGCACGGATTCTCCGGCGGCAGCCTCAATGTGATCGCCCGTCGGGCAGGCGTGGCCAAAGGCAGCCTGTTCCAATACTTTGCCGACAAACGGGACCTGTACGCGTTCATCACCGACATCGCCAGCCAGCGGGTGCGGGCCTACATGGAGGCCCGGATCGGTGAGCTCGATTCGACTCGGCCGTTCTTCGAATTCCTGACCGACTGGCTCGACGTGTGGATCGCCTATTTCGCCGATCACCCGCATGAGCGCGCCCTGCACGCGGCGGCGAGCCTGGAAGTCGACACCGATGCCCGGATCAGCGTGCGCAGCGTCATCCACCGGCACTACCTGGAAGTGCTGCGGCCGCTGGTGCGCGAGGCCCGGCTGCGGGGCGATTTTCGCGAAGATGCCGACACCGAGGCGTTGATGTCGTTGCTGCTGTTGATCTTTCCGCACCTGGCGTTGGCGCCGTACATGCGCGGGCTCGACCCGATCCTCGGCCTCGACGACCCCAGCCCGGAGCAGCCGGCGCTGGCGGTCCGTCGGCTGGTCGCCGTGTTGTCCGCAGCCTTCTCCGAACCACTTTCGACAGCACAACGATTCAAGCCTAAGAGATCTGAGGAGGTCACATGACACGGACGAGTACGCGTTCCATGGTCGCAGGCGGGCTCAATTGGGACAGCTTGCCGCTCAAGCTGTTCGCCGGTGGCAACGCCAAATTCTGGAACCCGGCCGACATCGACTTCTCCCGCGACCGCGCCGACTGGGAGCGGCTCACCGACGACGAGCGCCATTACGCCACCCGGTTGTGTGCCGAGTTCATCGCGGGCGAAGAAGCCGTCACGGAAGACATCCAGCCATTCATGTCCGCCATGCGGGCCGAAGGACGGCTCGGCGACGAGATGTACTTGACCCAGTTCGCCTTCGAGGAGGCCAAGCACGTCCAGGTGTTCCGCATGTGGCTCGACGCGGTGGGCATGACCGCGGATCTGCACGAATATCTCGACGACGTCCCCACCTACCGCACGATCTTCTACGAGGAGTTGCCTGAGTCGCTCAACGCCTTATCGAGCGATCCATCGCCTGCCGCCCAAATCCGGGCGTCGGTCACCTACAACCACATGGTCGAAGGCATGTTGGCGCTGACCGGCTACTACGGCTGGCACAAGATCTGCGTGGAACGCGGCATCCTGCCCGGGATGCAGGAGTTAGTCCGGCGCATCGGTGACGACGAGCGGCGTCACATGGCGTGGGGCACCTTCACCTGTCGGCGCCACATCGCTGCCGACGACTCCAACTGGGGCGTCTTTGAAACGCGGATGAACGAGCTGATGCCGCTTGCCTTGCGGATGATCGAAGAGGGCTTCGCGCTGTACGATCCGATGCCCTTCGGCCTCTCGACGGACGAGTTCATGCAGTACGCCGCGGACAAGGGGATGCGGCGGTTCGGCACCATCAGCAGCGCCCGCGGGCGACCGCCCGCCGAGATCGACCTCGACTTCTCGCCGGTGCAGCTGGAAGACACCTTCGCCGACGAGGACGCCAGGGCGTTGGCCGCGGTCTAGGTGTGCCGAGCAGACGCAAAATCACCGGAAGCAACGGGGTTTTGGGCGATTTTGCGTCTGCTCGGCAGAGCAAGAACTAGCCCACCCAGACCGTCTTGGCGTTGCAGAACGCCTTGATCCCGAGGTCCGCGAGCTCGCGGCCGTAGCCGGATCGCTTGACACCGCCGAACCCGAGTTCAGGGTAGGACACCGTCATCCCGTTGATAAAGACCTGCCCGGCCTCGATGTCGTCGATGAAGCGCTCCTGCTCGGCTTCGTCGTTGGTCCACGCGTTGGACCCCAGGCCGAACGTGGTGGCGTTGGCGATCTCGATCGCCTCGTCGATGCCCGAGGCGCGGTACATCGAGGCGACCGGTCCGAACACCTCTTCGGTATAGAGAGCCATGTCCTTGGAGATGTCGGTGACGACCGTCGGCGGGTAGTACCAGCCCGGCCGCTCGGGCGTCGTACCGCCCAGGCGAACCTTCGCGCCTGCGGCGACGGCGTCATCGACCTGCTTGGCGATTTCGTCACGGCCGGACTCGGTGGCCAGCGGGCCCACGTCGGTGTCCGGGTCGGTCGGGTCGCCGACCCGCAGCGCCGCCATCTTCTCGACGAACTTGTCGACGAAGGCGTCGTAGATGTCGGTGTGAACGATGAACCGCTTGGCAGCGATGCAGGATTGGCCGTTGTTCTGCACCCGGGCGGTGACCGCGGTCTTGACGGACTCGTCGAGGTCGACCGAGGGCATCACGATGAACGGGTCGCTGCCACCGAGTTCCATCACGGTCGGCTTGATCTCGTCGCCGCAGATGGCGGCGACGGATTGGCCGGCCGGCTCACTTCCGGTCAGCGTGGCCGCCTTGACCCGGGGGTCGCGCAGGATGGCCTCGACCGCACTGGAGGACACCAGTAGCGTCTGGAAACAGTTCTCCGGGAAGCCGCCGCGCGCGATCACGTCGGACAGATACAGCGCCGACTGCGGCACATTGGAGGCGTGCTTGAGCAGGCCGACGTTGCCGGCCATCAGCGCCGGGGCGGCGAACCGGACGGCTTGCCACAGCGGGAAGTTCCACGGCATCACGGCCAGCACCACCCCGAGTGGCTGCCAGCGGGTGTAGGCCCGCTTCGCGCCGACCTTGGACGCCTCGGCGGGCTCGTCGGCCAGCAGCTTCTCGGCGTATTCGGCGTAGTAGCGGAAACCCGTGGCGCACTTGAGCGCTTCGGCCTTGGCCGACCGCAGCGTCTTGCCCATCTCGAGGGTCATCATCGCGCCGACCTCGTCGGCCTCTTTCTCCAATAGATCGGCGGTGGCGTGTGCCCACTCCGCGCGCTGGGCAAACGTGGTGTTGCGGCGGTAGTCGAGGAATCGTTCGTGAGCACGGGCGATCGCGGCTTCGACCTCGGCGTCGCTAGCGGGGGAGAAGGTTTTGACTGTCTCGCCGGTGGCCGGGTTGACGGTGGCGATGGGCACGCTGACATCCTTCGGTTGCGATAGTTGTTGGATCTTCCAGCACCTAGCCTGCCACTAACGTTCCCAACAAGGGAGGGGCCGATGAGCAAAGCCGCCGAACTGATAGTCAAGTGCCTGGAAAACGAGGGCGTCGAGGTGGTCTTCGGGCTGCCTGGTGAGGAGAACATCCGCTTCGTGCAGGCGATCGCCGCGTCCAAGATCCGCTACGTGCTCACCCGCCACGAGCAGGCGGCATCGTTCATGGCCGAGATGTACGGCCGCGTCACCGGCCGGGCGGCAGTGGTATCGGCCACGCTGGGCCCGGGAGCGATCAACATGCAGTTGGGCGTCGCGGACGCGACCACCAACAGCACGCCGTTGGTCGCGATCTCCGCTCAGGTCGGCCAGGACCGCGAATACAAGGAATCGCACCAGTACGTCGACCTGGTGTCGATGTTCGCGCCGATCACCCGATGGGCCGCCGACATCCCGACCGCACACGCGATACCGGAGATGGTCCGCAAAGCGTTCAAGCTGGCCGAGACCGAACGTCCGGCCGCGGTGTACCTGGCGGTGCCCGAGCAGATAGATGCAGACGTCGCCGAATATGACTTAAAGCCGTTGCCACGCAATGTTGTTCACGCCGATGCGCCGGCCTTTCGTCAGGTGGCACGGGCCGTCGACATCCTGCGCCAAGCCAAGCGCCCGGTGGTACTGGCCGGCCACGGCGCCGCCCGCGCCGACGCGACCGACGCCCTGGTCCGGTTCTCCGAGAAATTCGACATCCCAGTGGCCAACACGTTCCACGGCAAGGGCGTCATGCCCGACGACCATCCCAACTCCATCGGGGCAATGGGGTTCATGCGGCACGACTACGTCAACTTCGGCTTCGACAACGCCGACGTCGTCCTTGCGGTCGGCTACGAACTGCAGGAATTCGACCCGGTCCGGATCAACCCCGAGGCCGACAAGAAGATTATCCACATCCACCGGTTTCCGGCCGAGGTCGACGCGCACTACTCGGTCAACGTGGGAATCATCGGTGACATCAGCGCCTCGCTGGATGCAATTACCGATGCTCTCGACGATCACGTCTTCGTCGCCGACCCGGACATCCCCGGCGCCGGTCTGCTCAGCGAGGAATTCCAGCGGGGACAACAGGATTCGCGTTTTCCGATGGCACCGGCGCGGGTGGTCGCCGATACCCGTGCCGCGCTGGGCCGCAGCGACGTGGTGCTGGTCGACACCGGCGCCACCAAGATGTGGATGGCGCGGCTCTACCCGACCTACCAGCGCAATACCTGCCTACTCTCAAATGGCTTGTCCACCATGAGTTTCGCGCTACCCGGTGCGATGGGGGTCAAGTTGGCTCAACCGGAGTCGAAGGTGCTGGCGGTGGCCGGCGACGGCGCGTTCCTGATGAACTCCCAGGAGATAGAGACCGCGGTCCGGGAGAAGATTCCGCTGGTGGTGCTGATTTGGGAAGACGGCGGATACGGTCTGATCGAGTGGAAGATGGACCTCGAGCTCGGCGAGCACCACTATGTGAAGTTCGGCAATCCCGACATCGTGAAGTATGCGGAAAGCTTTGGCGCCAAGGGTTATCGGATCGAAAGCGCCGACGAACTGCTGCCCACGTTGAAGGCTGCTCTCGCAGATGACGGTGTCACGCTGATCTGCTGCCCGGTTGATTACTCGGAAAACATGCGACTGACCGACCGATTGGGTCGACTGGACGAGACGCTGTGAGAGCGGTCGGGCGGGGGTGGCGTTGCGCCGCTCACCGAATTTCCTATCGGACGGATTTACGCCACGACGCTGGCTGAACTGTCGAGGCCGTCAGCGCGGCAAGGGAAATCAGCGCCAGCAGCTGTACCCAGGCGGAATGGCCCGCGTAACCGTCGACCGACCGCCACGGGTGGCGGGATAGTGCCGCGCCGGCCAGGATCAGTCCGCCGGCGCTCAGCCACAGCGTGACGGCGTCGCGTCGGTGTGGACGTGTGCGCAGCGCCCATCGCAAGCCCAGCGCGGCGCCGAACACCGCGATGCCCGCGGGCCCGGCGATCACGGCGCCGACGGCCAGGATCGGGATCACGGCCCAGAGTCCGGGTGCCCACGGGTTCGGCGCGGGATCGTCCGGGCGACGTCGCGGCGGCCACCACGCCAGCACAGCCAACAGCGGTAGCAGCGCCAAGCCGCCGGCCAGGCCGATCCGGTACAGCGCGTTCGGCGCAAAGCTCAGTGTGACGGTGCCGGACGTGCCGGTCGGCACTATCCAGGCCTGCTGCCATCCGTTGACGGCCAACGGCTGCAACCGAGTTCCGGTGCTGGTGCGCGCTACCCAGCCGGCGTTGATGCTTTCCGGGACGACCAATATCTGCGCTGTTTTCGTCTCCGCCACCTGCACTTCGCGGCGGGCCGGGCCCCATGCACCGGTACGCACCGGGGTGACACCGGCTGACGGGGTGGTGAAAGGACCGGTCAGGTCCGCGCCGTCGACGACGAATTGTGCTCCGGGGCTGACCACCAGCTCCTGCTGGCCGACGGACAGATCGATCGGCTGCGTGTCGCACGGCTGGGCGGCGACCGGAGCGCCGTCGAGCAGCGCCCCGACGGTGGTATGCACTTCGGTGTGCACGAATCGGCCGGCGATCGCCATGATCGGACCGTGGTCGCAGTCGACGGCGATCGCACGACCCCGGTTGCGGGCGGCGTCGGCGGCGGCGATCGGTCTGCCGTCGGTGTCCAGCGCTGCGATCTCGGCGAGCCCCGGTGGTTTGAGTTGGTCGAAGCCGACCGCGGTCCGGTCGATGACGTCCGGCCAGTCCAGCAGGCTGATCGTGACGGTGTCGGTGACGCGGGGCCGTAGCGAAAGGGTCTGTGGCCCAGACATTTCCATCGTTCGAGCTTGCGGGCCGTCGCCGAGGTCAACGGCCACCATGGTCGGGTGGGCGGGCACCGGAGACGAGCTGGGTGTCAGTCGTAGCCCGGTCACCTCGGTCGGCCGCGGCAAGGTGAGGGTGAGCGTCGGGGCTGTCTTGTGTTGCACGACCCGCTGCGGCGCCGTCCATGCGGTGGCCGGATCGCCGTCGGTGGCGGCGTAGGCCGCGCCGAGGATGTCGACGGAATCGGCATCGCCGTGGGCCTGCGTGGTGTCCGGCTCGGCGACCAGGTCGGCCAGCTTGGGTCCGGACCGGGCCCGCACCCAGATCGTCGGCACTACCGACATCGCCGCGGGCACGCTCAAGGTGCGGCTGAAGGTGGCCGGCGATTCGGCGGTCAGCGCCATCGACGGCGCGCACCGCATGGTCACCGGGTCCCCCGGCCCCTCGGCGCAGCCCGGCCTGCCTAGCAATTCGGACCCCAGATCCCATTGTGCGACAGCGGTATTCGGCGGGGGAGGAGGGACCAGGGCGGTGTGGCGAATGTTGATCGGATGCGCGAAGCCCTTGGCGTCGTACTGGGTTATCGACAAGTCGGTGATCGCGAATTGCACTCCGGGCGATCCGTCGTCGGTGCCGATCGCCGTGATACGCACCCACGGGGTTTCGCCGTAGGGCAGTGCGCCGGTGACCGGCTTGCCCGCCTCGTCGAACCGTAGTGTCGTTGTTCCGGTGGCAGTTTCGATCTCGACCCGGCGGACTTGGGCGCCGACGGTGGTCGCGCTGGGGGTGATGGTGATGACGCTGTTGGTCACCGGCTGGTCGAAATCGACCTGCAGCCATTGGCCGACCGCCGACTGCAGCGCGTTGGACACCCAGGCGGTCGCCGAATCGACGTCGACGGCTGCGGCGGGCGACGCGGCGGTGGCGACGTCGGGAAGCACCGTCGAGTCGGACGACGAGCTGGACGCCGTCAGCCGGCCGCCAGTCCAAGCGCCGTAGACGGTTTCGCTGCCCGGGGCCGGATAGTCGGGCACCCGGTTGAAGGTGCGCCGGGCGTCGCCGTCGGCCCGCATCGCCGACGAATGGTCGTCGACCCGGCCGTAGTCGGTCTCCCGGGCCAGCGGGGTATCGGTGACTACGGCGACCGGTACGGGCAGACCTGCCGCCACCGCATCAGCGGTCAGCAGCGCCGGACCCAGCGGCGGCTGACCGGACAGCCGGCGGCGCTCGTCGAGCCGCAGCAGCGCCTCCGGGCCGCCGTCGATGCGCGGCAACTGGTCGACGTCGGCCAGATAGGGAGCGGCGGGATCGCCGGACATGGCAGCGACGCGGTAGATTTCGACGGCGGGATAGCGCGGACGCAGCCCGCTGTCGAAGACGAAGCCCGCCATCGGCGCAGGCCCGACCGGTCCGCCGAACTCGGCGACCTTCTGCAGCCCGGGCGATCCGGTGATCGCCCGGTGCACCAGGATCGGGCGGGCCGATCGCGACGTGTCCGGGTCCAGGTCGTTGCGTACCACCAGATACGAAATCCCCTGACGGGCAAGCGTATCGGCGAGTCCGGCAGACGGTGTTCCGGCGGCAAACAAGCGCTGCACCGAGTCCAGCGCGCGAATCGTCTGCGGCGGCGTCAACGGAATGGAGTCGCGCACACCCCACGGGCTGTCGCCGAGCACTTGCAGCGGCTCGTCGTGGGTGGTGCCCCAGAGTTGAGTGGCGAACGGCGCGCCCGGGACCACCAGCACGCGGCCCGGGGTCGGCGAGCCGGTGTTGTGCGCCGTCAGCCAGTCGGCGGTGTCATGCCAATACCGCGGAATCGCGGTGAACGTGCCGGGCGGGGTGATCCGACCGGTCCACGCCAGTGACGTCGCGGCCGCCAGCGACGTCAGCACCACGAGCCCGACCGCGACCCGCCTGTCGCGTTCCGGATGAGCAAACGCGTTCAGCCACACCGGTTTCGGCGCTGAACCGGGCAATGGAACCCGGCCGAGCAGCTGAGCCAGCCCCAACACCACCGGGATGCGGATCAGCGACTCCAGCTTGTGCACGTTGCGCAGCGGTGCGCCGCCGGCGTCCAGGAACGCCTGCACCTGCTGCGCCACCGGCGAACCCAGCCCCCCGCTGTATCCGACGCCCAGCAGCGCCATGCCGAGCAGCAGCATCGTCACCAGCCGGCCGCGGGCAGGCATTCCGCTCATCGCGAGGCCGGCCAGCCCGGCCGCCGCCACCAGGCAGGTGGCCAGGATCGCGACCGGGCCGGTGACCAGCGGCGCGCCCGCGGTGGCGGTGGGCGCCACGAACGGTGTCCAGCTGTCGGTCCCGCGCAGCACCTCGACCACCGACGACCACTGCGTCGTCACCCCGGACGATTCGATGAAATCCAGGAACGGCGGGCTGATCCGGGCCATCAGGATCAAACCCACCAGCCACCACGTCATGGCCAACGTCATGGCGAGCAGCAACCACGCGGTGTAGCGCCACCACCGCCGGTTGGGCCGATGACACGCCCACCAGATCACCGCGGGCAGACAGCCCGCCAGCGTCGCGATCGCATTGACGGCACCCATCAGCGCCACCGCCACCCCGGCTTGACCGGCGAGCCGCCGCACCGGGCGGCCGCTTGGATCGTTGCTGCGCAATGCCAAGATCGTCGGCAGCAACACCCAAGGAGCCAACACGATCGGCAGGGTCTCCGACGAGATCGACCCCATCGTGGTCAGCACCCGCGGCGACAGCGCGAACGCCGCGGCCGCGACCACCCGCGACGTCGGGCTGCCGATGCCCAGCGCCTCGGCCACGCGCAGCAGCCCCCAGAAGCCGACGGTCAGCAGCAGCGCCCACCACAGCCGCTGGGTGATCCAGCCCGGCAGCCCGAGCAGATGACCGGCCACAAAAAACGTGCCATGGGGAAACAGGTAGCCGTAGGCCTGGTTCTGCGCCTGCCCGAACGGCAGTTCGCTGTTCCACAGATTGGTGGCGCGGGCCAGAAAGCGCAGCGGGTTGGCGGTGAGGTCGAGCTTGGTGTCCGGAGAGATCCGGCCAGGGGCGGAGCCGAAGCTCAGGGTCAGCGCGACCGCGCTGACCAACCACAGCCACTGTCGCGCCAACGGCATTGCATCGGCGGAAGTCTGATTGCCCGGCTCCTCGACAGGTCGTTTCCCGGCCCGCATCGTCCGCCCCCGACTGCCCGGCTCCTCAACGGGCCGTTGCTCGGCCCGCATCGTCACCGGGCGGCCGCGGCTAGCTGCGGTTGCCGTACTCGACCCGGTTGAGCACTGACGACTGCGGGTCGCCGCTGGGGAGCGGCGGCTTGGTGTCCTGCTGCACCATCAACGTGATCCCGAAGATCGCGGCTGCACCCAGCAGCAAGCCGACCACGAGACTGGCGGCGGCGGGCGCAACAAAGCGATTCATGGCTGCAAAACTAGCAGAGGACGTCGAAGACGAGGTCGCAGCCACTGAGGTCGCCGGCCGCACGGCCGGGTCAACCCCATGACAACATGGCCTGATGGGTCTGCCGCGCATCCTGGCCGTGCTCGCCGCCGTCGCGGCACTGATGACGGGGTGTAGCCATGCCCCGCAACAGTCCGCGCCGACGACGTCATCGGCAGTCACAGCGCAACCGCCGGCCAAGCCGGCATGCGGCGATCCGACGGCCATCCCGCTACGCGACAAGCTCGCTCAGCTGTTGATGGTGGGCGTGCGCAACGGAGACGACGCCAAAGCCGTGGTGACGACCTACCACGTCGGGGGCATCTTCATCGGCAGCTGGACCGACCTGTCGATGCTGGGCCCCAACCTGGTCAAGGACCTCAGCGTCAGCACGGCCCTGCCGCTGGCGGTCAGCGTCGACGAGGAGGGCGGCCGGGTGGCGCGGCTGTCCAAGCTGATCGGACCGGCGCCGTCGGCCCGTGAGCTGGCCCAGACGCACTCCCCCGACCAGGTCTACGGTATGGCGCTCGACCGCGGGCACAAGATGCGCGGCCTCGGCATCACCGTCGACTTTGCGCCGGACGTTGACGTCACCGATGCCCCTGACGACACCGTGATCGGCGACCGGTCGTTCAGCTCGGAACCGGCGACAGTCACCGAGTACGCCGCCGCCTACGCCCGCGGCCTGCGGGACGCCGGGTTGCTGCCGGTGATCAAGCATTTCCCCGGTCACGGCCACGGGTCCGGCGATTCACACACCGGCGGGGTCGCCACGCCGCCGCTGTCGAAGCTGCAGACCGACGATCTGGTGCCCTATCGAACCTTGGTTACTCAGGCCCCGCTCGGGGTGATGGTCGGCCACCTGCAGGTGCCCGGGCTCACCGGCGACGAGCCGGCCAGCGTCAGCCGGGCCGCGGTGCAGTTGCTGCGTACCGGCACCGGCTACCGGGCGCCCGCCTTCGACGGACCGGTCTTCAGTGACGACCTGTCCAGCATGCTCGCCATCAAGGACCGCTACAGCGTGCCCGACGCGGTGCTGCGCACCTTGCAGGCCGGCACCGACGTCGCGCTGTGGGTCACCACCGACGAGGTGCCCGCGGTTATGGATCGGCTGGAGAAGGCCGTCGCCGCAGGGGAGTTGACGGTCGCAGGCGTCGACGCATCGGTGCAGCGGATCGCCAAGTTCAAGGGCCCCAAGTCGGACTGCGGACCGTGATTCGGCGGCGCGACCCCGGATTGCTTAGTCTGAATGGGCGCGTTGGCCAGAAGGGGACAATATGGCAGGTGGTACCAAGCGGCTGCCTCGCGCTGTCCGTGAGCAGCAGATGCTCGATGCCGCGGTCGAAATGTTCTCCATCAACGGCTACCACGACACCTCGATGGATGTCATTGCGGCAAAGGCCGAGATCTCCAAGCCGATGCTCTACCTGTACTACGGCTCCAAAGAGGAGCTGTTCGGTGCATGCCTGGACCGCGAACTGGCGCGATTCATCGACGGGGTGCGCGCGGACATCGACCTCAACCAGAGCCCGAGAGACCTGCTGCACAACACAATTGTCGCGTTCATGCGTTACATCGACGCCAACCGCGCGTCCTGGATCGTGATGTACACCCAGGCCACCAACTCGCAGGCATTCGCCCACACCGTCCGGGAGGCGCGTGAGCGAATCATTGCACTGGTAGTGCGAGTCCTGCAGGCCGGTACCCGCAATCCCGAGCCCGACACCGACTTCGAGATGACCGCGGCCGCGCTGGTAGGTGCCGGTGAGGCGATCGCCAACCGGCTCAGCACCGGCGACACCGACGTCGACGGCGCGGCCGAGGTGATGATCAACCTGTTCTGGCGCGGCCTGAAGGGCAAACCAATGGACAAAGACGTCACCGAACCCGTCGCCGAAATCGACTAGTTGAATGCGCAGCCGCAACGCTGATTTCTTCTGTGCGGTGGTGATTGTCGGGCTGCTGGCCGGGCTCGCCGGTTTGGCGACGACACTGCTTTTGCGCTCCGTCGAGCACCTCACCTACCACTACGCCTTCGGATCTCTATTCGAGGGCGTCGCCGCGAGCAGCCCGATCCGGCGAGCCCTCGGACCGGTGATCGGTGGTGCGATCGCCGGCTCGGGGTGGTGGTTACTGCGATCTCGGGTAGACGTTCCGCCACTGGCCGGGGCTATTGCCCGTGGTGACCGAATACCACTGGCGCCCTTCGGTATTGACGCCGCTGTGCAGATTGTAGCCGTCGGCTCGGGTGCGTCGCTCGGGCGAGAAGGGGCCCCCCGCCAACTTGCCGCCGCTCTCGGCGATATCGGCATTGGGTGGTTGCAGAGACTGTCCCGCCGTGACCGTGAAATCCTATTGGCCTGCGCTGCCGGCGCCGGTCTCGCTGCGGTCTACGCGGTCCCGATCGGCGGGGCACTTTTCGCCGCTCGGGTGATGCTGAAAACCTGGAACCCGAAGGTGATGGGTACCGCGCTGATTTCGTCCAGTCTGGCGGCCGCCGTGTCATCTGTGGTCACCCATTATAAGCCGGTGCTGGATTGGCCCAGCCTGCATGTCTCGTTTAGCCTCATCGGCATCGCGTTGTTGTTGAGTCCGCTGACATTAGCCGTCGGAACGGGATTCAACCGCCTGATGAACGCGGCAGTTGTCGCGCGAATCGGGCGATCATGGCGGTTGATTCCGGCGATCGCCGCTACAGGTGCGCTGATGGGTTTGTGTTCGCAGTGGTTGCCCGAACTGCCTGGCAACGGAAAAAGCGTCCTCGCGGTCAGCCTGGACACCAATATCACGATCCTGGCAGCTGCGGTGATTCTCGTTCTCAAGCCTGCTCTGACGGGCTTGTATCTCCGTAGTGGCGCGACGGGCGGCTTGCTCACACCGGCGCTAGCCACCGGCGCGGCGACGGGGTCAATCGTTGCCTTGACTGTGAATTCGTTGACAGGAACGCAGCTGCACGTGCCGGCGATCGCGCTCGCCGGCGCTGCAGGCGTGCTGGCGATCACCCAGAAGGCGCCGCTTTGGGCCGCGATGTTCGTCTGGGAAATCGCCAGGCCGCCGATCTGGTTGCACCTGGTCTTTTTGACCAGCGCTTTCGCGTCGGATGGCCTGCGCCGCTGGCTGGCGGGTGGTGGCGGCGTGCGTGCAAAATCTAGGGCTGCAGTGCCCTGAGTTGCCCGGTCAGATGCGGATATCCGTTGGCGATGTTGCGCAGGCTGATGTCCCAGCCGTCCTGGACCTGGTCGACGTACAACCCGGCGCTGGCCGGCAGCAGCACCGGCTTGCCGAAGTGCACCGAGTACCTCACCGCGTCGGGGAGGCTGGCCTCCAGGTTGGCTAGTACCGCTGCCGCGCTGAACATTCCGTGCGCGATGGCGGTGGGGAAGCCGAATAGCTTGGCCCCGACCGAGCTGGTGTGGATCGGGTTGTGATCCCCGCCCACGGCGGCATAGCGACGGATCTGGCCGGGGCTGATCCGCAGGATCGCTTTGGGCGCAGGCAACTTGGGCTGTTTCTGCGGTGGCGACTTGGGTTCGTCGGACAAGCTGGTGCGTTGCTGATGCAGGAACGTCGTGACCTGATGCCAGGCCGCCTCGTTGCCGACGCTGACATCGGTGACGACGTCGACCAGTAGCCCCTTGCGGTGCTCACGCAGGTTCTCCGCATGCACCGCGACGTTGACCGTGTCGGTCACCCTGATCGGACGGTACTGGGTGATCTCGTTTTCCACGTGCACGGATCCCATTGCGGCGAAGGGGAAGTCGAACCCGCTCACCAGCGACATCACCGACGGGAAGGTCAGTGCGAACGGGTACGTCAACGGCACGGTATCGCCGAAACGCAGACCGGTGACCGCCGCGTACTCGGCCACATTCGTGCGATCGATCGGCAGTTCGTCGACCGTCACGGTCCGGCCGGGCAGTTGGCCGCTGCGTGGCACGAACGGCAGCGCCCCGGCTGCCGCGCGCAACATGTTCTTAAGGCCGCTGGGTTGCGCGTCAGCCATCAGCGCCACTCCTGCTGATAGCTTCGCTCTGCATCGTCATCGGTGCGTCAGGCTCCCAACATGGCCTGGCCGCAGACACGGATGACGTTGCCTGTCAACGCGTTTGATGCCGGGCTGGCGAAGTAGGCGATCGCTTCGGCCACGTCGACCGGCTGGCCGCCCTGATACAGCGAGTTGAGCCGGCGGCCCACCTCGCGGGTGGCCAGCGGAATGGCCTCCGTCATCTTGGTCTCGATGAAGCCAGGGGCGATGGCATTGATCGTGACGCCGTTGGCGGCCAGCTTCGGCGCCAGCGCTTGGGTGAGGCCGATCATGCCCGCCTTGGTGGTGGCGTAGTTGGTCTGCCCGCGGTTGCCCGCGATGCCGGCCATCGACGACAGGCCGATCACCCGGCCGCCCTCGCCGATGCTGCCGTTGTCGACCAGGCCCTCGGTAAGACGTTGCGGCGCAAGCAAGTTGACGGCCAACACCGAGTTCCACCGCGCGTCGTCCATATTGGCCAGCAGCTTGTCGCGGGTGATCCCGGCGTTGTTGACCAGGATGTCGGCGTGGCCGTTGTAATGGTCGCGCAGATGCTCGGTGATCCGGTCGACGGCGTCGTCGGCGGTGACGTCGAGAGTCAGCGCCGTGCCGCCGATGCGGGTGGCCGTCTCGGCCAACGACTCCGCGGCGGCCTCCACGTCGATCGCCACGACGCGGGCACCGTCACGCGCGAACACCTCGGCGATCGTCGCACCGATGCCGCGCGCGGCCCCGGTCACGACACCGACTTGGGAGTCCAACGGCCGGTCCCAGTCGGCGGGCGGTGTGGAGTCGGCGGCGCCGATGCAGAACACCTGCCCGTCGACGTAAGCCGACTTGGCCGACAGCAGGAACCGCAGGGTCGACTCGAGGCCGGTGGCGGCGGGCTTGGCGTCGGGGGAGAGGTAGACCAGCGAGACGGTGGCGCCGTGCTGCAGTTCCTTGCCCAGCGAGCGGGTGAAGCCCTCCAGCGCGCGCTGGGCGATCCGCTCGTCGCTGGTCTCGGCGTCCGCTGGGGTGGTGCCGACGACCACGATGCGACCGCAGTGGCCGATGTTGCGCATCAGCGGGGTGAAGAACTCGTGCAGGGCGGTCAATCTGGCCGGTGTGGTGATGCCGGTCGCGTCGAACACCAGACCGCCGAACGAATCCGCCCAGCGTCCACCGAGATTGGCGCCGACCACGTCGTAGTCGGTGTCCAGCGCCGCCCGCATCGGATCGACCACCCGGCCGTCGCCGCCGATCAGCAACGACCCGGCCAGCGGTGGCTCACCTGCCCGATAGCGCCGCAGCTTCTCGGGCTGCGGCACGCCAAGTTGCTTGGCGAGAAACGCACCGGGCCCGGAGTTGACGACTTGGGAGAATAGATCGGGTGCCACTGGCTTGCCTTCCATGCGGTCGGGTATCTGTACGGTAGTCGAAAGGTAACTTACTCTAGAGTAAGAACAGTGGGTAGCATGGCCCCAACACCGGATAACCATCAATTGACGGAGATAACCGTGCCCTCTCAAAGCACCTCAGCGGAAAGCACCTCTGCACGCTCCCAGGCGACCCGACGACGCGTCGCGGTGCTGGGTGGCAACCGGATCCCGTTCGCGCGCTCCGACCGCGCCTACGCCCAGGCCTCCAACCAGGACATGTTCATTGCCGCGCTGAGCGGGCTGGTCGATCGGTTCAACCTGTCCGGCGAGCGACTCGGCGCGGTCATTGGCGGCGCCGTGCTCAAGCACAGCCGCGACTTCAACCTGATGCGCGAATGCGTGCTCGGCTCCGCCCTGTCGTCCTACACGCCGGCGTTCGACCTGCAGCAGGCCTGTGGCACCGGATTGCAGGCGGCGATCGCCGCCGCCGACGGCATCGCCGCGGGTCGCTATGAGGCGGCGGCGGCAGGAGGAGTTGACACCACCTCCGATGCGCCGATCGCGCTGGGCAACAATCTGCGCCACACCCTGCTCGGACTGCGCCGCGCCAAGTCCAACGTCGACCGGCTCAAGCTGGTCGGCAAGCTGCCCGCGAGCCTCGGTGTGGAGATCCCGGTGAACAGCGAGCCGCGCACCGGGCTGTCGATGGGCGAGCACCAGGCGATCACCGCCAAGCAGATGGGCATCAAACGGGTCGATCAGGACGAGCTGTCCGCGGCCAGCCACCGCAACATGGCGGCGGCCTACGACCGCGGCTTCTTCGACGATCTGGTCACCCCATTCCTGGGCCTGTACCGCGACGAGAACCTGCGGCCGGACTCGTCGGCGGAGAAGCTGGCCACGCTCAAACCGGTGTTCGGCGTGAAGGCCGGCGACGCGACCATGACCGCGGGCAACTCGACGCCGTTGACCGACGGCGCCTCGGTGGCGCTGCTGGCCACCGACGAGTGGGCCGCCGAGCACTCGATCACCCCGCTGGCGTATTGGGTCGATGCCGAGACGGCCTCGGTCGACTACGTCAACGGCGCCGACGGCCTGCTGATGGCACCGACGTATGCCGTGCCGCGGCTACTGGCCCGCACCGGGCTGACCCTGCAGGACTTCGACTTTTACGAGATCCACGAGGCGTTCGCGTCCGTCGTGCTCGCGCACCTGCAGGCGTGGGAGTCCGAGGCGTACTGCAAGGAGCGGCTCGGCCTAGACGCCGCGCTGGGGTCCATCGACCGGTCCAAGCTGAATGTCAACGGCTCGTCGTTGGCGGCCGGGCACCCGTTCGCCGCCACCGGCGGGCGGATCCTGGCGCAATTGGCCAAGCAGCTGCACGAGGCCAAGGCTGCCAACGGCGGTAAACCGGTGCGCGGCCTGATCTCGATCTGCGCGGCCGGCGGCCAGGGCGTCGCCGCCATCCTGGAGGCCTGACGCCGGTGTTTAACCACGTCAGCCCAGGGGTATTCGATCGCTGGAATAGCTCCGTGTTGTCGTCCGAACCCCGACCTGATGACAACACGGAGCGTCCTTTGTATCGGGCCGTTCGCCTGTCTTAAGGCACCGGGTCGAATCCGGGGCCGCCGACGGAATGAGGGGATCCCGCGGCGGCCCCTTCGATACGAATCGTACAAAGCAAAATCCCCCGTCTCCATGGGGAGACGGGGGATTTCGCGGTCTAGCCTGGTTGTCTCAGAACGCCGCTTCGTCGAGTTCCATGATCTCGTTGTCGATCGTCTCCAACACCTGACGGGTGCTGGTCAACAGCGGCAGGAAGTTCTTCGCGAAGAACGATGCCACGGCGATCTTGCCCTCGTAGTAGGAGCGGTCGGCGTCGCTGCATCCTGCGTCCAGGGCCTCCAGGGCCACCGCAGCCTGACGTTGCAGCAACCAGCCGATGACCAGGTCGCCGACGCTCATCAGGAAGCGCACCGAACCAGTGCCGACCTTGTAGATGCTGGAGATGTCTTCCTGTGCGGCCATCAGGTAGCCGGTCAGCGTCGCCGCCATCGCCTGGACATCGGCCAGGGCGGTGGACAGCAGCGCCCGCTCAGCCTTCAGCCGACCGTTGCCCGACTCGCTCTTGATGAACTCCTCGATCTGCCCCGACACATGGGCCAGCGCCACACCCTTGTCGCGGACGATCTTGCGGAAGAAGAAGTCCTGCGCCTGGATGGCCGTGGTGCCCTCGTAGAGCGAGTCGATCTTGGCGTCACGGATGTATTGCTCGATCGGGTAATCCTGCAAGAAGCCGGAACCACCGAAGGTCTGCAGGCTCTCGGTGAGCTTGGCGTAGGCCTGCTCGGAGCCGACACCCTTGACGATTGGCAGCATCAGGTCGTTGACCTTGACCGCCAGGTCGGCTTCCACACCGTGCAGTGCCTTGGCGACAGCCGCATCCTGGTAGGTGGCGGTGTACAGGTAAAGCGCGCGCAGACCCTCGGCGTAGGCCTTCTGGGTCATCAGGCTGCGACGCACGTCCGGGTGGTGGGTGATGGTCACGCGTGGCGCGGTCTTGTCGGTCATCTGGGTCAGGTCGGCGCCCTGCACCCGGTCCTTAGCGTAGGCCAGGGCGTTCAGGTAGCCGGTGGACAGCGTCGCGATGGCCTTGGTGCCGACCAGCATGCGGGCGTTCTCGATGACCTCGAACATCTGCGCGATGCCCGAGTGCACCTCGCCGACCAGCCAGCCCTTAGCTGGGACGTCGTGCTGACCGAAGGTGAGCTCACACGTCGCGGAGACCTTGAGGCCCATCTTGTGCTCGACATTGGTGACGAAGACGCCGTTGCGCTCGCCGGGCTCGCCGGTTTCGAAGTCGAACAGAAACTTCGGCACGAAGAACAGCGACAGACCCTTGGTGCCCGGGCCGGCGCCCTCGGGACGAGCCAGCACCAGGTGGAAAATATTCTCGAACATGTCGTCGGAGTCACCGGACGTGATGAACCGCTTCACGCCGTCGATGTGCCAGGAGCCGTCGTCCTGGCGGATGGCCTTGGTGCGGCCGGCGCCGACGTCCGAGCCGGCGTCCGGCTCGGTGAGCACCATGGTGGAGCCCCAGCCGCGCTCGGCGGCGATAATGGCCCACTTCTTCTGTTCTTCGGTGGCCAGGTTGTAGAAAATTTGGGCGAATCCGGCACCGCCGGCGTACATCCATACCGCGGGGTTGGCGCCGAGCAAGTGCTCGTGCAGCGCCCACAGCATCGCCTTGGGCATCGGCATGCCACCCAGCGCCTCGTCGAGACCGACCTTGTCCCAACCGGCTTCGATGACTGCCTGCACCGAGGCCTTGAAGCTGTCGGGCAGCTTCACCGAGTGGGTCTCCGGGTCGAACACCGGAGGGTTGCGATCGCCCTCGACGAAGGAGTCGGCGACCGGGCCTTCGGCCAGTCGGCTCATCTCCGTCAGCATTTCGCGGGCGGTGTCGGCATCCAGATCGGTGTAATCGCCTTCGCCGAAGGACTTGTCAACGCCTAAGACTTCGAACAGGTTGAAAATCTGGTCGCGGACATTGCTCTTATAGTGGCTCACTAGTTCCTCCTCGATGAGAACGCCACCTGTGGTTGGGTACTAGGTTCTAAGTTACCCACCAGTAACACACTCAAACTATACCCGCTGGTAACCGGTTGCAAGCGACTGTGAGCTAAATATCAACCAACCGGTTGGCCTCAAGCTGATCGAGGCGGTGGCATAGCGGTCTAGCTGCGGCAATGGTGAATAAGCTGGCAACTGTGCCACGCGTCACCGCTCCACCGGAAGTGGACCTGCGCCACTCCGCCGGCGGCGGGAGGTCACCCGCCCGCCACAATCGACTCGCAGGGATTTCCGACAGGGCGCGAGTCTGCTCTGTGTCGGTTTAGCCGTTGACCGATGTTGCGGGTTTGGTGGCGCGGATAATCGCGCCATGCATTTCCTCGGCGACTTCGTGGGTGAAACTCACTGAGGCATCGGTGAATCCGGTGGCTGCCAAACCGTCGAGGTACTCTTGCCGGGACAGGGCGCCGGCGATGCAGCCGACGTGAGACCCGCGTTCAGCCCGTTCGGCTGGGGCGAGGTGATCCTCGGCGACGACGTCGGAAATCCCGATCCGCCCGCCCGGTACCAGAACCCGAAACATCTCGGCGAGCACGGCCGATTTGTCGGCCGACAGGTTGATCACGCAGTTGGAGATCACCACGTCGACTGCTGCGTCGGGCAGCGGGATGTCCTCGATGGTGCCCTTGCGGAATTCGACGTTGGTGACACCGGCTTTGGCCTTGTTCGCCTCGGCCAGAGCAAGCATCTCATCAGTCATGTCGACGCCGTAGGCGAATCCGGTCGGACCGACCCGGCGGGCCGAGAGCAGCACATCGATGCCGCCGCCGGAGCCGAGGTCCAAGACGCGTTCGCCGGGGTGCAGGTCGGCGACCGCGGTCGGGTTGCCGCAGCCCAGGCTGGCAGCAACGGCTTCAGCGGGCAGCTCGGAGTGCTCGTCATCGCCGTAGAGGCTGGCGCCGAAGATGGTGCCGACGTCGACCGAATCGCTCGACCCGCAGCAGCTCGCCGCGGTGAGCACATCGCCGTTGGTGGCGCCGCTACTGATCGCGCTGGCAGCCGCCCCGTAGTTGGCACGAACCTGATCCCGAAGCTCGCCGTCCTTAGTCTCGTTCATTCCGGTACTCCCATCATCGACAGCTTCCTACGGGACCCAGAGTGCGCTATCCATCGACGGCTGTCAATGTGTGTCGTACTGGCGTCCATCCCTACGGCGACCGCGATCACAGCGCGATTCGATCGACCGCTGTGCTGCTGGCCCATCGCCGATACGGCGCTGGATGCGGCCGCCGCTGAGCGGCTCGCCGCCACACTCAAGGCGCTGGGTGAGCCGACCCGGCTGCGGCCGGTGGCGCTGATAGCCGACCACGACGATGTCAAAGGATGCGTCTGTGATCTGACCAGCCCGGTCGGGGCTCAGACGGTCCGCCGCCGTCGACGGCGCGCCTCTGGGATCGATTGTGCACCTATGGATTTGACCCCGCGCTCAGGGCGCGTCACGTCGGCGTGTCGTCGCGCTGGATGAAGCGTCAACGCGCCCGGCCACGCAACCAGCCTTCGATAGCGGCCTTGCCTTGCAGCTGCAGTTCCGCGCCACCGAGCACCGGGTCAACCTACGCCAGTCGGTGGACCGCATCTGGGTGCCTTACTTTGACGATCCGCGACTGGACGCGCAGATCCCGACGCTGTCGCTGCCCGCGGAAATTGGCGCGGCGGGCCGAGCGGCGTACCGATCCGTCAGACCCGATCCACTCGCTGTACGGACAATGCCCGGCCGCGGGCCCATCCGGACGTCGCGGCCGCCGATGGCTACGTGACGGGCAGCGCGCAAGTTGTAACGCCCAGACGGGTAGGGTCGGCGCTACGAAATCCCGTCGACGCGAGTGAAGCCCGGTGAATACACCAGACAAGCTGACGCCCACCTCCCTGCGTGAGGCCTTCGGCCATTTCCCGTCCGGCATCATCGCGATCGCGGCCGAAGTCAACGGTGTCCGAGAGGGCCTGGCGGCCAGCACGTTCGTCCCGGTGTCGCTCGAGCCGCCGCTGGTGTCGTTTTGTGTGCAGAACAGCTCGACGACGTGGCCGAAGCTCAAGCACGTCAAGGCGCTGGGCATCAGCCTGCTGGGCGAATCACACGACGGCGCCGCGCGGGCGTTGGCCGCGAAGACCGGCGATCGGTTCGCCGACCTGCAGACCGTCTCCAACACCAGCGGCGCGGTCTTCATTCAGGGCACCAGCGTGTGGATGGAAACCGCGATCGAGCAACTCGTCCCGGCCGGAGATCACACGATCGTGGTGTTGCGGGTCAACGACATTCAGATCGACGCGGAGGTCACGCCAATCGTGTTCCACCGCAGCCTTTTCCGGCGCCTCGGCGTCTAGACCGAGCTCCTCGCGGTAGGCCTGGATCCGACTCTCGACCTCCGAGCCTTCCTCGTCACGCCCTGCTGTGTAGGCGAGTTCGCGCGCGCCGTCAGTTCCTCGATCGCCTTGCGAATGTCGTTGACGCTGGTGGGCTTTCGGATCGTCATTGGTCACTGCCTTTCCGGTGGTACCCGACGGTACGCGGATCGGCGGCGACTGAACACCCGGCTGTTATCGATGGAAGAGTTTGTTGCCCAACCACACCACCGGGTCGTACTTGCGGCCGGCGACACGTTCCTTCATCGGGATCAGCGCGTTGTCGGTGATCTTGATGCTCTCGGGGCAGACCTCGGTGCAGCACTTGGTGATGTTGCAGTAGCCGAGGCCGTGCTCCTCCTGCGCCAGGTCGCGCCGGTCCGCGGTGTCCAGCGGATGCATCTCCAACTCCGCAATCCGCATCAGGAAGCGCGGGCCGGCGAAGTTCTCTTTGTTCTCCTCGTGGTCACGGATCACGTGGCAGACGTTGTTGCACAGGAAGCATTCGATGCACTTGCGGAACTCCTGCGAGCGCTCGACGTCTTGCTGCTGCATCCGGTACTCACCGGGCTGCAAGTCCTTCGGGGGCGCGAATGACGGTATTTCCCGGGCCTTCTCGTAATTGAACGACACGTCGGTCACCAGGTCGCGGATCACCGGGAACGTCCGGATCGGTGTCACGGTGACCACCTCGTCCTCGGCAAAGGTCGACATCCGCGTCATGCACATCAACCGGGGCTTGCCGTTGACCTCGGCCGAGCACGAGCCGCACTTGCCGGCCTTGCAGTTCCACCGCACGGCCAAGTCCGGCGTCTGGGTCTGCTGCAGGCGGTGGATGATGTCGAGTACCACCTCGCCCTCGTTGACCTCGACGGTGAAGTCCTGCAAGCCACCGCCGGCCTCGTCGCCACGCCATACCCGCATGGTTGCGTTGTAGCTCATCAGCCTCTCCGTCCGGGGTGGTCGGCCAACTCGTCGTCGGTGTAGTACTTCTCGAGCTCTGCGATCTCGAAGGTCTCGAGGAGGTCCGGCCGCATCGGCATCTGGTCTTGGTGGGTCACCGTGACGTCGGGCACCACCGGGTCGTCGCCGGCGACCTTGCAGACCAGCAGAACCTTGCGCCACGACGAGTCCATTCCGGGGTGGTCGTCGCGGGTGTGGCCGCCGCGGCTT
>NZ_JAVKSG010000008.1:75245-81571 GCF_039583785.1 Mycobacterium sp.
CCTTGCAGACCAGCAGAACCTTGCGCCACGACGAGTCCATTCCGGGGTGGTCGTCGCGGGTGTGGCCGCCGCGGCTTTCGGTGCGCTCCAACGCAGCCTTGGCGACGCATTCGCTGACCAGCAGCAGGTTGCGCAGGTCCAGCGCCAGGTTCCAGCCGGGGTTGTACTGGCGACCGCCTTGGACGTGAATGTGCTTGAACCGCTCGCGAAGCTGGTCCAGCCGTCCGAGGGCCTCGGTGATCTCCTCGGACTTACGGATGATGCCGACCAGGTCGTTCATCGAGTCTTGCAGCTCGAGCTGCAAGGTGTACGGGTTCTCCGCGGCGGCGCCGTTCGTCGGTGTCTGGAAAGGAGCCAGCGCCCGCTTCGCGGCGGTGTCGACGGCGTCCTCCGAGACCTTCGGACGGCTGCTCAACGCGCCCACATAGTCGGCGGCGCCAAGGCCGGCCCGACGGCCGAAGACCAAGAGGTCCGACAGCGAGTTGCCGCCGAGTCGGTTGGAGCCGTGCATACCGCCCGAGCACTCGCCGGCGGCGAACAGCCCGGGAACGGTGGCGGCGCCGGTGTCGGCGTCCACCTCGACGCCACCCATCACGTAGTGGCAGGTGGGGCCGACTTCCATCGGCTCTTTGGTGATGTCCACCCCGGCCAGCTCCATGAATTGGTGGTACATCGACGGCAGTCGCTTCTTGACCTGCTCGGGAGTCAACCGCGAGGCGATGTCGAGGTAGACCCCGCCGTGCGGGCCGCCGCGGCCGGCCTTGACTTCGGCGTTGATCGCGCGGGCGACCTCGTCACGAGGCAGCAGGTCCGGGGTGCGACGGGCCGAGTCGTTGTCCTTGAGCCACTGGTCGGCTTCCTGCTCGCTCTCGGCGTACTGGCCTTTGAACACCGACGGGATGTAGTTGAACATGAAGCGGGAGTTCTCCGAATTTTTTAATACCCCGCCGTCGCCGCGCACACCCTCGGTGACCAGGATGCCTTTCACGCTGGGTGGCCAGACCATGCCGGTCGGGTGGAACTGGATGAACTCCATGTTGATCAGCGTCGCGCCGGCTCGCAGCGCCAGCGCATGGCCGTCACCGGTGTACTCCCAGGAGTTCGACGTGACCTTGAACGACTTGCCGATGCCGCCGGTGGCCAGCACCACCGCGGGTGCCTCGAACAAGACGAAGTTGCCGCTTTCCCGGTGATAGCCGAAAGCGCCGGAGATCGCGTCACCGTCTTTGATCAGCTCGGTGATCGCGCACTCGGCGAAGACCTTGATCCGGGCTTCGTAGTCGCCCAGCTCGGCGTGGTCTTCCTGCTGCAGCGAGACGATCTTCTGCTGCATCGTGCGGATCAGCTCCAGGCCGGTGCGGTCACCGACGTGCGCCAGCCGCGGGTAGGTATGCCCACCGAAGTTTCGCTGGCTGATCTTGCCGTCTTTGAGACGGTCGAACAGCGCGCCGTAGGTCTCCAGCTCCCACACCCGGTCGGGCGCCTCTTTGGCGTGCAGCTCGGCCATCCGCCAGTTGTTCAGGAACTTCCCACCCCGCATCGTGTCGCCGAAGTGAGTTTTCCAGTTGTCTTTCGGGTTGGTGTTACCCATCGCGGCCGCACAGCCGCCCTCGGCCATCACCGTGTGGGCCTTGCCGAACAGCGACTTGGTTACCACCGCGACCTTAAGACCGCGTTCGCGCGCCTCGATGACCGCGCGCAGACCCGCGCCGCCGGCACCGATCACGACGACGTCGTAGGAGTGCCGTTCGACCTCAGTCATGAAACCTCACTAAACTCTTTGATACCCGTGAAACGGCTTGTCAGCCAACAAATCTCAGGTCGGAAATGGTGCCGCTAGCGACGAGCGCGATGTAGAAGTCGGTGAACATCAGGGTGCCCAGGGTGATCCAGGCGTACATCTTGTGGCGCGTATTGAGCCGACTGACCTGGGTCCAGATCCAATACCGCACAGGGTGTTTGGAGAAGTGCTTGAGCCGGCCGCCGGTGACGTGGCGGCACGAGTGGCAGGACA
The DNA here is from genome assembly GCF_039583785.1 of Mycobacterium sp. GTDB lineage: Bacteria > Actinomycetota > Actinomycetes > Mycobacteriales > Mycobacteriaceae > Mycobacterium. Next base: position 77,260 of record NZ_JAVKSG010000008.1, read on the forward strand.
GCGTGTAGACCCACAGCATGATCACGTTGCCGAGCAGGATCACGTTGCCTAACCCGAAACCGAATCCAGCTGGCCCGTGGTCGGAGTGGAAGGCGACGATCGCGTCGTAGCTGTTGATCACCGAGATGATGCCGGCGGCGTAGAAGAAGTACCGGTGGGTGTTCTGGATGATCAGCGGGAACTTGGTCTCACCGGTGTAGTGCTCGCGAGGCTCGGCCACCCCACAGGCGGTGGGCGACTGCCATACCGTGCGGTAGTAGGCACCGCGGTAGTAGTAGCAGGTCAGCCGGAACAGCAGCAGGAACGGCAGCGTCAGCGCCGCGTACGGCAGCCACCACACGTCCGGCAGGATCTGTGGCCAGAAATCACTGGCCGCTTTGATGCATCCCTGGCTGACACATGGCGAATAGAATGGTGTCAAGTAGTGGTATTGCGGAACGAAGTAGTTGTTCTGCAAGAACGCGCGCACCGTCGCGTAAATGAGGAATGCGGCGAATCCCACGTCAATGCGCAGGGGCGACAACCACCACCTGTCGGTGCGTAGCGAACGTGCCTGGATGTGTGCGCGCGTAGGTGAAAAGACACCGGACGCAGGACGGTTCGCCGTAGGTGCGCTCATCAAATGTTCCTCTTCGAACGGGCTGTTCGTCGAAGACTACACAGAGCCGGCCCCCGGATTCCCGGCGGGCCGAGATGTCAGGACCGGTTGTGGCCCCCGACACCCTCGTCGTCGACGTCACGCCAGAAATCGCGGTCGTACTCGGTATCGGGAATGGCGATCTTCTCGCTGGACTGCGGCACGTTGACCGGCGTTAAGTCGAGTTCGGATACATCGGTGTCGAGTAATTCGACATCGCCGAGAAGGCGGTCGGCGTCAATGACGATGCGGCGCACCGCGGGGCTGTCGCTGTAGCGCGCCTTCAGTGAGCACACGCACCGCCGCAAGCCGCCGATGAGGTCGTGCAGTTCGGCCAGTTCGGTAGTGGTAGGCAACGGATCTCCCGGGAGGCGAAGGTGTCTTGGATCACAGTACGACGCCAATACTACCGAGCGCGCGGCGCAAGCGTGAGACGGATCACGCGTGCGCCGCTATCCCGGCGGGATCGGCTCCCGCACGCGGTGCGACCGCCGCAGGGCCATCCCAACTGTCTATGCCAGCCGAATGTCGGTTCGATTACCGACTAATGCCGCGGCGTTGCTCCCGGGGCGGTCGGCGCACGCGGCTACCAGACATCCCCGTCGCGCCAATCGCACGCCAACCCCGCGGTGGCGTCGAGGTTGGCCCCGAGCGGGAAAACGAAGACCGAGCCGTCGTCGTCGGGCGTTCGGGTCGGCCCGGTAGGCGCCAGCACCGACGTGGGCCCGCGCCACGGCAGCCAGCCGCGCAGCGTGTACAGGCGTCGGCCGCGGTCCGAGGAACTCAGCGCGCCAAGCTGATAGCCGCCGCGGATCACCTGCTCGCACGCGTCGAGGATGGCGATCGCCAGACCCTGCCCGCGCCAATCCTCGCGCACGGCAACAGCTTCGACGTACCCGCAACGCAGTGCGGCGCCGCTGTAGAGCAGCCGCCGCTGGGTGACCGCGCCGTGCGCGATGATTGCGCCGTGATGCCAGATCAGGGCGTGCATGCCGCCCAGCGCATGTTCCCAGTCGGTGTCGGTGAAATCGCCGCCGAAGGCCTCGCCGACCATGTCGTGGGCGCGCTGCCGGGCGTCGCTTTCCAGATCGGCGGTGTGGACCAGGCGGGCGGTGTGAACCTGGGTGGGCACCCTGCTGGTCTACCAGTTCGACGACTCCGCCGCTACCGAAGCCGACACTGAAGTCGGCAAAGATCTCGGGCGTGACCAGTGCAGGCGCACGGGCTGGCCGGGGCGCAGCTGGGCGACCTTGTCGATGTCTTTGTCGGCAATCACGCCCACCACCGGGTAGCCGCCGGTGACCGGGTGGTCGGGGCCGAGAATGACCGGTAATCCGTTGGGCGGCACTTGGATCGCGCCACGCGTCGCGCCCTCACTTGGCAGTTGGCGGCCCGGGTCGCGGTGCACCAGTGGCCGTCCCTGCAAGCGTATGCCCACCCTGTCGCCACGGTCGGAGGCCGTCCAGACGGTGCGCACCAGAGCGTCGGCGTCGGTGAGCCAGTCGTCGCGCGGTCCGGGCACCACCAGCAGGTCGACGAGTTGGCGCGGGATCGCCGCGACCGGAGCCTGGTCCAGTTTGGGGTAGTCCTCGGTGTGTTCCCCGATCGGCAACATCTGGCCGGGTCGCAGCGGAAGCGGGCCGATGCCCGACAGCACGTCGTAGCTGCGCGAGCCGAGCACCGGCGGTACGTCGAAACCGCCGCGTACCGCCAGGTAGCTGCGCAGCCCGGAGTGGGGGACGCCCAGCGAGATCAATTCGCCGTCGCGGAGATGCGCAATGCTGTTGGCGCCGAACATTGTTGAGCCGGCCGTGGCCCGAGTGTCAGCGCCCGTCACGGCGATGTCGACGGCGCCGCCGCGGACGCGTGCCGCGAATCCGCCCATCATCACCTCGACAGTGGCGCGGTCGGCCGGGTTGGCCACCAGCCGGTTGGCCAGCGTGTGCGCACGCCGATCCGCCGCTCCAGAGCGGGTGACGCCCAGGTGTGCGAGGCCTACCCGGCCGAGGTCCTGGACGACCGCCAGTGGTCCGGTGCGCAGAATCTCCAGAGCCGGCATGCGTTACGCCGCCCGGAATTGGACCCGGGTGCCTGGGGTCAGCAGCGCGGGGTCGGGTCGATCGACGTCCCACAACACCGCGTCGGTGCGGCCGATCAGCTGCCATCCGCCGGGGGAGCGACGCGGATAGATTCCGGTGAATTCGCCGGCCAGTCCGACGGCGCCGGCGGGGACCGAGGGGCGCGGGTCGGATCGACGCGGCACGGCCAGTCGCGGGTCGCCGCCCACCAGATACGCGAAACCCGGTGCAAAACCACAGAATCCGACAGTCCAGGGCTTGGCGGTGTGCGCGTCGACCACCTCCCGTGCGGTGAGTCCGGTGCGTTCGGCGACCTCGGCGATATCGTCGCCGTCGTAGACGACGTCGATCACCAGCGGCCCGCCCGCAGCGGTGGTTTGCGCGCCGGCGGCCACCTGCAGGGTGTGCAGCCGACGACGAACAGCGTTCTGTCGGCCGGACCCGTCGAGTTCGAGAAGTACTGTGCGCGCGGCCGGGACGATGTCGAGCACCCCGGGTATCCCGGCGTCGCGCAGCGCGGCCGACCACGCCAAAACCTCAGCGGTGCTGCCGCATTGCAGCAGCAGCGCTCGGTCTCCGTAGTCCAGGACCGTGCCGATCTCCCCCGCGCTCACTACTCGACGGTAACCCGGTGCGGTCCGAGTTGCCAGGGCCGTTCGTGGCTAGTGCAATACGGCGGCGATCAGCGGCGGCAACTGGTCCGCCACCAGCGGGTAGCTCAGCGGCGACGCGAAGGCGATGGCTCCGGTGAGGTCCTTGGTGGTGAAGACGCTGCGCGAACGCTGTTCCGCCACATCGGGATTCGCCAGCAGGACACCCTGCTCCGCCTCGCTTTCGGTGGTCCAGATCAAGAGTTCGGCGTCGCCCAGGACCGACGTGATCTTGTTGCGCGGGATGAATGCGCGGTGCTGATCGACGGCCAAGGCGGCGAGGCTCTCCGGGACGCCCAGGCCCATCTGCTTGAGGAACTCGGTTTGCCAGCCGGTGGTCGCGACCACGTTGTCGTCGTGCAGCTTGCCCTGCAGCAACAACACCCGCTTGTTCTTAAATTGCGGGTACTTCTCCGCGACGGCGGTGAATCCCTTGTCGACCCCGTCGATCAGCGCGGCGATCTGACCGGGTTGAAAGACCGCCTGGCCGATGGCTTTCGCCTGGTCTTTCCAGGGTTCGAAGAATGCGTCGCCGTCGGACTGCGCCAGCGTCGGCGCGATCGCCGCCAGCTTCTGGTAGGTGTCCTGATCCAGACCGGCGTCGGTGGCGACGATCAGATCCGGCTTCAGGGCCGAGATCTTCTTCACTTCAATCCCGTTGTCCAGGTTCAGCACAACGGGTTTGGCCGCCCCGAGTTTAGACTGGGCCCACGGCCACACGCCGAACGGCTGGTCGCCGAACCAGTTGGTCACCGCGATAGGGACGATCCCGAGCGCCAGCAGGTCGTCCTGCCCGGTGAAGCCCGCGCTGACCACCCGCTTGGGCGGATCGGTGATCGTCGTCTCACCGAAGGCGTGCCGGATGGTGACCGGCCCGCCGGCACTGCCACCGGTCGCCGCGGGCGGCGCCTTGTCCGACGAGCAACCCGCCAGTGCGAGCAGGCCGG
>NZ_JAVKSG010000009.1:0-52344 GCF_039583785.1 Mycobacterium sp.
GGGGTGACCCAGCAGGCCGCGGCGACCACCCACGCCACCGCGGCCGCGGCGGGCAACACCCAAGAAACTCTGTCGCAGTGGCTTTCCGGGCTGAACATCTTCAGCCCGAGCAACGCCACATCCGATTACGGGCTGTCCGGGTTTCTGAACAACGTCATTGGCGGGGCGAACAACTCGGCGATATCCGACTTTTTGAACGCGCCTTACGTAGGCGGCTTTTTGTCCAACGGGGCTGTTGGCCCCGAGTTCTACCTCAACGATTTTCACTCTTTTGATTACCTGATCATCTACGCGGTTCAGGACTACGTGCAAAGCGTCAAAGCACTGTCAGGCGGGGGCGACGCATTAGGGCTCGGGCAGATCGCGAACCAGGCGGCCGTCCACACCCTCGGACGGATGGCTTTGGGGCCAGTGGGCGCCCAACCCGGCGGACAAGCGGTCCTGGCCGGGGCGTACGCCGACATCGGCGCAGCCGACCGGGTCGGGGCGCTCGCGGTGCCATCCAGCTGGACCGCCACCGCCCCGCCGGCGCAGACCGTCCATTCCTCCGAGATAGCACGACCCGCCACTGCCCAACTACCCAGCCCGATTCTCTCCACGGGCATGCCCCATCTTGGCCCAGCGCGGATGACCGGTAGAAGCCCAGGTTACGAAGCGAGCTCTACCTCTACCCGCGACCTGCCCACCAGGGCGCTCACTGCCCGCTCGCCAGCCGGCGGATAGGTCGCGCGGTAAAAGCGTTGTCGTGAAGTGCGGGTCTTGGCAGAGACGGTGTGGACTAGCTCCCCGCCGAGTGCGCGGGACCAGTACAGCGCCGCTGTGCACTGAGCCGTAGAATTCTGGACACAGCGTCGATCCGGCCATCACCGGGGAGCCTCCGGAAGAACAGCCGGGATGTCGGCCCAGTAGAACCGGACGGGTAAGCCCGTCACAGCTTGCAATGAGCGGCCACGCACGGGCGTGGCAAGCGGGGTGGTACCGCGGCGATTGCGCACCAGCGCGACGTCGTCCCCGTGCCCTGACAGCGGCACATGGAGACGACGCGCAGTGACCGAGAACACCTATCCGAAGCCGGCCGGCGGTGCACCGGATCTGCCGGCGCTGGAACTCGAGGTCCTCGACTACTGGTCCGCTGACGACACTTTCCGGGCCAGCATCGCCCACCGCGCCGACGCCCCTGAATATGTCTTCTACGACGGGCCGCCGTTCGCCAACGGACTGCCGCACTACGGGCACTTGCTGACCGGCTACGTCAAGGACATCGTGCCGCGCTATCGCACCATGCGCGGCTACAAGGTCGAGCGCCGTTTCGGCTGGGACACCCACGGCCTGCCCGCCGAACTGGAAGTCGAACGGCAGCTTGGCATCACCGACAAGTCCCAGATCGACGCGATGGGCATCGCCGCGTTCAACGAGGCTTGCCGCGAATCGGTGTTGCGCTACACCGACGAGTGGCGGGCCTATGTGACCCGGCAGGCGAGGTGGGTCGACTTCGACAATGACTACAAGACCCTCGATTTGCCCTACATGGAATCGGTGATCTGGGCGTTCAAACAGCTGTGGGACAAGGGATTGGCCTACGAGGGCTACCGGGTGCTGCCGTACTGCTGGCGCGACGAAACCCCGCTGTCCAACCACGAACTGCGGATGGACGATGACGTCTACCAGAGCCGGCAAGACCCGGCGCTCACCGTCGGATTCGTGATCACCGACGGCGATTTGGCGGGCGCGCACCTGCTGGTGTGGACGACGACGCCGTGGACCTTGCCGTCGAACCAGGCAGTCGCCGTCAACCCCGATGTCACCTATGTGCAGGTGCAGGCCGGCGAGCACCGCCTGATTCTTGCCGAGGCCCGGCTGGCCGCCTACGCCCGGGAATTCGGTGCCGAACCCGAGGTGCTGGACAGCTACCGCGGCAGCGACCTGGTCGGCCTGCGCTACAAGCCGCCGTTCCCGTATTTCATGTACGCCCCCAACGCTTTTCAGGTGCTGGCAGCGGACTTCGTCACCACCGACGACGGTACCGGCATCGTGCATTTGGCACCGGCCTACGGTGAGGACGACAAGGCCACGGCCGACCGGGTCGGCATCGTGCCGGTGACGCCGGTCGACGCCAGGGGCCGGTTCGATGGAACCGTCCCCGATTACCAGGGCCAGCATGTCTTCGACGCCAACCCGCAGATCATCAAGCACCTGAAGAACCACGCCGGCCCGGCCGCCGCCAACGGGGCGCTGCTGATCCGTCAGGAAACCTACGACCACCCCTACCCGCACTGCTGGCGGTGCCGCAATCCGCTGATTTACCGGGCGGTTTCGTCGTGGTTTATCAAAGTGACCGACTTCCGCGATCGGATGGTCGAACTCAACCAGCAGATCACCTGGTACCCCGGGCACGTCAAAGACGGGCAATTCGGCAAGTGGCTGCAGGGTGCCCGCGACTGGTCGATTTCGCGAAACAGATACTGGGGCACGCCGATTCCGGTGTGGGTTTCCGACGACCCGGCCCACCCGCGGATCGACGTCTACGGCAGCCTCGACGAGCTTGAGGGTGACTTCGGCGTACGGCCGGACAACTTGCACCGGCCCTATATCGACGAGCTCACCCGGCCCAACCCCGATGACCCGACCGGACAGTCGACCATGCGACGTATTGCGGACGTGTTCGACGTGTGGTTCGACTCAGGCTCGATGCCCTACGCCCAGGTGCACTATCCGTTCGAGAACCGCGACTGGTTCGACGGAATCGACGGCGCCGACCCTGACAAGCAGGCCGACGCGCACTACCCCGGAGATTTTATCGTCGAGTACATCGGGCAGACGCGCGGCTGGTTCTACACCCTGCACGTGCTGGCGACTGCGCTGTTCGACCGGCCGGCGTTCAAAACCTGTGTGGCGCACGGGATTGTGCTGGGCAGTGACGGCCAGAAGATGAGCAAGTCGCTGCGTAACTATCCCGACGTCAGCGAGGTCTTCGACCGCGACGGCTCCGATGCCATGCGCTGGTTTTTGATGGCGTCGCCGATCCTGCGCGGCGGCAACCTGATCGTGACCGAGCAGGGTATCCGGGACGGGGTGCGCCAGGTTCTGCTGCCGTTCTGGAACGCCTACAGCTTCCTGGCCCTTTACGCGCCGAAAGTCGGCGCGTGGCGCACCGATTCGCGCCACGTGCTGGATCGCTACATCCTGGCCAAGCTGGCGGTGCTGCGCGACGAGCTGACGGCGTCGCTGGACGGTTGCGACATCTCCGGAGCCTGCGAGCAGCTACGTCAGTTCACCGAGGCTCTCACGAATTGGTATGTGCGACGCTCGCGTTCGCGGTTCTGGGAAGAAGACGCCGACGCCATCGACACGCTGCACACCGTGCTCGAGGTGACCTCGCGGCTTGCCGCGCCGCTGCTTCCGATGACCACCGAGATCATCTGGCGCGGCATCACCGCCGAACGCTCGGTGCATCTGTCCGACTGGCCGGCCGCTGAGTTGCTGCCCGCCGACGCCGAACTGGTCGCCGGGATGGACCAGGTTCGCGAGGTGTGTTCGGTGGCCTCGTCGCTGCGTAAGGCGAAGAAACTGCGGGTGCGGCTGCCGCTGTCGAAACTCACTGTGGCGGTGGAGTATCCGGAGCGGCTCGCGCCGTTCGCTGATCTGATCGCCGACGAGCTGAACGTCAAAAAAGTCGAGCTCACCGACGACATCGACCGCTACGGGCGTTTCGAGTTGACCGTCAACGCCAAGGTCGCCGGCCCGCGACTGGGCAAGGACGTGCAGGCCGCGATCAAGGCGGTCAAGGCGGGGGAGGGCGAAGTCCAGAAAGACGGCACACTGATCGCCGGCCCGGCGATATTGCAGCCCGCGGAGTACAGCTCGCGGCTGGTCGCTGCCGACCCCGAGTACACCGCGCCGCTGCCGGGCGGGGCCGGGCTGGTGGTGCTGGACGCCACGCTGACGCCCGAACTCGAGGCCGAGGGCTGGGCCAAAGACCGCATCCGCGAGTTGCAGGAGCTGCGCAAGTCGAGCGGGCTCGACGTGTCCGACCGGATCAGCGTGGTGATGGCGGTGCCCGCGGAACGGGCCAACTGGGCGAGCACCCATCGCGACCTGATCGCCGGCGAAATCCTGGCTACCAGTTTCGAATTCGGCGAACCGGGCGCGGGCGGTGCCGAGATCGGTGACGGCGTGCGGGTGGCGATCGCTCGGCGAGGTGCTTAGCGGCCTGATCGCAACACGCGGTGGGCGTGCGGCCAGAACGGCATGCCGGCGAGGATTGCGCCGCCGGCGGCGATGAGACCGACCGCGAAGTCGACGCTTTCGCGCCCCTGGGCCTTCCAGTAGACGTCCTCAAGATCGAGCAGCAGTGCCAACTCGTCGGCGATCATGGCGTTCGCTGCGCCGAAAGCGACTGCCGCGGCAGGGTGGCGCCGTTGGTCTTCCGATCCGCGCAGACCCACCGCGCCCACCGTCGCCAGCAATGCAATGCCAATGTTGTAGTGGTGAAAATGCCTACTGCCCAGCGTGATACCGCCACCCTTCGGGCCGTGACCGGCGTGGATCCAGTGGGTGAGCGCCCTGAGTCCGGCGAACGTGACGGTGAATGCCACCCAGGCCAGCACGGCCGACCGCTCGTCGGATTCGAGCCGTTGCAACCATTCCTGGCGCAGCTGTGACCATCGGCGTGGTTTGGGCCCGCTCATCAGGCGGCCTTGAGCGCGCGCCAGCGGAGCCGGCGGCCGTGGGACTCGACCTGCACATCGCCGAAACCGGCTGCGCGCAAGCGATCCGGCAGAGCCTCGGGGGTGACAGTGTTGCAGGTGTCACGGAAGTGCAGAATCCGGAACCGCAGCGACGCCATGCTGTCGCTGCCGGCAAAGACACCGCCGGGCCGCAATACTCGAAAGGCCTCGGAGAACAGCCGGTCCTGCAGTTCGCCGGTCGGAACGTGATGCAGCATGGTGCACGACACTACCGAGCTGAACTCGTCGGCCGGTAATCCGGTATCGGTGCCATCGCCATTGATGATCCGTGCCCGGTCGCCGTACAGCCGCTGCAGCCGCTCTGCCATCGGGGTATCGATTTCCACCGACGTGAGGTTCGGCGTCCTGTTGACCAGCACCCGCAGGATTGCGCCGTAACCGCATCCGATTTCCAGGGTGTTATCGCCCAGTTCGACATCGGCCAGTGCCCACGGCAGCAGCTCGTCTTCGACTTGCTTCGCCCACCGGTCCGAGCTGCATAGTCGCCGGTGGGCGAGATTCATGGCCACGATCTTCAGACGTTAGCGCAATAGCATCGGTAATTGTGGATTCCCGCTGGGTGCTGCATCTCGACATGGACGCGTTCTTCGCGTCCGTCGAGCAACTCACCCGGCCCACATTGCGGGGCCGGCCGGTGCTGGTCGGCGGGTTGGGTGGACGTGGTGTGGTCGCCGGTGCCAGTTACGAGTCACGCGTGTTCGGGGCGCGGTCGGCGATGCCGATGCATCAGGCGCGTCGGTTGATCGGTGTGACGGCGGTCGTACTGCCGCCCCGCGGCGTGGTCTATGGAGTCGCCAGTCGTCGGGTGTTCGACACCGTGCGGGCCATCGTTCCCGTCGTCGAACAACTGTCCTTCGACGAAGCGTTCGGTGAGCCGCTTGAACTGGCCGGAGCGTCGGTAGCCGTCGTCGAGCAATTCTGTGCCGAGTTGCGGCGACGGGTGCTCGACGAGACCGGCCTGATCGCGTCGGTTGGTGCCGGCTCGGGCAAGCAGATTGCCAAGATCGCGTCCGGCTTGGCCAAACCCGATGGCATCGAGGTGGTTCCTCGCGCCGACGAGCAGCGTCTGCTGGACGGTCTCGCGGTGCGCAAGCTGTGGGGGATCGGACCGGTTGCCGAGGAGAAGCTGCATCGGCTGGGTATCGAGACGATCGGGCAGCTGGCCGCGCTGAGGGAAGCCGAGGTGGCCAACATCCTGGGTGCGACGATTGGGCTCGCACTGCACCGGGTGGCCCGCGGGATCGACGACCGCCCGGTGGCTGAACGCGCGGTGGCCAAACAGATCAGCGCCGAGTCCACCTTCGCGGTCGATCTGACCACGCTCGATGAGTTGCGCGACGCGATCGTCCCGATCGCCGAGCATGCCCATGAACGGTTGTGCCGCGACGGGCGCGGGGCGCGGACCGTCACTGTCAAGCTGAAGAAATCCGACATGGGCACCCTGACCCGCTCGGCCACCCTGCCCTATGCAACCACCGACGCCGCCGCGCTGGCTGCGACGGCCCGCCGGCTGCTGCTCGACCCGCGCCAGATCGGCCCAATTCGGCTTCTGGGCGTGGGCTTTTCGGGTCTGAGCACCGTGCAGCAGGACTCGCTGTTCCCGGATCTGGAGCTGGACATGTCGGACACCGGTCCGGGCGAGGACAGCCCACACCCCGAGCGGGATGCCGTCGGGCCGTCAACGACAAACAGCACGGGGTGGCGCATCGGGGACGACGTCACCCACCGCGAGCTTGGTCACGGCTGGGTGCAGGGCGCCGGGCACGGCGTGGTTACCGTGCGATTCGAGACCCGCGCCTCGGGGCCGGGCCCGGCGCGGACGTTCGGCTCCGACAGCGACGACATCGCCCCGGCGAATCCGATCGACAGCCTCGACTGGCCGGATTACCCCGCAGTGCTTGCCGACGCCCGGTCAGAGCAGCCGGTCGACGACGCCGCGCAGGGGTAACCCCGCCGCCAGCGCGGCCATCGTCAGCACCCTGGCCTGACTCGGCGGCAACATCGGCACCATGACCGCGCCCGCATCGACCAGATCGCGGCCGGGTCCATAGCCCGGGCTGACCCGACCACCGACCACCCGGGTCGACACCGCGACCAGCACTCCGTCGCGGCAGTGCCGTCGTACTCCCGCGATCACCGCGTCGGCCGCGTTACCGGAGCCGAGCGCTTCCAGCACGATGCCGCGGGCACCCGCGGCCACGAACGCGTCGATCGCCACCGCATCGCCACCGGCGTAGGTTGCGACGATGTCGACCCGCGGGGCGCGTTCCGCATTCAGCACATCTAGAAACGGTCGAGCCTTGTTCTGCGCCAACGTGACTCCGCCATCGACATTGCCGAGCACCTCGCCCGCGAAGCCGACACCGGCGACCACCTTGTGCAGCCCGGCGGGCCGCAGAATCTGACCGGCGAACGACACCAGCACACCGAGCTCGCGGGCGGCGGGGGCGCCGGCCACCGCCACCGCGTCGCGCAGGTTCGCCGGGCCGTCCGCGTCGGGGGCGTCGGCGCCGCGCATCGCGCCGGTGATCACCAGCGGAACGGCGCCGCCGTAGGTGAGGTCCAGCCATAGCGCCGTTTCCTCGAGGGTGTCGGTGCCGTGCGTCACGACCACGCCCCGGGCACCGCCGTCAGCCGCCGACCGGGCCGCCGCGCCGATCACGTCCCAGTCCGCCGGGGTCAGCCGCGAGCTGTCCTTCGCCATCACATCGACCACGTCGACGTCCAGGCCGGCGGTCAGATCCGCGCCGCCGTGCGTGGGGCGGTGCACCCCGTCCGCCGCTGCGCTGCTGGCGATGGTCCCGCCGGTGGCGATGACGGTCACGCGGCTCATTCTTCAGATCATCCCGCATCGCGGCGATCGCCAGCGCGGCGCAGCCGGGCGTGGCGGGTCGTCGCAATTGTCCGCGGCGGCGATCGCCAGCGCGGCGCAGCCGGGCGTGGCGGTGGCGGGCCCTAGTGGATGATGGAGGCGTGACTGAACCAGCGGGATCGGCGGACCCGGTGACCGAGGCCGACACGGCCGAAGAAGCCGAGGCTACGCCGCGGCGCCGCCAGCCGCTGCTGCTGGCGGTGGCGGCCGTCGTGCTGGCGCTGGACATCGTCTGCAAGGTGCTGGCGGTCAAGCTGCTGACCCCCGGCCAGCCGGTGCCGATCATCGGCGACACCGTGACCTGGACGCTGGTGCGCAACTCCGGGGCCGCATTTTCGATGGCGACCGGCTACACCTGGATGCTGACGCTGGTCGCAAGCGCCGTGGTGGTCGGCATCTTCTGGATGGGCCGACGGCTGGTGTCGACGGGGTGGGCCCTCGGCCTCGGGATGATCCTGGGTGGCGCGATGGGCAACCTGGTCGACCGGTTCTTCCGGTCGCCGGGACCGCTGCGCGGGCACGTCGTGGATTTCTTGTCGATCGGCTGGTGGCCGGTGTTCAACGTCGCCGACTCGTCGGTGGTCGGCGGGGCCATCCTGCTGGTGACGCTGTCGGCGTTCGGGTTCGATTTCGACACCGTCGGCCGCCGACCGGCTGACGACGTGGCCGAGGAGCCCGCCGAAGGCGCCGACGAGCCTCTATGACCGAACGGTCGATGCCGGTGCCGGAGGGCCTCGCGGGCATGCGGGTCGATGCCGGGGTCGCGCGGTTGCTCGGAGTTTCACGCACCGCTGCCGCGGCGATGACCGAAGAAGGCGGCGTCGAACTCGACGGCGTTCCGGCCGGCAAGTCGGATCGGTTGACCGCGGGGGCGTGGCTGCACGTGCGGCTGCCGGAGCCGCCGGCCCCGGTGGAAAACACTCCGGTCGACATCGAGGGCTTGGAGATCCTGTACTCCGACCAGGACATCGTCGTCGTCGACAAGCCCGCTGGAGTCGCCGCGCACGCGTCAGTCGGCTGGACCGGGCCGACCGTGCTCGGCGGACTGGCTGCGGCCGGCTATCGGATCACCACCTCGGGCGTGCACGAGCGGCAGGGGATCGTGCATCGGCTCGACGTCGGCACCTCCGGGGTGATGGTCGTCGCGATCTCCGAGCGGGCGTACACGTTGCTCAAGCGCGCGTTCAAACAGCGCACCGTCGACAAGCGTTATCACGCTCTGGTGCAAGGGCATCCGGACCCCTCCAGCGGCACCATCGACGCACCGATCGGTCGTCACCGCGGCCACGACTGGAAATTTGCCGTCACCTCCGATGGCCGACACAGCCTGACGCACTACGACACCGTCGAAGCCTTCGTCGCGGCAAGCCTGCTCGATGTGCATCTGGAAACCGGGCGCACCCATCAGATACGGGTGCACTTCGCGGCGCTGCATCATCCCTGCTGCGGCGACCTGACCTACGGCGCCAACCCGAAACTCGCGGAAAAGCTTGGGCTGGAACGGCAATGGCTGCACGCGCGATCGCTGTCATTTATCCACCCCGGCGACGGTCGACAGGTCGAGTTCGTCAGCCCCTACCCGGTGGATCTACAGCACGCGTTGGACGTGTTGCGGGCCGAACACTGATTGCGGACTTTTCCAAAGTAGTTTTTGCCGTTCGACCCATTCCCATTCGACCCGGCCGATCGGCGGCTATGGCTTGCGGGCTTCGACCAGTAGCCGCGTCGAATGCGCGACGAAGGGCCCGTCGGACTCGATGCGCTCGTGCATCTCCCGTAGCCGCTCGCGATAGCGCTCGACGGTGAAATCGGGCACGGTCCAGATCACCTTGCGCAGGAAATAGATGACCGCGCCGACATCGAAGAATTCGGCACGGAGGCGTTCCAGGCGCATCTGCAGGACCTGCAGACCGGCGGCCCGTGCCTGCGCGGTTTGGGCATCAGGTTGCAGCTCAGCCCATTTCGCCGGTTGCGGACCGAGGAAGTATTCGAACAGCTCCCTCATTGTCGCGGGCCCGATCTGCTGGGCGAGGTAGCTGCCGCCCGGCCGCAGCACCCGTGCGATCTCCGCCCACCGCACCGCGGTCGGGTGCCGACTGGTCACCAAGTCGAACGCCTGATCGGCGAACGGCAATCTTGGCTCGTCGCGGGTGGCCACCACCACGACCCCGCGCGGGTGCAGCAGCTTGGTGGCCAGCGCCGCGTTCGGTGGCCAGGACTCGGTGGCGACCATTGTCGGCGGGAACATCTCGGCTCCAGAAAGCACCTCACCGCCGCCGGTGTCGATGTCCAGCGCGGCGGTCACGGCCGCCAACCGTTGGCTCATCAGTCGCTGGTAGCCCCACGAGGGCCGCCGCTCGGTAGCGCGACCGTCGAGCCAGGAAAAGTCCCAGCCGTCGATCGGCGCCACTGCGGCTTCGCGGACGAGTTCGTCGAATGTCCAAGCCATAACCGCATTGTCGACCAAACGTGTCAGGGCGCCAGCCTGACATGGCCCGGGGGCATAGGCTGATCCGGAGTCTGGGGCGCCGGACCACTTCCGCCGTCCGTGTCGCCGCCGGGCCCACCGGGCCCACTACCGCCGGGTGCCGCAGGCGCGGGAGGTCCGGCCTCGGGCGGCGGTTCGTGCGGCGCCTCGGCCGGTGGCGGTGGCTCCTGCGGTGGCAGCGCGGCTTTTTGCGGGGCCTGCCGCACCCGTCGCGGTGGTGGAGGGGGCTGCTGAGGTGCCGGCTGGACCTCTTGCGGCACAGGTGGCGGGGGCTGGGCGGGCACCGGCAACGGGTTCGTCGGCGCAATGTCTCCGGCGTGGCCGGGTATGACCAGGGAGACCAGTTGTATGCGCGCAGAAGTGCCCGATCGGTATGCGGCAATGGAGGCGATTCTGCCCCTGTCGCGGGGGCAGTAGGCCTCCACTGATGCAGTGATGAATTGGGTGAGGGTCCGAGTTATGCGATCTTGAGGTTGTAGCCGGCTGAGGGGATTCTCGCGGAAGCCGTTTTCGCGCATCAACTCCACCAGGTCGCCCGCCGGCATGCCGCTATCCAGTTTTGCGCACACTTTTTTGGCGGTGATGATCAAGCTGTTCGCGTTGTCGACGGGGGGAATCTCTTTTTGGCCAAGGAGATCGAAGAATTTCTGGTCCTGGCCCGGATCGGCTGTCGCTGGTGGGCAGGGCGCTATCGTGGCCGTGGCAACGAAGCCAGCCGCAATCATCGCGGCGGGGAGGCTGCGGATAATGCCGGAAAACATGGCCTGGTTTCCGTCCTGCCAAAGTGCTGACGAGCCTTGGTTCCAATCTAGGCCGCACGGAGCAATTTGGCAGCAATCAGCAGCAAAGAAAATTAGCCGAGTGTGGGGTCACGCGATAGCCCAGGTCGCTCATTCGCAGACCACACGCGCTCGGCGAAGTTTTGGTGGTAGTCAGATGACCGCTTTGACCTCCTCCGAGGCAATCTGGCCGGCCAGTGGCGCGATCGCATGAAGAATCGCGGTAATCGTGTCGGGGTGCAGACCGGCGGCACACAGTGAATCGGCCAGATGCGCTGCCACCACGGCGAAGTGCTGCATCGTGATGCCACGGCCCTGGTGCACCTGCCGGATCGGCGAGCCGGTGTAGGGCCCGGGCCCGCCCAGCAGGGCGCTGAGGAATTCGACTTGCCGCGCTTTCACGGATCTGATGTCGGAGCCGGCGTAGAAACCGGCCAGGTGATCGTCGTCGAGCACCCGGCAGTAAAAGTCCTCGACAACGATTTCGAGAGCATCGTGGCCGCCGATCTGCGCGTACAGCGAGGACGCGCCCGGCCTGCGAAATCGGGTGAGTATTCCCATGTGCATCAGCGCACCACATGGCGGTTGCCCAGCAGTTAGGACGCCATCACCGCGCGATTACGCGCCGTAACAACCGGATTGCGGCGAGAATCACCTCAATTCCGCGGCGGTGTAGCAGACTTCGG
Source organism: Mycobacterium sp. (assembly GCF_039583785.1). Lineage (GTDB taxonomy): Bacteria > Actinomycetota > Actinomycetes > Mycobacteriales > Mycobacteriaceae > Mycobacterium. Next base: position 11,574 of record NZ_JAVKSG010000009.1, read on the forward strand.
TGGGAATTCAGGGAAGTCGCCACCGGGAGCGTGAGGGCTATGAATCTGGGTGATCTGACCGGTCTCGTCGAGAAGCCGCTCGCCGCCGTGTCCAACCTCGTCAACACCCCGAACGCGGCCGGCCGCTATCGGCCCTTCTACCTGCGAAATCTGCTCGACGCGGTGCAGGGTCGCACGCTGCGGGACGCCGTGGAGGGCACGATCACGCTGATTACCGGGGGGTCGTCGGGCATCGGCGAAGCGGCAGCGAAGAAGATCGCCGCAGCCGGCGGCGAGGTCGTGCTCGTCGCGCGCACCCAGGAAAACCTGGACAAGGTCGCGTCTGAAATCCGAGCCATCCGCGGCGGCACGGCACACGTCTACTCCTGCGATTTGGCCGACATGGACGCCATCGCCGCGATGGCCGACACCGTGCTGGCCGACCTCGGCGGCGTCGACATGTTGATCAACAACGCCGGACGATCCATCCGGCGCTCGCTCGCGCTGTCCTACGACCGCATCCACGACTACCAGCGCACCATGCAACTGAACTACCTCGGCGCGGTGCAGCTGATCCTCAAATTCATTCCGGGCATGCGGGAACGCGGGTTCGGGCAGATCATCAACATCTCCTCGGTCGGCGTGCAGACCCGGGCGCCGCGGTTCGGCGCCTACATCGCCAGCAAGGCGGCGCTGGACAGTTTGTGTGATGCGTTGCAGGCCGAGGTCGTCAGCGACGACATCAAGTTCACCACCGTGCACATGGCGCTGGTGCGCACGCCGATGATCAGCCCGACCACGATGTACGACAAGTTCCCGGCGCTGACGCCGGACCAGGCCGCCGGCGTCATCACCGATGCGATCGTGCAGCGGCCGCGCCGATCGAGCTCGCCGATCGGGCAGTTGGCCGCCGTCGCCGACGCCGTCAACCCGGCGGTGATGGACCGATTACGCAACCGGGCCTTCACCATGTTCGAAGACTCGCCGGCCGCCAAAGGCGATGAATCCGGGTGTAGTGCAACAGAATTAGATGACCGAAGCGAAACCTTCGTGCGGGCCACCCGCGGAATCCGCTGGTGAGGCGATCATGAGTCTTCCGAAACCGACCAACCAAGCACCCGTCGTCATCACCGGGGCCTCCTCCGGCATCGGTACCGAGCTGGCGCGCGGGCTGGCCCGGCGCGGCTATCCACTACTGTTGGTGGCCCGCCGCGAAGAGCGGATGGACGAGCTGGCCGACGAACTGCGGACGCAATACTCCGTCAGCGTCGAGGTGCAGCCGCTCGACCTGTCCGACGCCGGGTCCCGTGAACAGCTGGCCGAGCGGTTGCGCACGGAACCCGTTGCGGGCCTGTGCAACAGCGCCGGCTTCGGAACCAGCGGCGTCTTCCAGGAGTTGCCGGTCGAGCGCGAAAGCGAAGAGGTCGTGCTCAATTCGCTGACGCTGATGGAGCTGACCCACGCTGCCCTGGCCGGCATGGTCGAGCGGGGCACCGGAGCGGTGCTGAACATCGCCTCGATCGCCGGTTTCCAGCCGATGCCCTTCATGGCCGTCTACTCTGCGACCAAGGCGTTCGTGCAGACGTTCTCCGAAGCGGTCCACGAGGAGCTAAGCGGCACAGGCGTTTCCGTGACGGTGCTGTGTCCGGGCCCGGTGCCCACCGAGTGGGGGGAGATCGCCAACGCCGAGCGGTTCAGCATCCCGATCGCCCAGGTGTCCCCGCGTGACGTCGCGGAGGCGGCTATCGCCGGGATGGCCGACGGTAAGCGCAGCGTGGTGCCCGGGATCGTGCCGAAGGTCGTCAGCATCGGCGGCCGATACCTGCCGCGGACCCTGCTGCTGCCGGGCCTGCGCATCGGCAACCGCCTGCGCGGCGGGCCCAACTACTGATGGCCAAACTCGGCGTGACAGCCGATCGGATAAAGACGTAGCGTGGCGGACCCTGGCTTTAGCCGTGGGGGTGGGCCGGTGGGCGCGACCGCGGCCCGCGCGGTCAAAGGCGATGTCGAGCAATCGTTGAAGCAGATCATCGAGCTATACGGATAGCGTCTCGGGTGACTTACCGCGGTGATCGCGGGGACGGTGAAGCCGGGCGCAGCGGGTCGCCGCCCACTCTTAGCCCGAAGGCCCTACATGCTCAGCCAACCGGAGTACCCTGGCCCAGTGTTGCGGGGGGCTCATAAAGTGACGGTGGCCGACGGCAGAGGTGTCTTCGGCTGGATCGGCGTGTTGGTGCGGCGGTGGCCATGGGCCGTCATCGGGTTCTGGATCGCCTTGGCCGCCGTTCTGTCGGTGACGCTCCCGCCGCTGACCGAGATGGCCGCCAAGCGGCCGGTTCCGATCCTGCCGGCCGATGCCCCGGTGCTGCAGACGACTAAACAGATCTCCGAGGCCTACCACCAGTCCGGCTCCGAGAACGAAAACGTCCTGCTGGTCGTGCTGACCGACGACAACGGACTGAATTCCGCCGACCTCACCACCTACCGGACCCTGGTCAACAATCTTCGCCCGGACACCCGCGACATCGACTTGCTGCAGGACTTCGTCCGCACACCGGCCCTTCGCGAGGCGATGACCAGCAAGGACCACAAGGCCTGGTATCTGCCGATGGTGCTCGCCGGCGAGGTCGGCACACCCGAATTGCATGAGGGATTCGGCCGGGTCGCCGACATCGTCAAAAAATCCGTCGCCGGCTCCACACTGACCGCGAACCTGACCGGCCCGGCGGCCACCGGCGACGACCTGATGTACATCGGTATTCGCGACATGCACGTGATCGAGACCGCGGTCGCGCTGATGGTCTTGATCATTTTGTTCGTCATTTATCGAAATCCGCTCACGATGATGTTGCCGCTGATCACGATCGGCGTGTCGATCGGTGTGGCGCAATCCATCGTGTCCGGCGTCGCCGAACTCGGTCTGGGCGTTTCCAACCAGACCATCACGTTGATGACGACGATGATGGCCGGCGCGGGAATCGACTACGCGGTGTTTCTGATCAGTCGCTACCACGACTATCTGCGGCTCGGCATGGACTCCGATGAAGCCGTCGCCCGGGCATTGACATCGATCGGCAAGGTCATCGCGGGGTCGGCGGCCACGGTGTCGATCACGTTCCTGGGAATGGTCTTCACGCGGTTGGGGGCCTTCAACACCATCGGCCCGGCGTTGGCTATTTCCATCGCGGTGGCTCTGTGTGCGGCGGTGACGTTCCTGCCGGCCCTGATAGTCCTCACGGGTAGACGCGGCTGGATCAAGCCGCGCGGCAATCTGACCAGTCGCTTCTGGCGGCGCTCGGGAATACGCATCGTGCGCAAACCGGTGGCGCATCTGGCCGGCAGCCTCATCGTGTTGATGATCCTGGCCAGCTGCGCGATGTTCGCCCGTTTCAACTACGACGACAGCAAGACCCTGCCGAACTCCGTCGAGAGCTCCGTCGGTTACGCCACGCTGGCGCAACACTTTCCGCTGAACGCAACTATTCCGGAGTATCTCGTCGTCCATTCGGATCAAGACTTGCGTAAGCCCTCGGCCCTCGTTGACCTCAAGCAGATGGAGCAGCGGGTCAGCCAGCTGCCCGACATCGCGGCGATCCGGCCTGCCCCGGTGCCGTCGGCAAAATCGAACGATCACAAGCCGGCCGACGACGGCACGATTCCGGACAAGATCGACAACGACGGTAAGTCGGACGGCGAGGGGGCCGAAGGCTTTCCCAATGTGGCGGCCCTGTTGTACTCGGTGTCCAGCTCCGGAAACGTCGACCTGACGCCGGACCTCAGCAGCCTCGGCCTGCCGCCCGGCACGACGCTGCCGGCCGGACCGGCAGCGCCCAAAGCGGTCGATGACACGGCGATGTTCGTCAGCACCGTGCGCGGACTCGGCTTCGCGATGTCGGTCGACATCGCGGAGATCGCCAATACCGTCAACGCCGCACCCGTGACGGTGCTGGATGTGGTCGCAACCGCCGACCGCGACGGCGGAGCGTTGAAGAAGATGTCCGAAATCGCCCAGCAGTTGTCGTCATTCCCCGACGAGCCCTCCATGGAATCGGCGTCGCGCGACGTGCGCCGGATCGTGCACAACGCCCGAAACGACCTGCGAGTACTGAACAACGACGCTCCCCTCGACAAGGGCGTCGCGGTGCCGCCGAAAGACGCGCGCACCTACGCCGACGCGGTCCAGCAGATGATCGACGAGGTCAAGGCGCTGATCAAGGACACCTCACACACCGGGGGCGGTCTGAACAGCGCGCTGACGGCGTTCATCTCACCCGACGGACACACCGCGCGGTATCTGATTCAGACCAAGCTCAACCCGTTCGGCACCGAGGCCATGAATCAGATTCACGACATCACCGACGCGGCCCGCGGTCCGCACCCGCGCCCGATGATGAAAGGAGCGTCGATCTCGGTGTCGGGTGTCACCGCGATGCTGCGAGACACCCGCGCGTATTACGGGGACGACATCAACCTCATCGTCGTGATGACGATTCTGATCGTGTTCGGAATCCTGGTTGCGATACTGCGCGCGGTGGTGGCGCCGCTGTACCTCATTGCGTCCGTGGTGGTGTCGTATCTGTCGGCGCTCGGCGTGGGCGTGATCGTGTTCCAGTTCATCCTTGGCCAGTCTTTGAGCTGGAGTATTCCCGGGCTGACCTTCATCGTGCTGGTCGCCATGGGCGCCGACTACAACCTGCTGCTCATCTCGCGGCTGCGCGAGGAGTCGCCGCACGGGATTCGCTCCGGCGTCATTCACACGGTGAGCTCGACGGGTGGCGTGATCACCGCCGCGGGTGTCATCTTCGCCGCGTCGATGTTCGGCATGCTGTTCGCCAGCATCAGCACCCTGGTGCAGGCCGGGTTCATCATCGGGACCGGGCTGCTGCTGGACACCTTCCTGGTGCGCACCATCACCGTGCCCGCGATCGCGGTGCTGGTCGGCAAGTGGAACTGGTGGCCGTCGACGCCACCCCCGCCCGCGCCCCGTGAGCGGGCAGCACGGCCGGCTGAGTCCTCGGCGCCCGAAGTTGCGAACGGTACCGGCGGAAACGCGACCGCGCGGCACGCGCGGCACGCGCGGCACGTCGGGAGCAATCTTGAACCGGCGGCGATTCACTCGTGAGTGCGTAGGACGCCGAATTCTACGTTGCGACATGCCGGTGTGATGTCGTTCAAAGGCGTTCGTATTCCAGGATAATCCCGGCGCCGACACCGATGACGACAGCGACCGCGAGCCACGCGATCGCGGGGATGAGGTAGCGCGAGCACGGCGTCTGCCCGGCCCGCACGCTGTCGCGCATCTGCCGGTAGCGCACGCCAACCACCACGTAGCCACCCACGGCGGCCAGCGCCGTCAGGGCGATCCCAGGCCAGGTGGGGACGTGTTTTGACATGCTCCAGCGCACCACCAGCAGACCCACGCCGACCATGCTCATGCTGCTGCGCTGCCAGGCCAGGGCGGTACGTTCGGTGGCCACCCCCGGCAGCGGCCAGCGGTCTGGGTGCATCTATCGACCGATTTCGGCGAGGAAGATCAACGCGGCGGCCGCCACGATGATGATGCCCAGGCCGGCCACGATGATGCGCAGCAGCGGATCGGTTGGCAGTGGCCGGTTTTCCCGTAACGCCCGTTCGGCCCGGTACCAGCGCCGGTATGCGCCCATGATCACGGTGAGCGACAAGATAAGCAGCAGCACCGAGATGCCGATCCGGATGTAACGCGGGCCGAAGTCGTGGATCAGGCCGGCCAGTGCGATCGCGCCCGCCAGCAACGCCAAGCTCGTTCGCAGCCAAGCCAGGAACGTCCGCTCGTTGGCCAGCGTGAACCGATAGTCAGGGTCGGTTCCAACTGAACTCAAAGGTGGAAGTTTGGTAAGCATGCGCACCTTTCTGGTCCGGGGTCGGCTTGAGAAGACAGTAGCCCCGCCGAGTTCCACGAAGCGGCCCCCGGGTCTAGATGCAGCGACTTGACAGCCAATTCCCAGAGGCACGCTGTGTCGTCGGTTCGCTGTGGTCGATTCTCAGACACACTGAAGCGACACGCCGGGTACACGTCGGTGTCCGGTCCTAGACTGGCGACCCTATGGCCAAGTCGTTCGTGCACCTGCACAACCACACCGAATACTCGATGTTGGACGGTGCCGCGAAGGTCTCGCCCATGCTCGCCGAGGCGCAACGGCTGCAGATGCCGGCGATCGGGATGACCGACCACGGCAACATGTTCGGGGCCAGCGAGTTCTACATCGGGGCCACCGACGCCGGCATCAAACCGATCATCGGCATCGAGGCCTACGTCGCGCCTGCGTCGCGTTTCGACACCAAGCGCGTGCTGTGGGGTGACCCAGGGCAAAAGAGCGACGACGTGTCCGGTAGCGGCGCCTACACCCACATGACGATGGTCGCCGAGAACGCCACCGGGCTGCGCCACTTGTTCAAGTTGTCGTCGCTGGCGTCCTTCGAGGGCCAACTGGGCAAGTGGCCACGGATGGACGCCGAGCTGATCGCCGAGCACGCCGCCGGCATCATCGCCACCACCGGCTGCCCGTCCGGGGAGGTGCAGACCCGGCTGCGGCTCGGTCAGCACCGCGAAGCCCTGGAATCGGCTGCCAAGTGGCGGGAGATCTTCGGGCCCGAGAATTACTTCCTGGAGCTGATGGACCACGGGCTGTCCATCGAACACCGGGTGCGGGACGGGCTGCTGGAAATCGGTCGCGCGCTGAAGATTCCCCCGTTGGCCACCAACGACTGCCACTACGTCACCCGTGACGCCGCGCACAACCACGAGGCGCTGCTGTGCGTGCAGACCGGCAAGACGCTCACCGATCCGACCCGGTTCAAGTTCGACGGCGACGGCTACTACCTGAAGTCGGCCGCCGAGATGCGCGAGATCTGGGACGGCGAGGTCGCCGGCGCCTGCGATTCCACTCTGCTGATCGCCGAGCGGGTCACCTCCTATGCCGATGTGTGGGCCCCCAAAGACCGGATGCCGATCTTCCCGGTGCCCGACGGTCACGACCCGGCGTCCTGGCTGCGCCGGGAAGTCGAGGCCGGGCTGCGCCGCCGCTTCCCGGACGGCTCGCCCGATGGCTACTCGCAGCGCGCCGCGTACGAGATCGAAGTCATCTGCGACAAGGGTTTTCCGTCATACTTCCTGATCGTCGCGGACCTGATCAACTACGCCCGATCGGTCGACATCCGGGTCGGCCCGGGCCGTGGCTCGGCGGCCGGATCGCTGGTGGCCTACGCGCTGGGCATCACCGACATCGACCCGATCGAGCATGGGCTGCTGTTCGAGCGATTCCTCAACCCCGAGCGCGCGTCGATGCCCGACATCGACATCGACTTCGACGACCGGCGACGCGGCGAGATGGTGCGCTACGCCGCCGAGAAGTGGGGCCAGGATCGGGTCGCCCAGGTGATCACCTTCGGCACCATCAAAACCAAAGCGGCACTGAAGGATTCGGCTCGGATTCACTATGGGCAGCCCGGCTTCGCGATCGCCGACCGGATCACCAAGGCGCTGCCGCCGGCGATCATGGCCAAAGACATCCCGCTGTCCGGCATCACCGACCCCACCCACGAGCGGTACAAAGAGGCCACCGAAATCCGCGGCCTGATCGACACCGATCCGGACGTGCGCACCATCTACCAGACCGCCCGCGGCCTGGAAGGTCTGATCCGCAACTCCGGCGTGCACGCCTGCGCGGTCATCATGAGCAGTGAGCCGCTGACCGACGTGATCCCGCTGTGGAAGCGGGCACAGGACGGCGCGATCATCACCGGCTGGGACTACCCGTCGTGCGAGGCGATCGGCCTGCTGAAGATGGACTTCCTCGGGCTGCGCAACCTGACGATCATCGGCGACGCGCTGGCGAACATCAAAGACAACCGGGGAATCGAACTCGACCTCGAGTCGGTCCCGCTCGACAATCCGGCCACCTTCGAATTGCTGGGTCGCGGCGAGACTTTGGGAGTGTTTCAGCTCGACGGCGGACCGATGCGTGACCTGCTGCGTCGCATGCAGCCCACCGGGTTCGAGGACATCGTCGCGGTGCTCGCGCTGTATCGGCCCGGCCCGATGGGCATGAACGCCCACAACGACTACGCCGACCGAAAGAACAACCGGCAGGCGATCAAACCGATCCACCCCGAGCTCGAGGAACCGCTGCGCGAGATCCTCGCCGAGACCTACGGCCTGATCGTGTATCAGGAGCAGATCATGCGCATCGCGCAGAAGGTGGCCGGCTACTCGCTGGCCCGAGCCGACATTCTGCGCAAGGCCATGGGCAAGAAGAAGCGCGAGGTGCTGGAGGAAGAGTTCGAAGGCTTCTCAGCGGGCATGACGGCCAATGGATTCTCGGCCAAAGCCATCAAAGCGCTGTGGGACACCATCCTGCCGTTCGCCGACTACGCGTTCAACAAGTCACACGCCGCCGGGTATGGCCTGGTGTCGTACTGGACGGCGTATCTGAAGGCGAACTACCCCGGCGAATACATGGCCGGGTTGCTTACCTCGGTCGGCGACGACAAGGACAAAGCAGCGGTGTATCTGGCCGACTGCCGCAAGCTGGGCATCACCGTGCTGCCGCCAGACGTCAACGAGTCCGGGCTGAACTTCGCCTCGGTGGGCACCGACATCCGCTACGGACTGGGCGCGGTGCGCAACGTCGGCGCCAATGTCGTTGCCTCGCTCATCAATACCCGTAACGCGAAGGGCAAGTACACCGACTTCTCCGACTACCTGAACAAAGTCGACATCGCGGCGTGCAACAAGAAAGTCACCGAGTCGTTGATCAAGGCCGGGGCGTTCGACTCGCTCAAGCATCCCCGCAAAGGGCTTTTCCTGGTGCACACCGACGCGGTCGATTCGGTGCTCGGCACCAAAAAGGCCGAGGCGATGGGCCAGTTCGACCTATTCGGCGGCGACCCGAACGACGGGGGAGCGGGTGCCGACGCGGTGTTCACCATCCGGGTTCCCGACGAGGAATGGGACGACAAGCACAAACTCGCGCTGGAGCGCGAGATGCTGGGCCTGTACGTGTCCGGGCATCCGCTCAACGGCGTCGCGCATCTGCTGGCCGCCCAGGTCGACACCCCCATCCCGGCGATCCTCGACGGCGACGTCGCCAACGAGACCATGGTCAAAGTCGGCGGCATCCTGGCCTCGGTGAACCGGCGGGTGAACAAGAACGGGATGCCTTGGGCCTCAGCGCAACTGGAAGACCTCACCGGTGGTATCGAGGTGATGTTCTTCCCGCACACCTACTCGGCGTTCGGTGCTGAGGTGATCGACGACACCGTGGTCCTGGTGACCGCCAAGGTAGCGATCCGCGACGACCGGATTTCGTTGATAGCCAACGACCTGGTGGTGCCGGACTTCACCAATGCCCAGGTCAACCGCCCGCTGGCGGTGAGCCTGCCGACGCGGCAATGCACCATCGACAAGGTCAGCGCGCTCAAGCAAGTGCTCGCTCAACACCCCGGCACCTCGCAGGTGCACCTGCGACTGCTCAGCGGGGACCGGATCACCACGCTGGAGTTGGACCCGTCGCTGCGGGTGACCATGTCGCCGGCGTTGATGGGCGACCTCAAGGCGCTGCTCGGTCCGGGCTGTCTGGGCGGCTAGCCGATTGCCGTAGTCGGGTCGAACGTGACGCTGGACGCACACTCGCGCCCGAACGTGCTGCCAACTTCACGCTCGGGCATTGGCGGTAGCTGATCGGCGTCGCGCCCATCGTGGTCACCCTTCAGAAGCGGTAGCGCAGGATCCGTGCCGCGCGGGCACCGGCTTTGGTCATCCCCATCAACCGCGTCGACACCCGCGCCGCAGTGGGATACAGCTCGACCTCGGGGACGTGCGACAGGCTGGTCTCCTCGACCAGGTGTAGGCGCGGGCTCCAGCTCTCCGGGGTGCGGGCGTCACTGAAACCGCGGTATATCCACCGGGTTCCGACCGCGCTGAAGACGATCTTCATCGCGGTGATGTTGAGGGCGCTGACACGCCCGTAGTCGTTGATCGCAATTTCGCCGCTCCGGAAATGCTCCGGGACACGGCGAAACAGATTGACGAGCAAAGGCTCTGGGACGAACGCCAGCAGCCCGTCAGCGATCAGGAAGGTGGGCCGGTCGGCTGGGATCTGGTCGGTCCAATCATCGTCGGCCAGCGATGCCGCCACCGAATGCGCATGGTCCTCGGCGGGCACCACCTGTCGGCGCAGCGCGATGATGCTGGGCAGGTCGACGCTGTACCAGTCGACCGTGGGCGGCGGGCTGACCCGTTGCATCGGTGTCGCGAGGCCGGCGCCGAGGTCGACGATCACGGCGTCGGGATGATCGGCGATGAACTGGCGGGTCCAAACGTCGAGTAACCTCGCGCGCAGCGCCGTCTGGCGGATCGCGCTGACCGGAACTCCCAAACCGTGAAAGTCGAAGTCGATCTTGGCGACGATCTCTGCGGCCAGGGCGTCGCCGAGTATCGGACTGGGCCAGCGGCTGTCGACCGCTCGGGCGTATTGGGTGACGAACGCGGTCTGCTCGACGGGCGTCAAGTCGGTGATCGCAATTCCCATACCCGCAACCTACTCCGGGACTAGCCTTTGCCCAGTGACCGATTCGAAAACCCAGCTGAGCAACCCGGCCACCATGTGTGCGGCGTTCCAGCGCTCCGCCGCCGTCGACCCGGACGCCGTCGCGTTGCGCACCCCGGGCGACACCATGACGCTGACCTGGCGGGAGTACGCCGACGATGTCCGTCGCGTCGCGGCCGGCCTGGCCGGTATCGGCGTCGGCCGGGGTGACACGGTGTCGCTGATGATGGCCAACCGTGTCGAGTTCTATCCGTTGGAAGTCGGCGCGCAGCATCTCGGCGCTACCTCGTTCTCGGTGTACAACACGCTGCCCGCCGAGCAGCTGACATACGTGTTCGAAAACGCCGACACCAAAGTGGTGATCTGCGAACAGCAATACGTCGCGCGGATCCTGGCGAGCGGCGCGCAGCTCGACCGCATCGTCTGCATCGACGGTGCACCGGAGGGAACGATCTCTCTCGACGAGTTGTACGCTGCCGCTTCCGCCGATTTCGATTTCGAATTGACGTGGCGTGCAGTGCAACCCGACGATGTGATCACCCTCATCTACACCTCTGGCACGACGGGTAACCCCAAAGGGGTCGAGATGACGCACGCCAACTTGATGTTCGAGGCGGAAGCTCTGAGCGCCGTCGTAGACGTCAGGCCGGATGATCGTGCCACCTCCTATCTGCCGTCGGCCCACATCGCTGACCGCATGATGGCGCTCTACAACCAGGAGATGTACGGAATCCTGGTCACGGTGGTGTCCGATGTCCGCGAGATCGCGGTCGCGCTGCCGGACGCTCGACCCACCATCTGGGCGGCAGTTCCACGGGTCTGGGAAAAGCTGAAGGCCGCAATCGAATTCGCCGTCAACCATGAGCCAGACGAGACCAAGCGGCAAGCCTTGCAGTGGGCAATGTCGGTCGCCGATAGACGCGCGGCGGCGTTGATCGCCGATGAACCGCTGCCCGACGCCGCCGCCGCCGAATGGGCGCAGGCCGACGAATTGGTGCTGTCGAAGCTGCGTGAGAAGCTGGGCCTCGACCAGTTGCGGTGGGCGGTGTCGGGTGCAGCGCCGATTCCACCGGAGACGTTGGCGTTCTTCCTCGGTATCGGCATCCCGATCGCCGAAGTCTGGGGTATGTCCGAGCTGAGTTGTGTTGCCAGCGTGAGTCATCCCCGGGAGGCGCGACTGGGTTCGGTGGGTAAACTGCTGCCCGGGCTGGAGTCCAAAATCGCCGACGACGGCGAATATCTCGTGCGCGGACCGCTGGTGATGAAGGGCTACCGCAAGGAGCCGGCCAAGACCGCCGAAGCGGTCGACGCCGACGGCTGGCTGCACACCGGCGACATCCTGGATGAGGACGCCGACGGCTATCTGCGGGTGATCGACCGCAAGAAGGAACTGATCATCAACCAGGCCGGAAAGAACATGTCGCCGGCCAACATCGAGAACGCGATCAAGGCCGCGTGTCCGATGATCGGCGCGATGCTCACCGTCGGTGACGCTCGCCCGTACAACACCGCGCTGCTGGTGTTCGATGCCGATTCCGTCGGCCCGTATGCGCAAAGGCATGGGCTGGCCGACGCCTCACCCCAGGCGCTGGCAGCCCACCCGGAGGTGATCGCTCAGATTTCGGCGGGGGTGGCCGCGGGCAACGAGAAATTGTCTCGGGTCGAGCAGATCAAACGTTTCCGCGTGCTCCACACGTTGTGGGAACCGGGCGGCGATGAGATCACCCTGACAATGAAACTCAAACGACGGCCGATCGCAGCCAAGTACGCCGCGGAGATCGACGAGCTCTACGCCGACCAGCCGGGGCCGGATGTTCACCAGCCCGCCGGCGTGTTGTCAGCACAACCGGCCTGAGCGCTCCCTGACTCAGCGGCGATTCTGTGCCGCTGTCGCCAATCCGCGGCGCGGGCAGTCAGCATCGCGCCGGGCCAGGTTCGGACGCCCGTCGGCACCCCGAAATCTGTACTCGGAGGCCGTTTCCGGTGCGTCATTGCAGGTCGCGGTCAGAAAGCGGTCCGGCAGCGACAGCTTGCAGATCGTGCGCACCGTGAGCAGGTACTGACGCCACAACGGACCCGTTGTGTACGGCAGATCGTAGGTGATGCATAGGGCGCGCACCCGCTTGGCGATATCGGGGTATCGATTGTGCGGCAGGTCGGGGTAGAGGTGATGTTCGATCTGGTAGCACAGGTTTCCGGTCATGAACCCCAGCACCTTGCCGGCGCGGAAGTTCGCGGTGCCCAACATCTGGCGGAGATACCATTCGGGCTTCGTCTCGTCCTCGAGGACTGCCGGCGCGAATTTTTCCGCCCCATCCACAAAGTGACCGCAGACGATCACGATGTAGGCCCACCCGCTGCGCAGTCCGTTCGCGACGATGTTGGCCCCCAGCGTCCGCCGCCACTTCCGACGGGTGAAGACGGGAAAGAGCACGTAATCCTTGACGACCTGGCGAGCCATCTTGCGCAGTAGTGCCGTTTTCTGGGCGGCCCTGCCGGCGTCGGTAGTCCCCTCTTCTTCTTGCACTGAGTTCAAGCCGTGCAGTGCGACGCCCCATTCGAAGGCCATCCCGAGCAGCACAGCGAACAACGGCTGCAGCAACGCGACCGGCCGCCACTTTTGGTCCCGGGTGACCCGCAAGATTCGAAACCCGAGATCGTCGTCCACGCCGACGATATTTGAGAAGACGTGGTGTCGGTAGTTATGGGAATACCGCCACTGTGACGTGAGTCCGGCCGTGTCCCACTCCCAGGTGTTGGAATGAATTTCCGGGTCGTTCATCCAATCCCACTGGCCGTGGCTGATGTTGTGGCCGAGTTCCATGTTCTCGATGGACTTGGCCGCAGCCAGGGCGGCGGTTCCGATGGCCCAGCCGACTTTCCCTTTGGTGCCGGCGATGATCAGCCTCGCCGCGACGTCGGCGCAGCGCTGCAGTGTGATGGCGCGCGTGATGTACGCGCGATCGCGGGCACCCCGCGAAGCCTCGATGCCGCCACGGATTTCGTCCAACTCGGCCCCGAGTGCCAGCAGGTCCGCGTCGCTGAGGTGGGCGTACTCAGGTACCTCGGAAATCGCCATCGGCCCTCAACCGGATTCGGGGAACGTGGCGTGCGGCCCGGTGCGCGCCACGACGCGGGCACACCGGACGCTCGGGACTCGCGACACTGTGCGTCACGTCCGATCTGTTGGGCGGGTTTCCACCTGCGAGGCGAGGAGCCGTGCGACTTCCAGTACGTAGGGCGCGAGTTTGCTCGTGGCTCGCCGTTGACGATCGCAGACTCTACAGCGCCCATGCTGAGCGACGGCACAGGTGCGGGCGGGGTGTGCCCGGGTGAACGCCTTTAAAGTGGTGTGATGCCACTTGAAGGTGAATACGCCCCCAGCCCGTGGGACTGGTCCCGTGAACAAGCCGAGAAGTACGCCGAATCCGGTGGCGCCGAGGCCGCAGACATGAAGGGCAAGCCCATCATCCTGCTGACCACCGTCGGCGCCAAGACCGGCAAGCTCCGCAAAACGCCGCTGATGCGGGTCGAGCACAACGGTGAATACGCCGCCGTGGCGTCGCTGGGCGGGGCGCCTAAACATCCGGTCTGGTATCACAACATCACCAAGAACCCGCGGGTCGAACTACAGGACGGCACCGTCACCAAGGACTACGACGCCCGTGAGGTCTTCGGCGACGAGAAGGCCGCCTGGTGGGAGCGAGCGGTGGCGGCTTACCCCGACTACGCCGACTACCAGCTCAAGACCGAGCGACAGATTCCGGTGTTTGTGCTGACCCCTGTGCACTGAACACGCAGCTTGATGACACCATTGACCGGTGTCTGCGGAACTGAGTCAGAGCCCGGGCGCCCGGGGTGGCGGGCCGGTGTCGGCGGCTGATGTCGACAGTGCGGCCATCCGCATTGCCGGCGTGGTCACTCCCACGCCGCTGCAGTTTTCCGACCGGTTGTCCGCAACGACCGGGGCGAACGTCTACCTCAAGCGCGAAGACCTGCAGACCGTCCGCTCCTACAAGCTGCGCGGGGCCTACAACCTGCTGGTCCAGTTGTCCGACGAGGAACGAGTGGCCGGCGTGGTCTGCTCGTCGGCGGGCAACCACGCGCAGGGCTTCGCCTACGCCTGCCGCAGCCTGGGCATCCGCGGTCGGGTCTACGTGCCGGCCAAGACCCCGAAGCAGAAGCGCGACCGCATCCGCTACCACGGCGGCGAGTTCATCGAGCTGATCGTGGGCGGGTCGACCTATGACCTGGCCGCCGAGGCGGCGCTGGCCGACGTCGAACGCACCGGAGCCACGCTGGTGCCACCGTTCGACGACCCGCGCACCATGGCCGGCCAGGGCACGATCGCTGTCGAGATTCTGGACCAACTCGACAGCGAGCCCGACCTGGTCGTGGTTCCGGTCGGCGGCGGCGGGTGCATCGCCGGCATCACCACCTACCTCGCGGAGCGGACAACCAAGACCTCCGTGCTCGGTATCGAGCCGGCGGGCGCGGCTGCCATGATGGCCGCGCTGGCCAACGGCAGCCCGGTGACCCTCGGTCACGTCGACCAGTTCGTCGACGGCGCCGCGGTCAGCCGGGCCGGAAACTTGACCTACGCCGCCCTGGCCGCAGCCGGCAACATGGTGTCGATCACCACGGTCGATGAGGGCGCGGTGTGCACCGCGATGCTCGAGCTGTACCAGAACGAGGGAATCATCGCCGAGCCCGCGGGTGCGCTCGCGGTGACCGGCTTGCTGGAAGCCGACATCGATCCGGGTTCGACGGTGGTATGCCTGGTTTCCGGCGGCAACAACGACGTCTCGCGCTACGGCGAGATCCTCGAGCGCTCGCTGGTCCACCTCGGCCTCAAGCACTACTTCCTGGTCGACTTCCCGCAGGAGCCCGGTGCGTTGCGCCGTTTCCTGGACAACGTGCTCGGGCCGACCGACGACGTCACGCTGTTCGAATACGTCAAGCGCAACAACCGCGAGACCGGTGAGGCGCTGGTTGGTATCGAGCTGGGCTCGGCCGCCGACCTGGACGGCTTGCTGGAACGCATGCGGGCGACTGAGATGCAGATCGAGGCAATCGAGCCAGGATCGCCAGCCTATCGTTATCTTTTGTAGGCGCAGCCGATTTCGCCGCTGCGCAGCTAACCCAGCACTGCGACCGTTTCGTCGTTGGCGCGAAATATCGGCTCCAACGGGACAGCGAACCGTTCGGCCATGTCGGTCAACGACCTCGACCAGACCAGTTCGATCGTCGATACCGGCCCGCGCCCGGGACCCGTCAGCAGCAAGGCCACCGTCGTTCCCGGTTCCAGGTCGTCGAGCAGCGTCCGCAACGACGACATCAAGTTCCACACGATCCGGCCCCGGGGCCGGGGACGGATCGGGATCTGGCCGAGTTTCTTGGCGAAACAGCGATCCGGCCCGATCAGGCCGAACCACAGCAGTCGCGTCCCAAACCCCAACGGCCCCATCAGTGCACGCCACCGCTCGCGCAGGTCCTGCGTCGAATGCACCGGGTCGCAGGCGGACTGGATGGGCGGGATCGGCAGCAATTCAGAGTGCGTCATCCGCGTATCATCGGCTGTCGCGGATCCCGCCGGTAGTCAGTTATGCACAGCGCAGGACCGCGAACGCATGCCCGGGCAACTCGGTGCTCTTGTTGCCGATGTCGATCGGTTCCGAACTCAGCACGTGCTCCCCGGCGCACGGAACAGACACCGGCTCAGTGCCCAGATTGCAGGCCACCGTCAAGCCGCCGCGGCGCACCACAATCCAGCGGTGCGCCTCCTCGTAGTCGACGACCAGATTGTCCAGCCACGGATCTGCCAGGTCGCTCTCGGTGCGCCGCAACGCAATCAGGTCCTGGTAAAGCTGTAGGAGCCTGGCGTGCTCTGCTTGGTCGAGCTCGGACCAGTTCAGCTTGGAGCGCTGAAAGGACTGCGGGTCCTGCGGGTCGGGAATCTCGTCGGCGTCCCAGCCGTGATCGGCGAACTCTCGCTTGCGGCCTGCCGCGGTGGCGCGGGCCAACTCGGGTTCGGGATGGGAACTGAAGAACTGGAATGGGGTGGACGCGCCCCACTCCTCACCCATGAAAAGCATGGCCGTGTAGGGCGAGCACAGGACCAGCGCGGCCTTCACCGCGAGCTGACCGTAGGTCAGGTTCTGCGACGGCCGGTCGCCGAGCGCTCGGTTGCCGACCTGATCGTGGGTACAGGTGTAGGCCAGCAACCGGGTGGCCGGGATGGTCGATGTGTCCAGCGGTCGGCCATGGCGCCGCTGCCGGAACGACGAGTAAGTCGCGGCGTGGAAGAAGGCGTGGCGCAGCGCTTTTGCCAGCGCGGCCAGCGACCCGAAGTCGGCGTAGTAGCCCTGGCGCTCGCCGGATACCGCGGCGTGGATGGCGTGGTGGATGTCGTCGTCCCACTGTGCGGCCAGCCCGTGGCCGTGCTCGGTACGAGGGGTGATCATTCGCGGGTCGTTCAGGTCGCTCTCGGCGATCAGCGACAACGGCCGGCCGAGTCGCCCGGCGAGCGCATCGGTTTCGGCGGCCAACTCCTCGAGGATGTGGATCGCGGTGGTGTCGACGAGCGCGTGCACGGCGTCCAGGCGCAGCCCGTCGGCACCGAAGTCGCGCATCCAGCGCAGTGCGCAGCCGATGATGTAGCGGCGCACTTCGTCGGACTGGGCGTCGGCGATGTTGACTCCTTCGCCCCAAGGGTTGCTCGCCGACGACAGATAGGGCCCGAACCGGGGCAGGTAGTTGCCCGACGGGCCGAGGTGGTTGAACACCGCGTCGATCAGCACCCCGAGCCCGCGGCGATGGCACGCGTCGACGAAGCGCACCAGACCGTCTGGGCCACCGTAGGGTTCGTGGACGGCGTACCACAGCACGCCGTCGTACCCCCAGCCGTGGGTTCCGGAAAACGCGTTGACCGGCATCACCTCCACGAAATCGACGCCGAGGTCGACCAGGTGGTCGAGCTTGTCGATGGCCGCGTCGAACGTGCCGGCCGGGGTGAAGGTTCCGATGTGCAGCTCGTAGATCACCGCGCCCTGCACCGAGCGGCCGGCCCAGCTGTCATCGGTCGGCGCCGGCGGCGGCTCCCACAGTTGCGAGCGCTCGTGCACTCCCTCGGGCTGACGCGGGGATCGCGGGTCGGGCAGCGGCGTCGGGTCGTCGTCGAGCAGAAATCCGTAGCGCGCATCCGGGCCGGCATCGACTTCTGCGCGCCACCAGCCGTCTACGTCGCGGGTCATCGGCGACACCGACCCGTCGACGTCGAGCCGGACGGCCTTCGGTGTCGGTGCCCAGACGGCGAATTCAGGCATCGGCGCGCTCCAGCAGTGCGACCGGCAACTCGGCGAACAACTCGCTGGCCGGCACCGTCCCGCGCGCCGCCGCGCCGGTAAGCGCATTGCGCCATGCGCCCTCCGGCAGCGTGATCACGGTGTCTCCCCATCCGGTTTGTTCGAGTTGCACGGTCCAGCGGGTGACCGCGACGAGCACATCGTCGCCGCGGCGGAAAGCCACCAGGTGATCGGCGCCGGCTCCGGCGGCCAGAGCCGGGTGATATCCGCCCCGCAGGAAGGTGTCCGGGCGGGCGCGACGCATGTGCAGGGCAGCCTTCACCACTCGAATCTTCTTGTGCTGCAGCGACTTCAATGCCTCGCGGCAGGTGGCGTAGTCAACCGCACGCCGGTTGTCCGGGTCGACCAGACTGTCGTCCCACAACTCGGTGCCCTGGTAGATGTCGGGGACACCCGGGGACGTCAGCGACAGCAGCTTCTGGCCCAGCGCATCGTTTTCGGCATGCGGTTGCAGCCGAACGACCAGCATGGTCAGCTCCCGCGCCGCCGGGCCGTCCAGCACAGCATCCAGCCAGTGCTGCACCGCGTCTTCGAAGTCGGAGTCCGGATCTTGCCAGCAGGTATGCCATGCCGCTTCCCGGATCGCTTTCTCCGCGTAGGCGTGCAGCCGGTCGTGCAGCTCGGCGGTAACCACGCCGTCCGCCGGCCAGACGCCGAAGATGTTCTGCCACAGGAACAGTCCAGTGGCCGGATCGGGGGAGGGCGTCCAGACTTCCCAGCGGGCGACGCACTCCGCCCACAGCGACGGCACCTGCGACAGCACTGCGATGCGGGCGCGGACATCCTCACCACGCTTGGTGTCGTGAGTCGACAACGTCGTCATTGCCTGCGGCCACAGCCGGGCCCGGGTGGCTGCGCGAGAATGGAATTCGGCCAGACCGACGCCGAAGTCCCGCGGGTCGCCGCCGACCTCGTTGAGAGCTACCAGCCGGGCGTCGCGGTAGAACAGGCAGTCCTCGACGGCCTTCGCGGTGACGGCCCCGCACAACTGCTGCAGCCGGACGGCGGTCTCACCGCCATCGGCCACTGCGACCGCGATCAATTGCAGGGGGATGTCCAGTTCCGGTGCCGCAGATTGGGTCGCGGCCAGGGCCGCCGGCAGGATCGCAGCCAATCCGAGGTAATCGCTGCGGTAGACGTCGATGTGGGTCAGCAGCGCCGCCACCGCGTCGGGCAGTCGCGGGTGGTCGGCACCGGCCGCCGCGGCGATGCACCGGCGCAGCCTGGCCAGCTCGCCGGCCAAGGTCTCGGTGGCGGACGACTTTTTCAGTTCGGCGCTGGACAGCTCGGCGTCTGCGGAGTCTGCCAACGCCGTCAACGCCGGCGCCCCTTGCGGATCGACGAAGACTCCGCCGATCTCGCGCAGTGCGTCGTATCCGGTGGTCCCGTCCACCGGCAGGCTCACGTCCAGTGGCTCGTCGACCGCGAGGATCTTCTCGATCACGATCCAGGCGTCCGCGCCGACCAGTTCGCGCAGCCAGGTCAGATATCCCGCGGGGTCCGCCAGTCCGTCGGGATGGTCGATGCGCAACCCGTCGACGAGTCCGTCGGCGAACCACCGCGCGACCTCCGCATGGCTGGTGTCGAACACGGTGCGGTCTTCCTGGTGCAGCCCGGCCAGCGAGGTGATCGAGAAGAACCGGCGATAGCCGCACAGTCCGGTGCGCCAACCGATCAGCCGGTAGTGCTGACGGTCGTGCACGTGCGCGCCGCTGCCGTCGCCGGTGCCGGGCGCGATCGGCAGCGCCAGGTCGCCGAGCCGCAGTAGGTCGCCGTCGACGGTCAGGTCGGCGATGTCGTCATCAGAGCCCAGCAACGGCAGCACAATTCGGCCATCGTCCAGTTCCCAGTCGATATCGAAGAACGACGCGTATGCCGAGGACCGGCCGTGCCGCAGGACATCCCACCACCACGGGTTCTGCTCCGGCTCGGCCACCCCGACATGGTTGGGCACGATATCGACAATCAAGCCGATCTGCCGCGCCCGCGCCGCGGCCGACAGCTTCGCCAAGCCTTCGGGGCCACCGAGTTCGGCCGACACTGTGGTCGGGTCGGTGACGTCGTAACCGTGCGCCGAGCCGGCAACCGGGGTCAGAATCGGCGACAGATACAGATGCGACACCCCGAGATCGTCAAGGTAGTCGAGCAGGTGTTCGGCGTCGGCAAAAGTGAAACCGAACCCGCTCGCGGCACCGCGAAGCTGCAGCCGGTAAGTGGACAGTACCGGCAGGGCCACTTTGTGTGGGGCCATGCGTCACTTAGTCTTACGGAAGATGAGAAGTGAGCGTTCGGGCAGTGACACCTCGTCGCCGTCGTTGACGACCAGGGTTACCGATCCGCATGGGTCGGTGGTGTCCAGCACGGCGGTCCATTCCTGAGCGTAGTCGTCGGAGGGAATGACGAAGTCCACCTCGTGGTCGTGGGCGTTGAAGCACATCAGGAACGAATCGTCGATGACCCGTTCGCCGCGCGCATTCGGTTCAGGTAGCGCCTCGCCGTTGAGGAATACCGCAATACTCTTGCCGAATTCGCCGCCCCAGTCCTGGTGCTGCATTTCTTTTCCCGCCGGCGTCAACCAGGCGATGTCGCGGACTTCGTCGCCGCTTCTGATGGGCTCCCCGTCGAAGAACCGCCGACGGCGGAACACCGGGTGGCTCCGGCGCAGCGCGGTGACGCTGCGGGTGAACTCCAGGAGGTCGCTGTTCTTGTCGACCAAAGACCAGTCCACCCAGGACAATTCGGAGTCCTGGCAATAGACGTTGTTGTTGCCGTGTTGAGTTCGGCCGATTTCGTCGCCGTGGGCAATCATCGGCGTGCCCTGGCTCACCATCAGCGTTGCCATGATGTTGCGCATCTGCCGTCCGCGCAGCATCACGATGTTCGGGTCGTCTGTCGGGCCCTCGACGCCACAGTTCCAGGACCTGTTGTGGCTTTCGCCGTCGCGGTTGTCCTCGCCGTTGGCCTGGTTGTGTTTTTCGTTGTAGGAGACGAGGTCGTTGAGGGTAAATCCATCATGGGCGGTGACGAAGTTGATGCTGGCGCCGGGCCGGCGACTGGTCGCTTCGTAGAGGTCCGACGACCCGGTCAGCCGGGACGCGAACTCGCCCAATGTCGCGGGCTCGCCCCGCCAGTAGTCACGCATAGTGTCGCGGTATTTCCCGTTCCACTCGGTCCACAAACCCGGGAAGTTGCCGACCTGGTAGCCACCCTCGCCGATGTCCCACGGCTCGGCGATCAGCTTGACCTGGCTGACGATCGGATCCTGTTGCACGAGATCGAAAAACGCGCTCAGCCGATCCACGTCGTAGAACTCGCGGGCCAGCGTGGAGGCCAGGTCGAAACGGAAGCCGTCGACGTGCATCTCGGTGACCCAATAGCGCAGCGAGTCCATGATCAGCTGCAGGGTGTGCGGGTGGCGCGCGTTGAGGCTGTTGCCGGTGCCGGTGAAGTCCTTGTAGCTACTCAGATCGTCGTCGACGAGCCGGTAGTAGGCGGCGTTGTCGATCCCGCGAAAGTTGATCGTCGGACCGAGGTGGTTGCCTTCGGCGGTGTGGTTGTAGACCACGTCGAGAATGACCTCGATGCCCTGCTCGTGGAAGGCCCGCACCATTGCCTTGAACTCGGTGACCGCGCCGCGGGCACGTCGGTTCGCCGAGTACAGGTTGTGCGGGGCGAAGAACCCAAAAGTGTTGTAGCCCCAATAATTCCGTAGGCCCAGATCCACCAGGCGGTGATCGTGCAGGAACTGATGGACCGGCATCAGTTCGATCGCGGTGACGTTCAACGATTGCAGGTGCTCGATGATCGCGGGGTGGCCCAGGCCGGCGTAGGTACCCCGCTGCGCTTCCGGAATCGCGGGATGGTTCTGCGTCATGCCCTTGACGTGTGCCTCGTAGATCACCGTCTCGTGGTACGGCGTGCGGGGAGCGCGGTCGTTGCCCCAGTCGAAGTACGGATTGATCACCACGCTGGTCATGGTGTGCCCCAACGAGTCGACCCGAGGCGGAGTGCCGGTCTTGGCGGGGTCCTTCGCCGCCACGGCCAAGTCGTAGGAGAACAGCGCCTGGCCGAAGGTGAACTCGCCGTCAAAGCATTTGCCGTACGGGTCGAGCAGCAGCTTGCTCGGATCGCAGCGGTGGCCGCACGCCGGGTCGAAGGGGCCGTGCACCCGAAAGCCGTAGCGCTGTCCCGGGGTGACGTCCGGCAGGTAGGCGTGCCAGACGTAGCCGTCGACCTCATCGAGGCGAACGCGAGTCTCTTGCCCGTCGTCACCGATCAGGCACAGCTCGACCTTCTCGGCGATCTCGGAGAACAGCGCAAAGTTGGTGCCGGTGCCGTCGTAGTTGGCGCCCAGCGGGTAGCTGCTACCTGGCCAGACGGTGGCCAATGCGGGCGGGGCCGCGGCGGCGCCAGTGGTCGGGTCTGACGGGGGCATCACTCGACCTTAGTGGCGGTTGGTTCCGGTTGCCGGGTCGCATGGCGCGGTTCGCCCCCGCAAGCGGGAGGTATCCCCACCGCAGGCCGTGTGGCGGCCTGCATCGTCACCGCGGGGTCACCACCAGCCGGTGGCCGGCCCGAGCTGGCGGCTCAGCTCGTTGGTCATCGTCCGCATGTAGGTGGCAGAGATGTGATGAGCGTCGTGATATACCAACACGTTTCCCTCGACGGCCGGGCAGATGTCGGCACGGCAGACCGCGTTGCTCATGTCCAGCGGCTTGAGCATCGGGAACTGCTCGACCCAGTCGAGGGTGGGGTTGCGGTCGGCGATCACGTCGGAGCGCTTGATGCCGCACGACACCGCGTCGCCGCCCTTGGCCAGGCAGTCCGACGGATTGAACGGCTGGCCGTCCTTGACCAGCCACGGGGTGTCGCGCATCGCCAGGATCGGGATGTTGTTGTCCGAGAACGTCTGCCAGATCCCGACGTAGGTGCCCGGCATCACGTCGCCGGGCTTGATGTTCCACGGCCGCGTCGAGGTGGTGAACACGAAGTCCGGGTGGTCGGCGACCACCGCGGCCATCGCCTTGGGCACCCAGTCGCGGCACTCCGGGTAGGGGGCGTTGTTGCCCATCACCCGCGGCATCTTCTCGGTGGACAGCGGGCAGCCCATCTTGAGGTAGGTCGTCACTTTGAAGTGGTGTCTGCGGCCGAGGATGTCCAGCGCGGTCAGCCAATGCTCGGCGTGTGAACCGCCGGCCAATGCGATGGTCCGGGTGGCGGTCTTGTCGCCGTAGCTGCACGTGATTACGTTGGTGTTCTTGAAGTCGCTGATGCAGCCGTCGCGGGTGGACGGCGGGTAGTCGGTCTGGGCTTCCAGCACCGTGGGCCGCATCCGCAGGGTCGGCACCCGCACATGCTTGATGAGCGCGCGGGCGCCGGGATAATCGCTGGAGCTCAGGCCGCTGAGTTCCTTACCGCTGGCGCGCTCGACGCTGACGTGCTCGCGCCAGGTGAAGGCCGTCGCGGTGAGCGTGACGCCCAGTAACCCGACCACCGAGCCCAGCACGATCGTCGGGCGCCGCAACCGCGTCCGCCACGGCACCACGACGCTCGGCGCGGGCCCGGCGCTGGCGGGTTTGCGCTGGCGCAGCGGTTCTTCGATATACCGGTTGGTCAGGTACGCCAGCGCGCCGGAGACCAGCAACACCGCGGTGCCCTCGACGAAGTTCGCGTGCGCGTGACCGGAGTAAGCCAGCCAGAAGATCAGCAGCGGCCAGTGCCAGAGATATAGCGCGTAGGCCATCTCGCCGAGTCGCACCAGCGGCCGGGTGGCCAGTAGTCGGTTGGGCAGCGGCAACCTGTCGCCGTCAGCGCGGTTGGCGCCGGCCAGGATGAACAGCACGGCGGCGCCGACGGGAACCAACGCCCACGGGTCCGGGAACTGCCGGACGCCGTCGATCAGCGCGCCGCAGGACAGCACCGCCGCCAGGGCGATCGTCGCGGCGGTGGAGCGAAGCCACATCGGCCACCGAATGTAGGGGACCAGCGCGCCGACCAAGGCGCCGAGCAGCAACTCCCACGCCCGGGCAAAGCTGTCGTAGTAGGCGACCGCCTGGTTGGCCGCGTGCGCGAAGATTGCGTACCCGAACGACGCGACGGCCAGCGCACTGAGCAACACCACGAACGCCGTCCGCAGGCGGTCGCCGAGCCGGCGGCGAAACAGGTACGCGAAGCCGAAAACCAGCGCCAGGAACGCGATGTAGAACTGGCCCTGCACCGACATCGACCAGATGTTCTGCAGCGGACTGACGGACTCGCCGGCCCGCAGATAGTCGGCGACGGTGCCGGCCAGCTCCCAGTTCTGGTAGTAGCCGAGGCTGGCCAGGCTTTGGTCGGCGAAGGTTTCCCAGCGCGTTTGCGGCTGGATCAGGATGGTCAGCACCGCGCATCCGGCCAACACCACCACCAGGGTCGGTAGCAGCCGGCGCACCAGCCGAACCACGTCGGGGACGGGCGACAGCGACGACTCGGGATTGAGTGCGGCCCGAAGCAGCTTGCCGCCGAAGAAGAAGCCGGACAGGGCCAGGAACACATCCACCCCGCCGGAGACCCGGCCGAACCACACATGGAACATCGCGACGAGAGCGATGGCGATGCCGCGCAGCCCGTCGAGATCGAGACGGTAGAACCCTGCCCGGTTTCGTGTCGCGGGTTGCGCCTGGTGCGCAACGCCGGCATCGGCCGGGCGGTTCGGGGAGATCGTCATAATTGACGAATAATCTACCTAACCCGCCAGCCGACGTGTGTGCTCGAAAACCGGCCGGCGAGCTGTCCGGTCAGGACTCCAGG
This sequence comes from Mycobacterium sp., assembly GCF_039583785.1. GTDB lineage: Bacteria > Actinomycetota > Actinomycetes > Mycobacteriales > Mycobacteriaceae > Mycobacterium. Next base: position 36,292 of record NZ_JAVKSG010000009.1, read on the forward strand.
ATGCGGGTCAGGTACGGATCCATCCCGCTGGTGCGGGCCGGAGTGACGGTGACCGCGGGCTCGGTGGCCTCGATCATTTGGTTGTTGCCGAGATACATCGCGACGCTCTGGGTGCCGCCGGGGCCGTAGCAGAGCAGATCGCCCGGGCGTGCCTGTGCCGGCGTGACTTTTCGCCCGACGTTGCACTGTTCGGCCGAGGTGCGGGGCATCTTCACCCCGGCACCGGCGTACGCGTACTGGATCAGTCCGGAGGCGTCGAAGCCGACGATGTTGGCCTTCAGACCGGTACCGCGGGTAGGCCCGGCCGAGTTACCGCCGCCGTACAGGAACGGCACATTGCGCTGCGACAGCGCGCGCTGAATCACGTAACTGGTGGTCTGCTGGGAACTCACCAGAGTCGGCCCGGTCGGGTCAGCGCCTGCGATGAGGGGGTTGAGCATCGGCAGCGTCAACAACAGGGCCAGGCTAAATGGGACAGCGAAGCTGCGCTTCATGTCGATCACCTCTTTCGTGGCGTCGGCGCGGTGACTGCACGCCTCTGCCGTCAATCCGCCGATTCACCCCGAGACCCGGGCGTTGGCCCGCCCCGTTGGGGGCCGCACGCCCCCTGGAACCGGTGTGGCCAGGAAGGCGATGCCCCGTCGGTGAACCGCTGAGTTCACAACAGTCACTAGGAACACTGTGGCAACAAACGGCTGGAAGAGCCACTTGTTGGGAGTCCCCGGCGGGATTTTTTGTCGTACCGTGACCGAACGGTGATCGCTGACGCCTCTGAAGATCAAATCTCCGCGCGCAGTTGTGATTTCGCTCTCACTCGCCGCTGTCGACGACCCCGGATCCGCCATGCCAGTAGGAGCTGCTGAAATCGGTCAGTGCGGCACCCGCTCCCGAGGCGAAGAGCACGAGGGCGATCGCCACGAGTGGCCAGAAGGACAGATACCACCCCTTCAGCAGCGACACCAGTGGACCGAGCAGTGCCGCTGCGACCGCAGCGCCGATGCCGCCCCACACCACCGGATAGATGTAGTAGTCGACGCCGAAGGGCGCGGCCGGGCAGTCGCCGACACAGACGTCTTTGAGAAAGCCGAAAAGCTTTGAATACCAATCGGTCCCGACGGCGAGCGCGGTAAGCAGAGCGAGCAACACCAGCAGCGAGATGACGTCCCACGGGATCAGTCGCAGTCGTAGCACCTGCGGCGGACTGTCCTCGTGGTGGCTGGGGGACAGGTCGTCGAACTGTTGCGGCGAATCCATGGTGACCGCAATGCTGCCGGATGCCCGGCGTTGGCGCGACCGAACTGCTTTACCCTCGTTGTCTATGGCCGCGCTGACGCCCGAGCAGATCAGCGCGATCGACGCGGCCCATCTGTGGCATCCCTACAGCACGATCGGGGCCTCGAATGCCGGCGCGGTGCCGCCGAACCTGGTGGCGGTGGGCGCCCGGGGCGCCTGGCTCACGCTGGTTCGCGACGGGCAGCAGGTCCAGGCCATCGACGCGATGAGCTCCTGGTGGACGGCGGTCCACGGGCACGGACACCCGGCGCTGGATGCCGCGATGACCCGCCAGCTCGCCACCATGAACCACGTCATGTTCGGCGGGCTCACCCACGAGCCCGCCGCCCGGTTGGCGAAGCTGCTGGTCGAGATCACCCCGGCCGGCCTGGACACGGTGTTCTTTTCCGACTCCGGCTCGGTGTCGGTGGAGGTTGCGGTCAAGATGGCGCTGCAGTACTGGCGCGGCCGCGGACGGCCCGGCAAGCGGCGGCTGATGACCTGGCGCGGGGGATACCACGGCGACACCTTCACCCCGATGAGCATCTGCGACCCCGACGGCGGCATGCACTCGCTGTGGTCCGACATCCTGGCCCAACAGGTGTTCGCCCCGCAGGTACCCCGCGACTACGAGCCTGCCTATGTCGCGGCGTTCGAGGCTCAGTTGGCCGAGCGCGCCGCCGAACTGGCCGCCGTCGTGGTCGAGCCCGTCGTCCAGGGCGCCGGCGGGATGCGATTCCACGACCCGCGCTATCTGACCGACCTGCGCGACATCTGCCGACGCCACGACGTGCTGCTGATCTTCGACGAGATCGCTACCGGATTCGGCCGCACCGGCGAATTGTTCGCCGCCGACCACGCCGGTGTCAGCCCCGACATCATGTGCGTCGGCAAGGCACTGACCGGCGGCTACCTCAGCCTGGCCGCGACGTTGTGCAGCACCGACGTCGCACACACGATCTCTGGCGGCGAGGCCGGGGCGTTGATGCACGGGCCCACCTTCATGGCCAACCCGCTGGCCTGCGCCGTCTCGGTGGCAGCGGTGGAGTTGCTGCTCGGCCAGGACTGGCGCTCGACGGTCGCCGAGATCGGCGCCGGGCTGGCCCGCGGACTCGAGCCGGCGCGGCCCCTGCCAGGCGTGGCCGATGTCCGGGTGTGCGGGGCGATCGGCGTGATCGAATGCGACCGCCCGGTCGACCTGGCGATCGCCACCCCGGCGGCGCTGGACCGTGGCGTGTGGCTGCGGCCGTTCCGCAACCTGGTGTACGCGATGCCGCCGTTCATCTGCACGCCGGAAGAGATCGCGCAGGTCACCTCGGCGATGGTGGAGGTCGCCCGGCTCACCGGCTCTCGTAGGCTCTAGGGCGATGACGCAGATCGAAACTTCCCCGCTGGCCTGGCTGGAGGCGCATGCCGAGCAGCGCCGGCAGGCCGGGCTGCGGCGCGCGCTGCGGCCGCGCCCAGCGGTGGCGACCGAACTCGATCTGGCGTCCAACGACTACCTCGGCCTCTCGCAGCACGCGCAAGTCATCGAAGGCGGTGTCGACGCACTGCGCACTTGGGGCGCCGGCGCGACCGGCTCGCGACTGGTCACCGGCAACACGTCGCTGCATGAGGAGCTGGAGTCCAACCTCGCCGAGTTCGTGGGCGCCGCAGCCGGTTTGGTGTTCTCGTCGGGCTACACCGCCAACCAGGGCGCGGTGGTCGGGCTCTCCGGTCCCGGTTCGCTGCTGGTCTCCGACGCGCTGTCGCACGCCTCTCTGGTCGACGCATGCCGGCTGTCCCGGGCCCGGGTCGTGGTTGCGCCGCACCGCGACGTCGACGCCGTCGACGCGGCGCTGGCCGCACGCGACGAGGAACGGGCGGTCGTCATCACCGAGTCGGTGTTCTCCACCGACGGCGCCCTGGCTCCGATCGGCGACCTGCACGAGGTCTGCCGCCGGCACCGGGCGCTGCTGATCGTCGACGAGGCCCACGGATTGGGTGTGCGCGGCAGCGGCGGACGCGGCCTGCTGCACGAGCTGGGCTTGGCCGGCGCGCCCGACGTGGTGATGACCACGACGCTGTCCAAGGCGTTCGGCAGCCAGGGCGGTGCGGTGCTGGGCTCTGTCGCGGTGCGCGACCACCTCATCGACGCCGCCCGGCCGTTCATCTTCGACACCGGTCTGGCGCCGGCGGCGGTCGGTGCCGCGCTGGCCGCGCTGCGGGTTCTGCACCGCGAGTCGTGGCGGCCCGAGGCGGTGCTACGGCACGCGGCCGCCCTGGCCGACATCTGCGATGTCGGCCAGGTGCCGCAGTCCGCAGTCGTGTCGGTGATCCTCGGCGAGCCGGCGGTGGCGCTGGCCGCCGCGACGGCCTGCCTGGACGCCGGCGTCCGGGTGGGCTGCTTCCGGCCGCCGACCGTGCCGACCGGCACCTCGCGTCTGCGCCTGACCGCGCGCGCGTCGCTGGACCACGACGACCTCGAGCTGGCCCGCGCGGTGCTGACCGACGTGCTGGCCACCGCACGGCGTTGACAGTTCTGGTCGTCACCGGGACAGGGACCGGGGTCGGCAAAACCGTCGCCACTGCGGCCCTGGCAGCGGCCGCCCGACAGGCCGGTATCCCGGTGGCCGTCTGCAAGCCGGTGCAAACCGGGACCGCCGCCGGCGACGACGACCTCGCCGAGGTGACCCGACTGACCGGGATCAGCCGGGTGGTCGGCCTGGCCCGCTATCCAGAGCCGATGGCGCCGTTGGCCGCCGCGGAGCGGGCCGGACAGGCGTTGCCCAGCAAACGCACCATAGTGAAACTCGTCGACGCGGTGGATCAACCGGGGCAGCTGACGCTGGTCGAGGGTGCCGGCGGTTTGCTCGTCCAGCTCGCCGACGGCGGTGTGACGTTACGCGATCTCGCCGCCGACCTGGGAGCGGCGGTGCTGGTGGTCACCACCGCCGAGCTCGGAACCCTGAACCACACCGCGCTGACGCTGGAATCCCTCGCGGCGCATAATCTTTGCTGCGTAGGCCTGGTGATCGGCAACTGGCCGCTGCCGCCAGGTGTGGTGGAGGCGTCCAACAGGTCGGCGTTGGTGCGACTCGGGCCGATGCGTGCCGAGCTGCCCGCGGGCGCCGGTCAGCTGAGCGTCGCCGAGTTCACCGCGATGAGCGCACACGCGTTCGACCGGGACTGGGTGAGAAGTTTGATTCGCTGATGGTGCACTCGGTCGAGCTGCTGTTCGATCCCGATACCGAGGCGAGGTTGCGACGGATCTGGGACGACCTGGCCGCCGCCGACCTACCGAGCCGTCTTCCGGCGGGCCGGCCGCATGTGACAGTCGCTGTGGCCGAACGGATTTCGCCCGATGTCGACGAGCTACTCCGGCCGATCGCGCAACGGCTGCCGCTGGCCTGCGACGTTGGGGCGCCGGTGTTGTTCGGGCAATCGAACGCGGTGCTCGCCCGACTCGTCGTGCCGACCACGGCGCTGCTCGCCCTGCACGCCGCGGTACACCGGGTGTGCGGGCCACATCTGCGGCCCGGCCCACTACCGCACAGCCTGCCCGGCCACTGGACCGCGCACGTCACACTGGCCCGCCGCATCGAAGGCGCCCAACTCGGAGCGGTGCTGGGCCTGGCGGGTCAGCCCGCAGAGATCCGGGGCCGCCTGGCCGGGTTGCGTCGTTGGGACGGCACCGACCGCGTCGAGTACCCGATCGGCTGACCTACCTGCCGCTGCTGCCCGGGCTCGCGTCACCACCCGCGGTGTAGGACGCCTTGCCGGTACCGGCCAGCGCCCCGCCCGACACGATCAGGTACTCGTCGCGAATCGGCTTGTCGGCGAAGAAGTCCTCGAGAATCTCCCGGGTGCCCGCGGCGTAGCGCGCCTGCGCCGACAGCGTCGTCCCCGAGACGTGTGGCGTCATGGCTTCATTCCGCATCATGCGCCAGGGGTGGTCGGCCGGCGGTGGCTGCGGATACCAGACGTCGCCCGCGTAGCCGGCCAGCTGACCGCTCTCCAATGCCGCCACCACCGCATCGCGCACACAGATCTCGGCGCGCGCGGTGTTGACGATGTAGGAGCCGCGGCGCATCGACGCCAGCAGCTGCTCGTCGAACAGGTGATAGGTCTGCGGATGCAGCGGAGCGTGGATGGACACCACGTCGACCGAGCGCGCCAGCGCCGCGGCGTCGGGGTGATAGGTGACGCCTAACTCTTTTTCGAGGCTCTCCGGCAGCCGACGGGTATCGGTGTAATGCAGGTTGACTTCGAAGGGCGCCATCCGGCGCAACACGGCTTGGCCGATCCGGCCGGCGGCGATCACCCCGACGTCCATGCCTTCGACGTCGTAGGCGCGCGCGACGCAGTCGGCGATGTTCCAGCCGCCGTCGACCACCCACTGGTGGGAGGGCACGAAGTTGCGGACCAGTGTCAGGATTTGCATCACCGCGTGCTCGGCGACACTGATGCTGTTGCAGAACGTGACCTCGGCGACCGTGAGGCCGCGGGAAATCGCCGCGTCCAGGTCGACGTGGTCCGAGCCGATCCCGGCGGTCAGCGCCAGTTTAAGGTTCTTCGCCTTGGCGATTCGCTCGGCGGTCAGATAGGCCGGCCAAAACGGTTGGGAGATCACCACATCGGCGTCGGGCAGTTCTCGCTCGAACTCCGAGTCGGGTCCCTCCTTGTCGGACGTGACGACCAGTTGATGACCGCCGTCCTCGAGGTACTTGCGCAACCCGAGCGCGCCGGACACGCAGCCCAGCAGCTCGCCGGGGGTGAAGTCGATCGCCGACGGGGTGGGCACAGTCTGGCCGTCCGGGTAGCCCTGGATCGACGGAATCCCGTCCCGCGCGTACACCGGGGGATAGCCGGTGACCGGATCCGGATAGAGCACAAGCAGAATTTTGGCCATCACAGTCTCCTTCGACGCCGCGGGATCACCCCAGCTTTCACCACCGCGATCCCGAAAGACGATGCAGGGTCAGTTGACGACGCGACCACATGACGTTTGTGCAGGTGCACACCGCTAGCCTAGCCTGGGCACCGTTCAACGCTGGTTGTGATGAGCCGGGAGCGACACCCGTGCTGTGTGCGCGGCCGGGACAACCGCAACGACCTAAGGAGTAGCTGGTGACTCAGGCGGCGACGCGGCCAACGTCCGACACCGACAGCACCGACATCCTGGCGGTGGCGCGCCGACAGGTGCTTGAGGGCGGCCAGGGGCTGAGCCGGCAGCAGGTGCTCGAGGTGCTGCAGCTGCCCGACGAGCGGCTCGAAGAGTTGCTGGCGCTGGCGCACGAGGTGCGGATGGCGCACTGCGGTCCCGAGGTCGAGGTGGAAGGCATCATCAGCCTGAAAACCGGTGGCTGCCCCGAGGATTGTCACTTTTGCTCCCAGTCGGGGTTGTTCGCCTCGCCGGTGCGCAGCGCATGGCTGGACATCCCCAGCCTGGTCGAGGCGGCCAAGCAGACCGCGAAGTCGGGCGCCACCGAGTTCTGCATCGTCGCCGCCGTGCGCGGACCCGACGAGCGGCTGCTGGCGCAGGTGGCCGCGGGCATCGAGGCCATCCGCGACGCTGTCGACATCCAGATCGCCTGTTCGCTGGGCATGCTGAACGCCGAGCAGGTCGAGCGGCTCGCCGCGATGGGTGTGCACCGCTACAACCACAACCTGGAGACGGCCCGTTCGTTCTTCCCCAATGTCGTCACCACCCACAGCTGGGAAGAGCGCTGGGAGACGCTGTCGATGGTGCGCGAGGCCGGCATGGAGGTCTGCTGCGGCGGCATTCTCGGCATGGGCGAGACGCTCGAGCAACGCGCCGAGTTCGCCGCCAACCTGGCCGAACTGGACCCCGACGAGGTGCCGCTGAACTTCCTCAACCCCCGACCCGGCACGCCGTTCGGCGACCTCGAGGTGCTGCCGGCCAGCGAAGCGCTCAAGGCGGTGGCGGCGTTCCGGTTGGCCCTGCCGCGGACCATGCTGCGGTTCGCCGGTGGGCGCGAGATCACGCTGGGCGACCTGGGCGCCAAGCAGGGCATCCTGGGCGGCATCAACGCGGTGATCGTCGGCAACTACCTGACCACGCTGGGGCGTCCCGCCGAGGCCGATCTGGAGTTGCTCGACGACCTGCAGATGCCGATCAAGGCGCTCAACGCCACCCTGTAGCGCGTGATGGTCCACGATCTGCCCGCTCCGGTCGGCGCCGGCGTCTACAACACCTACACGGGCCAGCCGTCCGCGGACGGTGCCGCCATCCCGACGGCGGCGCAACTGGGCCTGGAGCCGCCCCGGTTCTGCGCCGAGTGTGGCCGCCGGATGGTGGTGCAGGTGCGGCCCGACGGCTGGTGGGCCAAATGTTCGCGGCACGGGCGCCTCGATTCCGCCGAACTCGAGGCGCGCCGATGACCGATCCGCGGATGTGTCGGCGACGCGCGGCGATCACGGTCGTCGCGGGCCTGGTGCCGGTCGGTGTGCTCGTCGGTGCCCTGTGGGCCTTGCTGGCGCCGCCGATCAGAGGTGTGGTGCTGCTGACGCACAGCGGGGAGCGGCTGCACGAATACGGGGGTCCGGAGTCCGAGCACTTCTTCGTCGCCGCGTTCCTGATGCTCGGGATGCTCAACGTCGTCGCCGCCGTCGCGGCGGTGCTGGCCTGGCAGTGGCGGGCGCATCGCGGACCGGGGATGGTCGCGGCGCTGTGCGCCGGCATGCTAGTCGCGGCCGGCGCCGCGACCGGTGTGGGCGTCCTGGTGGCCCACTTACGTTATGGCACAGTCGATTTCGCTACGATACCGCTGAAGCCCGATCAGCTGCACTACTTCACGCAGGCGTCTCCGGTGTTCTTCGGCCCCTCGTGGTTGCAGATGGCTTGCACGCTGCTGCTGCCCGCGGCCACCGCGGCACTGGTGTACGCGGTGCCGGTCGCAGCGACCGCGCGCGACGACCTCGGCGGGTTTCCGCCCGGCGGGTCGATTCGTCCGCGAGTTGGCAGCGCTGAGAGCGATACTTTGGCACGTGACTGAAACTGAAGCCCGATAGAATTCGAAATGAGCTTGAAGGCCGGTTCCGTTTGTCGCCTACGCACACTCGGCAGGCACGCCGTACGGGCAGTGATAGGCAGCATGCGGGCCAACCCGGCGAATCATTCGTAGGTGCTCTTGCCCGGATAAGTGTGACCACAGCGATCCTGATTGGTTAGTCAGCCGCGCGCGATGGCGTCAGTGATGAGGTCGTCGATCAGCTTCGTTCGTGATACCACCGGCCAGCTGTCGCTCAGCATCGGTAATGCAGCGGCGATGATGTCGCGGCCCTTCACCCCTGCGAGCCGGTTAGCGAGAGCATCGCGGAACAGTGCGTCGGCGCGTGCGGATTCGCTGGCTCGATGTGCGGCGATGAGATGCGCCGTGTCCGAGACATTGCTGATGGGGCCGGGCCTGACTCAACATGTTTCGGCTATGCGAAGGTTCAAAACGTCGGGTCACCGACTGGTGCAACGGCTAAACGTGGTTTTCCGCCGACGCCGATCGCGGTCGGATTGGCGCCCGGATAATGTTGCATCCATTGCAACGCCACGCCAGATCGATCTTGAACCGAGTGCCAAAGTCTCGCGCGTTCAGCTGATGATGCGCGCGGTGACGTCGGGCAACTCACCGAACCTCGCCTGCATGTCCGTCGTGAGAATGGTGCGGTCGGTGGCGCGGGCGGTGGCGGCAACGATGAGGTCATGGGGGCCTCGGCGTCGGCCTTGGCGGGCGGTGTGGGCTAGCAGGTCTGCATGGTGCTCGGCCACCGTCCGGTCGTAGGCGCAGACCGGTATGACAGCGACAACGTGATCGAGGAAGGTGCGTTGCGCTGCCTGGCGACCGGCGTCCGGATCCAGGTGCACGCCAGCAAGATATTCGGCGATGACAATCGCGGGCATGACGACGTCGGCGTCATCGGGGATCGTGGCTCGGCCACGGACGGCAGCGACGAGAACGCCGGTGTCGAGGATCAAGCGGTCCACGGGTCGCGGTCATCCTCGATCGATGCGGCGGCGCGCGCAGTGCCAATCGACTCAGAGAATGCGTCGTCAAGGGCGGCGGACCCGCGCCATCGGGCAAGCACCGCATTCAACACCGCACCCGTCGCCGCGGGCGCAGGCGCGATTGACGCGATGCGCCGACCTGATCGAGTGACCACGACGGTTTCACCGTGCTCCACAGAATCAAGGACCGCCGAGAAGTTCCGAGATGCTTCGGAAGCAGTCATTTCCCGCATGACATCAGAATATCATGTTCTGATGTTCAGATCAGCTGTCCGAGCGTCCCAAACACCCGCCGACAGATGACCGTCACATTCGTTCGACGAATACCGCACGTTTGGAATACGTGCACTCCGCCAGCAAACCGAGCGGAGTTGGACAAATTCAGCGGTCCGGTATGCGCATCAGCCCGGTCCTCGCTGTCACATACATGGGTCCTCGTTCGAAGACGAACACCTACGCCGAGCGACACAGCGAATCGGTGCCCCGGATGGCGCGACGCCGTCATAGCGGACGGCGGTGCACCGACTTCCCGGTGATGACTTTGGCGGCGATCACGCCCAGTCGCGCCATCCCGACGTAGGTCATCGGGTTGAACATCGTCGGCCATTTCGTCCGGATCAGGTGATCGGTCAACGGCCGTCGGGTAAAACGGTCCCGCAACCAGCGCAGCGTCATCGGCGCCGACAGCGGGTGCAGCAGCAGGTGCTCGTTGAACGCGTCACGGTGGTAGGTGACGTCGGCACCGCCGGCCGAGTAGGCGTCGGCCAACCGGTCGATGTCCTCGACGTCGATCAGGTAGTCGTGCACCGCCTGCACGATCAGCACCGGCGGCGTGGGCACCTTGGCGCCCAGCCTGATGCTGTCGAAGACGTGCTGAACCTCGGGCATCGTCAAAATCTCGTCCAGCGGCCGGTCGAGATAATTGCCCAAGTCTTTCTTGACCATCCGGATCACCGCGCCGACCGTCGTCATGCTCTCCAGCCGTCGCAGCAGAGCGCGACCCTCGTCACTGGCGTGCTCGTCGATCACCTGGTTCAGGTCGGGGTAGATGTGCACCAGCGCGGCGACCACCATCGCGGGCAGACCGGACAAGAAGCTGCCGTTGAGCCGGCGGAAGGTGTGGCCGAGGTCGCCGACCGGTGACCCGAGGACCGCGCCGACGATGTCCAGCTCGGGCGCGTAGTCGGCGCACAACTCGGCGGCCCAACCGGTCGCCAGCCCACCGCCGGAGTAACCCCACAGCGCCACCGGCGCCGAGCGGGACAGTCCCAGACGTTCGGTACCCAGCGCGGCCCGGATGCCGTCCAGAATGAAGTAGCCGGGTTCGAACGGCGCGCCCCACATGCCGGTGCGGCCTTCGTGGTCGGGGATCGACACCGCCCAGCCCTCGGCCAGCGCGGCGGAGATCAACAGGAATTCCAGCTGGGCCAGCGATCCCAGCGCGTTGGCGCGGCGGCGCAGCGCGTAGGACGGGAAGCAGCGCGACGACACGGCGTCGATCGCGCACTGGTACGACAGCACCGGGCAGGGGCGGTCAGGACTGGCATCGGCGGGGAGGATCACCGTGGTCGCGGTCGCCTCGGGCCGGCCGTTCATGTCCGTGGTCCGGTACAGCAGCTGGGTGGCCATCGTCCGCTGCGGGATCAGCCCGAGAAACGCCAGCTCAACGTCGCGCGAACGCAGGACCGTGCCGGGGGTGGCGTGCTGGTAACCGGGTGGCGGCTGGTAGAACGGGTCCTCGGTGGGCAGCTGCGGTCGGGCCTTGGCCTGCAGTCCTTCGTGCGGCGCACGTCCGATCCACTCGGCGCCGGTCGAGGTCGCAAGGTTGCCAATGTCCATCGGGGCATTGTTGCTTAAGAGTGCTTTAAGAATCCAGTTGACCCGCCGGTGAGTCGCCTACCTCACGCTGAACCGGGAGGTCGCAGCGCCGCGAATTCGTCGGTGACGCGCAACTGGGAATCCGTGAAGCGGTACAACGCTGCCGGACGACCACCGCTGCGCCCGGACTGGGCGACGGTTCCGGTCGGGCTGATCACCCCGCGGCGGGCCAGCACACGCTGCAGGTTGGTGGTGTCGACCGGATGGCCCAGCGTCGCGCTGTAGATGTCGCGCAAGGTCGACAAGACGAATTCGGTCGGCGCGAGAGCGAATCCGATATTCGTGTACGACATCTTGGCGACCAGCCGGATGCGGGCGTGTTCGACCATCGGCCCGTGGTCGAACGCCATCGGCGGCAGCGAGGTGACGGGGTGCCAACTGGTATCCGACGGCAGTTCCGGGATGGCGGGGGAGGGCACCAGGCCCAGGAAGGTCGATGCGATCGTCCGGGTGTCGGGCAGTCGCCCGGGTTCGGAGAACACCGCAAGCTGCTCCAGATGAGCGACCTCACGCAGGTCGACCTTCTCGGCGAGCTGGCGCCGCACCGACGTCGTCATGTCCTCGTCGTGGCGTAACCGTCCGCCGGGCAGCGCCCACGCACCGCGCTGCGGAGTCCGGGCGCGTTGCCACAGCAGGACGTTGAGCTGGGGTTTCTGCGCCTTCGGGCCTGCTCCGAGCCCGCGAACCTGGAATACGACAGCGAGCACTTCGTGCGCGGTGCTACCATTGGCCATGTTTTCGATTATAAGTCGAAAACCCAAGCCGGGAGGCGAAAGGACCGACTATGGCAGTCGTGAATCGCACCGATCTGCGGTCAAACGGACTGGATACTGACCTGGCGAACGATCTGGCCTCGGGAATCACAAACTCTCCCAATGGTTTCGGTGGTATCGAGGGAGACGAGCAATGGGCGGCCGAGGTTCGTCGGCTGGCCGTGCTGCGGAACGCCACGATCTTGGCGCACAACTATCAGCTGCCGGCCATCCAGGATGTCGCCGACCATGTCGGCGACTCGCTGGCGCTGTCCCGGGTGGCCGCCGAGGCGCCCGAGGACACCATCGTGTTCTGCGGCGTGCACTTCATGGCCGAGACCGCGAAAATACTGAGCCCCGACAAGACGGTGCTCATCCCTGATCAGCGAGCCGGCTGCTCGCTGGCCGACTCGATCACGCCCGAGGACCTGCAGGCCTGGAAGGACGAACACCCGGGAGCGGTCGTCGTCTCATACGTCAACACCACCGCTGCGGTGAAGGCGCTCACCGACATCTGTTGCACCTCGTCCAACGCCGTCGACGTGGTCGCCTCTATCGACGCCGATCGCGAGGTGCTGTTCTGCCCGGACCAATTCCTCGGCGCGCACGTGCGACGGATGACGGGCCGGGATAACCTGCACGTCTGGGCCGGCGAATGCCATGTGCACGCCGGCATCAACGGCGACGAGCTCACCGAGCAGGCCCGCAGGCATCCGGACGCCGAGTTGTTCGTCCATCCCGAATGCGGTTGCGCGACCTCGGCGCTGTACCTGGCCGGCGAGGGCGCATTCCCGGAAGGACGGGTCAAGATCCTGTCGACCGGCGGCATGCTCGACGCCGCCCGCGCGACCCGGGCCCGTCAGGTGCTGGTCGCCACCGAGGTCGGCATGCTGTACCAGCTGCGTAATGCCGCGCCGGACACCGACTTCCAAGCGGTCAACGACCGCGCCTCGTGCAAGTACATGAAGATGATCACCCCCGCGGCGCTGCTGCGCTGCCTGGTCGAGGGCTCCGACGAAGTCGACGTCGATGCGCAGACCTCGGCACGGGCGCGGCACAGCGTGCAGCGGATGATCGCCATCGGCCAACCGGGCGGCGGCGAATGAGTAGCTACCCGGCCTGGGAAGAGCACGCCGACGTCGTCGTGATCGGGACCGGTGTCGGCGGACTGGCCGCCGCGCTGGCCGCTCATCGGACCGGCGCCCGGGTGATCGTGTTGAGCAAGGCGGCCGGTAAACCGGGCGTGACCGCAACCCACTACGCACAGGGCGGCATCGCTGTGGTGCTGCCGCACACCGACGACTCGGTCGACGCTCACGTGGCGGATACCCTCGCGGCCGGAGCCGGGTTGTGCGACGCCGATGCGGTGACGTCGATCGTCGCCGACGGCTACCGGGCGGTCAGCGAATTGGTCGGCGACGGAGCACGATTCGACGAAGCGGCCGCCGGTGGCTGGGCGCTCAGCCGTGAAGGCGGGCATTCCCGTCGGCGCATCGTGCATGCCGGCGGCGATGCCACCGGCGCCGAAGTGCAGCGCGCGCTCGACCATGCCGCCGCCACGCTGGACATCCGGATCAAACACGCCGCGCTGCGGTTGCTGCCCGACACCACGTCGGGAACAGCTGCGGTGACCGGTGTGCTGGTGGCCGATCGGCGAGGCATCGGGACCCTACACGCGCCGTCGGTGATCCTGGCCACCGGCGGTCTCGGCCAACTCTACGGCGCGACCACCAACCCCAAGGGCTCTACCGGCGACGGCGTCGCGCTGGCGCTCTGGGCGGGTGCCGCAGTGGGCGACATCGAGTTCATCCAATTCCACCCGACGATGCTGTTCGACGGACGCAATGGTGTCCGTCGGCCGTTGGTCACCGAAGCGATTCGCGGTGAGGGCGCGAGTTTGGTTGACAGTCAAGGTAATTCGGTGATGGCAGGTGTGCACCCAATGGGTGACCTGGCGCCGCGCGATGTGGTGGCCGGCGCCATCGACGCCCGGCTGCGGGCGCTCGGCGACGACTGCGTATTCCTCGACGCCCGCGGCATCGAGGACTTCGGGCGCCGCTTTCCGACGGTGGCCGCGGCCTGCCGGGGGGCGGGCATCGACCCCGTTCGTCAGCCGATCCCGGTGGCGCCCGGTGCGCACTACAGCTGTGGTGGCGTGGTCACCGATGTCTGCGGTCGCACCGAACTGCCGGGGCTGTTCGCCGCCGGCGAGGTCGCCCGGACCGGAATGCATGGCGCCAACCGGCTGGCCTCCAACAGCCTCCTGGAAGGGCTGGTGGTCGGCGGGCGGGCCGGGCGGGTGGCCGCCGAGCACGCCGGGCTGGTCGGCCGGGTACGTGCGACGGCCCCCGAGCCGGCCGACTGCGGCGCGCTGGCTCGCGACGAGTTGCAGGCTGCGATGAGCCGCGACGCCTCGGTGGTGCGCGACGCCGACGGCCTGCACCGACTGATCGACACGTTGTCGTGCGCGTCCACTTCCGCGGTCACCACTCGCGCCGGCCTCGAGGACGCGGCGTTGACGGTTGCCGCACGCGCGGTGGCGACCGCCGCACTGGCCCGCGAGGAAAGCAGGGGCTGCCACCACCGGGCCGAGTACCTGGACCCGACTCCGGCACCCGCAGGCAGCCTGATCGTCCGGCTGGCCGCCGACTGCGGCCCGCAGGTCGACGAGCTGGCGGCGGTCAGCTGATGCTGTCCGACAGCGAGCGTGTCGAGGCTCGCGCCACGATCGTGCGCGCGCTCGACGAGGACCTGCGCTGCGGGCCCGACATCACGACATCGGCGACGGTGCCCGCTGGGGCGACCACCACCGCGTCGCTGATCACCCGCGAACCCGGGGTGATCGCCGGGGTGGACGTCGCCCTGCTCGTTCTCGACGAGGTGCTGGGCGCCGACGGATACCGGATCGTCAACCGGGTCGACGACGGTGCGCGCTTGCAGCCCGGTGATTCGGCGTTGACGGTCGAAGCGCGGATGCGCGGCCTGCTGACCGCCGAACGCACGCTGCTGAACCTCGTCTGTCACCTGTCCGGGATCGCCACCACCACCGCGGCGTGGGTGGCCGCGGTGGACGGCACCAAGACCAAGATCCGTGACACCCGCAAGACGCTGCCCGGTCTGCGCTCCCTGCAGAAGTACGCGGTGCGCGTCGGCGGCGGCCTGAACCACCGACTCGGCCTCGGCGATGCCGCGCTGATCAAGGACAACCATGTGGCCGCCGCGGGATCGGTAGTGGCCGCCCTGCGCGCAGTACGGGCCGCCGCGCCCGACCTGCCCTGCGAAGTCGAGGTCGACTCGCTCGAGCAACTCGACCAAATCCTTTCCGAAAAAGCCGAATTGGTGTTGCTGGACAATTTCCCGGTCTGGCAGACCCAGATTGCCGTGCAGCGTCGCGACAACCGGTCACCGGGCACCCAACTCGAGTCCTCCGGCGGGCTTTCGCTGGACACCGCCGCCGAGTACGCCGGGACCGGAGTGGACTACCTCGCGGTCGGGGCGCTCACGCATTCAGTGCGGGTCCTCGACATCGGCCTGGACATCTAGTGGGCGTCGCAGCACCCCCTCCTGGACCGATTGTGTTGGTTAGCCAAGACGGGCACTGGATGATCACGATGCTGCCATGACCGCGCTAAACGCTTTCTGGTACAACGCGACCCGCTACATCATGCACGGCAAGAGCATGTCTTGCTGATCAGCAAGCCTCAAGGTTGACTGAGTAAAACTCACAGCCCTCGACGCGACTGCGCGACCGTAATCGAAACTAAAGTCGTGAGATGTACGCGCGATTGTTCTCCGGTATCGCGACCGCAACGATGGCGGCGGCGCTGATCGCCGCACCCGCAACAGCACACGCAGACTGCGGCGACGACGGGCAACCCGCATGCACCGGGCCTGCCCCCACCCCTGATGATGTGGTCGCGATCATGGCTGAGCTGACCGACCCGAACAAGCCCGCTGCAAGCAAAAATGACATCGTCACGCCAGGGTTCGCTCCCGACGAAGCTGGGACTATCGACGATCATTTGAACTCGCTCAACTCGCGCGGATACCTCCCCTACAGCTTCGTCGTCACCGACATCCAACCCGCGCCGGACAATTTCGCGGGGGCCACCGTGGCCGCCCCGAAGAACTGGCCCTACCCTTCCGTAC
>NZ_JAVKSG010000009.1:52444-80866 GCF_039583785.1 Mycobacterium sp.
CGACATCCAACCCGCGCCGGACAATTTCGCGGGGGCCACCGTGGCCGCCCCGAAGAACTGGCCCTACCCTTCCGTACCGCCTGAGCCGATTGTGCTGGTCGATCAGGGTGGGCACTGGCTGGTCACCCACGATGCCGCCATGGTGTTTCTGAATAAGATGTGGAGCACCTCCCGCCATCGATTTGTGCCGTTCATCTGAATAACGGTGGTTCCAGCCCCTGCAGTAGAAGCTAGGAGCCTGCTCGCAGATCACCAACGCGGCGGCGCGGCACCGCGGCCGAATCCCCAGCTCGACTGACCCAGTCGCGGTTTTCCCACGTCGTCGGGCGCTTGCCGAAAATGGGCCTGCAGCAACGGTTCCGCGTCGGATCCGGCGGTGAGGGCAGAGCAAGGCTCCCGGAATTCGCAGTCACGACAATGCTCGGCGAACGTTGGGTAGATGGTCGGCCAGTCGGCCATATCCACCGCCTCGGCGGCGATCAGGGTTCCCACCGAGGCGATTTCGTGGCGGCTTCGTCGGATGCGAGTACGGCGCAACACCCCTGCGGTACGTTGCTCGATCCGGTTCGGTGCATGGCCGCGTGCCGCCTGCACCGAAACCCGTTGGTGCTGAGGGAGGGATCGTCCACCGCCGCTGGCTTCGTGTTGGGCGACGGCTTTCGGCGTGCGCGTCGTCGTGGACCCGGCGGGTGGGAATGTGAGCGGGCCGCCGATACGTAACTCGTTGTGGATGGTGCCCGCGATCTGCACACCTAGGTAGTCATGTTCGAACGCCCAACAGCCCGCCACCGCCTCCTCGTCGCGGTCCAGCCGGTCGATGTCCTGCCATTCGTCGACGATCTGATGGCACACCACCCAGTACTCGTCGACGGCGTCGACAGCCACCAGATCGATGCGGCACGGGTAGATCACCGGCGATCCGTCGTGCACCAACAGGCCGCGCTCCAGATCGTCGGGATCGGGGACCAGCGCCGCGACATCGAGGTTGATCTTGACAGGAGCGAAGTCGTCGACCGCGTTGGCCCACGCGTCATAGCAGTCCAGGACCGCCAAGCCTTGATTGAGTAGCTCGGTCGCGCTGGCGTCGTCCAGCGATCGTTTGAGCGCCTTATGCACCAACGGCTGGGTCACCTCGTGTTGCCAGTCCCAGGTGCCCGGGTAGTAGTACACGGCCAGCGCGTCTTTGATCGCGGCGGGCAGCGCGGGTTCGGAGACTTCGTTGGATCGCAGGTTGCGACGATGCGGTGAGAAGAAGTCCCACTGCCGTCGGCAGCGTTTGAACGCAGTGCGCTCCTCCGCCGTTATCCGATACTCGACCATCTGCCGATCCGCTCAGTGCTGGTGGTAGTGATCCGGCCAGGGATCGTCGACCGGCCAGCGACACCGGTCTGCGGTGTCGGCCATCGATTCGAGTTCGGCGAGCAGGTCGGCGAAGAACGCGCGCAGCCGTGCCGGTTCGTCGAGGGGCCAGGCGGCGGAAATCGACATCCACACATCCGGCGCGACCGCCGCAGAACGGGGTTCGGCGGCGGTCACCAGTCGCCAATTGTAGGAGTCGCCCCGGCGCTCCAGGTACACAACGTCATCGCGACCGGGGCCTGCCGCCACGATCGAAGCGAAGAGTTCGTCTCTAGTCATGCCGCGCCCCGTCCGTCCAGAATAGGCCCGCTGGGCGCTGGGATCTAGCGGCGAAGTAAGCGGCGGGCCGCCGACTTGGCCGCGTTGAGCGCGCCCACGTCGCCCGCGATGCGGGATAAGATCAGCGCCCCCTCGATCAACGAGATCACCGCAACAGCAACGCTTTCCGCTTCACTCGTCGTCCAGCCATCGACGCGCAGCCGCTCCTCGATGGCTGTGCACCAGCCGTTGAAGGCGCGTGCCGCTGCCTCGCGCACCAGTGAACTGGCATTGACCGATTCGGTGGCGATCGGCTCGATGGGACAGCCGTCGCGCCGGTCGGCGGCCAGTCCGGCGGCCAGCAGATCGATCCACCGATCGACAATGTCGGCCACCGGCAGTCCGCCTGCCAAAAATCTGCGCAGCAGTTTCTCGATCGCCGCCCCGGTGCCGTCGACGACGGCAGCAGCCAGTTGCTGCTTGCCCTGCGGGAAGTGGTGATACAGCGAACCTGGCTTTACCGCCGCCTCGTCCAAAATCTGGTTCAGCCCGGTCGCCGCGTAGCCCTGGCGGCGGAACAAGGTGGCCGCGCTATCGATCAGCGCGGCCCGGCTGCGGTCGGGTCTCGGCACGCTATGGACTTTACTTGAGTGATCACTCAAGAATGCTGGAATGAGGCAGCTGACGTTCGAAGAGGCCGGCCGGTGGCTGGGCCCGCTCGCCGGCCTGGACGGCGGCGGGTTCATGTCCGATGCGGTGCTCGTGCCGTACGCCGACGCGATGTTGATTCCGCTCCCGGCGAAGGTCGACCCGATCGCCGTCGCCTCGCTTTCGGACAGCATCCCCGACGGCTGGCGCGCGATTGGCCCGTATCAGGACGGAACTGGCCGGCCTTGACCCGTCGGATCGCCGTGTGCTGGTGATCGGCAGGCTGTCGATCGGGATGTATGCGGCCGCGCTCGCCGCGGCGATTGGCTGTCATGTCGACTACGTCGACACTGACCCGGACCGCCTTGCCGCAGTCGAGAAACTCGGCGCAGTCGTTCACGACGCCGCCAAGCCGGACACATCCTGGGAGCCGTATCCGGTCACCGTGCCCACGTCTGGTGATGCGTCGCTGTTGGCGGCGGCGCTTCGTGCGACCTGGCCGGACGGCGTGTGCACCGACACCGGGATCTACTTCCAGCCAGCCGTCGAGATGCCGATGCTGCGGACCTACACGCGGGGAGTGCGGTTCATCACGGGCAGGGTCAGCGCGCGCGCCGTCATCCCGGAAATTCTGGACGTGCTGGCTGGTGGCTGCGACCTGCTGCCGGTCGTCGACCGCGTCGTTCCGTGGGAGGACGCACCATCGGCGATGGCCGACGATGGCCGGCAAAACCGTGTTTACCCGCGTTTAGGCGATATCGGCGACGAAGACTCCGACTCGGCCGACCTGTCGCCTGGCCAGAAACGGCAGCCCCGTGCCGTCGCTGCCGGCGGGAAGGACCCGTGGGTTGACGATATGGACGCTGGAGCGGATGAAGTGCACGTCGGCCTCGCCGGCGGCCAGCACATTCTTGACCCAGTTGGTTTTGCCGTGGATGAGCCCGATAGCCAGCACGTTACCTTTGCGGTAGGCGGTGACGATGGTCTCGTACGGCGTTCCGGAGCTGCGGCCGCGATGCTTGATCACCGAGAATCCGGGAATGTAGCGTGCAAATGGCCGCACCAACGGATTGAAGTATTTGATCTGGAATCGCTCCAGCGCCGGCGGGACAAGCATCGGGACGCCCGGGGCGTTGTTGGGATGGTCCTTTGCGGACATGGCGGCTCCCTCTTGTCGGATGTGCCGTCAATGTACCGGTCCGATATGCGGTTGCCCTGCTCTGGGACAATGGACGGCGTGACTGTGATGGCGCGCATCGACCTGCGAGGTGCTGACTTGTCCATCGCCCGGCTTCGGGCGACGCTTCCCCGCGGCGGAGTGGACGTGGAAGCCGCCCTATCCACGGTGCGCCCGATCGTCAATGCGGTCGCCGACCGAGGCGCCGAAGCCGCGCTGGAATACGGCGAGTCGCTGGATGGCGTCCGCCCGCCGTCGGTGCGGGTGCCCAGCAGCGAGTTGGACGCCGCCCTGGCCGGCTTGGACCATGACGTCCGGGCCGCGCTGGAGGTGGTGATCGAACGCACCCGCGCGGTCCACGCCGGTCAGCGCCGCTCCGACGTGACGACGACGTTGGGCCCCGGTGCCACCGTCACCGAGCGGTGGGTGCCGGTTGAGCGGGTCGGCCTGTACGTACCCGGCGGCAACGCGGTGTACCCGTCGAGCGTCGTGATGAACGTGGTGCCGGCGCAGGCCGCCGGAGTCGGCTCGCTGGTGGTCGCCAGCCCGCCGCAGGCTGCGTCGCAAGGCCGGTTTACCGGCCTGCCGCACCCGACGATCCTGGCCGCCGCCCGGATGCTCGGCGTCGACGAGGTGTGGGCCGTCGGCGGGGCTCAGGCCGTGGCGCTGATGGTGTACGGCGGCGTGGACACCGACGGAGCCGAGTTGGCGCCCGTCGACCTGATCACCGGGCCGGGCAACATCTACGTCACCGCGGCGAAGCGGCTCTGCCGCTCGCGGGTCGGCATCGACGCCGAAGCCGGGCCCACCGAGATCGCGATCCTGGCCGATGACACGGCCGACCCGGAGCAGGTCGCCGCCGACCTGATCAGCCAGGCCGAGCACGACGAGATGGCGGCCGGCGTTCTGGTGACACCCAGCACCGAGCTTGCCGACGCCACCGACGCCGCGGTGGCCGACCAGTTGGAGACCACCGTGCACCGACAGCGGGTGGCGACCGCGCTTGCCGGGCGGCAGTCGGCCATCATCCTGGTCGACGACCTCGACGCCGGGATTCGCACCGTCAACGCATACGCCGCCGAACATCTGGAGATCCAGACCGCGAATCCAGACCAGGTGGCCGCGCAAATCCGTTCGGCCGGAGCCATTTTCGTCGGCGCGTACTCACCTGTCAGCCTCGGTGACTACTGCGCGGGCTCCAACCACGTGTTGCCGACGGCGGGCAGCGCAGCGCACTCCAGTGGCCTGTCGGTGCAAACTTTCCTGCGCGGCATCCACGTCGTCGACTACACCGAGGCGGCTCTCAAAGACGTCTCCGGGCATGTGATCACCCTCGCCGCCGCCGAGGACCTACCCGCACACGGCGAGGCGGTACGGCGGAGGTTCGGCTGATGCCCAATCCCCCGTCGCTCGACGATTTGCCACTGCGTCAGGACCTGCGCGGCAAGTCGCCTTATGGGGCTCCACAGCTTGACGTTCCGGTTCGGCTGAACACCAACGAGAATCCGCATCCGCCGAGCCAAGCGCTCGTCGACGACGTCGTCGCATCGGTGCGCGAAGCGGCCGCCCACCTGAATCGCTATCCCGACCGTGACGCGGTAGCACTGCGGGCCGACCTGGCCGCCTACCTCACCGTCCAGGTCGGTGTTTCGCTCAGCATGGAAAACCTATGGGCCGCAAATGGATCCAACGAGATTTTGCAACAGCTACTGCAAGCATTCGGGGGACCGGGGCGTAGTGCGATCGGTTTCGTGCCGTCGTACTCGATGCACCCGATCATCTCCGACGGCACCCGCACCGAATGGCTGGAAGCGGTCCGTGCGGCCGACTTCAACCTCGACACCGATGCCGCGGCGGCCGCGATCGCCGAGCGCCGGCCCGACGTGGTGTTCGTCACGAGCCCCAATAACCCCACGGGGCAGAGTGTGTCGCTGTCGGATCTGCGCCGGCTGCTGGATGTCGTACCTGGGATCCTGATCGTCGACGAGGCGTACGGCGAGTTCTCCGCCCGGCCCAGCGCGGTGGCGCTGCTCGACGAGTATCCGTCCAAGCTGGTCGTCAGTCGCACCATGAGCAAAGCGTTCGCCTTCGCCGGCGGCCGGCTCGGCTATCTGGTCGCCACCCCGGCGCTGGTCGACGCGATGCTGCTGGTGCGGCTGCCGTATCACCTGGCCTCGGTCACCCAGGCTGCTGCCCGGGCCGCGCTGCGGCACGCCGACGACACGCTGGGCAGCGTCGCGACGCTGATCGCCGAGCGGGAGAGGGTGCAAGCGGCGTTGAGCGACATGGGTTTTCAGGTGGTCCCGAGCGATTCCAACTTCGTGCTGTTCGGCCACTTCGCCGATGCGCCGGCTACCTGGCAGCGTTACCTGGACGCCGGCGTGCTGATTCGCGACGTCGGTATCCCGGGTTACCTGCGCACCACGATCGGACTGGCCGCCGAGAATGACGCATTCCTCTCTGCCAGTAAAGATCTGGCCGCCACCGAATTGGCCCAGCCGTTAGGAGCGTCATGACCGCCGGCCGTCGCGCACGCATTGAGCGCACCACCAAAGAATCCGAGATCGCCGTCGAGCTCGACCTCGACGGCACCGGCGACGTGCACGTCGACACCGGCGTCCCGTTCTACGACCACATGCTGCACGCGCTGGGCAGCCACGCCAGCTTCGATCTGACCGTGCGCGCCGAAGGCGACGTCGACATCGAGGGGCACCACACCATCGAGGACACCGCGATCGTCCTCGGCCAGGCCCTGGGCGAGGCGCTCGGCGACAAGAAGGGCATCCGCCGATTCGGCGACGCCTTCGTCCCGATGGACGAGGCGCTGGCGCACGCCATTGTCGACGTCTCCGGCCGGCCGTACTGCGTGCACACCGGCGAGCCGGATCACTTGCGGCACACCACGATCGCCGGGAGCTCCGTGCCCTATCACACGGTGATCAACCGGCATGTGTTCGAGACGCTGGCCAACAACGCCCGCATCGCGCTGCATGTCCGGGTGCTCTACGGCCGCGATCCGCACCACATCACCGAGGCGCAGTACAAGGCGGTGGCCCGGGCACTGCGGCAGGCAGTCGAAGCCGACCCCCGGGTGTCCGGCGTACCGTCCACCAAAGGTGCTCTGTGACAGTTAAATCCGTGGTGGTGCTGGACTACGGCTCGGGCAACCTGCGGTCGGCCCAGCGCGCGCTGCAGCGTGTCGGCGCCGACGTCGAGGTGACCGCCGATCTCGGCAAAGCCTCTGCCGCAGATGGTCTGGTGGTGCCGGGCGTCGGCGCCTTCGAAGCGTGCATGACCGGGCTGCGAGATATCCGCGGGCAGCAGGTGATCGCCGAGCGGGTCGCCGGCGGGCGTCCGGTGCTGGGCGTCTGCGTCGGCATGCAGATCCTGTTCGCCCGCGGCGTCGAATTCGGGGTGGAGAGCATCGGCTGCGGACAATGGCCGGGCGCGGTGACCCGGCTGGACGCGCCGGTGATCCCGCACATGGGCTGGAACGTGGTGACGGCTGCGCCGGGCAGCGCACTGTTCAAAGGTTTGGCCGGCGACGCCCGGTTTTATTTTGTGCATTCCTATGCGGCGCAGCAGTGGGAGGGCGGCGCCGACGCTCTGCTGACCTGGGCCACCCACGGTGTGCCGTTCCTGGCCGCGGTCGAAGACGGTCCGTTGGCTGCCACCCAGTTCCACCCGGAGAAGAGCGGGGACGCCGGGGCGGCAATCTTGAGCAATTGGGTTGAGGGGTTATAGACGTGTCGTTGATTCTGTTGCCCGCCGTCGACGTGGTCGAGGGCAAGGCAGTGCGGCTGGTGCAGGGCAAGGCCGGCAGCGAAACCGACTACGGCTCGGCGTTGGACGCCGCGTTGGCCTGGCAACGTGACGGCGCCGAGTGGGTGCACCTGGTGGACCTGGACGCGGCGTTCGGCCGTGGCTCCAATCGCGAGCTGCTGGCCGAAGTGGTCGGCAGGCTCGATGTGGAGGTGGAGCTGTCCGGCGGTGTCCGCGACGACGACACGCTGAGCGCGGCGTTGGCGACCGGCTGCGCACGGGTCAACGTCGGAACGGCCGCGTTGGAGAATCCACAGTGGTGCGCCAAAGCGATCGCCGAGCACGGCGAGAGGGTCGCGGTGGGCCTGGACGTGCAAATCGTCGACGGCGAGCACCGGCTGCGCGGTCGCGGCTGGGAGACCGACGGCGGAGATCTCTGGGATGTGCTGGAACGCCTTGACGGCGAAGGCTGTTCGCGGTTCGTCGTCACCGATGTCACCAAAGACGGCACGTTGACCGGGCCCAACCTCGACTTGCTACGCGCGGTCGCCGACCGTACCGACATTCCGGTGATCGCCTCCGGCGGGGTGTCGAGCCTCGACGATTTGCGCGCCATTGCGACGCTGACCGGCAGCGGGGTCGAGGGCGCGATCGTCGGCAAGGCGCTCTATGCCGGCCGTTTCACGTTGCCGCAGGCGCTGGCCGCGGTGGCAGGCTAGGGCCGCAATGGATCTCGACGCGCTGGTGGCCGAGGCATCGGCGATCCTCGACGCCGCGGCCAAGCCGTTCGTCGCCGGGCATCGGGCGGATTCGGCGGTCAGCAAGCGCGGCGACGACTTCGCCACCAAGGTCGATCTGGCGATCGAGCGCCAGGTGGTCGACGCGCTGACGTCGGCGACCGGGATTCCAGTGCACGGCGAGGAGTTCGGTGGCGCCGACCTCGACTCGGAGTGGGTCTGGATTCTCGATCCGGTGGACGGGACGTTCAACTACGCGGCCGGGTCGCCGATGGCCGCGATTCTGCTCGGCCTGCTGCACGACGGCGACCCGGTCGCCGGACTGACCTGGCTGCCGTTCATGAACGAGCGCTACGCCGCGGTGACCGGTGGACCGCTGATGAAAAACGGCGTGCCACAGCCGATGCTGACGCACAGCGATCTCACCGCATCGATCATCGGCGTCGGGACTTTCAATGCCGATTCACGCGGTCGCTTTCCCGGGCGCTACCGGGTCGCGGTGCTCGAAGAGCTCAGCAGGGTGTCGTCGCGGATGCGGATGCACGGCGCCACCGGTATCGACCTGGCCTACGTCGCCGACGGGGTACTCGGGGGCGCAATCAGTTTCGGCGACCACGTGTGGGATCACGCCGCGGGCGTGGCGCTGGTGCGGGCCGCCGGCGGCGTCGTGACCAACCTGGCCGGCGAGCAATGGACACCCGATTCGCGTTCCGCACTGGCCGCCGCACCGGGTGTGCACGGCCAGTTGCTGGAGATGCTGCGCAGCGTAGGACAACCCGATGAGTATTGAATCTAGTTGCAGCACAAGTCTTGCGGTACGGGTGATCCCGTGCCTAGACGTCGACGACGGCCGGGTGGTCAAGGGTGTCAACTTCGAAAACCTGCGGGATGCCGGCGATCCGGTGGAACTCGCCGCCGCCTACGACGCCGAAGGCGCGGACGAGTTGACCTTTCTCGACGTGACTGCATCGTCGTCGGGACGAGCCACCATGCTCGAGGTGGTCCGCCGCACCGCCGAGCAGGTGTTCATCCCGCTCACCGTCGGCGGCGGCGTGCGGACGGTCACCGACGTCGACGTGTTGCTGCGGGCGGGAGCCGACAAGGTGTCGATCAACACGGCCGCCATTGCGCGGCCGGACCTGCTGGCCGAGATGGCGGGCCAATTCGGTTCGCAGTGCATCGTGCTGTCGGTGGATGCCCGCACGGTGCCGGCCGGCTCGGACCCCACGCCGTCGGGCTGGGAGGTCACCACGCACGGCGGGCGCCGCGGCACCGGCATCGACGCGGTCGAGTGGGCGGCCCGCGGCGCCGCGTTGGGTGTCGGCGAGATCCTGCTCAACTCGATGGACGCCGACGGCACCCGGGCCGGGTTCGACCTGCCGATGTTGCGGGCGGTCCGGGCGGCGGTGACGGTGCCGGTGATTGCCAGTGGCGGCGCCGGCGCGGTCGAACACTTCGCGCCCGCCGTGACTGCCGGCGCGGATGCGGTGTTGGCCGCCAGCGTCTTTCACTTTCAGCAGTTGACGATCAGGCAGGTCAAGGAAGCCATGGCGGCCACAGGGATCACCGTCCGATGACACTCGATCCTGGTATCTCGGCACGGCTCAAACGCAACGCCGACGGCCTGTTCACCGCCGTAGTACAAGAGCGCAGCAGCGGGGACGTGTTGATGGTCGCCTGGATGGACGACGACGCGCTGGCTCGCACCCTGGATACCCGCGAAGGCACCTACTTTTCCCGCTCCCGCGGCGAGCAATGGGTCAAGGGCGCCACGTCCGGCCACACTCAGCGGGTGCGTTCGGTGCGACTGGACTGCGACGGCGACGCGGTGCTGCTGGTGGTCGACCAGGTCGGTGGGGCGTGCCACACCGGTGATCACAGCTGCTTCGACGCCGACGTGCTGCTCGGGCCGGACGAACGAGACTGATCGGGGTGCCGCCACCGCCACCGACCAGTCGGGTCGCGGCTGGCAGTCGGGGATCGCTTACGCAGATGGTGGGCACATCGGATCGCCGGAAATAGGTGTTGGTCAGCATAAATGGTGGACGGGCTGATTTGGGTCGTATTACTACGCTGTCGGCGCGACTGAAATTGTGGATGACCTTCGCCGAGGGCACCCCGGTCACTCAACGCAGGACGAGACTGAGATAGCTGCCTAACCGGCGAGGACCCCTATCTGGGGTCAGGCGGCGCCTATCGAGATCATGATGCGTTTGCGGATGCTCGCCAACTGCACCGCAGTAATCCTCGACTCGGTGGGGTTGACGCGCCGCAGCGGGACGCTGGTGACGTGATGGGCCAACGCCCAACACGTCACATCGGCTCCGTTTTCCACCGTCGGCTCGATGCGCTCGGCGAACGACCTGTGCGCCAGTCCCTCATCGCGGGTCAACGGAACTACCAGCACGTTCGGATATCCGTCCGGAAATAACTCGTGATCCTCGACGACGACTGCGGGACGCAGGCTGCTCGGCTCGTGCGGCAATGCACCGCCGCGCCAATCGACCACCACGATGCTGCCGGCCGCGCGCCGCCGTAGGCAGAGATCACCAGCAGCAGCCGTTCGGCCAGCACACTTTCGGGCAGGGCGCCGCGGTCGGCGACCGAGGTGCCCACCTGTCGCGGCCCGGACGATCTAGCGCGCGGTCTCTAATCCGTTGGCGGCTTCGACCGCCGCGCGCGCCCATTCATGCCTGCGAACGGCGGGTTCGATCCGGTCTCTCCGGATGAACTCGACGTCGACGCGAGCTCCGTCGATGCCCTTGGTCATCACCGTCGGTGGCCGAAACGTGAACCTGTGGTTGGTGATGTCGACGGCCAACAAACCGTCGGAGTCGGTGAAACCGCTGGCGCGCGCGGTCTCCTCGGCCCATCTAAATGGGGTGAGCCCGAAGAAATCGTTGACGTATGCGACCCATAGGTGCACATTGCGCCGGTTGTAGAGCCTCGTTATCGCGCCCTCCACCGCGGCGCGGCCGGCGGTGGTCAAAGCGTCCGCGGGATCGGTGACGTAACTGGTGAGTTGGACCGGCGGTGCTGCCGGGTTGGCGTTGCCACCCGGCTGGCCCGGTGCCGGGTTGGCAACGCTGCCCGGCTGGTTGGTGTCGACGGTCGAGCTGTTGCCCGTTTGCTCGTCGCGGTGACTCAGCAGTTCGGCACCGACCACCACCACCGCCGCGAGCACCAGCGTCGCGACCATGGAAAGCACCACCGCCGGCCGCAGGCGGCGATGCGGTTTCGCCGGTGCGGGCTGCTCCGGCGCGCCGAGCCGCGACGTCGGGGCGGCGGCCGTGTTGCCGGCGACGGTGTCGGCAACACCGGCGCCCGGTCGGCCGGTCAGGGCCGCCGCGAAGTCCGAACAGGTCGCAAAGCGAGCCGCGGGATCCTTCGCCATTGCTTTGGAGATGACGGCATCGACGCCGGCCAGCTCGGGCCGCCGCTTGCCGATCAGTGGCGGCGGTGCGGAAAGGTGCCGGGAGATCACCACCGCCGCATTGGAGTCGTCATAGGGCGCCGCTCCGGTCAG
This sequence comes from Mycobacterium sp., assembly GCF_039583785.1. Lineage (GTDB taxonomy): Bacteria > Actinomycetota > Actinomycetes > Mycobacteriales > Mycobacteriaceae > Mycobacterium. The sequence goes on from NZ_JAVKSG010000009.1 coordinate 63,912, forward strand.
TAGATGAAAAGCCGTGCAACCCAGCGCGTATTGGTCGGCTCGCCCGTCGATGTCTTTGCCCATGAGCTGCTCGGGCGCGGCGTAGGCAGTCGTCCCTATCACCATGTTGGTGGCGGTCAGGCCGCTGATGTCGCCGACCTGCCGGGCAATACCGAAGTCGGCCAGCAGGATTCGCCGCCCGCGCAGGTCGGTGTCGCTGAGCAGAATGTTGGCCGGCTTGATGTCGCGGTGCAGCAGTCCGCGCAGGTGTGCGTAATCCAGGGCATCGGCGATCGCGCTGATGACCTCAAATGCTTCGGCTTTCGGCATTCCGGACGGGTAGCGGCTACGCAGCAGTTCCGCGGCGTCGGTTCCGTCGACGTAATCCATCGACAACCACAGCTGCCCTTCGAATTCACCGCGGTCGTGGATACCGACGATGTGCGGGTGCCATAACTCCGAGGCGATGTCCGCTTCCCGGCTGAACCGCTGCCGGTACTCCTGGTCCGCGGTCAGCGTGGCCGGCAAGATTTTGAGCGCATCACGGCGGGGCAGTCTTGGATGCTGCGCGAGGTATACCTCACCCATGCCGCCGGATCCCAGGCGTCGAACGATGGTGTACCCGGCGAACACGTCTCCGGTGGTCAGTGGCATGACGGCAGGCCCGTCAGGCGCGGGCGCGCAATGTCTGTAGTGCCTTGTCGGCGTGGGTGTCCATGCTCAACTCGCTGGAGATCACGTCGAGCACGGTGCGATCGGTGTCGATCACGAAGGTGGTGCGCTTCACCGGCAGCAACTTGCCCAAAAGCCCTCGCTTGACCCCGAACTGGGCGGCGATCGCACCGTTGGTGTCGGACAACAGCGGGTAGTCGAAGCGCTGCTTGTCGGCGAACTCGGCCTGCTTCATCACCGGATCCACGCTGATGCCGACCCGGTTGGCGCCGACGGAAGCGAACTCCTGAGCCAGGTCGCGGAAGTGGCACGCTTCCTTGGTGCACCCTGGCGTCATCGCCGCCGGGTAGAAGAACAGCACCACGGGACCGTCGGCCAGCAGTGTGCTGAGCCTGCGCGGGGTACCCGTCTGGTCGGGAAGCTCGAAGTCAACCACGGTGTCGCCGGTTTTCATGGCCGTCACGCTACGCCAGTAGTCATCAGAGCCCGGCTGCCCGTCTGGGAAGATGTCTGCGTGCACGCCAACCTCGACGCCGCGACGACCTCGCGCGCGCATTTTCGCGTGCTGGCGGCCGAGCACCGCGTGGTGCCGGTGACCCGCAAGGTGCTCGCCGACGCCGAGACTCCACTGTCCGCCTACCGCAAACTCGCCGACAACCGGCCCGGCACGTTCCTGCTCGAGTCTGCCGAGAACGGCCGGTCGTGGTCGCGGTGGTCGTTCATCGGGGCCGGCGCGCCGTCGGCGCTGACGGTGCGCGACGGGCAGGCGGTGTGGCTGGGCACGGTCCCGCACGACGCGCCCACCGGCGGCGATCCACTACAGGCCCTGCGCGAGACATTGCAGTTGCTGGCCACGGCTGCGCTACCGGATCTGCCGCCGCTGTCCGGCGGCATGGTCGGATTTTTCGCCTACGACCTGGTGCGGCGCCTCGAGCGGCTGCCCGAGCTCGCTGTCGACGACCTCAACCTCCCGGACATGCTGCTGCTGCTGGCCACCGACCTGGCCGCCGTGGACCACCACGAGGGCACCATCACGCTGATCGCCAACGCGGTGAACTGGAACGGCACCGACGAGCGTATCGACGAGGCCTACGACGACGCGATCGCGCGCCTCGACGTGATGACCGCGGCGCTGGAGCAGCCGCTGCCGTCGACCGTCGCCACGTTCACCCGGCCCGCGCCGCAGCACCGCTCGCAGCGCACGGTGGGAGAGTACGGCGCGATCGTCGAGCGCCTGGTCGGCGAGATCGAGCGCGGCGAGGCGTTTCAAGTGGTGCCGTCGCAGCGTTTCGAGATGGACACCGACGTCGAGGCGATCGACGTCTACCGGATGCTTCGGGTGTCCAACCCTAGCCCGTACATGTATTTGCTTCACGTGCCCAATGGTGAAGGGGGAACCGCCTTTTCGATCGCGGGGTCCAGCCCGGAGGCTCTGGTGACGGTGCAGGACGGCTGGGCGACGACGCACCCGATCGCCGGCACCAGGTGGCGTGGCGAGACCGAAGACGCGGACCAGCTGCTGGAAAAGGAGCTACTGGCTGACGAGAAGGAGCGCGCCGAGCATCTGATGCTGGTCGACCTCGGTCGCAACGACCTCGGTCGGGTGTGCGTTCCCGGCACCGTCCGCGTCGAGGACTACAGCCACATCGAGCGCTACAGCCACGTCATGCACCTGGTGTCCACGGTGAAAGGGATGCTCGCCGACGGTCGGACCGCGCTCGACGCCGTTACCGCCTGCTTCCCGGCCGGCACGTTGTCGGGTGCTCCGAAGGTGCGGGCGATGGAGCTGATCGAGCAAGTCGAGAAAACCCGGCGCGGCCTCTATGGCGGCGTGATCGGCTACCTCGACTTCGCCGGCAACGCCGACTTCGCCATCGCGATCCGCACCGCGTTGATGCGCGACGGCACCGCCTACGTGCAGGCCGGCGGCGGGGTGGTGGCCGACTCCAACGGGCCCTACGAGTACACCGAAGCGAGCAACAAGGCGCGGGCGGTGCTGAGCGCCATCGCCGCCGCCGAGACCCTGCGTAGCCCGGATGCCTGATGCCCGGCCCGCGCGCCTGACGATCCGGGCGGCGCAGGTTCTGTTGGTGGTCTCGGCCGCCGGACTCTGGGCGGCGTCTCGCCTGACCTGGGTCGAACTGCACGTTTTCGACGGCCTGGGTCCGCCGACATGGGCCACGTTGTCCGGCGCCGGCTGGTCTTCGGCCCTGCTGCCGCTGGCGCTGTTGCTGCTGGCGACAGCCCTGGCCGCCCTGGCCGTCCGGAACTGGGCGTTGCGGGCGCTGGCAGTGCTGGTGGCACTGGCCAGCCTGGCGGCGGGATACCTGGCGATCAGCACGCTTGAGACCCCTGACCTGGCCGCTCGCGGCGCCGAACTGGCGCATGTGCCGTTGCTGGAGCTAGTCGGCAGCAAGCGGCACTACCCGGGCCCGGTGATCACGCTGGTGACCGCCGTCGGCATGCTGGTCGCCGCCGCCCTGCTGATGCGCGCAGCCGCCTCGGCCGGACGTACCGCCACGAAGTACCTGGCGCCCGCCGCTCGCCGGTCTGCGGCACGCCGCGACCACGAGGCCCCGTCGGAACGCACGATGTGGGACGAGCTCGACGAGGGCCGTGACCCGACCGACCCAGCGGACGATCCGCCGACCGAACCTGACACCGAGGGTCGGTGACGAACGCCACCGTGGCGCTCGCTACCCTCGGAGGACTCCGTCAATAATCGGGTGGCGGCCGGGGAGAGGAACCGACAGCATGAGTTCGGCAAGCGTGCTCGACTCCATTATCGAAGGAGTCCGCGCCGACGTTGCCGCTCGTGAAGCGTCGGTGTGCATGTCGGAGATCAAGACTGCCGCCGAAGCCGCCCCGCCACCACGTGATGTGTTGGCAGCGTTGCGGGAACCCGGTATCGGTGTCATCGCCGAGGTGAAGCGGGCCAGCCCCTCGGCCGGCGAGCTCGCGTCCATCGCCGATCCGGCCGCCCTCGCGTGCGCCTACGAAGAGGGTGGCGCCCGGATCATCAGCGTGCTGACCGAAGAACGTCGCTTCCGCGGCAGCCTGGCTGACCTTGACTCTGTGCGTGCCGCAGTCTCGATTCCCGTGCTGCGCAAAGACTTCGTAGTGGGTCCCTACCAAATTCACGAGGCCCGCGCGCACGGCGCCGACATGCTGCTGCTGATCGTGGCCGCGCTGGATCAGCCGGCGTTGGAGTCGATGCTGGAGCGCACCGAATCGCTCGGCATGACAGCGCTTGTCGAGGTGCACACCGAAGGCGAAGCCGACCGCGCACTGAAAGCCGGAGCCCGGGTCATCGGCGTCAACGCCCGCGATCTACGCACTCTGCGGGTCGACCGGGATTGCTTTGCACGCATCGCGCCCGGCCTGCCGTCGGACATCATCCGGATCGCCGAATCGGGTGTGCGGGGCAGGGCTGACCTGCTGGCTTACGCCGGCGCCGGCGCCGATGCCGTGCTCGTCGGCGAGGGCTTGGTCACCAGCGGGGATCCTCGCGCGACCGTCGCCGATCTGGTCACCGCAGGCAAGCACCCGTCGTGCCCCAAGCCGGCCCGCTAATCCGTCTGAATTCGATGCGCCGCTTCCCTGTTGAGCGTTCGTGATGGCAGACATCTGGGGTCCGCAACTTCCGCGTTCCAGCGCCGCAATCGCCGAACCCACCTCGCACGATCCCGACGCTCGTGGCCACTTCGGTGTCTACGGCGGCCGATTCGTCGCCGAGGCACTGATGGCGGTCATCGAAGAAGTCACCGCGGCCTACGAGAAGGTGCGCACCGACCAGGCCTACCTCGACAAGCTCGACCGCTTGCAGACGCACTACACCGGCCGGCCGTCGCCGCTGTACGAGGCGACCCGGCTCAGCGAGCACGCTGGCGGGGCGCGCATCTTCCTCAAACGAGAAGACTTGAACCACACCGGTTCTCACAAGATCAACAATGTGCTCGGCCAAGCCCTGCTGGCCCGCCAGATGGGTAAGACCCGGGTGATCGCCGAGACCGGCGCCGGCCAGCACGGCGTGGCCACCGCGACCGCGTGCGCGTTGCTCGGCCTAGACTGCGTGATCTATATGGGCGCCGTCGACACCGCCCGGCAGGCACTCAACGTCGCCAGGATGCGTCTGCTGGGTGCCGAAGTCGTCTCGGTAGAGTCCGGATCGCGAACCCTCAAGGACGCCATCAACGACGCGTTCCGCGACTGGGTGACCAACGCCGAGGACACCTACTACTGCTTCGGCACCGCCGCTGGGCCGCACCCGTTCCCGACGATGGTGCGCGATTTTCAGCGGGTGATCGGACTCGAAACACGGGTGCAGATCCAGGATCAGGCCGGGCGCCTGCCCGATGCCGTCACCGCATGCGTGGGCGGGGGATCGAACGCGATCGGCATCTTTCATGCCTTCCTCGACGACCCCGGGGTCCGACTGGTCGGTTACGAGGCCGCCGGTGACGGCGTCGAAACCGGCCGCCACGCCGCTACGCTCACCGGCGGGTCACCGGGTGCGTTTCAGGGATCGTTCTCGTTCCTGTTGCAGGATGACGATGGGCAGACCGTCGAGTCGCACTCGATCTCGGCGGGCCTGGACTACCCGGGCGTGGGCCCCGAGCATGCCCGGCTGAAAGACACCGGGCGAGCCGAATACCATCCGATCACCGACACCGAGGCGATGGATGCGTTCCGGCTGCTGTGCCGCACCGAAGGCATCATCCCGGCGATCGAATCGGCGCACGCGGTGGCGGGTGCGATCAAGCTGGGCGTCGAATTAGGCAGCGGGGCAATCATTGTCGTGAACCTGTCCGGCCGCGGAGACAAAGACGTCGAGACCGCCGCGAAGTGGTTCGGTCTGCTGGACGACGGCGACGATGCGGGCAGCGCAGCTGCCCGAGGTGGGGGCACCTCCCGCTTGCGGGGGAGAGCCGGACAATCGGGTCCGGATCAATAATGACTGTCGAGCAGGGCGAAAAGAGCCGCCTGCAAGCACTTTTCAGTGCGTGTCGAGGCGAAAATCGTGCGGCGTTGATCGGATATCTGCCGACCGGATATCCCGACGTCCCGACATCGATCGACGCGATGCAGGCGTTGACCGAATCCGGTTGCGACCTCATCGAAGTCGGCGTTCCATATTCGGACCCGGGGATGGACGGCCCGGTGATCGCGAACGCCGCGGAGGCTGCGTTGCGTGGCGGGGTGCGGGTGCGCGACACGTTGGCGGCCGTCGAGGCGATCAGCGCGGCGGGCGGTCGTGCCGTCATCATGACGTACTGGAACCCGGTGCTGCACTATGGAGTTGACGCTTTCGCGCGTGACCTGGCCGCTGCGGGTGGATTCGGCCTGATCACCCCGGACCTGATCCCCGACGAGGCCGACGAGTGGCTGGCGGCATCCGAGCAACACCATCTCGATCGCATCTTCCTGGTCGCGCCGTCGTCGACGCCGCAGCGTCTTGCCGATACGGTCGCGGCATCGCGCGGATTCGTCTATGCCGCATCGATAATGGGCGTGACCGGTGCCCGCGACGTGGTGTCCAACGCCGCGCCGGAATTGGTCGCCCACGTCAAAGAGGTCTCAGACATCGCCGTCGGAGTCGGACTGGGCGTTCGTTCGCGGGAGCAGGCCGCCGAGATCGCAAGCTACGCCGACGGCGTCATCGTAGGTTCGGCGCTGGTCTCCGCGCTCACCGATGGGTTGCCCAGTATGCGTGCTCTCAGCGAAGAACTCGCCGCCGGTGTCCGCCAGAGGACTTGGACCTTATGACGACGACCGTGCTGGCGTATTTCCCCAGCCCGCCGCAGGGCGTGTGGTATCTGGGCCCGATCCCGATCCGGGCCTACGCGTTGTTCATCATCGCCGGGATCATCTCGGCGTTGTTGATCGGTGACCGGCGCTGGCAGGCCCGCGGTGGTGAGCGCGGCGTGATCTACGACATCGCCCTGTGGGCCGTGCCGTTCGGGCTCGTCGGTGGTCGGTTGTATCACCTGGCCACCGACTGGCGGACCTACTTCGGCGACGGCGGTGCCGGACCCATGGCAGCGCTGCGTATTTGGGATGGCGGCTTGGGGATCTGGGGCGCCGTCGCGCTGGGCGGGGTCGGCGCGTGGATCGCCTGTCGGCGTCGCGACATTCCGCTGCCGGCGTTCGGCGACGCCATCGCGCCCGGGATCGTTCTCGCGCAGGCGATCGGCCGCCTCGGGAACTACTTCAACCAAGAGCTCTACGGCCGCGAGACCACGATGCCGTGGGGTTTGGAGATCTTTTACCGCCGCGATCCGGCCGGATTCGTCGATGTACATTCACTCGACGGCGTGTCGACCGGACAGCTCGCGATGATCGTCCAACCGACCTTTGCGTACGAATTGCTTTGGAACCTGCTGGTTTTCGTGATTCTGATGATTATCGACCGCCGCTTCACCATCGGACACGGCCGGTTGTTCGCGGCCTATGTCGGGCTCTATTGCGTCGGTCGGTTCGGGGTCGAGCTGCTGCGCGACGACACTGCCACCCACATCGCCGGCATCCGGATCAACTCCTTCACATCGACGTTCGTCCTCATCGGCGCGGTGGTGTACCTGATTCTGGCGCCCAAGGGTCGCGAAGACCCAGCAACGCTCAGTGGGTCGGCGGCTGAGTTGCTGGAGCCGGACTCGCTCGAAGATTCCGCGTCTGAGGCAGCAAAGCCTGCGCCCCCGGCGGCCCCGCCGGCCGCCGCCGCTGAGCAACAGGCCGAGCCGGACGCCGAGGCGGATGCCGTCGTCGCCGAGGCGGACGCCGCTGAGGTCGACCCGCCTGAGGTCGAGGTCGAGCCGGCGCAGGAGCACGGCGAGGCGCCGGAGTCCGACGAGGCGGAGGAAGCCGACGGCAGGGACGCGGCGGCCGAGCACATCGAATCCGACGACGAGACCGAGGACACCAAAGCCGGCGAAGATTCGACCGACAAGAGTCCGGCCGACCAGTGATGCCCGGCCCGGTTGCGCACAGCACTGACCTGCCCGCCGCACGCGGGGGTCGATCGCATTCCTACGCATTGCCAGGATCGGGCGCGCTGCTGGCAGGTGCGCTCGGCTACATCGGTCTGGTCGACCCGCACCGGCCGGACTCGTTTTTCCCGGTCTGCCCGTTCCGACTGTTCACCGGATGGAACTGCCCGGCATGCGGCGGGCTGCGGATGGTCCACGACGTGCTGCACGGCGACCTGGCCGCGGCGATCAACGACAACGTCGTGTTTTTGGTCGGAATCCCGCTGTTGATCGGATGGGTTCTGCTGCGCCGACGCAGCGGCAAGTGGCGGTTGAGACTCCCGGCCGGTGCGGCGGTGATGATGACACTGCTGGCCTGGACAGTGGCGCGCAACCTGCCCGGATTCCCATTGGTTCCGACGTTGCTCACCCATTAGTCCGCTGGGCGAAGCGGGACTGACACGAGATGATCAGATCGCGCGACTATGCTTTTGCTGTGGCAAGACGCGGAAAGATCGTCTGTACCCTCGGTCCGGCCACCAGCTCCGACGAGTCCGTCCGAGCCTTGGTCGAAGCCGGGATGGATGTCGCCAGGCTCAACTTCAGTCACGGTGACTACAGCGATCACAAGGCCGCCTACGACCGGGTGCGTGCCGCCTGCGACGCCACTGGCCGCGCCGTCGGCGTGCTGGCCGACCTGCAGGGCCCCAAGATCAGACTTGGGCGTTTCGCCGACGGGCCGACGTATTGGGCCGACGGCGAGACCGTGCGGATCACCGTCGCGGACTGCGCAGGCAACCACGACCGGGTTTCCACCACCTACAAGCAGCTGGCGCAAGACGCAATGCCCGGCAACCGCGTTCTGGTCGATGACGGCAACGTCGGCCTGGTGGTCGACCACATCGACGGCGACGACGTCGTGTGCACGGTCACCGAGGGCGGTCCGGTCAGCAACAACAAAGGCATGTCGCTGCCCGGCATGAGCGTGTCGGCACCCGCTTTGTCGGAGAAGGACATCGACGATCTCGAGTTCGCGATGCACCTGGGCGTCGACATGGTGGCGCTCTCGTTCGTGCGCTCGCCGTCGGATGTCGAGCTCATCCACGAGGTGATGGACCGGGTTGGCCGGCGGGTACCGGTCATCGCAAAACTCGAGAAGCCGGAAGCCATCGACAACCTCGAGGCCGTGGTGCTGGCCTTCGACGCAGTGATGGTCGCCCGCGGCGACCTGGGTGTCGAATTGCCGTTGGAAGAGGTGCCGCTGGTCCAAAAGCGCGTCATCCAAATGGCAAGGGAGAACGCCAAACCCGTGATCGTGGCGACCCAGATGCTCGAGTCGATGATCGAACATTCACGGCCTACCCGCGCCGAGGCCTCCGACGTGGCCAACGCAGTCCTCGACGGCGCCGACGCGGTGATGCTCTCCGGCGAGACGTCGGTCGGACGGTATCCGCTGACCGCGGTGCAGACGATGGCCCGAATCATCTGCGCGGTCGAAGAGAATTCGACGGCGGCACCGCCGCTGACGCACGTGCCGCGGACCAAGCGCGGAGTGATCAGCTACGCCGCCCGCGACATCGGTGAACGGCTGGACGCCAAGGCGCTGGTCGCGTTCACCCAGTCCGGCGACACCGTTCGACGACTGGCGCGGCTGCACACTCCGCTGCCGCTACTGGCGTTCACGCCGCTACCCGAGGTGCGCAGCCAACTGGCCATGACGTGGGGCACCGAGACGTTCATCGTCGGGATCATGCAAACCACCGACGGCATGATCCGCCAGGTCGACAAGTCGCTGCTGTCGCTCGGTCGCTACAAGCGCGGGGACACGGTGGTGATCGTCGCTGGCGCGCCGCCAGGCACCGTCGGGTCGACCAACATGATCCACGTGCACCGCATCGGCGAGGACGACGTCTAACTCGGCCGATGAGCCCGCCCGTTGACGATGCGCTCGGCGTAGCGGAGGGCTGAGGGGGCGGGCCATTAGGCTTGTCCCGGTGTCTGACTTCGACGAGTTGATGGCGGTGCTGGACCTGCACCACGAGGGCGACGACGTCTTCGCCGGATCTCATCCCAGCAAGAACCCGCCTCGGACGTTCGGCGGTCTGATGATGGCGCAGTCTTTCGTGGCGGCGAGCCGCACGCGCGCCCGCAATCTGCCGGCCAACGCGCTGTCCGCACACTTTATCAACGGGGGCGACCCGGCCAAGGACATGCAGTTACAGGTCTTTCGGCTGCGCGACGAACGCCGCTTCGCCAACCGCCGCGTCGACGTGACGCAAGACGGCACCCTGCTGGCGACGGTGATGATCTCCTACCTTGCCGGCGGCAGCGGTCTCGAACACAACGTGGAGCCGCCCGACGTCGCCGATCCGGAGGACGTGCCGACACTGGTGGAACAGCTACGCGGCTACGAGGACCGGGTGCCGTGGTTCGTCAACGCATTGCAGCCCATCGAATGGCGCTACACCAACAAACCGTCGTGGGTGAGGCGCGAGAACTGCAATGAGCTCGACTACAACCGGGTGTGGGTCAAAGCCGCCGGCGAACTGCCGAGCGATCCGATACTGCACACCGCTACCATGCTGTATTCCTCGGACACCACAGTGCTGGATTCGATCATCACCACACACGGACTTTCCTGGGGGTATGACCGCATCTTCGCGGCGACGGTCAACCACTCGGTGTGGTTCCACCGCCAAGTGAATTTCAACGAGTGGCTGCTGTACTCGACATCGTCACCCGTCGCGGCGGATTCGCGCGGTCTGGGCACCGGCTACTTCTTTGACCACTCCCGGCGGCCGGTGGCCACCGTGGTGCAAGAGGGCCTGGTGAAATACTTCCCGGACATCCGTTGAGGCTCTGGCGCAGAACAACTTTACGGCGTCAGCGTAACGCTCAACCGGTCCTGCACGCTGTGTCGAAACTGATCCGCGCAGCGTCCTTCTGCGACCTGGTTGTTGCCGGCCTTCTGTATGCAGTCGACGTAATCGCCGCCTCGGACGTCCTTCCAGATTGTCGTCCAGATCGCGATGAACGCCAGACCGACGACGACCGCCAAGGCGCCCAACACAATACCGGCGATCGCAATCCCGCCGTTGTCGGCGATCCCGCGCTTGGCCCGGCCGCGTCCGACAGCGCCGATGACCACCGCGACGGCGCCCAACGCGATCGGAGCGACCACCGTCGCGACACTCAGCAGACCGATGACGGCCAGCACCAGTGCGGCGATTCCGAACCCGTTCTTCGACGCCACCGGTGCCGCAGGTCCGTGGGTGGGCGGGGGATAGCCAGAGGGGTACGGATACAGCGGTCCGATGTGCGGTGCTTCCGCGGAGTTCTCCCGTCTAACCGGCTGATCCGAAGATCCGGTCATGGCTCGCTCTCTGATCCGGCGACATGGACGACTATCGGCCAGAGTACGCGTCGGCGCTGATACGCATTTCCGGACACCGAATATTGCTGGAAGGGTGCGGGGTTGCCACGACGACCGTTCGCTCCTCGAACATCGAATCGGGTCCGGACGCCAGCAGGCTGCGCAGGACTGCGTCCGCGTCGGCGGCGTCCAGATGCTCGGTCGGCTCGTCTAGCAACACAATCCGCGCGGGTGAGATGAGCGCCCGGGCCAACAATAAACGTCTGCGCTGGCCCGCCGAGAGTGCTTGTGCGCCGCCGGACAACACCGTGTCGAGACCGGTCGCAAGGCCGGACAGCCAGGTGCCCAGACCGACGCGCTGCAACGCGTCCACAAGTTCATGATCCGGGCAGTCGCCACGGGCAACCAACAGGTTGTCCCGCACAGTAGTCGAAAATACATGGGCGTCCTCGGCGAAAAAACTGACCGCACAACCTAGCTCGTCCTCCCGCCAAGCGTGCAGCGGTACCGCGCCGAGTGTGACATCACCGCTGGCGGGAGGCAACAGTCCGGCGAGTGTCATCAGCAGCGTCGTCTTGCCGCAACCGCTCGGCCCGGTGATCGCCAGCCTGGCGCCCGCCGGCAGATCGACGTCGACCGCGGCGGATACCCGCCCGCCCGGCTGCATGGCAACCAGGTTGCTCGCGCACAGTCGCGCGTCGGGAGGCGGCGATACCCCGGTGCTCGTCGTGGCAGGCTCCGCCGATGCGGCCAGCGGCAGCAGACGGTCGGCGGCCAGACGTGATCGTGTCAACTGGATGGCGGCTGCGGGCAGCAACGTCGTCGCCTCGAATGCCGACAGTGGCAACAGCATCAGAACGGCCAACGTGGTGGGAGCAACTGAACCGGTCAGCTGGGTTCCCGCGATGACCGCGCCGAGAACACTGATGCCGATCGCGGCCGTCGGAATGGCCTGCGCGAGCGCCGCCGGCCGGGCTGCGGCGTCGACGGCATCAGCCCACTCACGCTGTCGACGCTGCGACTCGGCGATGACGTCCGCCAACCTGCCGGCCACGCGGAGCTCGGGTGCGTGCTCCAGCGCCAGCATCGCCGACACGTCGCGACCGGAATGACGCTGGCGCGCAATCGTTTCCTGGGCCGTGGCAGATCTGGCCGCCAGCCACGGCGCGACGACGCCGGCGACCACCAGGCAGGCCGCCAGAACTGCCGCCGCGAGCGCCGAGATCGAGCCGACGGCGGCGACTGCGGCAAGCCCGAGTAGCGCTGCGACGCCGGCCGGTAGCAGCGTGCGGACCAACACGTCGGCCAACTGGTCGACGTCGGATCCGACTCGTGACACCAGTTCGCCGGTGTTCAACCGACTCGCAACGTCCGTCGGGCCGCGCGCGAGTCGTTGGTAGATCAGTGCTCGGGCGGTGCCGGCGGCGCGCAGCGCGGTGTCGTGGCTGGCCAGCCGTTCGCAATAGTGCAGCACGCCACGGGAAATCGCGAGAGTACGCACCGTCACCACTGCGATCGACAGGTCCAGGATCGGCGGCATCTGCCAGGCGCGGGTGATCAGCCACGCCGACACTCCGGTCAATCCCAGGGAGCTGGCCACCGACAGCGTCCCGAGCGCCACCGCGAGGACCAGGCTCGCCAGCCGCGGGCGCAATAGGTGCGCGGCGGTCGAAAGCTGATCAGTTGAGCGCATAACGAACCTCGCCGGCACCGGTCACCACGACGACGTCATCGCCGATCGCAATGACGCGTTCGCGATGCGCCACAACGACAACGGTGGCGCCGCGACGGGCTCGTTCGGCCACCGCGCGAAGCACTCGCGATTCCGTGGTGACATCCAGATGGGCCGTGGGCTCGTCGAGAAGTAACACCGGCGCCGATGAGCCGAGTGCGCGGGCCAAGCCCAGCCGCTGCCGCTGTCCCAGTGAAAGGCCCACGCCGCCGGATCCGATAACGGTGTTCAAGCCATCCGGTAACTCAGCCAGTACCTGATCGAATCCCGACGCAGCGCAGGCAGATTCAAGACTTTCCAGCGGACCGAACAGGGTCAGATTCTCGGCTATGGTCCCCGGAAGGAGCACCGGGCGATGCGGCAGCCACGCGATCTGCCGCCACCAATCCGACGGTCGGAGATCGGCGAGCGGGACGCCGCCAACGGTGACTCGGCCGCTCGTGGGTACCGCGATTCCGGCGATCACCTCCAGCGTCGTGCTCTTGCCGGCTCCGTTGGCGCCGGTGAACACGGTGATCCGGCCGGGTCGGGCCACCGCGCTGATGTCGTGCGGGCATAGTCCGTCACGACCGGCGACGCTGAGCCTGTCGATAACAATCGCCGCACCAGCCGCCGGCACCGTCCGTGAACCCGCGCCGGCACCGGCGGAATCCCCGATCAACGTGAATGCCGCGTCGGCCGCCGACCGACCGTCCTGTGCAGCATGGAATTCCACTCCGATCTTGCGTAGCGGCCAAAAGACATCCGGCACGAGCAGCAACACAGTCAGACCCGTGCCCAGGCTGATCTCACCGAACATCAGCCGCAGACCGATGCTCACCGCGACCATCGCTACGCCGAGGGTGGCGAGAAGTTCGAGGACCAGAGACGACAGGAAGGCCATCCGCAACGTGGACATCGTCGAGCGGCGATGGGCGGCAGACAATTCGGCGATGCGCCGTTCGGGTCCGGTGGCGCGGCCCAGCGCCCGCAGTGTCGGTATTCCTGCGATCAGATCCAGGAGCCGGGCCTGCAGAGTTGCCATGGCGGCGAGTGCCGCCGCGGACCGATCAGCGGTCGCCATGCCGATCAGCACCATGAAGATCGGAATCAGCGGTAGTGTGATCAACACGATGACCGCCGATTCGAAGTCATAGAGCCCCAGCACGACTGTGCTCACCGGGGTGAGAATCGTCGCGAGTACAAGGGCCGGCAGGTACGCGGTGAAATACGGTCGCAAGCCGTCCAGTCCGCGGGTCACCACTGCGGCCGCCGCGTCACGTTGATCGTGCAGTTGCCGCGGTTGTCGTGAGGTGACGGCGGTGAGTACCTGGCCGCTGAGATCGGCAATGACAGTGCTCGCGCCGTGTTGACTCAGGCGGGCTTGCAGCCACTGCGCCGCTGCGCGCACCAGCCAGACCGCGAGCAGGACGGCCAACGCCGGCGTCCACTGCGTCAAATCTCGCGCGGAGGACGGCTCGGTGATCACTCGGGAAGCAATATGCGCCAACAGGATTGCCGATAGTATCGCACATCCGGAGATCACCAGACCGCACGCCACCGACTGGGCCAGGTACGTTCGCAGTGGGCCCGACGTGCGCCAGAGCCGTGGATCCAGCGGTGCCCGGCTGGCTCTGCTCAGGAGGCTCGCCTCAACAAACCGGTGGCCGGCGGAATGTGGTCAGCGCAGACACGTTGCCGGAAAACCCAATACGTCCAGCTTTGGTAGATCATTGTCAGCGGGGCCATGACCACCGTCACCCACGTCATGATCTTCAGCGTGTACGGAGTCGACGAGGCGTTGTAGATCGTCAGGCTCAATGGCGTGTTCAACGTCGACGGCACCAGGTTCGGGTAGAGCGCCCCGAACATGAGCACGACGACGGCGGCCACCACGACGGCCGTGCTGAAAAATGCCCAGCCGTCGGATGCGCGCCTGCGCACCAACACCACCGCAGCCAGTTGCGCGGCCACCGCGACCGCCAAGGCCGACCAGGTCCAGTCTTTGCCGTGGGCCAGCTGTGTCCACAGCCCGAAGGCCCCAACAATTCCGGTCACCGCAAGCGACAGCCGTCCGGCAAAGCGATGTGCGTCGTCGCGGATGGCGCCCGAGGTTTTGAGGCCGACGAACACGGCGCCGTAGAACAAGAACAGCCCAGCCGTCGCGAGACCTCCCAGCAGCGTGTAGGCGTTGAGCAGATCGGTGATCGACGCGTCGACGCGCCCGGCGGCGTCCACCGGGAGACCGCGCACCAAGATCGCGAACGCGACGCCCCATAACACGGCGGGCAACCACGAACCGGCGGCGATTCCGACGTCGGCGGCCGTACGCCAGGCCGGATCGTCGATTTTCCCGCGCCACTCGATCGCCACCGCGCGCAGGATCATTCCGACCAGGATGGCCAGCAGCGGTAGGTACAACGTGGAGAAGACCGTCGCATACCAGCCCGGAAATGCGGCGAACATGGCTGCGCCCGCGGTGATCAGCCATACCTCGTTGCCGTCCCATACCGGCCCGATCGTGTTGAGCGCGGCGCGGCGATGGTTTTCCCGTTCGCCCACACCGACACGGGCGAGCGGCTCCATCAGCATGCCGACGCCGAAGTCGAAGCCCTCCAGGATGAAGAAGGCGAGAAACAGCAGGCCGATAATGCCGAACCACAACTGCTGCAGTCCCATCGGTCAGCTCCTTTTCTCGGCGGAACTCAATAAGCGAAGGACAGCGGCGCGATCTCGTCGTCGCTCGGCGAACGGGGCGCGGCTGGCTCGGCGTCGTGTTCCCGCGGCCCTTCGGCGACGTACCGCTTCAGCAGCCAGAACCAGGCAACCGCCAGCAGCGCGTAGATCACGGTGTAGGTCACCAGTGAGATGACCACGACACCAGATGCATGGTGCGAAACGGCTTGGTGAACGGTGAATCGAACCTGCTGATCGCCGGTCGGGTTCGGCGCGACAATCCATGGCTGACGGCCCATTTCGGTGAACACCCAGCCGGATATGTTGGCCAGGAAAGGGGTGGGAATGGTTAGCAGGGCCAGCTTGCCGAACCAGCGCTCAGGTGGGAGTCGACCGCCGCGGGTGAACCACAATGTCGCCAATGCGAACAGCAGCGGAACAGCCAACAACCCGATCATCGCGCGGAAAGACCAATACGTCACAAATAAATTGGGGCGATAGTCGTTCGGCCCGAACCGCTTTTGGTAGTCCTGCGCAATGTCGCGTACACCCGGCAATCTGACGTCGTGGATGCGGCCCTGCGCAAGAAACGGCAGCACGTAGGGCACCTCGATCAGGCGGGTGATGCTGTCGCAGTTGTTGTGGGTGCCGACGGTCAAGACGGAGAAGTCCGGGTCAGTTGCGGTGTCGCACAACGACTCCGCCGAAGCCATTTTCATCGGCTGCTGAACGAACATCAGCTTGCCCTGATGGTCGCCGGTGAACAACAACCCCACCGTTGCGATCAGCGCGATCCAGGAACCCAGGATCGCGGCGGGGCGAAACAGCGCTTGGGCGTCGGTGCCCGCCCCGCCGGTCGCGGGTGCGGATCTGCCGGAACGGACCAGCCACCACGCACTGACAGCGGCAACGAAGGTGGCGGCCGTCAGCAACGAACCGGCCACCGTGTGCGAAAATGCCGCTAACGCAGTGTTATTGGTGAGCAACGCACCGATGTCGTGAAGCTCGGCGCGATGCGTCGCGGGATTGTAGTGCGCACCGACCGGATGCTGCATGAACGAGTTCGCCACAATGATGAAGAACGCGGAGACGTTGACGGCGACGGCGACGATCCAGATGCATGCCAGGTGGACCAGCCTGGGTAACCGGTTCCAGCCGAAGATCCATAAACCGATGAAGGTGGATTCGAAGAAGAACGCGGCCAGACCCTCCATCGCGAGCGGAGCGCCGAACACGTCGCCGACGAAGCGGGAGTACTCACTCCAGTTCATTCCGAACTGGAACTCCTGCACGATTCCGGTGGCAACGCCGATCGCGAAATTGATCAGGAACAACTTGCCAAAGAACTTGGTCAGCTGATACCAGGCCACCCTGCCAGTCACGACCCAGATCGTCTGCATGAGCGCAAGCAGCGGGGCCAAGCCGATCGTGAGCGGCACAAAGATGAAGTGATAGACGGTGGTGATGCCGAACTGCCACCTCGACACGTCGACGACGTTCATCTGTCATCTCCCCGGGCTGCGTCTAACTACTGCACTACGACGCAGTGTAGTAGTTAGCCGCGATTACCGCTATGCCC